>NZ_BOOU01000045.1 GCF_016863395.1 Sphaerisporangium rufum | reverse complement strand
GAACGCCGGGACGGGCCGGCGGCGGGGTCAACTCACGCTCCGCGGGGTGGTCCAGCAGGTGGTGCCCCTGGGGGCGGGTCATGCCGGACGGGTATACCTAACGTAATCGAATCGTCACCCCGATGATCTACCATTTCCGTGACAATCGGCGCGCCCGGTGAGACCTTCTTGAGGGGAACGTGGCGCACCACCTTCGAGGGGACAGACGATGGACGCCTGGTCCGTTCCGGGATACCGGGAAGAACGCGTGCTCGGCAGCGGCGGGAGCGGCCGGGTGGTGCTCGCCACCTACGAGGCGACCGGCGCGCATGTCGCGATCAAGTACCTCAGCGACGAGCTGCGGTCCGACCCGCACTTCCTCGCGGCCTTCCGCGAGGAGGCCCGCACGATGGTGGAGATCGGCGACCCCAACATCGTGCGCTTCTACGAGTACGTGGAGAGCCCGCTCGGCGCGGCCATCGTGATGGAGCTGGTCGACGGCGTCGCGCTGCGCGCGATCCTGCGCGAGCACGGCTCGACCAGCCCGGAGGCGGCGCTGGCCGTGCTGAAGGGCTCGCTGCTCGGCCTGTCGGCCGCGCACGCCTCCGGCATCGTGCACCGCGACTACAAGCCGGAGAACGTGCTGATCCAGGCGGACGGGCAGAGCAAGCTCGCCGACTTCGGCATCGCCACCCCCACCGGCGAGGCGGGCCTGTCGGCCGGCACCCCGCCGTACATGGCACCCGAACAGTGGGAAGGCTCCCCGGCCGGTCCGGCGACCGACGTCTACGCGGCCACCTGCGTGTTCTTCGAGTGCCTCACCGGCCGCCGCCCGTTCGCCGCCGAGCATGTCTCGGTGCTCCGCCACCAGCACCTGACCGCGGCGGTCCCGGTCGAGGCGGTGCCGAGTTCGGTGCGGGCACTGGTCGCCCGGGGCATGGCCAAGGATCCGGCCGGCCGGCCCGCCACCGCGCGCGCCTTCGTCGGCGAGCTGGAGACCGCGGCCATCGCGGCCTACGGGCCGGAGTGGGAGCAGCGCGGCCGGCGCCACCTGGCCGAGCTCGCCGCCCTGCTCGCCCTGCTGTTCCCGCTGGCCGAGCCGGTGCCCGCGGCGTCCACCAGCCTGGCCCGCACCGTCCTGCGCCGGCCGCTGCGGCACGCGCGCATGCTGGTCGGCACCGGCATCCTCGCGGTCGGTGTGATCATCGCGGTGATCGCCGCGAGCCGCCAGCCGGTGCGCGACGTCGCGCTGACCACCACCCCGCGCCCCACCGTGCAGGCCGGCGTGGTGGCCCCCGTCGACCCGACGCCGGACCCCGACACCCTGAGCCCGAGCCCCGGCCCGAGTCCCGCCGGTCCGGCGGAGACCACCGACGCCGAGCCGTCCGATCCCCCGCCGTCCGACCCGGCGCCGACCGGCGGCCCGACGCGGGTGCCGCCCCCGCCGGACACCGCGGCGCCGACCGTGTCGCCCACACCGCCGCCCCGGCCGCCCTCCGCGTCCCCCTCTCCGGCCCCGCTCACCGTGGACGACCTGGCGCTGGCCGGGTTCGACGGCCGTACCGCCACGGTGCGGCTGCGCACATCCACCACGCTCGGTGTCACCCTCACCGCGAGGTTCGCCGAGGGGCCGTCTCGCGCCGATCTCGTCCCGGGCGCCACGCGCACTCTCACCCTGACCGGCGCCACCGCCTACAACCGGGCGGTGGACGGCGGCTTCACCGCGCCCGCCTGCGGCACCACGGTGTACCGGCAGGTCACCCTGGCCACCACTCCGAAGGCGCGCGGTGGCGCGGTGAGCAGGGTGGTGGCGGTGCGCGGCCCCGCCTGCCCGCCACCCACCGTGGACGGCCTGGCCGTGGAGTGGAACGGCCGCACCGCCGAGGTGACCATGCGCACGAGCGGGCCGGGCGCGGTCCGGGTGGCCGCCGAGTTCACCCGGCGCGAGGGCGAGGGCACCGCCAAGGTGGTGGACCGGGCGACCCGCACGCTGACCGGGCGCACCTCCTACTCGCTGGCGATGCGCGGCGACCTCGGGGACGTCGAGTGCGGCGCCGCCGCCTGGCTCGGCGTGCGGGTGAGCACCGACCCGGCGGCCGCCGGCGGCGCCCGGTCCAGGGAGATCAGGGTCGCCGGGCCGAAGTGCCCGCCGCCGGCGGTGTCCATCGTCTCGTGGAACGGCCAGACGCTGCGGGTCCGGGTGACCAACGCCACCCCGGGCGCGGTCGGCGTGGCCGCGGCGTTCCGGCAGACGCTCACCATCGGGGAGCGTACGGTGACCCGGACCGCCGACCGGACGGCCTCGCTCAGCGGTGACTCCTCCTACGAGCGGGAGTTCACCGTGGGGTTCGACACGCCGAAGTGCGGCTACACCGACGTGCGGAGCGTCACCGTCCGGGTGTCGTCCGCGCTCGGCGCCGCCACCGACACCGCGCGGACCACGCGTCGCGGCCCGGCCTGTGCCGAACCGAGCCCCGAGCCGAGCAAGGAACCGACGAAGGAACCGACCAGGGAGCCGACCCCCCGGCCGTCGCCGTCGCCCTCCCCGCCGCCCGGCCAGGAAGGTGACGGCGGGCAGATCGGCTGAACCGCCTCGCGGCCGGTAGGGGTACCCCGGCGCCGGAGTGAGGCGTCTTCACTTCGGTGTCGCGGGTGGCCTAGCGTGACATCGGCGGCCGGCGTCGCCGCGGCCGGCAGGCGACCGACCTTGGAGGTCCGATGGGCGTTCACGTCCAGAAGCTCGGCAACGTACTGATCCCGGTGGACGATCTGGACAAGGCGCTGGATTTCTACACCGGCGGCCTCGGCCTGTCGCTGCGCTTCCGGGACGGCGACCGGTTCGCGATGCTGGACGCGGGCGGGGTGACCATCGCGCTGGCCGCGCGGGCGGAGCAGGTGGCCGGCGCGGTCACCGCGCCGTCGTACAAGGTGGCCGACGTTCCCGCCGCGGCGGCCGAGCTGGCGGCGGCGGGCGCCGAGGTGGTCAGCGGGCCGGCGACCGGGCCGCACGAGATTCGCGCGGTGCTGCGCGACCCGTCGGGAAACGACTTCGTGCTCTATTCTCCGCACGCTTCCTGACGCACCCCCAGCGCGTTCTCTCCTCCCCGCACCCCGCGAATAGCAGTACTTATCGCGAGAAATCGCCATTAATCGGACTATGGCTGGCCAGCGGCCCCCGACCGCACTGACCAGCCATGATGCCCGGCGCTCGCCGCCGGCCTGCGTGTCCGAAAAGTTCGGACACCAGGGGTGCTTCGTGGCGATGAGTCCTTACCGCAGCCTTATCTCTATTGGATAACATTTGTTGGGTACCACGAAATGGACGGTGGGAGTGGTGCCGGAAATCGGGGGGCGTCAGCGTGGAACTCACCGCGACGAGTCTTCAGGTCGCCGCGATCCTGCTCGCGGTGGGCGGTCTGGCCGGGTCGGCCTGGTGGCTCTGGCCCCGGCTGAGCGCCCGCACCTGGCCGGCGGTGCTCGGCCGGGTCGGCGTGCTGGTCGGCAACCAGGTGCTCACCCTGGGCGCGCTGGCCCTGCTGATCAACAACTACTTCGGCTTCTACGGCAGCTGGGACGACCTGCTCGGCTCGGGCCGGGGCGCCGCCGCGCCGATCGTCGCCGACCTGGAACAGGAGCCCCCGGACGCCCCGTCCAGCGCCCGGGTGCAGGTGATGAGCAGTTCCCCGGTGACGCTGTCCCGGGGCGGGCAGCGATATCAGGGCGGCCGGCTG
Source organism: Sphaerisporangium rufum (assembly GCF_016863395.1). Taxonomy (GTDB): domain Bacteria; phylum Actinomycetota; class Actinomycetes; order Streptosporangiales; family Streptosporangiaceae; genus Sphaerisporangium; species Sphaerisporangium rufum. The sequence continues at coordinate 34,455 of NZ_BOOU01000045.1, read as the reverse complement.
GAGCACGTGGTCGTCACCGGCGCCGCCTCCACCCTGAGCGCCCCCGCGTATGTCTACCTGCCGCCGCAGTACTTCGACCCCCGGTACGCCGGCACCCGGTTCCCCGCCGTGCTCGTGCTGACCGGGTACCCCGGTGACGCCCGCAACCTGATCACCAGGATGAACATCCCCGCCACCGCGGCGCGGAGCATCGATCGGCGGGAGATGGCCCCGGCCATCCTGATCCTCATGCGGCCGACCCTCGCCCCGCCCCGCGACACCGAGTGCATGGACGTGCCGGACGGGCCGCAGGTCGAGACCTTCTTCACCAAGGATCTCCGGGAGGCGATGGCCGGGGTGTTCCGGGTCGGCACCGAACCGGCGAGCTGGGGCGTTCTCGGCGGCTCGACCGGCGGCTACTGCGCGCTCAAGATGAGCATGCGCCACCCGGAGTCCTTCGGGGCCGCCGCGTCCCTGTCGGGCTATTACCGGCCGCCCGCCGACGCCACCACCGGGGACCTCTTCGGCGGCAGCCCGGATCTGGCCCAGGAGAACGATCTGATGTGGCGGCTGGCCAACCTGCCGCATCCGCCGATCTCGGTGCTGGTGACCAGCAGCCGCAAGGGTGAGTCCAACTACCGCACGACCCTGGACTTCCTGGCCGCCGTCCGCCCGCCCATGCAGGCCGCGTCGCTGATCCTGCCGAGCGGCGGGCACAACTTCACCACCTGGAACCGGGAGCTGCCGCAGGCGCTGCCGTGGATCGTCAGCCGGCTGCGCCTTCCGGACGAGATCGCGGCCACCCCGGCGCCGGCCCCCGGACCCGCCACCTCCGCCGCGCCGGTCGCCCCCACTCCTTGATCGGTACACCACCGACCGTGCCGGTTTGCTGTCGCTTTTGGTCATGTTTAGGTAAAGAAATCCGATTCGATGCATGATCTGCGGCAGACCGGTGAAGGCGCGGATCCGCCGCCGCCGTCGGCGGATCCGCCGGCCCGCCGGCCGGCTCCACGGGCGGCCGGCCCGGCCTTGGCGTGGTTTTGACCTGCGCTTTTCCTTACTAGGGTCCTCCAGCACGGACGGCCGGACGGTCTCCGGCATCAGCTGTCCAACGCGGAAGGTCCCCCACTGCCTATGTCGGCGGAACTCGACAAGATCATCGAATTGCTGCAGGCTCAGCTCGGTTACCAGGAGCGCGGCGGTGGCTACACGAAGTTCGGTGCCTGGTACGGCCGGACGGTGGAGTTCGACTCCGACTACTCGGCCCAGCCCTGGTGCGACATGTTCCTCTCCTGGGCCGCGCACAGCCTGGGCTACGAGAAGTGGTTCGGCCAGTTCGCCTACACGGTGGACCACGCCAAGTGGTTCATCGGCAAGGGCGCCTGGGGCGACGAGCCGGAGCCGGGCGCCGTGGTCTTCTTCGACTGGAGCGGCTCGGGCACGGTGGACGGCATCGACCACGTCGGCATGGTGCTGGACGTCGAGGGCGGTGACATTCACACCATCGAGGGCAACGTCGACGGCCGGTTCGTCCGGGAGAAGACCCGCGACGGCACCTACATCGTCGGCTACGGCTACCCTGGCCGGATCAAGGCGGAGCTGGACGCCGAGGCCGCCGCGCGGGAGGCGGAGACCCTGGCCGCGGCGCGGGCCACCGAGATGATCGTCAAGAAGGACGCGGCGCTGGCCGAGCTCGACGTCCCGGCGGCGCCGGCCTCCCCGGCCGCTCCGGTCGCGGCCGGCGGCAGTCCATCGCCGGCCACCTCCGGCACCCCGGAGGCCGCCGTTCCGGGCGCCACCGTTCCGGGCCCCAGCACACCAGGCGCCATGCCACCGGTGACCGTCCCGTCCCCGGCCGTCCCGTCCCCGGCCGTCCCGGAACCGCCCGCCGCGCCTGGCGTGCCGCCGGCCGACCCGCCCATCGTCATCAGCGCGCCCCAGGTGGCGCCGGCCGCGGCGAGCCTGCCGCTCGTCACCGCCGGCCCGGCGTCCACCGCTCCCCTGGTCCCGGTGGCCGGCACACTGGCGTTGCTGCTTCCGGCCCTGCTGACCGTCCTGGTCATGCTCGGATACCTGCGCGTCCAGCGCACCGCCGGCCGGCTGGCCGCCACGATCACCCGTCCGCGGCGCCCCGGCGGCGACGGCTGACCGCCCGGTCAGCCGCGGCTGCCCGCCAGGACGGGCTCCGGCGCGGGTTCCGGCTCGTCGTCGGCGTGCTCGGCGACCGAGATGTTCGGCAGCAGGCGGTCCAGCCACGGCGGGCACCACCAGTTGAGCCGGCCGAGCAGCACCATGGTGGCCGGCACCAGCAGGCCGCGGATGATGGTCGCGTCGACCGCGATGGCGACCGCGAGGCCGACGCCGAACACCTTGACCACCGGGTCGGGATAGGCGATGAACGCGACGAAGACCGCCACCATGATCAGCGCCGCCGAGGTGATCACCCGGCCGGTCGCGCCCAGGCCCTCGGCGACCGCGCGCCGGTTGTCACCGGAGCGTAGATAGGCCTGGCGCACCGAGGTGAGCAGGAACACCTCGTAGTCCATGGATAGGCCGAACAGCACGGCGAACAGCATCACCGGCACGTAGGAGTCGATCGGCACGGTGAAGAACACCGTCGCCACGTACGACGCGGACGCCGACACCGGCGGATCCAGGCCGACCAGATGGCTGCCGATCCCGAAGGAGAAGACGATCGCCAGCGCGCCGAAGGCGGCGCCGAGCGAGATCAGGTTCATCAGCGCGGCCTTGATCGCGACCAGCGGCGCGCGGAAGGCCAGCAGCAACAGCAGGGCGCTGAGCAGCACGACCACTCCGATGACGGTGGGGGTGCGCTCGGCGATGCGGTCGCTCGCGTCGGTCATGCCGGCCACCTTGCCGCCCACGTGCAGCCGCATGCCCGGCACGTCCATGCTCCGGACCTCGTGCACCAGGTCCGCCGCGCGCGGATCGCTCGGCGCGTACTCCGGCACCACCTGGACCAGCACCGCCCGCCCGGAGTCGTTCACCTTGGCCGGAGCCACGTGCGCGACGCCCGGCAGGTCCGCCAGCCGGTCGCCCAGCTCCGCCACTACCGGGGCGGGCGGATCACTCGCCCGGACCGGGGCGGCCGGCTCGCCGACCACCAGCAGCGGGCCGTTCACGCCGGGGCCGAACCCGGTCTCCATCAGCTCGTACGCCCGCCGCTCCGGCTGCCCGCGGTCGGCGTAGCCCTCGTCGATCGGGCCGAGGCGCAGGCCGAGGGCCGGCGCGGCCAGGCCACCGAGCACGACCGCCGTGATGGCGAGCACCCGCCACGGCCGGCCGGCCACCCACACGCCGAGCCGCGACCAGCCGCTGCCCGCGGCGTGCGCGGCGTCGCGCCGGGTACCGGACAGCGGGAGCCGCAGCGCGTTGACCCGGTGGCCGAGGATGCCGAGCAGCGCCGGCACCAGGGTGAGCGAGGTGAGCACGGCGCAGATCACCGAGATGCCGGTCAGCCAGCCGAGGGTGCGCAGCAGCGGAAAGCCGGCGAGCAGCAGGGCACTGAGCGCGATGACCACCGTGCCGCCGGCGAACAGCACCGCCCCGCCGGCGCCGGACGCGGTGCGGCGGACCGACTCGTGCACCGGCACTCCGTCGGCGAGCAGCTTGCGATGGCGGGACAGCAGGAAGAGGGCGTAGTCGATGCCCACGCCCAGACCGATCATGGACGCCATGACCGGCGCCTGCTTGGGCACGTCGACCAGGTGGCCGAGCAGCCCGATGACGCCGAGGCCGACGCCGAGACTGATGCCCGCGGTGAAGATGGGCACGAGGGCCGCCACCAGCGTGCCGAACGCGAACAGCAGCACCAGCAGCGCGCAGATCACTCCGATGATCTCGCTGGCGCCGCTCTTGATCTCTTTGTCCGCCGGGGTGCCGCTGTTGGCGGGAACCGCTTCGATGCCGGCCCGGCGCACCGGCTCGGCCGCCGCGGAGATCTGCGCGGTGGTCTCGGCCACCTTGTCCTGGTCGTGCCCGGACAGCCGGACGCCGATCACGCCGATCTCCAGGTTGGCCGCCAGGCCGCCCGCCCGGTAGGGGCCGTCGATCTGGACGACATGCGGCAGCCGGCGGATCTCGGCCATGGCGTCCTCGACGGCGCGCTTGCGCTCCTTGGCGATCAGCGGGCCGTCCGGCGAATAGAGCACCAGCTGGACGCTGCCGCCCGGGTCGTACCCGGGGCCGAAGCCGTCGCGCATCAGCTCGTGCGCCCGCTGCGCGTCGGTGCCGGGGATGGACACGTCGTTGCTCGTCGGGCGGCCGAACACCAGGGTGCCCGCGGTGAGCGCCACGGCCAGGGTGATCCACAGCGCCAGTACCAGGCGGCCGTGCCGCGCGCACCATTCGCCCAGCCGGCCGAGAAGACTCGCCATTGGATCCCCGTCCCAGACAAGATGAGAGTTCACGACACGCGTGTCCTGTACGACCGTGCAGGACGTACATTCAGTAGCTTAGGCGCGCTTCTCGTGACAGGACGGCATGGGCGGACAAGTGAGACGATGACCACACCGGACCCCGGAGACGACACCCGGAGCAAGATCCTCGCGGCGGCCCGCCGGCTGTTCGCCGCCCACGGCTACGCCGGCACCTCGCTGGCCGACATCGCGGCCGAGGTCGGCCTGACCAAGACGGCGGTCGCCTACCACTTCCACCCCAAGGACCGGCTGGCCGCCGAGCTGCTCGCCCCGGCCGCCGACGACCTGCTCGCGCTGCTCGGCCGGGACCCGGGCGCCGGTCCCCGCCGCTTCGTCGAACCGCTCACCGTGTTCGTGGTGCGCCACCGGGAGGTGATCCGGCTGCTCATGGACGACATCGGCGGCGCGGATGCCGCACCGCCCGGCTCGCGCGGCGAGACGATCCGCGCCTTCCGCGACGAGATATACGCCCGGCTGGCCGGGCCGGAGCCGGACGCGGCCGCCCGGGTGCGCGCCTGGGCGGTCATGGGCGCGCTGCAGCTGGCCGTCGTGCAGACCATGGATCTGCCGGCCGGCCGGGTGTCCGAGCTGCTGCTGGCCGCCGCCCGGGCCGCCTACGACGGCGTCCCCGGCGGCTGACGGCACCCGGCACGTCCGTCCGGCGCCGGCCGGACCACCCCTCGGTGGCGGCCGGCGCCCCCTCCGGTGACACCCTCGCCCGGTGCGCCCCTCCGGTGGCGGCCGGCGCCCGGTGCCGCAACCGGACCGGCCGGCGCCGCGGGCGTGCTGCCCGCGACGCCGGCCGGCGCCCTGGACGGCGGCCCGCCCCCGGGGCAGGCCGCCAGCCGGTCAGCGGGCGCAGCCCGCCAGGTCGGTGCTGGGCGCGGGGGTGGCGGTGGCGGCGAAGAACAGCTTGGCGCAGGCGGTGAGGAAGGGCGCGTTCTCCTCGGGGATGAAGTGGCCGGCGTCCGGGGCGACCACGGTGTGCACGTCGTCGGCCACCTGGCGGAAGGAGTCGGCGACCCCGGGACCGAAGGAGTACTGGCCGCCCATCGCCAGCACCGGCATGGCGAGCCGGCGGCTCGCGTTCTGCCGGTTGTTCTCGGCGTCGGCGGCGAACGCCCGGTAGTACTCGTAGCCGGCGTGCCGCTTGGCCGGGTCGCGGTAGGCCCGGTAGTAGACCTCCTTGTCGATGTTCTCCGGCCGGTGGCTGAAGGTGAACATCATGCCGAGGTAGGTCGGCACGTCATCGTCGTCCATGATGGTCTCCGGGATGGGCGCCGGGGACATGTTGAACCGGAAGTGCCAGCTCAGCCCGTACAGGTCCTCCAGCCCGAAGCCGGACAGCGGCGACTCCAGCACCCCGATCCTGGTCACCTCGCCGGGGTGGTCGCGGGCCCATGGGTAGGCGATCAGCACGCCCTGGTCGTGGCCGAGGATCTGCACCTGGCGGAAGCCCAGTTTGATGACGGCCTCGCGGAGCCGCTCGGCGGTGGTGACCTTGTCGTAGCCGCTCGCCGGCGCGGTGGAGGCGCCCAGGCCCGGCAGGTCGAACGCGATGACGGTGTGGTCGCGGGCCAGCTCCGGCATGGCGCCCCGCCACATCTGCCAGGTCTCCGGCCAGCCGTGCAGCAGCACCAGCGCCGGACCGGACCCACCGCGCACGTAGTGCAGGATGCTGCCCTGCACGGCCACCTGGCCGTGGGTGAAGCCGCGGGCGAACAGCGCCGGGCCGGTGACCGGCTCCTCCACCGCGGCGGTGCTCGCGCCCGCGGTGCCCGCGCACAGCGCGAGCGCGGCGACGGCGCTCACCGCGGCGCGGCGTAACCGCCGCGACGCCGGCCCGGGTCGGCCCGCGGCGGCTCGCCTGATCATGTCATTCAACGGCATATCTCGATCCCCTTCGCGACGTGGACGGCCGCGACGATCCTCCCGCGCTCAGGCCGGCCGGCGGGGCCGGCGCCGGCGTGGCGGACGGCGTCGCGGGCGAGTGAAGCCTGCCCGAACCCGGCGGCCGCTGTCTTCTTCCATCGTGCTCGACGGCCAGGTCAGACCGCCCTGACGCCGCCGGTCGGAACGCTCCGCACCACTCCCGTCCGCGTGGAGCGCTCGCTGACCTGTGACCGGCAGCCTGGGACCGCGATACCGCCGACGGTCGACGCGGCGGCACCCGCGGTCAGCGCGGCCCGGGTCCGGGCATCCTTCACGATCACCATCATGCGGTGATCTCAGGAAGAGGCGCGGCGATTCCCCGCCGGCGGTCGCGGCGACCGTCGACCCGTTACCCGAACGGTCAGAACAGTACGGACATGAAGGTGTCCACCTCGACGAAACCGGCCCGCCGGTAGGCGGCCCGGGCCGGTTGGTTGAAGTCGTTGACGTAGAGGGTCACCGTCGGCGCGAAGTTCCGCAGCGTCATCGCCACCACCGCGGCCATCCCGGGCGCGGCGTACCCCTGCCCCCGCCGGTCCGGATGCACCCAGACCCCCTGGATCTGGCACGCCTGCGGGGTGACCGCGCCGACCTCCGCCTTGAAGACGACCTGGCCGTCCTCGATGCGGGCGTAGGAGCGGCCGATACGGATCAACTCGGCCACCCGCGAGCGGTACAGGGCACCGCCGTCGCCGAGGTCGGGCGAGATGCCCACCTCCTCGGTGAACATCGCCACACACGCGGGCAGCAGCGTGCCGAACTCGTCCGGCCGCACCTGGCGGACCAGCGGATCGGGCGGCACCGGCGAGGGTGCGGCGATGGCCATCACCGGCTGCGCCCAGCGGATCGCCCGGGCCGGGCCCCAGTACGGTTCCAGGCGCTCCCACAGGCCTTCGACCGCGGTCGCCTGCCCGACGATCGACGAGCAGCGGCGCCCCTGCCGGCGGGCGCGGTCGGCGAACGCCTGCACCGCCTCGGATCCGGCGTTCACCGGCACCAGGTTGGCCCCGGCGTAGCACAGCGAGGTCATCGCGCCACGCGGGCCGAAGCCCCACATCTGCCCGCCCAGCCGGGCCGGGTTGAGCCCGACGGCACGGACCCGCGACGCGACGAACACGTTGGCCACCGGATCCGCGTCGAGGATGGTGAGCACCTCGTCGCGGTCCTGGTCGTCGAGAACGCGCGACGCCGACGTTCGCAACATCACGGGCCCAGCCTACGCGACCGTCCCGATTTTGGAACGAACCGGCTCTAGTGGCCGAGGAGGGCCGCCATTCGTCCCGACGACCCGGCGCTCGACGACATGGGGAGCACCGGGCGGGGCTCGGGGCCGGCCGGGCAGGTCGCGTCGGCGTGCCGCCCGGCGCCCGCGGTCGCGGCCCGCCGGTCGGCACCGCCGGGCAACCGCCCGTCGCGCAGGTAGGTGGCGAGGTACCGGTCGACGCACTCGTTGCCGCCCAGCGAGACCCCGTGGTTACCGCCGCCCTCCATCAGCAGCCGCGCGCCGGGGAAGCGCTCGCGTAGCCGCAGCGCGCCCGGCAGCGGGGTGGCGGCGTCCCGCCGGGACTGGATCAGCATGATCGGGGGCAGCTGCGCGGTGCCGCCGACCCGGACCGGCGTGCCGCCCTTCTCCGGCCAGAACGCGCACGGCGCGTTGTACCAGGCGTTGGCCCAGGCCATGAAGGGCGCCTTGCGGTGGATCCGGACGGTGTCGGCGTTCCAGCGCGACCACTCGCGCGGCCACTGGGCGTCCCGGCACTGCACGGCCAGGTAGACGGCGTAGTTGTTCTCCGCGGCCGCGTCGTTGTCCACGTGCTGGCGGTAGGCGCCGAGCAGGCCATCGGTGCCGCCCCGGCGCACGTAGGTGGAGAAGGCGGCGGCGAACTGCGGCCACACGGCGTCGGTGTAGCCGCCCACCGTGTAGATGTCGTCCAGCTCGCTCGGCCCCACGATGCCGCCCGCCGGGTGTGCGGCCAGCCGGCGGCGCATGCCGTACCAGGCGTCGGTCACCGCCTTCGCCGTGTCACCCAGGCGGTAGACGTCGTCGTTGCGGGCGACCCAGGCCAGGAAGTCGCGGTGCCGCCGGTCGAAGGCGTAGTCCTGGGCGATGTTCGCCTGGTACCACACCCCCTCCGGGTCCACCACGCTGTCCAGCACCAGCCGCCGGACGCGGCCGGGGAACAGCGTGGCGTAGACCGACCCCAGGTAGGTGCCGTAGGAGTATCCGAGATAACTGATCTTCTGTTCGCCGAGCGCCTGCCGGATCGCGTCCATGTCACGGGCGGAGTTCTCGGTGGTGAGGTGCGGCAGCAGCCAGGGCCACCGCCGGCCGCACTCCTGCGCGTAGTGCCGCGCCCGGGCGAGCAGGGCCTGCTCGGCCGCCTGGTCGGCCGGCACCTCGTCCCGGCGGGGAGCGGCGTAGTGCTCCTTGGCGTCGACGCAGGTCAGCGCGGGCCGGCTCGCGCCGACTCCGCGCGGGTCGAAGCCGATGACGTCATAGCGCGCCAGCAGTTCCTTCGGCAGGGCGGCCGCGACGTACCGGGCCAGGTCGGTGCCGGAGGCGCCCGGACCGCCCGGGTTGACCAGGAGCACCCCGAGCCCGTGGCGGCCGTGCGACTCGGCGCCCTTGACGCGGTTCAGCGCCAGGGTGACGCGCCGCCCGTCCGGGTGGCCGTAGTCGAGCGGCACCTGGACCGACGCGCACTCCACTCGCGCGCCGCTCCGCGCCCCCGAGCACGCGCCCCAGGACACGGCGGCCGGGGCCACCGGCTCCGCGCCTGTCCCGGCGGTCAGCGACGTGACCGCCAGCGTCATGCCGGCGGCGACCCACAGAACCCGCTTCACCCGTCACTCCTCTGCTCCGGTGGCAGAGGAGATGCTCCCGGATGGCGATCGCCGGCCACGGCCGACCCCGCCAATGTTTACCCATCCGTGTCCATCCGGTTGCCGAGCGTAGTAGTTGCCCGTCCGGCGTGCCGCTCACCGGCCGGGAGGTACCTGATCGGGCAGCCGGCGCAGGGCGAGCAGGGCCGCGTCGTCGCCGAGCCGGCCGCCGACGTAGGCGAGCAGGTCGGCGCGCAGGAAGCCGACCAGGTCCTCCGGGTCATCCCCGGCCCAGGCGCGCGCCCGGTCGGCCAGCGGGTAGAACCGCCCGGCCGGGCAGCGGGCCTCGATGACGCCGTCGGTGTACAGCAGCAGGATGTCGCCGGCGCGGAACTCGAAGCTCTCCGCCTGGTGAGCGGTGGCCGGTGCCAGCTCGCCGAGGCCGAGCGGCGGCGCGGGGCGGGCGGCCTGCAGCGCGGTGATCTCGCCGTCCCGCAGCAGCAGGGGCGGCGGATGGCCGCAGTCGACCACGTCCACGGTCGGCCGATCGTCGGGGATCTCCAGCACCGCCGCGGTGATGAAGTTCTCCGAGAACTCCGGCCCCGAGTCGTCCCGTTCCGCCGGGTCGGCCCGGACGCTCTCGTCCAGGTAGCGGGCGATCTCGGCCAGGCCGATGTCGTGCCGGGCCGCCTCGCGGAATGCGCCGAGCAGCAGGGCCGCGTCGGAGACCGATGGCAGGCCCTTGCCGCGCACGTCCCCGATGAGCAGCCGGGTGACCGTCCCGGCCCGGGCCGCGGCGTAGAGATCGCCACCGATCTGCGCCTCCTGCTGGGCGGCCAGGTAGACCCGGGCCAGCCGGAGCGGCCCGAGGCGGGGCGGGATCGGCCGCAGCAGGGCACGCTGGGCGACCTCGGCGATCGAGCGGACCAGCACCAACTTCTCCCGGTTCCGCTCGCGCAGGTAGGCGGAGGCCACGAAGTAGACCGTGAGAATGACCAGCGCGGCGAGCTGCGACTGGAACAGGCGCGAGCCGAGCAGATGGGCGCGCACGTCCAGGAACACCTGGTCGGCGATGGCGACGGCGCCGACCAGGCCGGTGAACCGGGGCCCGGCGACCGTGGCCGTCAACGCCGGCGCGATGATCAGCAGCGGGCTGAGCTGGATCTCCGCCGGGGTGAGCAGGTCGGCCACCGTGATGGCCGCGACGAGCGCGAGCGGCAACGCCCGCAGGGCGCGGCCCGGCCTCCTGGGCCGCGCCGGGTCGACTCGCCGCCGTGCTCGCACCCTGCATGAATACCCCGGCCGGCCGCGGTCAACGGCCGGCGACCGCCCGGATCAGCCGACCACGACCTGCGGGCCGGTGCCCGCCTCGTCCTCCAGGTCGACCTCGACGCCCATCTCCTCGGCCAGCCGCAGGGCCTCCTCGATGAGGGTCTCCACGATCTGGGACTCGGGGACCGTTTTGATCACTTCGCCCTTGACGAAGATCTGGCCCTTGCCGTTGCCGGAGGCGACGCCGAGGTCGGCCTCGCGGGCCTCGCCGGGGCCGTTGACCACGCAGCCCATCACCGCCACCCGCAGCGGGACCTTCAGCCCGTCCAGCCCGGCGTGCACCTGCTCGGCCAGCGTGTACACATCGACCTGCGCCCGCCCGCAGGACGGGCACGACACGATCTCCAGGCCGCGCTCGCGCAACCCCAGCGACTCCAGGATGGCGATGCCGACCTTGACCTCCTCCACCGGCGGTGCCGACAGCGAGACCCGGATGGTGTCGCCGATGCCCTCGGCCAGCAGCGCCCCGAACGCCACCGCGGACTTCACCGTGCCCTGGAAGGCCGGCCCGGCCTCGGTGACGCCAAGGTGCAGCGGATAGTCGCACTTCTCCGCCAGCAGCCGGTAGGCCTGCACCATGACCACCGGATCGTGGTGCTTGACGGAGATCTTGATGTCGGTGAAGCCGTGCTCCTCGAACAGCGAGCACTCCCACAGCGCCGACTCCACCAGCGCCTCGGGCGTGGCCTTGCCGTACTTGGCCAGCAGCCGCGGGTCCAGCGACCCGGCGTTGACCCCGATCCGGATCGGCGTGCCGTGCTCGGTCGCGGCCCGGGCGATCTCGCCGACCTTGTCGTCGAACTTCTTGATGTTGCCCGGGTTGACGCGCACCGCCGCGCACCCGGCCTCGATCGCGGCGAAGACGTACTTGGGCTGGAAGTGGATGTCGGCGATCACCGGGATCTGCGACTTGCGCGCGATGATCGGCAGGGCGTCCGCGTCGTCCTGCGAGGGCACCGCCACCCGGACGATCTGGCAGCCCGAGGCGGTCAGCTCGGCGATCTGCTGCAGCGTGGCATTGATGTCGGCGGTCACCGTGGTGGTCATCGACTGCACCGACACCGGCGCGCCACCGCCGACCGGCACCCCGCCCACCATGATCTGCCGCGACACCCGCCGCTCGGCGATGGGCTTGGTCCGTACCGAGGGGATCCCCAGATCAACAGATGTCATATCTTTCCCGCACCTTGGTGGTCGGCAACGCGCTCAGACGCGTCCAGTCTAGGTAACCGGCGGACCCGCCGGGTCCGCCGGTCGGCGGGCGACCCGTGCCGGACACGGGACTCACCCGCCGGTCAACTCGCGGGCCCGGGCCCGCGCCCAGGCGTCGGCGGCCAGGACCTCCTCGACCGTCTCGGCGGGCGTGCGCCGGTGCCGCTCGACGACCGCGGCCACGGTGTCCACGATGCCGGGGAACGGCAGCCGGCCGGCCACGAAGGCGTCCAGGCAGACCTCGTTGGCGGCGTTGTAGACGGCCGGGGCGGTGCCGCCGAGCCCGCCGACGTGCCGGGCCAGCGCCACCGCCGGGAAGGCCTCGTCGTCCAGCGGCTCGAACGTCCAGGTGTGGGCACGCGTCCAGTCGACCGGGGCGGCCGCGCCGGGCACCCGGAACGGCCAGCCGAGGGTGAGCGAGATGGGCAGCCGCATGTCCGGCGGGCTGGCCTGGGCGACGGTCGAGCCGTCCACGAACTCCACCATCGAGTGGATCACCGACTGCGGGTGGACGACCACCGCGATCCGGTCGAAGGGGATGTCGAACAGCAGGTTGGCCTCGATGACCTCCAGCCCTTTGTTGACCAGGGTGGCGGAGTTGAGGGTGATCACCGGGCCCATGTCCCAGGTCGGGTGCCGCAGCGCCTGCTCGGGGGTCACGCCGGCCAGCTCGGCGCGGGCGCGGCCGCGGAACGGGCCGCCGCTCGCGGTCACCACCAGCCGGCGCACCGCCGCGGGGTCGTGGCCGGACGGACCGGCCGCCCACAGGCATTGGGCGATCGCCGAGTGCTCGGAGTCGACCGGCAGGATCTGGCCGGGTGCGGCCAGCCGCTTCACCAGCGGCCCGCCGATGATCAGGGACTCCTTGTTGGCCAGCGCGAGCACCCGCCCGGCCGACAGCGCGGCCAGCGTGGAGGTCAGGCCGACCGCGCCGGTGATGCCGTTGAGCACGATGTCGCACGGCCAGGCGGCCACCTCCTCCACCCCCGCAGGCCCGCCCAGCACCGGGACGCCCCCGGCGACCTCGCGCAGGGCGGGGACGGCGGCCTCGTCGGCGACGGCCACCACCTCGGGCCGGAACCGCGCGATCTGGCGGGCCAGCAGGTCCGGCCGCCCGCCCGCCGCGACCAGCCCGGCCACCCGGAACCGCCCCGGCTCGCGCTCGATCACCTCCAGCGCCTGGGTGCCCACCGATCCGGTGGACCCCAGCACCACGACCGAGCGGGGCTCGCCCGGACCGGGAAGGCGCGGCACCGTCCGCGCCTCGGCGGCGGGGCCGCCGGCCGCCGCGTCCGGAGCCATGACGGAAGTCACGCCGGGGGCCACGATGGGGGCCACGATCGGGGTCTGCATGCGCCCCATTATCGCGGCGACCTCCGCCCGCTCCACCCCCCGGCCCGCGTCCGGGCCGTCCGGCGCGGCCGTCCGGCGCCCGCCGGACGGCCATCGGGTTCACCTAAAGCGTCCACATGGACACGTTCCGTGGTCCAGACTCCTAGGGCATGAGCCGGATCCTCCCCCTGATCGCCGCCGCCGCCCTGCTGACCGGCCTCGCCCCGCCCGGCGGGCGGGGGACGGCGCCGGAGGCGCCCGGGCCGGGGTCCGGGCCGCGGAGCTCCGGCGTCGCCGGCCTCGCCCCACGACTCGCCGCGGCGGCCGTCTCCCGCCCCGCCTCCCCCTGGCCTTCCGCGTCCGGCGGCGTGGTGGCGCACGCCGCGGCGGGCTCGGCCGCCGAGCGCCGCCGCGTGCTCGCCTACTGGACGCCCCGCCGCATGTCGGCCGCACTGCCGGCCGCACTGCCGGCCGGGCAGCCGGTGGGCCTGCCCGGCCTGCCGTCCGCCCGCGTCCCCCTCGCCGCGGCGTCCCGCCCGCCCGGCGCCCCGGCGCCCGCCGCCGCGGCGGCGCCGGCCGGGCGGGTGAAGGGGGCGCGGTGGACGGGCGGTGGTGCGGTGACCCGCACCACCGGGCGGGTGTTCCTGACGATGGGCGGCGCCGACTACGTCTGCTCGGCGGGCGCGGTGCGCAGCGCGAACCTGGACGTGGTGGTCACCGCCGGCCACTGCGTCAAGGACGGCAAGGGCGCCTGGGCGGCCAACTGGACGTTCGTCCCCGGCTACGAGGCCGGGCGCCGGCCCCATGGTGTCTTCACCGCGCGCCGGATGTTCGTCGCCGAGCCCTGGGCGCGCCGGGCCGACGACAGTTACGACATCGGCATGGTCGCGATGAACACCTCCGGGGGGCGGCACCTGGGCGAGGCCGTCGGCGGCCAGGAGATCGCGTTCGGCGGGCCGCGCGGCCGGCCGGCCTTCGGATTCGGCTTCCCGGCCGACCCGCCCTACGACGGCGAGCACCTGATCTACTGCGCGGGGCCGGTGCGCGGCGACCCGCACGAGCAGACGCGCGATCAGGGCATGCGCTGCGACCTCACCGCCGGCGCGAGCGGCGGGCCGTGGCTGAGCTCGTTCGATCCGGCCACCGGCGAGGGGGTGATGACCTCGGTCAGCAGCTTCAAGTACAGCGACGACCCGGCCACGATGTACGGCCCGTACTTCGGCGACCAGGCGCGGCGGGTGTTCGAGGCGGCCGAGCGCGCCTGACCGCGCCCGTCCGGCATCCGTCTCGCGCCCCCGGATCACAGGGTGAGGCCGGTGAGCACCATCACCTTCTCGTAGGTGTAGTCCTCCATGGCCGAGCGCAGGCCCTCTCGGCCGGTGCCCGACTCCTTCACCCCGCCGTAGGGCATCTGGTCGGCGCGGTAGGACGGCACGTCACCGATGATGACGCCGCCCACCTCCAGCTCCTTGCCGGCCCGGAAGGCGGTGGCGACGTCCTTGGTGAACACCCCGGCCTGCAGCCCGTACCGGGAGTCGTTCACCGCGGCGAACGCCTCGTCCACCGAGCCGGCCGGCTGGAGCACGAGCACCGGTCCGAAGACCTCCTCGGCGAGGACCTTGGCGCCGGCCGGCACGTCGGCGAGCACGGTCGGCGCGAGGGTGGCACCGTCCCGCTCGCCGCCGGTGAGCACCGTGGCGCCCGCGGCCACCGCCTCGGCCACCCAGTCCGCGACCCGCCGGGCCGCCTCCTCCGACACCAGCGGGCCCACCTGGGTCTTGTCGTCGGCCGGGTCGCCGACCGCCAGCGCCTCCACGGCGGCGACCAGCAGCCGGGTGAACTCCGCCAGCACCGGCCGCTCGACGATCACCCGCTGCACGGCGATGCAGCTCTGGCCGGCCTGATAGTTGCCGAACAGCGCGACGCGGGCGGCGGCGTGGTCGAGGTCGGCGTCGGCGAGCACGACCGCCGCCGCGTTCCCGCCTAGTTCCAGGGTGACGTGCTTGTGCGGCACCCGCTCGCGGATGGCGTGGCCGACCGGTCCGGAGCCGGTGAAGGAGACCACCGGCAGGCACGGGTCGTCCACCAGCGCGCCGGCGCGGTCGTTGGGCACCGGCAGCACGGAGAACATGCCGGCGGGCAGGCCGGTCTCGGCCAGGATCTCGCCGAGCAGCAGCGCCGACAGCGGCGTCGCCGGGGCCGGCTTGACGATGACCGGGGCCCCGACGGCGATGGCCGGGGCGACCTTGTGCGCGACGAGGTTGAGCGGGAAGTTGAAGGGGGTGACCGCGAGCACCGGGCCGTACGGCTGCCGGGACACGTAGGCGAGGCGGCCCTCGGCGGCGGGCTCGGTGTCCAGCCGCTGCGCCGTGCCGCCGAAGCGGCGGGTCTCCTCGGCCGCGAAGCGGAAGGTGGACACCGCCCGGGCGACCTCGCCGCGCGCCCAGAGGATCGGCTTGCCGTTCTCGGCGCTGATCAGCCGGGCGACCTCCTCGGCCCGCTCGGCCAGCCGCCGCGACACGTGGGCCAGGGCCTCGGCGCGGGCGTGCAGGGAAAGGCCGGCCGCCTGCCGCCGCACCGCGTGCGCGGCCGCGACGGCCCGCTCCACCTGCTCGGAGGTGGGCACCGCCGCCGCGCCGGCCACCCGGCCGTCGTGGGGGTTGGTCACGGTCAGCTCGTCCTCGCCGGTGGCGGGCTCGCCGGCGAGCCAGAAGGGGCGTACGTCCATGTCATCGACGGTATGCCACCAGGCGCCGGGCGGTGCCGTGCCAGTACGGACAACCGCCGCGTCCCGCCCCTCCATTACGCATAAGTAGAGTTATTTCCCTCTTTTTGTAACAGTCATACTCCGATTTCGAGATGTTTTCTAATACGGAGCGGTTTGAAGCTTGAGACACGTGGTTAAGTCAAGTTGCGGGTCCGCGCGGGACCCGTGGGGAGAAGGGGCTGGGTCGCTGATGGGTTCGGCTGCGCCGCTCGGGCTCCAGGGCGCGTACACGCTGGGCAGCCACACCACCCGGGACGCGCTGCGCAACCGTCTCATCGAGGTGGCCGGCGGCCTGCTCGTCACCGACGGCGCCGACAGCCTCACCGTCCGGCGGATCGCCGCCGAGGCGGGCTGCGCCACGACCGTGGTGTACACGATGTTCGGCAACAAGGAAGGCCTGGCCGAGGCCCTCTACCTGGAGGGGTTCGAGCGCTTCCGCCGCCGGCTGGACGCGGTGCCCCGCCATCCGGACCCGCTGGAGTACCTCATCTCCCTCGGCGGCGCCTACCGCGAGGCGTGCCTGGCCGAACCGGCCTACTACAGCGTGATGTTCGAGAAGGCGATCCCCGGCTTCGAGCCGAGCGAGCGGGCCCGCACCCTCGCCCGCGCGGCGGTCAACGTCCTGGATCGCGCCGTGGCCGACTGCATCTCGGCCGGCCGGCTCGTGCCGACCCAGCCCCGGAAGATCGCCGACTGCCTGTGGGCGGCGGCGCACGGCGCGGTCAGCCTGGAACGGGCCGGGCACCTGCGCGACGATCACGTCTACACCTCGGTCACCCTGGCCGCCATCAACCGTTACCTGGTGCGCAAGGATCAGCTGCCGCGCTCGCCCTGACCGGCGGCCGACAGCGCGATCCACAGCTCGGCGCGGGTGCCCGGGTCCTCCAGATCACGGCCGAGCAGCTCGGCCACCCGGCGCATCCGGTAGCGCAGCGTGTGCCGGTGCACGCCCAGCCGGTGCGCCGCCGCGTCCCAGTGCCCGTTGCAGGCCAGGTAGGCGCGCAGCGACTCCACCAGATCGGCCCGTGATCCGTACTCGCGCAGCGGCGCCAGCAGCGCGGCGGCGAACGCGGCCAGCGACTCGGGGTCGACCAGCGCCGCCAGCCCTCGCCCGGCGAGGTCGGCGAACCGCATCACCGGGGCGGCCGAGCCCAGGGCCCGCCGGGCCTCCTCCAGCGCGGCCGGCAGCCCGGCCGGCAGCGCGGACGCGGGCACCGGCCGGCTCACGCCGACCGTCGCCCCGGCCGCCGCGGCCACCTCCGCCAGGCGGCCGGCCTCGTCCGGCGCGACCAGCACGACCACCAGCTCCCCGCTGGCCGCGGCGAAGGCCGGCCCCGCCTCCGCCAGCGCGTCCAGCAGCGCCTCGGCGTCGCCCGGCGCGCAGGCGAGCACCGCCACCGGGCCGGTGGGCAGGCCGGACGGCGCCGGGCCGGTACCGAGCAGCGGGCCGACCGCCGCCAGCGTCTCCCCGGCCGCCTCGGCGTCACCGGCCAGCAGCTGCCGCAGCGCCACCGCGCGGACCCCGCGCGCGGCGGCCAGCCGCTCGCGCTGCTGTTCGAGCGCCAGCGCCAGCAGCGAGCCGGCGGTGTTCACCACCGTGTGGCCGACCGGGGTGAACGGCCGGGCGCCGCCCACCACGACGAAGCCGCGCACCCGGCCGGACTCGCCGAGCGGCCGTACCACCACGTGCTCGCCCGGGCCGGACAGCGACAGGCTGGCCGGGTGGCCCGGGGCGCGCAGCCGGTCCAGCTCTCCCTGTACCGCGGCGACGCCGGCCGGCGCGCCGGCGCCCGCGGCGTGCCGTACGGCACCGGACTCGTCCAGCAGCGCGGCCCAGCCGCCGATCTCGCGGGCCAGCCCGCCGACGACGGCGCCCGGTCCGCCCGGTCGCCGCAGCGCGGCCCGGGTCAGCCGGCCCTGCGCGGCCAGGGCGTCGCCGAGCTCCTCGTGCCGCTCGGCGGCCAGCAGGTCGGCGACCACCTTGCCGACCGCGATGAACGCGGTCTCCCGCGGCACCTCGACCAGCGGCAGCCCGGCGGCGGCGGCCGCCCGGACCAGTTCCGGCGGCACCCGGTCGTGGCCGAGCCCCACGCCGAAGCCGAGCCCGGCGACGCCCCGGGCCACCAGGCGGGCCACGTAGGCACCGGCCTCCCGCGGCACGAGGCGCATCCCGGTGGTGAGCAACAGCTCGTCACCTTCCAGGAACGGGGTGGGGTCCTCCAGCTCGCTGACCGCGACCCACCGCACCGGCCGGTCCAGCGCGGACTCCCCCGCGTGCAACCGCAGGCGCAGCGGGGCGGCCGCCACCAGGCGTCGCAGCGTGGGCGCCATCTCCGCTCCCAGGGGGTCGGGCCGGATTTGTACAAGTCGGCCAATCCGGCGTGACCATTGTGACAGGTCGCCAGGTCAAGCCGGCCGGCGGCCACCGTACCGTCGGGGACATGAGCATCGAGCACGACGCCGGCGCGCGGACCGGCCAGGACCAGCCCACCGGCGGCCCGGCGCTCCCCCAGCGGCGCCACCTGGTCACCGAGATCCCCGGCCCGCGGTCGCGGGAGCTGCTGGCGCGCAAGCGCTCGGCGGTTCCCCCGGGCATCGGCACCACGCTGCCGGTGTTCGTCACCCGGGCGGGCGGCGGGGTGCTGGTGGATGCGGACGGCAACTCGCTCATCGACTTCGGCTCCGGCATCGCGGTGACCACCGTGGGCAACGCCGCGCCGCGCGTGGTGGAGCGGGTGCGGCGGCAGGCCGGCGAGTTCACCCACACCTGCTTCATGGTGACGCCCTACGAGTCGTACGTCGAGGTCTGCGAGCGGCTGAACGCGCTCACCCCTGGCGATCACGAGAAGCGCTCGTTCCTGGTGAACTCGGGCGCCGAGGCCGTGGAGAACGCGGTGAAGGTGGCCCGGCACGCCACCGGCCGCCAGGCCGTGGTCACCTTCGACCACGGGTACCACGGCCGCACGCTGCTCACCATGACGCTGACCGCCAAGAACATGCCCTACAAGCACCGGTTCGGCCCATTCGCGCCGGAGGTGTACCGGATGCCGATGGCCTACCCGTTCCGGTGGCCGACCGGGCCGGAGAACTGCGCCGAGGAGGCCGCCGCGCAGGTGGTGGACGCCATCACCAAGCAGATCGGCGCGGAGAACGTGGCGGCCATCGTGATCGAGCCCATCCAGGGTGAGGGCGGCTTCATCGAGCCGCCGCGCGGGTTCCTGCCGGCGCTGGTCTCCTTCGCCCGGGACAACGGCATCGTCTTCATCGCCGACGAGGTGCAGACCGGCTTCGCCCGCACCGGGCGGATGTTCGCCTGCGAGGACGAGGGCATCGTGCCGGACATCATCTGCACCGCCAAGGGCATCGCGGGCGGCCTGCCGCTGGCCGCGGTGACCGGCCGGGCGGAACTGCTGGACGCGGTGCACGTGGGCGGGCTGGGCGGCACCTACGGCGGCAACCCGCTCGCCTGCGAGGCGGCGCTGGCGGTGTTCGACACGATCGAGGCCGAGGACCTGACCGGCCGGGCCCGGCGGATCGGTGAGATCATGCTCCCCCGGCTCCGCACGCTCGCCGAACGCCACCCGATGGTGGGCGACGTGCGCGGCCGCGGCGCCATGGTGGCGATCGAGCTGGTCCGGCCGGGCACCAAGGATCCCGACCCGGCGGTGACCGGGGAGATCGCCCGGCGCTGCCACGCCGACGGCCTGGTGGTGCTGACCGCGGGGACCTACGGGAACGTCCTGCGCTTCCTGCCGCCGCTCGCCATGCCCGAGCAGCTGCTGGAAGAGGGGCTGTCCATCCTGGAGAAGGCCATCTCGTCCGTTTAGTCGCACCCGACGAGGGGCACCCGACTTGCCGTCAGGTGCCCCTTTTGTCATTGAACAGCGGAAGCGTTGCCTGCGATTTAACCCTGCCTTGACATCGCGCTAGTCGATCACGCGGAGTAATGGCGCTATAACGGTTCGGGTACGGCACATTCCATCAACGGGAGCGTAATGAGCCGGGATCCGACCGGAGCGGCACGGCCGACCCTGACATTCGACCCAGACGACCTCACCGCACCCCAGCGGGCCGGTGACGCGTGCGCCGTCTGTCACAAGAAGTGGCCGCGCCCGCGGGTGCGCGTCGGCAGGCTGCCGAACTCCGCCCCGGTCATGGCCTGCGAGGACTGCGCGGAGACGCTGCTGCCGCCCCCGCCCGCGTCACGGCGCCGCTCGCCGCGCAGCCGCGCCTCGCTGCGCTGACCTCCGCGCGGAGCCGCCTCATCCCTCGCGCATGCCCCAGGGCGACCCGTACTCCGTCAGCAGATCCAGGAACGGGACCGGGTCGAACGCCTCGGGACCGAGCACCCCCCGGCCGCGCCAGGTGCCGCGGGCGAGCAGCTCCAGCGCGACCACCGGATGCACGGCGGTCTGCCACACCACCGCCTGCGAGCCGTACTCGCGCATCGACCACTCGTTGTCGACCACGTGGTACAGGTACACCTCGCGGGGCCGGCCGCCGGCGCCGGTCCCCTTGACCCAGGTCCCCGCGCACGTCCGGCCGCGCATCCGCTCGCCGAGGGTGGCCGGGTCGGGCAGCGACGCGGCCACCACGTCCCGGGGCGACACCTCGACCCCGGCCACCCGCACCGGTTCGGTGGAGTCCAGCCCGAGCCGGCGCAGCGTGCGCAGCACGTCGATGAAGTCCCGGCCGAGGCCGTACTTGAACGTCACCCGGCCGGCCTTCACCCAGCGCGGGATGAGCAGCACCTCCTCGTGCTCGACGTTCACGCACTCCACCGGCCCGATGCCCCCGGGGAAGTCGAAGATCTCCGGTTCGCTGAACGGCTCGGTGGTGTGCCAGCCGCCGTTCTCCCAGACCACCGGCGGGTTCAGGCACTCCTCGATCGTGGTCCATATCGAGAACGTGGGCGCGAAGCCCGGCACCCCGTCCGGTCCGGGGACGACCAGGTCGGCGCCGTCCCGGATGCCGATCTCGTCGATGCTCTGGAACAGGTGGTCGGCGGCGTACCGGGCGAACACGTCGGCCAGGCCGGGCTCGACGCCCATGCCCACCAGCGCGAGCCGGCCGCCGGCCTCCCAGGCGGCCGACATCGCGAACTGCTCGTCGCCGAGCTTGACGCCGGTCAGCTCGTAGGGCCGGGCGGGATGCGGCCGCGACAGCGACAGCGCCATGTCCAGGTAATCCGCCCCGGCGCCGAGGGCGGCGCGAAACAGCGACATGTCGAACCGAGGATCCACCGCGTTGAACAATACGTCGCACCGGTGCTCCCGCAGCGCCGCCTCCACCGCCCCGCGGTCGGCGGCGTCCAGGCCGATCGCGCTGAACCGCGCCCCGCCACCCGGGGCGCCGGCCTGGCGGGCGACGACCGCCTCGGCGCGGGCGCGGTCGTGGTCGGCGACGACGATGTGCTGGAAGAAGTCGCGACGAGCGGCGATCGGGACCACGGCGGATCCGACGCCGCCGGCCCCCACGAGCAGGATGCGCATGTCCCAAGGTAACAACTGACTGGTCGACCATTCAATGGAAGGGTGCGGCGGGCCCGGCCTCGGACCTGTGGAGTCAGCGGCCCACGGCATCCCGGGCCGGTCGAACCGCGGCGCCGACCCGCCCGGCCCGCGCGGGCCGGCACACCGCGGGACGCGCCCAGGTTCGTACCCCGGTTCGTGCCCGGCGGGGCGGCGTCCGGCGGGCACCGGTCAGGGCACCAGGCGCCGCCACCGCTCGGCCCACTCGGCGTAACCGGCGCAGCCCGCGCAGCCGCTCCCCGGTCGCACCGCGAAGGCCACCTTCTTCAGCCATGAGGTGTCACCGACGCGGTAGGCCGCGCACATCCGCCCGGATCGCGCGGTCAGCCCGAGCGCGGCCGCCGGCTCGTCACTCGGCACCCGCCGGTCGCAGGCGTCCGGATTCGCCGGGGCCAGCCCGTTCCACACCGCCGCCTGCTGCTGCACCCGGGCGGTGCTCGCCCAGTCGATCCAGCGGTAGGCACAGTTCGGCGCCGCCGCCCGCGTGGAGATCATCCAGGAGTCGATCCAGCCGGTGGCGGGCGCGGCCGGCAGGTCCTTGACCGGCCGGCCGGCCCGGCGCAGCGCGTCCAGGTGGTAAGGCAGCACGCGACCGGCCCGGACCGACCCGCCGGCCAAGGCTCGCAGCGCCTCGACCGGCTCCCGCCAGTACACCCGCTCCCCGTGCCGCGCCGACAGCAACGCGGTCGCGGCGTCGAGTTGGCGCGGCGTCAACGCGAACGGGTCGGTGATGCCGAGTTCCGGGCTGCGCCGCCGCAGTGCGAGCGCGGCGTCCGCGATCGACAGCGGCGAATCGCGCAACAGCACCGGACCTTCGGCGGAGTAGAGGCCCGCCGGCGTGGCCGGGCGGGCGCCCTTCCCCTCGTACAAGGTGAGATAGGTGCCCCACAGGAACGGCACGCCGTAGACCCGGCCGCCGGCGCGCAGCGACGGATGGCCCCGGAGACGCTCGGTGATGTCCTGATAGTGCGGCACGAGCCCGGTGTTGATCGGGGCGGCCTCGCCCCGCTCGATCAGCCGGCCGCCGACCTCCGGTGGCACCCCCGCCACGTCGAACGGCACCCGGTCCAGCAGATCGTCCAGATCGTCGCCACCCTGCGGCACCCGCAGGCTGACCCGGCAGCCCGTCTTGCGCTCGAATGCGGTGATCCAATTGACGGCGGGGTCATTGCCGCCGTACTCGGCGTAGCCGCGGTACGTCAGCACCGTGACGGTGCCCTCGCCGCGGCCGAGGCCGGTCGGCGCCGGGGACCGCGCGGGCGTACCGGACGGGGCAGGCGTCGCCGGAGTCGACACGGCCGGACCCGGCGGCGCGGTCGTGCTCGGCGCCGGGGACGTGCTCGGCGCCGCGGCGGTGGAGGTGCCGGCGGCGGGCGCGCCGGCCCCGCACGCGGCGAGCGCCACGACGGCGACGGCGAGCGGAGCGGCGAGGCCGGCCCGGGACCGCCATCGATCGAACACACCAGCCCCCTGACACTCGCCGCCTCTCCCGGAGCCTAGCGGCTGGCGGCCGGGCAGGCGGGCATCCGCCCCCGGCCATGACCGAGGGGTGCGCACCGGACGGCGCGCACCCCTCGCCCATCGGATCGGACCGGTCTCAGCGACCGATCAGCAGGAGTAGCCCGTGCCCACCGCCGTCACCACGACGCTGGACTGGCACACCGGGTACACCGTGGTGGCCGGCACCACGGTGGCGGTGGGCACGACGGTCGTGGCCGTGCCCGGCACCGCCGTGCCGGTCGGGCAGGTGGTGGTGGTCACGCAACCGGTGGGCATGCCCGCCGGGCCGGGAGCACCCTGCGCCCCGGGCGGGCCCTGCGGCCCGGGCGGGCCGGCCGGACCGGTGGCACCCGGCTCTCCAGGCGCTCCAGGCGCACCCGGCTCTCCGGGCGGACCCTGCGGCCCAGGAGGTCCCTGCGGTCCGGTGGCACCCGGCATTCCCGGCGCACCCGGCTCTCCAGGCGGGCCCTGGGGTCCGGGATACCCGACCGGACCGGTGCCACCCGGCTCTCCGGGGGGACCCTGCGGGCCGGGCGGGCCCACCGGACCTGTCGCGCCGGGCAGACCAGGGGCACCCGGCTCTCCAGGCGCTCCAGGCGCACCCGGCTCTCCGGGCGGACCCTGCGGTCCAGGAGGACCCATCGGACCCATCGCACCCATCGCACCCGGCACACCAGGCGCACCCATCTCTCCAGGCGGACCCTGCGGTCCAGGCGGACCGCCAGGGCCGGTGGCACCAGGGGCGCCGGTGTCTCCGGGAGGTCCCTGCGGCCCGGGAGGACCGGCGGGACCGGGAAGCCCCACCGGACCGATGGCACCCGTCGCGCCAGGGGGACCAGCCGGCCCGGGCGGGCCCTCCGGACCGGGAGCACCGTTCTCCCCCGCCGGTCCGGCCGGGCCCATCGGACCCATCGGACCCATCGGTCCAGGCGGTCCAGGCGGTCCGGCCGGGCCACCCGCCGGGCCGACCGACCCCTCCGGCCCGGGCGGACCGGCCGGACCCATCGGGCCCATCGGACCGGGCGCGCCGGACTCGCCGGGCACGCCTGCCGGACCCATCGGGCCCATCGGGCCCATCGGACCGGGCGCGCCGGTCTCACCGGGCGGGCCCACCGGGCCCATCGGACCGGGCGCGCCGGTCGCTCCAGGCAGACCCATCGGGCCCATGGGGCCCATCGGACCGGCGGGTCCGGGCGGGCCCTGCGGCCCGGGCGGACCCGCCGGACCCGGCGGCACCTTGCAGAGAGACTGGGGCAGGTTCAGATAGGCGCACAACGGGATGACGCCCGGCGCCACCGAGGACGTCACCGCGACCGGGCGCACCACCGCGACCGGGCGCACCACGGTGACGGTGGGGACGACCAGGCCGACGGCCGCCACCGGCGGGCACGCGACTATGACGCAATCGGCCGGCAGGGCGAGAGACCGCTTTCCGGCACGGGTCGCCTTGGCAGCCGCGCTCAGCGCACCATTCGTCACCGCTTTTCCGGATGGTTCCGGAACGCGCGCCTCGGCGCCTGCCGGAGCAGGTGAGTAAAGGAGAACGGCCCCGGCGAGTACCCCGCCCGCCAGGGTCCGTTTCATAAAAGTAGCCACTCCTCATTCTTGCTCCGCCGCGTTCGGGAATACCACCGGCGCCGAGCATCCTTTGACATGCCGATGATTTCTACGGCGATTCTTTTCGAGGTCCGTCGGTACGCCTGCCTGTCCCGGCTCCCCGCTTTGCCCGCCTCTTCGTTTTTACCGAGAAAACGGTCGCATCACCTTATTGGGCACCGCGTCCCCGGATCAGCCCACTAAGCCGACGAAAATCGCCGGATCGGGAGATGACCCGATATTCGAAATTCGACCCGTCGGTCAGCCGTCGATGCGGCGCACTCCCGCGGCCGGCTAACCATTCGTCGGAAAGCCGAGGTTCACCCCGCCATGGCCCTGGTCCGGCCACCGGGAGGTGACCACCTTTCCGCGCGTGTAGAAGTGCACGCCGTCCGGTCCGTGGACATGGGTGTCGCCGAAGAGAGACGCCTTCCATCCCCCGAAGGAGTAGAACGCCATCGGCACCGGGATCGGGACGTTGACCCCGACCATGCCGACCTCCACCTCGGCGTGGAACCGGCGGGCGGCCCGGCCGTCGCCGGTGAAGATGGCGGCGCCGTTGCCGTACTCGGTCCCGTTGATGATCGCCAGGCCCTCCTCGTACGAGGGGACCCGCACCACCGACAGCACCGGGCCGAAGATCTCGTCGCGGTGCACGGCCGTCCCCGGACGCACGTGGTCGAGCACGGTGGGGCCGAGCCAGAAGCCGGGGGTCGCCGCGGCGGTCGTACCACCCCGGATCGGCGTCTCCCGCCCGTCCACCACCAGCTTGGCCCCCTCCGCCAGCGCGGCGTCCAGATAGCCGGCCACCCGGTCGCGGTGCGCCCCGGTCACCAGCGGGCCCATCTGGGCCTCCGGGTCGTCGCCTGGCCCGACCACCAGGCCGGCCACCCGCTGCACGATCTTGTGCACCAGCTCGTCGCCGGCCGGGTCGACCGCTATCACCACCGAGATCGCCATGCACCGCTCGCCGGCCGAGCCGAAACCGGCGTTCACCGCCGCGTCGGCGACCAGGTCCAGATCCGCGTCCGGGAGTACCAACATGTGGTTCTTGGCGCCGCCGAGCGCCTGCACCCGCTTACCGTGCCGGGTGCCGGTCTGGTAGACGTGCCGGGCGATCGGCGTGGAACCGACGAACGACACCGCACGCACCTGCGGATGCTCCAGGAGCCGGTCGACCGCGACCCGGTCGCCCTGGACGACGTTGAAGACGCCGTCGGGCAGGCCGGCCCGCCGCCACAGCGACGCCAGCAGCAGCGAGGCGGCCGGATCCCGCTCCGACGGCTTCAGCACGAAGGTGTTGCCGCAGGCGATGGCGACAGGGAACATCCACATCGGCACCATGACCGGGAAGTTGAACGGCGTCACCCCGGCCACGACACCGAGCGGCTGCCGGATGGAGAAGGAGTCCACCCCGGTCGAGACGTTCTCGGAGTACCCGCCCTTCAACAGGTGCGGAATGCCGCAGGCGAACTCGACCACCTCGAGCCCGCGCGCCACCTCGCCGAGAGCGTCGGCGCGCACCTTGCCGTGCTGTGCGGTGATCAGCGCGGCCAGCTCGTCGCGGTGGGCGTCCACCAGCTCGCGGAACCGGAAGAGCACCTGCGCCCGCTTCACCAGCGACGCGTCCCGCCAGGCCGGGAAGGCGGCGGCCGCCGCCGCCACCGCCGCGTCGACCTCGGCGGCCGAGGCCAGCGCGACGTGCCCGGCGACCCGGCCGGTCGCCGGGTCGAAGACCTCGGCCCGGCGCCCCGACCGGCCCGCGACCGGTCCGCCCGCGATCCAGTGCCCCATCTCGCCCGCCGTCCCAGGGCCCGCCCCGGTCTCGATCCGGCCGTCCGTCACGTGCCCGCCTCCTCGCCCATCGTCTCCAGCGCCGTCAGGATGATGCCGAGCCCTTCACGGGCCTCGTCCTCGGTCAGGGTGAGCGGCGGCGCCATCCGGACCACGTTGCCGGCCAGGCCGCCCTTGCCCACCAGCAGGCCGAGCCGCCTGGTCTCCTCCATGAACCGCGCGGCCGTCTCCGGCGCCGGCGCGCCGGTGGCGGGGTGCACCAGCTCGATGGCGAGCATCAGGCCCCGGCCGCGGACGTCGCCGACCATGGGCAGGCGCGGCCGGGCCTCGCGCAGCCCGGCGAGCAGGATCTCGCCGGTGACCGCGGCCCTGGCCTGCAGGTCATGGTCGAGCACGTAGTCGAGGGTGGCGTTCGCCGCGGCCATGGCGATCGGGTTGCCGCCGAAGGTGGACAGGCCGATCGCCCGCGGCCCGTCCATCAGATCACCGCGGGCGACGACGCCGCCGACCGCGAAGCCGTTCCCGAGGCCCTTGGCGAAGGTCATCATGTCCGGTGTCACGCCGTCGGCGTGGATGCCGAAGAAGGCCGCACCGGTGCGTCCCCAGCCGGTCTGCACCTCGTCGGAGATGAACAGGACGCCCTCCTCGGCGAGCACCTCCCGGTAGGCGCGCAGCAGGCCGGCGGGCGGCATGGTGAAGCCGCCGACCCCCTGTACCGGTTCGGCGATCAGCGCCGCCACGTCGCCGGCCACCACGGTGGCGAGCTGGTGGCGCAGGTCGGCGACGCACGCGTCCAGGTAGGCGGCGTCCGACATGCCGCGGAACTGCGGCAGGTGCCGGTCTGTGCCGTGCAGGAAGCGCACGGTCAGCGGGGACAGCGCGTTGTTCTTCCAGGCGCGGTTGGCGGTGACCGCGATGGCGCCGAAGCTGCGCCCGTGGTAGCTCTGCCTCAGCGCGAAGACCTCGCCGGAGCGGCGGGCGTGCGCGGCGAGCAGCAGTGCCGTCTCGTTCGCCTCGGTTCCGGAGTTGGTGAAGAACACCTTGGCGTTCTCGATGCCGGACAGCCGCGCGATCTTCTCCGCCAGCTCCACCTGCCCGCGGAGCAGGTACATGGTGCTGGTGTGCACCACCCCGGTGGCCAGCTGGCGCTCCACCGCCTCCCGGACCTCGGGCACGTCGTACCCGATCATGTTGGTCAGGATGCCGGCGAAGAAGTCGAGGTAGCCGCGCCCGCCGGCGTCGACGACGCGGTTGCCCTTGCCGCCGACGATCTCGATGGGCGCATCGTAATAGAGGGGCATCCAGCCGGGCATGACCGCGCGGTGTCGCGCGTGGAGGTCGGACATAGTGTGATTATCACCAGCGGCCGCCAGCGGTCCCACCCCCAACGTGTCGGTACATCCCCGTCCCACCTTACAGTTCGGCGGGCGTCATCTCCGATCGTCTCGACGGCAGCATGTCCTGACATATCAATGGCCCGGCCGTGCCGGTGGCCACCACTCGGGGGGCGGCCACCGGCACGGTGGCGCGGTCAGCCCACCGGCTCGGCCGCGGGGGTGGCGGCGGCGGGGGCCGGGCGGGCACGCAGCACGCTGAAGGCCAGCACGGCCGCGGCCACGGTGAACGCGACACCGACCCACGAACCGAAGGACATCGCCGAGACGAAGGCCTCCTTGGCGGCGCGCGCCAGCCCCGGATCCTTGGTGGCGAGCGCCGCCCCGATCGAATCCCGGGCCGCCGCGGGGGCCTCGTCCGGCATCCGGGCGGTGTAGACGCCGGCCAGCACGCTGCCCAGCACGGCCACGCTCAGCGCCATCCCGACCTGCTGGACGGTGTCGTTCAGCGCCGACCCGACCCCGGCATGGTCCGGCGGCACCGCCCCCATGAGCGTGGCGTACGCCGACGGTCCGGCCAGGCCGCCACCGATGCCCATGATCAGCAGACCGCTGATGAGCTTTCCGTAGCCGTCGCCGGGTCCCACCAGGGCGAGCACCAGGAAGCCGCCCGCCATCACCAGCAGGCCGCCGGCGATCAATGTCCGGTTGCTGACCCGCTGCCCCAGCCCGGCGCCCACCGCGTTGAACATCGCGGCCGCCACCGCGTAGGGCAGCAGTGCCAGCCCGGCCTTCATCGGGCCGTACCCCAGGACGAACTGCAGATACTGCGTCAGCATCAGCAGCAACGCGCCGGCGCCGAACGACATCAGCACGATGGAGAAGGACGCCCCGCTGAAGTTCCGGTCTCGGAACAGGGCGAGCGGCAGCATCGGATGCGCCGAGCGCCGTTCCCACACCACGAACGCGCCGAGGGCGAGCACGGCGACCGCCGCGGCGACCAGCGACGACCGCGCCGTCCAGCCGTCCCGGGGCGCCGCGATGATCAGGTAGACCAGCGCGGTCATGCCGGCGGTCGACAGCAGCGCGCCGACCGGGTCGGTAGGCCGGGCGGGGGCCTTGGACTCGGGCATCAGCAGCATCGCGGCGACGATGGCGAGCACGGCGATGGGCACGTTGAGCAGGAACACCGACCCCCACCAGTAGTGCTCCAGCAGGAAGCCGCCCAGCGTCGGCCCGGCGATCACGCCGACCATGGCCACCGCGCTCCAGGCGGCGAGCGCCTTGCGGCGCTCGGAGTCGTCGAAGACCGTGATCAGGATCGACAGCGTGCTCGGCATGAGGAAGGATCCGCCGATGCCCATGAGCGCCCGCGCGCCGATGAGCTGCCAAGGTTCGGTGACGACCGTCGCCAGCAGCGAGGCCCCGCCGAACGCCGCCAGCCCGATGATCAGGAATCGCCGGCGGCCGTACCGGTCGGACAGGCTGCCCGCGGTGAGCAGCAGGCCGGCGAAGACCAGCACGTAGGCGTCGATGATCCACTGGATGTCCGCCGGCGTGGCACCAAGATCGCGGATCAGCGAGGGGATGGCGAGGTTCAGGACCGTGTTGTCCACCACCAGCACCAGCAGGCTCAGACACAACACGCTGAGAATCCACCAGCGCCGCGGGTCCTTGGCCGCCCCGGCGGCGTTCGCTTCTGGTCGTACATCGTTCGAGTTCACTCGCACAGTGTACGACGGCACTCGTACACCGTGCGAGTGGTTTTATGCTGGAACGAACGAAGGAGAGCCGCACGTGCCACCCAAGCCGCGTTTCCAGTCGGTATGGACCCGGGAGCCCGCTCCGGCCAAGCGGGTCCGCGACCAGCCGGCGCTGAGCCGCGACCAGATCGTCCGGGAGGCGATGGCGCTACTGGACCAGGAGGGCATGGACGCGCTCAGCATGCGAAAGCTCGGTGCCCGCCTCGGCTCCGGCGCCACCAGCCTCTACTGGCACGTGGCCAACAAGGACGAGCTACTGGAACTGGTCCTCGACCAGGTCTACGCCGAGGCGTGGACCGGCGGCCTGGCCGCCGACGGCTGGCGCGACACCGTGGCCGTCCTCGCCTACGGGCTGCGCGGGGCCATGCTCAAGCACCCCTGGGTGGTCACCCTGATCGGCTCGATGCCGAGTCTCGGGCCGAACGCCATGGCCGCCGTCGACACACTCGTCCGGACGCTGAGCACCGCCGGTTTCTCCCCGGAGGAACTCGACTACGCCGTCGCCGCCGTGATGTCCTACACCATCGGTGCCACCACTCCCGAGGCCAGCTGGATCAACAGCCGCGGCCGGCAGGAATATGGCATGGACGACTGGGTCGAGTCCATGAAGCCGCAGGTCCGAGTGGCCGCCGCGGCCTACCCCGAGTTGCTCGCCCGGTTCGAGGCCCACGCCCCGGACGACCTGGACCGGTCGCGCCAGCTCAGCTTCGACTTCGGCCTGATGGCCCTGCTCGATGGCCTGGACGCCCGCCTGCACGGCCGCTGACCCGGCCATCCATCGCAAGGTGTCAGCAGACGGCACGTCACCTTTACATAGTGATCGGATATTGTCTGGCCTATGCTTCCAACCTTGGCCGACGTCCTCGCCCTGGACGCCGTCCGCCGCGGCAATCCGCGCGTGATCGCGGGCGCCGACCGGCTGGACACCCGGGTGCGGTGGGTGCACGTCGGCGAGGTAAGCGACATCGCCCACCTGCTCCGCGGTGGCGAGCTCATCCTCACCACCGGCGTGGCGCTACCCGGCGAACCCGGCCGGCTGGCCGACTACATCGCCGATCTGGCCGCCGTCGGTGCGTCCGGTCTGGTGGTGGAGCTCGGCCGCCGCTTCGTCGGCGAGCTGCCCGGAGCCGTCGTCGAGACGGCCGAGACACACGGCCTCCCGCTGGTCACCCTCACCCGGGAGACCCCGTTCGTGCAGATCACCGAGTCGGTGCACGCACGCATCATCGACATCCAGCTTGAGGAGCTGCGCGCGTCCGAGCACCTGCACGAGGTGTTCACCGAGCTGTCGGTGGAGGGCGCCCCGCCCGCGGAGGTGCTGCGCCAGGTGTCCCGGCTGTCCACCCGGCCGGTCCTGCTGGAGAACCTGGCCCACCAGGTGCTCGCCTGCGAGTCCGCCGGACGCGACACCGGCGTGCTGCTCGCCAACTGGGAGACCCGATCCCGGGCCGTCGCCCCCCGCGAGCGCACCGCCTACGACGCCGCGGCCGGCTGGCTCGTCACCATGGTGGGTGCCCGCGGACACGACTGGGGGCGCCTCATCCTGCTCTGCGACTCCCCGCCCGGGCCGCGGGAGATCGTGCTGGCCGAGCGGGGTGCCACCACCCTCGCGCTCGGCAGGCTGCTGGAACGCCACCAGCAGAGCCTGGAGCGCCAGGCGCACGGCACCATCATCGCCGGAATCCTGACCCACGCCTACGCCGACCCGGAGGAGGCCGCGGCCCGCGCCCGCGCCGTCGGCGTCCCGCTGACCGGGCGCAACCTCATCAGCCTGGTGCTGCGGCTCACCGATCCGGCCGAGACCGCTCTCAACCTGCAGGCCCGCCTCGGCGAGCTGGCCGAGGCGACCGCGACCGCCTGCCGCGAGGGCCGGCTGCCCGCTCTGGTCGGCGCCCTGGACCAGCACCGCGTCGGTGTCCTGCTGCCGCTGCCCGCCCGCGTCCCCGCCGAGGAAGCGCTCACCGCGCTGGCCGAACGATTGCGCTCGGCGTTCCCCCGGCCGTTCGTGCTGGCCGCCGGGTCCGTCGTCGAGTCCGTCCGCGACGCGCGGCGCAGCTTCCTAGAGGCCGAGCAGGTCGCCGAGGCCGCGGCCCGCCAGCCCGACCGCCGCTCGTTCTACCGCCTGCCGGACCTGCGGCTCCGCGGCCTGCTCCACCTGCTGCGCGACGACGCCCGGCTGCAGACCTTCGCCGAGCGCGAGCTGGGCCCGCTGCTCGCGCACGACGCGCAACGCGGCGGCGACCTGACCGGCATTCTGCGCACCTATCTGGACGCCGGGCGCAACAAGGCCGTCGCCGCCCAGCGGGCCCACCTGTCCCGCCCCGCGTTCTACGACCGGCTACGCCGGCTGGAGCGCGTGCTCG
This sequence comes from Sphaerisporangium rufum, assembly GCF_016863395.1. Lineage (GTDB taxonomy): Bacteria > Actinomycetota > Actinomycetes > Streptosporangiales > Streptosporangiaceae > Sphaerisporangium > Sphaerisporangium rufum. Next base: position 2,758 of record NZ_BOOU01000045.1, on the reverse strand, counting down.
ACACCGACCTGGACGACGTCGACTCCTGCCTCTCGCTGCACGTCGCCCTGCTCGCCCTGGAATCCGTCCGCCGCCCGAGGCCATGAATCCCCACACGCGCCGGCGAACCCTCACGGACCTTCCAGAAACCGGACAGATGATGTCGATCGTCATCAAGTTGCCGGTCACATTCTCGTAGACCTTGGCGCGTTTTCCGGCGGACCCCGGCGCGGCCCCGAGAACATGGTGCATCTAGTCACAGATCACCTTGGGAGCCTTCGATGCCACGTCGCCTCATCGCCGGCCTGGCGGCCATGTCGTTGGTCATGGCCACCGCGCCCGTGGCGGCCGCCGACACGGCCGCGCGGCCCGTCCGGTCGAAGCTGCCGACGAAGGGCTTCCCGCTGGCCGAGTCCGACGCCGGCACCCAGAAGCACACCACCGTGGCCCCCGGCCTCGACCTGTTCACCATGGTCCAGGGCAAGCCGTCCGACGGTTACACGGTGTCCCTGCTGATCAAGGGCAAGGACTACGGGTCCAAGGCCGAGGCCGAGGCCGCCGCCGAGGCCGCCCGCGCCGCCGGGCACGAGGTCGGCGTCCAGCGGTTCGTCCGGCCCGGGGTGGCCGACTACCCCGAGGGCGAGGGGTACATGGTCAGGACCGGCCGGTGGACCCTCGCCCAGCGCCACGGTGCCGAGAAGGTCGTCAAGCGGCTCAAGGACGACGGCATCAAGGCCAAGGTCGACTTCCTCGGCGACGACGGCACGCGCACCACCGGCCCGTGGAACATGCGCGTACTCACCATCGACCCCGGCCGGTTCCGCGGCTCGCTCCGCGCGAGCCTCGGCCAGAGCGTCGCAAAGCGGGAGACCCCGTCCGCCATGGCCAAGCACGCCAAGGCGATCGCCGCGGTCAACGGCGGCTTCTTCAACATCCACACCGCCAAGAACCTGCGCGGCGAGCCGGTCGGCATCTCGGTGGTGAACGGACGGCTGCTCAGCGAGGCGGTTCCCGGCCGGAGCGCCATCGTGCTCAAGGGGCGCACCGCCCGCATCACCGAGGTGAAGACCTCCATCACCGCCAAGTCCGAGGGCGGAGAGAAGACCGTCGTCAATGGCGTCAACCGGATGGCCGCCGCCGACGAGCTCGTCCTCTACACCGAGGAGTTCGGCGAGAAGACCCCCGCCGACGAAGGTGCCGAGGCCGTGCTGAACGACAAGGGCGAGGTGACCGAGCTGCGGCCCGCCGGCGGGAAGGTCGCCGCCGGCACCCGGGTGTTGCACGGCACCGGCATCATGGCCGACTGGATCTGGTCGCACGCCTGGGAGCGGTGGACGATCGAGATCGAATCCAAGGTCACCGACCTGCGCACCCGCAAATCCATCCCGCTCACCTCGGACACCGGCATCATCGGCGGCTCGGTGGGGCTGGTCCGTAACGGCCGCGCGCACGTGACCGCCAAGACCGACGGGTACGCGAACGTCAACATGATCCTGCGTCGGCACCCGCGCACGCTGGCCGGCGTCACCAAGTCCGGGGAGCTCATCCTGGCCACCGTCGACGGCCGGCGGCCGGGCGTCAGCGTCGGCGCCTCCATGGTCGAGGCCGCCGAACTGATGATGTGGCTCGGCGCCCGCCAGGCCGTCAATCTGGACGGTGGCGGCTCGAGCGCCATGGTGGTCAAGGGCAAGGTGGTCAACACGCCATCCGACGGCAGCGAGCGCGGCGTGGGCGACGCCCTGCTCGTGCTTCCCTGATCCGTGGCGACCTGGTGATCACCTCACGTCGCCGGGCCGGGTAGCCCCGTCTCGATCAGCGGCACACCGGGACCTCACCACGCTCCGGACCGGTACCCGGCGAGCTCCACCAGAAGCCGGGCGACACCGGCCGGATCGACGATCTGGTGGAGGTGCGCGCCGGCGAGATGGGCGACCTGCCACCCGCGCTCCCGTGCCTGCTCGGCCTCGACATCGTAGGGCGCGCCGAACATCAGGTAGGCGCACGGGTGATCGTCCCAATCGGCGGGCACCGGAACGGCCTGCTCGTAATACGACAGCGGCAACCTGGGCTGCTCTTCGACCACCGTCCGCCGGGTCACCGGATCGGGGAACATCGGGGCCACGTCCCCCTCGTCCCACCAGTCGGTCCACTGTGGCAGCGAACCGTCCACGGCCAACGGGCGCAGGAACTCCAGTCCCTGGGCCGAGGCGACCGCCGTCGCGCCTGTCCGTGCGGGCAACGCGGCATCCACGAAGATCGACGCGGTCACCGGCCGGTCGAGCCCCGCCCGGATCACCGGGAGGAACAGTCCCGCATTGCTGTGCGCCACCAAGACGACGGCCCGATCAGGCGGTATCGATTCGAGGTCGTCCCGCACCGCATCGACCGCACGCGGCCAGTACGGCGCCTCCCCGATGCCGACCTGCAGCAGTGAGGGCACCCGCACCTCATGTCCGGCCGCCGTCAGATGCTCTGCGACGGGTGCCCAGGTGGCGGGGCCCACGGACGGACTATGCACGAGCACGAAGAGTCCTGGCATAAGGGCATTCTCCCGGTCCGCCGCGGGTACGAGCGGGCGCTTCTCCTCAAGGCGAACCATCGAGCACCTGGAACCGTCGAACTCCTGGCGAACCGCGAAACGGACGGCACGCACCCACGGCGCCAACAGCCTGAACCGGACCCAGCAACTGCCTGCCGGCGCTAAACGCACCGGAGGCTTGTCATCGGCGTCCGTCGCCGGCCGGCGGGGTGGGACCGGTGCCCGTCGCGGGCCGGTCAG
>NZ_BOOU01000044.1 GCF_016863395.1 Sphaerisporangium rufum | reverse complement strand
AAGCCAAATACTTCAACGTGTGATCCCCTGGCCCGGCGCCCGCCCGGTGCCGGGCCACCACCCGCCGGCCGGTACCGTCGACGGCAGGACTCCGGCCGGCGATCAGGGGAGCGGACGAGTGGACGCGGTTCTCTTCGACATGGACGGGCTGCTCGTCGACACCGAGAAGCTCTGGTTCACCGTCGAGACGGACGTGATGCGCCGGCTCGGCGCCGGCTGGAGCATCGCCGACCAGGAGGCGATGGTGGGCGGTTCGATCGCCGCCACCGCCCGCTACATGGCGGAGACCAGCGGGACCGGCGCCGACCCGGCCGAGGTGGCCGAGTGGATGACCACCGGCCTGCTCGACCTGCTCGCCGCTGGTTTCGACATGATGCCGGGTGCCGCCGGCCTGCTGGCCGCGGTGCGCGCGGCGGGCGTGCCGGCCGGCCTGGTCACCTCCTCCTCGCGGCGGATCGCCGAGGCGGTGCTCGACGGCATCGGGCGCGCGCACTTCGACGTGGTGGTCACCGCCGATGACGTCCGGCGCTTCAAGCCCGACCCCGAGCCCTACCTGCGCGCGGCGAGCACGCTGGACGCCCACCCGGGCCGGTGCGTTGTGCTGGAGGACTCGCCCAAGGGCGTGGCGGCCGCCACCGCCGCCGGGTGTGCCGTGGTCGCGGTGCCGAGCGTTGTCGAGGTGCCCCCGGGGCCGCGCCGGCTGGTCGTCCGGTCGCTGGCGGAGGTGGACCTGGCGGCGCTGCGCCGGCTGGTGCTCGCCGCCGCCTGACCTGCCCGCTCGCCGTGCTGCGAGCCGATTCTGCAAATCTACTTAGTAAAGGCGCACTGCCGGCCGAACGCCGCCCCTAGGGGAGGTCACCGGGGCCGAGTCGGGGGCGGGCCATCCTCGGGGAGGAGCGGCGTCCGCCGTCGCGGCTGGCAGGATGGAAGGCAGAGCCACGACAAAGGGGGCAGAAAGCATGACATTCGACCAGATCGCCTGGCTGCCGCTGTGCGGCGGGATCACCGCGGTCGGCCTGGTGCTGAGCTTCCTGGCGTTCCGCCGCCGGGGGGCGGGCGCGGGGCTGCGCGGCGTCGCCTGGTCGCTGATCCCGGCCGCCGCCTACCTGACCGGTGCGCTGCCCGCCCTGTGGCAGGTCGGCAGCGCGCTGACCGGTTTCGTCGCCGGGCTCGTCCTATCTCCCAAGGTCTGGGCCGGGGTGGGCCTGGCCGGGCTCTCGCTGGTGCTGTTCCTGGTCTCCGGCGGGCTGCGCCGGCGCCGGCTGCGCGCCGCGGGCGCGGCGGCCGCCGGGAACGGCGGGAACGGCGGCAACACGCCGGCGGGCCGTCCCGCCACCCGCCCGGCCGGTGCCGAGCCGGCCGCGGTGGGCGGGGCGGCGTCCGGCGCCCCCACCCAGCCGAACACCCGGCCGATGGCCGCGCGCCCGGCCCGGCCGGCCGCGGACGACGACCTGTCCGACATCGAGGAGATCCTCAAGCGCCGCGGGATCAGCTGACCGGGTCCTCCCGCAATTGGAACCAGACCCGCTTGCCCTTTCCGGGCAGTGAGCACACCCCCCAGCGGTAGGTCAGCGCGGTCACGATCAGCAGGCCGCGGCCGTGCCCGGCCTCGTCGTCGGCGGGCATCGGGCAGGGCCAGCCCGGGCCGTGGTCAGTCACCGTGCCGACCAGGCCGGTACGCCCGGCGGCCAGGGTCAGCTCGATCGGCGGGGTGCCATGGGTGACCGCGTTGCCCACCAGCTCGCTGACCACCAGCACGGCGTCGTCCACCAACCCGTCCGACTCGTCCACCGGCCCGCCTGGCGGTGAGCGGCGACCGGCCAGTGCCCGCCGCACCGCCTCCCGCGCCTGGCCGACCGCCTGCCGGTCTCCGTCGAAGATCCACGAGCCGGCCGGTTGGTGTCCTGGAGTGTCGGTCATCGATGCTCCCTGCTGCCCGGCCCCGCGCCGTGCGCCACCAGGAGGTACGGCCGGCGGGCGCGCCCCGTTCGGTCTGGTATGTGACCGGCGCGCCTGATCTCCCGGTGAACGTAACGTTCTGGTAAAGGCGTCTCAGCCTGTAAGAAGCGGCAAACCCCTGCGATAGGGGCGTCGTTATGCTTGATCTTGCGGTGGCGCGGATGCCCGCCGCCCGATCGCGACGATGCCTGCCGGCCCTGGAATCCCGGCGCCGGCGCTCCTTCCGTCGCGATGTCACGGTTCCGCGACACAATCGGAACGCGCTCCGGACATTAGGTCCAAGATCGATACGAATGAATTTCGCGTGAATCACAGTTGAGCCACATAGCACCCTCGGGTACTGGTCAGTGCAGCTCAGCACATAGATTCTGCCTCCGAGGCCGTTCGCGCGGCCCGCGCCGTAGCCGGGACACATCCCGTCCGATGCCTCCGTAAGGGGGCCGGCCGGGCGGACACCGTCGTCTGCACGCCAGGGGGCCTGACACTATGACCGCACCGCTCGATGTCTCGGGCTCGGAACTCGAGGTCGCCCCGGAGCCCGGGCCGGTCGGCCCGGCGGGCCGCGCCATCGAAGGCCGCTCGCTCGGGCAGATCGCGTGGACGCGGCTCAAGCGCGACAAGGTGGCGCTCACCGGAGCCGGTGTGGTGATCTTCCTGATCCTGGTGGCGATCTTCGCGCCGCTGATCGTGAGCGGGTTCGGCCACCCGCCCAACGACTTCAACCAGGACCTCATCAGCACCGAGACGCTGGCGCCCAAGGACGGCACCGGCATCAGCGCCGCGCACCTGTTCGGCGTCGAGCCGGTCAACGGCCGGGACATCTTCAGCCGGGTGGTCTACGGCGCGCGGATCTCGCTGCTCATCGCCTTCCTGGCCACGCTGCTGTCGGTGGCCATCGGCACCGCCCTCGGCGTGATCGCCGGCTACTTCGGCGGGTGGGTCGACTCGCTGATCAGCAAGACGATGGACGTCTTCCTGGCCTTCCCGCTGCTGGTGTTCGCGATCGCGCTGGCCGGCATCGTGCCGGACACCGCGTTCGGGCTCTCCGGCGACACGCTGCGCGTCTCCCTGCTGGTGTTCATCATCGGGTTCTTCAACTGGCCCTACATCGGCCGCATCATGCGCGGGCAGACGCTTTCGCTGCGCGAGCGCGAGTTCGTCGACGCGGCGCGCAGCCTGGGCGCCCGCGGGCCGTACATCATCTTCCGGGAGATGCTGCCGAACCTGGTCGCGCCGATCCTGATCTACGCCACCCTGCTGATCCCGACCAACATCCTGTTCGAGGCGGCGCTGTCGTTCCTCGGCGTGGGGGTGCGCCCGCCCACCGCCACCTGGGGCGGCATGATCTCCGAGGCGGTGCGGTTCTACAGCATCCCGCACTTCATGTTCTTCCCCGGTATGGCGATCTTCGTCACCGTGCTGGCCTTCAACCTCTTCGGTGACGGCCTGCGTGACGCCCTCGACCCGAGGGCGCGATGAGTCCCGTCCGTTCCCCCGCTAGTCCCCCCGCAAGTTCCCTGGCTCCAAGTACAAGGGGTTGTTGATGAAGAGAAAAACCACGCTGGGGGTGACCGCCCTCGGTGCGGTGCTCGCCCTGGCGCTGTCCGCCTGCGGCGGCGCGTCGACCTCGCAGTCAGGCGGGTCGGGCGCGTCCGCCGGCTCCGGTGACGCCGGTGCGAAGCCCGAGTTCAACGCCGCGATGTCCCAGGTCTTCAACCCGTCCGACAAGAAGGGCGGCATCCTCAAGTTCGCCAACGCCGGCGACTGGGACTCGCTGGACCCGGCCGACACCTACTACGGGTACTCCTGGAACTTCATCCGGCTGTACGGCCGCTCGCTGGTGATGTTCAAGCCGGTCCCCGGCGAGGAGGGCACCTCGCTGGTGCCGGACCTGGCCGAGAGCCTCGGCAAGCCGAGCGACGACGCCAAGACCTGGACCTACAAGCTGCGCCAGGGCGTGAAGTTCGAGGACGGCACCGCGATCACCTCCAAGGACGTCAAGTACGGCGTGCTGCGGTCGCTGGACAAGGAGGTGTTCCCCGACGGGTACACCTACTTCAACGACACCCTGGACCTGCCGAAGGGCTACAAGGGCCCCTACAAGTCCAAGGGCGTCAACACCGACAGCGCCATCGAGACGCCCGACGACCAGACGATCGTCTTCCACCTGAAGCAGCCTTACAGCGGCTTCGACTACTTCGCGCAGCTCCCGGCGACCATCCCGGTGCCCGAGGCCAAGGACACCGGCGCCAAGTACCGCGAGCACGTGATCTCCAGCGGCCCGTACATGTTCGACAAGAACGAGATCGGCAAGGGCTTCAACCTGGTCCGCAACCCGAACTGGGACCAGGCGACCGACCCCAACCGCAAGGCGCTGCCCGACGGTTACCAGGTCAGCACGAACGTCAACGCCGAGGACATCGACAACCGCCTCCTGTCGGGTGACCTCCACGTCGACATCGCCGGCACCGGCGCCCAGCCGGCCACGCTCGGCCGGGTGCTGACCGACCCCAACCTCAAGGCCCAGACCGACAACCCGACGATCATCCGGCTCTGGTACACCTCGATCAACGGCAACGTGAAGCCGCTGGACAACATCGACTGCCGCAAGGCCGTCGAGTACGCCGCGGACAAGGTCGCCTACCAGACCGCCTACGGTGGCGAGCTGTCCGGCGGCCAGGTCGCCACCAGCCTGCTCCCGCCCGGCATCCCCGGCCGCCAGGACTTCAACCTGTACCCGAGCGGTCCGGACAACCACGGTGACGTCGCCAAGGCCAAGGAGCACCTGACCGCCTGCGGCCAGCCGGACGGCTTCGAGACCAACGTCTCCTACCGGGCCGAGCGCCCCAAGGAGAAGGCGACCGCCGAGGCGCTGCAGCAGTCGCTGGCCCGGGTCGGCATCAAGCTCACCCTGAAGCCCTTCCCGCAGGCCGACTACTTCGCCCTGTACGCCGGCAAGCCGGGCTACGCCAAGAGCAACAAGCTGGGCCTGGTCGTCAACGGCTGGGGCGCCGACTGGCCGGACGGCTACGGCTTCCTGCAGCAGGTCGTCGACAGCCGGGTCATCCGGGAGACCGGCGGCTCCTCCAACATCAGCGTGCGCGACCCCGAGGTCGACAAGCTGCTGGACAAGGCGTCCCTGGAGACCGACGTCGCCAAGCGCGAGCCGATCTGGGCGGAGATCGACAAGAAGGTGATGGAGGGGGCGTACATCCTGCCGGGCATCTGGGCCAAGAGCCTGCTGCTGCGCGGCAAGGGCGCGACCAACGTCTTCTACTCCACGCCGCACGGCATGTACGACTACCTCAACATGGGCGTGCAGTAGCCGCCTGCCCGAGCCCGGCCCGCGCTGGCGGGCCGGGCCCGCCGACCGACCCGACGAACACGTGAACGCGGCAGGGGGCCGGCCGACCGGCCGGCCCCGGAGCCGGGGGGACTGTGGTCACTTACATCATCCGGCGCCTGATCTGGGGTGTCGTCATGCTCGCCATCGTGAGCATGATCACCTTCGCGATCTTCTTCCTGGTGCCGCGGCTGGCGGGCGCCACCAGCGAGAGCCTCGCCTCGCGGTACGTGGGCCGTACGGCGACGGCCGAGCAGGTCACGCTGGCCGCCGAGAAGCTGGGCTTCAACGATCCGCTGATCGTGCAGTACGGCCGCTTCGCCAAGGGCATCGTCGCCGGTGCCGACTACGACTACGGCCCGGGCGTCGAGCGCTGCCCCGCGCCGTGTCTGGGATATTCCTTCCTGACCCGGCTGCCGGTCTGGCCGGACCTGCTCAACCGGATACCGGTGACGATGTCACTGGCCGCCGGAGCGGCGATCATCTGGCTGCTCAGCGGCGTCGGCACCGGGGTGATCTCCGCGCTGCGGCGCGGCAGCTTCTTCGACCGGGCGGCGATGAGCGTGGCGCTGGCCGGCGTCTCGCTGCCCATCTTCTTCACCGGCATCGTGTCGCTGGTGCTGTTCAGCTACGGCCGCCCGCTGGCGATCACCGCGCCCGGCGGCAGCTACACCCCCATCAACGAGAACCCGGCGATGTGGGCGTACAGCCTGATCCTGCCGTGGATCACCCTGGCCTTCCTGTACGCGGCCGGGTACGCCCGGCTCACCCGGTCGGGCATGCTGGAGACGATGAACGAGGACTACATCCGCACCGCCCGGGCCAAGGGCCTGCCCGAACGGGTCGTGGTGGTCAAGCACGGGCTGCGCGGCGCGCTCACCCCGATCGTCACCATCTTCGGGCTGGACGTCGGGCTGCTGATGGGCGGCGCGGTGCTCACCGAGAGCACCTTCTCGCTGCCCGGCCTCGGCAAGTACTCCATCGACGCGATCGTCAACCAGGACCTTCCCAAGGTGATGGGGGTGGTGCTGGTCACCGCCTTCTTCGTGGTCCTGGCCAACCTGCTCGTCGACCTGCTCTACGCGGTGGTCGACCCGAGAGTGAGGCTCTCGTGACCGGATCCGCCCGGCCGGCCGGCGGCGCGCCGGTCCCTTCCGACGAGCGGCGCCACGGCTTCCTGGAACTACGGGACCTGCGCATCCACTTCCCGACCGACGACGGCCTGGTCCGGTCGGTGGACGGGCTGTCGTTCACCCTGGAACGCGGCCGCACCCTCGGCATCGTGGGCGAGTCGGGCTCGGGCAAGAGCGTCACCAGCCTCGGCATCCTCGGCCTGCACAAAGACGGCCGGGCCCGCATCTCCGGCGAGATCTGGCTGGACGGCGAGGAGCTCGTCTCCGCCTCCGCCGAGCACGTGCGCACGCTGCGCGGCAAGAAGATGGCGATGATCTTCCAGGATCCGCTGTCGGCCATGCACCCCTACTACACGGTGGGCGCGCAGATCATCGAGGCGTACCGGATCCACCACCAGGTGAGCAAGGCGGTGGCCCGCAAGCACGCGGTGGACCTGCTCGGCCGGGTCGGCATCCCGCAGCCCGACCGCCGGGTGGACAGCTATCCGCACGAGTTCTCCGGCGGGATGCGCCAGCGCGCCATGATCGCCATGGCGCTGTCGTGCGATCCCGAGCTGCTCATCGCCGACGAGCCGACGACCGCGCTGGACGTGACCGTCCAGGCGCAGATCCTCGATCTCATGCGCGACCTGCAGCAGGAGTTCGACTCCGCGCTGATCGTCATCACCCACGACCTCGGCGTGGTCGCCGAGCTGTCGGACGACATCCTGGTGATGTACGGCGGCAAGTGCGTGGAGTACGGCACGGCCGAGGACATCTTCGATCGTCCCGAGCACCCCTACACCTGGGGCCTGCTCGGCTCGATGCCCCGGCTGGACCGCGAGCGCACCGAACGGCTGCTGCCGATCAAGGGCAGCCCGCCGTCCCTGATCAACGTGCCCTCCGGCTGCGCCTTCCACCCGCGGTGCGGTTACGAACCGCGCACCGGCGGTCTCGGCAGTACCGAGGTGCCCGAGCTCGCCGCGGCCGACGGCGGCCACGACGGCGGCCACCTGGTGCGCTGCCACCTGCCGCGCGAGGAGCGGCGGGCCATCTGGGAGAACGAGATCAAACCCACCCTGGAGTCCGCGTGAGCGAGTCGCCCGAGCCCCTGCTGTCGCTGACGGACGTGCGCAAGCACTTCCCGATCACCAAGGGCCTGATCAAGCGCCAGGTCGGCGCGGTCAAGGCGGTGGACGGGATCAGCTTCGACGTCCGCCGGGGCGAGACGCTCGGCCTGGTGGGGGAGTCCGGCTGTGGCAAGACCACCACCGGGCGGCTGATCACCCGGCTGATCGAGCCCACCGACGGCAGGATCATGTTCGAGGGACGGGACATCACCCACATGTCCCAGGGCGACCTGCGCCCGCTGCGCCGCGACATGCAGATGATCTTCCAGGATCCCTACAGCTCGCTGAACCCGCGGCACACCGTGGGCGCCATCGTCGGCGCGCCGTTCCGCATCCAGGGCGTCCGGACCGAGCACGGCACCAAGAAGGCGGTCCAGGAGATCCTGGAACTGGTCGGGCTCAACCCCGAGCACTACAACCGCTACCCGCACGAGTTCTCCGGCGGCCAGCGCCAGCGCATCGGCATCGCCCGCACGCTGGCGCTCAAGCCCAAGCTGATCATCGCCGACGAGCCGGTGTCGGCGCTGGACGTCTCCATCCAGGCCCAGGTGGTCAACCTGCTGGAGGACCTGCAGAACGAGCTCGACCTGACCTACGTGGTCATCGCGCACGACCTGTCGGTCGTCCGGCACATCAGCGACCGGGTCGCGGTGATGTACCTGGGCAAGATCGTGGAGATCGCCGACCGCAAGGACCTGTACGAGTCGCCGATGCACCCGTACACCACGGCCCTGCTGTCGGCGGTGCCGATCCCCGACGTCCGCCGGCGGGCCGGCCGCGAGCGCATCCGGCTGCTCGGCGACGTGCCGAGCCCGATCAACCCGCCACCGGCCTGCCGGTTCCACACCCGGTGCTGGAAGGCCCAGGAGGTGTGCAGGACCGTCGAGCCGCCGCTCGCCGAGCTGGCCACCGGCCACCGCGTCGCCTGCCACTTCCCGGAGAACGCCCCGGCCGGCGCGGTCCAGGACACCTCCGGCACCGAGGTGCCCGCCTGAGCCGGCCCCGCGCCGGCGCGGTTCAGGAGATGGCGCCCGGGGTGATCAGCCCGGTCTCGTAGGCCAGCACCACGGCCTGCACCCGGTCGCGCAGGCCGAGCTTGGTGAGCACGTTGCCCACGTGGGTCTTCACCGTCGTCTCGCTGACCACCAGCTCGGCGGCGATCTCGGCGTTGGACATGCCGCGCGCGATCAGCCGCAGCACCTCCAGCTCGCGCTCGGTCAACCGGCCGACGCGGGCCGGGGTCGCCCGCTGCCGGGCGGAGGGCAGCCGGGCGGCGAACCGGTCCAGCAGCCGCCGGGTGACGCTCGGCGCCACGATGGCGTCCCCGGCGGCGACCACCCGGATGGCCTGCACCAGCTCGTCGGGCGGCACGTCCTTCAGCAGGAAGCCGCTGGCGCCGCCGCGCAGCGCCTCCACGATGTACTCGTCCAGGTCGAAGGTGGTCAGCACCAGCACCCGCGGCACGTGCGCGCCCGGCGCCGCGTCCCGGACGATCCGCCGGGTCGCCTCGATGCCGTCCACCCCGGGCATCCGGACGTCCATCAGCACCACGTCCGGCAGCAGCGCCCGCGCCTGGTCCTGCGCGACGGACCCGTCGCCGGCCTCGCCGACCACCGTGATGTCCGGCTCGGCCTCCAGGATGAGCCGGAAGCCGGTGCGCAGCAGCGGCTGGTCGTCCACGAGCAGCACTCGGATGGTCATGTCTCATTCCTTGAGAGGGAACCGGGCCCGGACCTCGAATCCGCCACCGTCCCGCGGGCCGATCCGTAGTTTTCCACCATAAAGGGCGACTCGCTCGTTGATGCCGACCAGGCCGTGACCGGTCCGGTCGCGGGGCGCGGGCGCGGCGGCGCCGAGGCCGTCGTCCTCCACCCGCACCAGCAGCTCGCCCGGATCGTGCCGCACGGTCACCCAGGCACGCGCCCGCGGCCCGGCGTGCCGCAGGCTGTTGGTCAGCGCCTCCTGGACCAGCCGGAAGGCGGCCAGGTCGATGCCGGGCGGCAGCGCGTCGTGGTCGCCCAGCACCCGCAGCTCGGCGCGCAGCCCGGCCTCGCGCATCTGGCCGACCAGCCCCGGCAGGTCCGCCATCCCCGGCTGCGGAGTCAGCTCGCCGGTGTCCCCGTCGGTGCGCAGCACCCCGACGATGCCCCGCATCTCGCGCATCGCGGTCCGTCCCAGCTCCTCGATGGCCACCAGGGCGTCGCGGGCCGCCTCGGGGCGGGTGTCGAGCACCTTGCGCGCCGCGGCGGCCTGCACGGTCATCACGCTGACGTGGTGGGCCACCACGTCGTGCAGCTCGCGGGCGATGCGCGAGCGCTCCTCGGCGCGCGCCGCGCGGGTGTCGGCGTCCCGCGCCCGCTCCAGCCGCGCCGCCCGGTCCACCAGCTCGGCGAGGTAGGCGCGGCGCAGCCGCACCGAGCGGCCGATCACCCAGACGGTGAACGGCAGCACCACCACGAACGTCTGCTCGATCCAGCCGCGGCCGTCCCGCGACAGCAGCAGCTCGGCCGTCGAGCCGAGGACGACCACCGCGCCGGCCGCCAGGCTGAGCGCCAGGCCCCGGTAGGCGGCGACGGTGTAGAGCAGGATCAGCGGCACCAGCCCGGCCAGCGAGCTTCCGTAGCCGAGCGCGGCCAGGGCCAGCTGGGGCGGACCGGCCAGGCACAGCATGACGAACGGCCAGCGCCGCCGGGCCACCACCGGCAGCCAGGCCAGCGCGACCAGTGTGATGCCCACGGCATCGGCGGCCGGGCGGGCACGAGCGGTGCCGGCGCCGGGAACCAGGACGACCAGCGCGACCGACAGACCGCCCAGCAGCGCCGCCATCGCCAGGTCACCGAGTGACGGATGCTCCTTCGACCAGGAGCGAAGACGGCGGGCGGTGCTCACCCTCTCAATCTAGGACGTCCAGGCGGCCTGCCACCCTGCCTGAGAGGGACGCCGCCCTCCTCCCCAGGAAGGACGCGCGGCCGCCCGGGCGGCGATGACCGGCCGTCCCCATGCGCTCAGAGCTCGTCGGTGGCGGCGCGGCGGGCGCCGCGCACGGTGTCGCCGGGACGGCGGTCGGGCACCGGCGGCGGGGTGCCGCCCCACTCCGGGCACATGGCCTGGTAATCGCACCACTCGCACAGCCGGCTACGCCGGGCCCGCCACTCCCGGGTGGTGAGCGAGCGCTCGATCGCCTCCCACAGCGCCTGCACCTTGCGCTCGGTGGCCCGCAGATCGGCCTCGTCCGGCGCGTAGCGCAGGATCTCGCCGTTGCCGAGGTAGATCAGCTGGAGCAGCCGGGGCACCGTGCCGTGCAGCCGCCACAGCACCAGGGCGTAGAACTTCATCTGGAACAGCGCCCTGGCCTCGAAGTCGGGGCCGGGCGCGCTTCCGGTCTTGTAGTCGACCACCCGCACCTCGCCGCCCGGCGCCACGTCCAGCCGGTCGATGTAGCCGCGCAGCATCAGCCCGCTGTCCAGCACCGACTCCACGTACAGCTCGCGCTCGGCCGGCTCCAGCCGGCTCGGATCCTCCAGCGCGAAGTAGCGGCCGACCATCTCCCGGGCCTGGCCGAGCCATCGCTCGCGCTCGGCCTCGTCGCCGAACAGCGTGGCGTACTCCGGCGTCTCGCCGAGCAGCCGCGCCCACTGCGGGTCGAGCAGGGCCAGCGCCGCGGCCGGGGTGCGCTCGGCGGCCGGCAGGTCGTAGAGCCGCTCCAGCACCGCGTGCACCAGGGTGCCGCGCACCGCGGCGGGGGAGGGCCGCTCGGGCAGCCGGTCGATCACCCGGAAACGGTAGAGCAGCGGGCAGGTCATGAAGTCGCCCGCGCGGGACGGGGACAGGCTGCCGACGACCGCGGGCGGCTCGGTGAGGCTCATGACCGGCAACTGTAGGCCAGCCGGCCGACATTTCCGCCGTCCGGGCCGCTCACCGGCCGCCTGCCCGGGGCCAGGGGCGCGTAGCATCAAGGCACAAGGGAGGGAAGACGACACACATGAGCACCCAGACCCCGCAACGGCCTGAGTCACCGGGGCTGCGCATGGGGCGCCCGTTCGGCATCCCGGTCTACGTCTCGCCGACCTGGCTGATCGTCGCGGCGTTCATCACCTACACGTTCCAGCCCCAGGTCGCGAGCGGCCTGCCCGGCCGCGGCCTGGCCGTCACCTACCTGGTGGCCTTCGTCTTCGCCGTCTTCCTGTACGCCTCGGTGCTGCTGCACGAGCTGGCGCACTGCGTGGTCGCCCGGGCCTTCGGGCTGCCGGTGCGCCGCATCACCCTCTACTTCCTCGGCGGGGTATCGGAGATCGAACGCGAGCCGGAGACGCCGCGGCGGGAGTTCCTGGTGGCCTTCGCCGGCCCGCTGCTGTCCCTGGGGCTGGCCGGCGCCGGGTTCGCGGTGAGCCTGGTGATCCCCGAGCAGACCATCCCGCACGTGCTGATCTGGCAGCTCTGGTTCTCCAATCTCATCGTCGGCGTGTTCAACCTGCTGCCCGGCCTGCCGCTGGACGGCGGCCGCATGCTGCGGGCCGGGGTGTGGAAGCTCACCGGCCGGCCGGTGACGGGCACGGTGGCCGCCGCCTGGTTCGGCCGGGCCCTGGCGGTGGCGCTCATCGTGGTGCCGCTGGCGGCCTCGTTGGGGAACGGCGAGGAGCCCGGTTGGTGGACGCTGCTGTGGTCGGTGCTGCTCGCCTCCTTCATCTGGATCGGGGCCGGCCAGTCCCTGCAGGTCGCCCGGGTGCGGGCCCGGCTGCCGCGGGTGCGGGCCCGCGCGCTCGCCCGGCGGGCCATCCCGGTCACCGCCGAGGTGCCGCTGGCCGAGGGCATGCGCCGGGCACAGCAGGCGCACGCGGGGGCGATGGTCGTCGTCGACCATGACGGTCACCCGGTCGCCATCGTCAACGAGACCGCGGTGGCGGCGACGCCCGAGCACCGGCGCCCGTGGGTCAGCGTCGGCTCGCTCGCCCGCAGCCTGGAGCCCGCGATGGTGCTGGCCGCCGACCTGGAGGGCGAGGCGCTGCTGGACGCGATGCGCGGCGCCCCCTCGGGGGAGTACCTGCTGGTCGAGCGGGGCGGCGGTGTCTTCGGGGTGCTCGTCACCGCCGACGTCAACCGGGTGTTCTCCGGGGTCTGACCGCCCGCCCGCCCGCGCCGGCCCGGCCGGCGGGCGCGCGCGGGGTGCCCGGCGGTGATCGCCTCACCTGTCCCACTCGTGCTCGGCCCCCGGGCGGGGCTACTGTTCTGATCGGCGCGAGACGATGTCCGCGCTGTTGGCCACGGCCGGCGCGGGCGCCGGGCCGCAGATGTCGTGGAGGGAGAGTCCTGTGACGGAGCAAGGCGTGGGGGTGGTGCGTCCGCTCCCCGGCGACGGGTTGATCGCCCATGTGGGCGGCCTGTTGCTGGTGTGCGACGCGGCCGACGCCGTCGCGGAGGAGCTGCTGGCGGCGGCCGAGGAGACCGCCGCCGCGGGCGGCGACGGGCGGGCCTTGGCCCGGCGCGTCGCGCAGGTCCTCGCGCGGTCGATGACGGCCGAGCCGATCGCCTGCGCCGTCGCCGGCCGCACCGGCGCGGGCCTGGCGGTGCTGGTCAGCGGGGACGCCCAGGCGTCGATCCGTGGCACCGGCGTCGACCTGCGGCTGGACGGTAAGGACGCGCTGACCTGGACCGACCGGCTGGTGACGGCGCCGGTCGACACCATCGAGCTGCGGCTGCCCGGGGCCGGCGAGCCCGACCGCCGGGCGCGGCTGGACGCCGGGGTCATCCCCGGCGGCGGCGTCGCCTGCGAGGCCGGCGCGGAGGGCGTCCCGGCCCGTCCCGCCGCACCGCGGCCGGCGCACGCCGCCGCGCACGCCGGCTCGCCGGAGCCCGCCCCGTCCGGTGCCCTGTCGGCCGCCCTGACGCCGGAGCGGCCGCCCGCCCCGGTGGAGGTGCCGCCGCCCGGCCCGGCCCCCGCCGCCGAGCCCTACGATCTCGGCCCGGCCCGCGCCGCCGAGCCCTATGACCTCGGCCCGGCCCCCGCCGAGTCATATGATCCCGGTCCGGCCCGCGCGGCCGAGCCTTATGACCTCGGCCCGGCAGCGTCGGCCGATCAGGGCCGCCCGGCCGGCGGCTTCGACCCGCACTCCTCGGGTCCGGCCCCCTTCCCGGCGGGCGAGGGCACCGGCGAGCAGGCGGGCACGGCCGGCTCGCTGCTGGACCCCACCGAGGTCGGGCAGGCGCCGGAGCCGCCGAGCCGCCCGATGGTCTACGGCGTCGACTGCCCGAACGATCACTTCAACGACCCGCGGGTACCCTACTGCGCCGTGTGCGGCACCGCCCTGGCCCAGCACGCCCTGGTGCCCTACAAGGGGGAGCGGCCCCGCCTGGGGGCGCTGCTGCTGGACGACGGCATGGCCCTGCCGCTGGACGGCGACTACCTGCTCGGCCGCGACCCTGAGCGGGCGCCGGAGGTCACCGCCGGCGAGGCGCGCCCGGCCCGGGTGACCAGCCCGGACGGCTCGGTGTCCCGTCGCCACCTGCGGGTGCGGCTGGACGGCTGGGACGTGAACCTGATCGACCTTGGGTCGGTCAACGGCACCCAGGTCCAGCCGCCCGGCGACCCGAACTTCTACGACATCCCCCCGCAGGAGCCGGTGCCGATCCTGCCCGGCACCACGGTGCGCATCGGCGTGTCCCGCACGATGCGCTATGAGGCCGGCCGCGACACCTAGCCCGCACCTCCGGTCCCGGCACCCGGGCGGCCCGCCCGGGTGTGCCGCCCGGGTGTGCCGCGGTCCCGCCGTGCGGACCCGCGAGCCGGCCGGCGCCCCGCCCGCCGGCGCCCCGCCCGCCGGCGCCCCGACCGGCGGCCCCGGTCAGCGGCCCCGGTCAGCGGCCCCGGTCAGCGGCCCCGGTCAGCGGCGCAGCCGGACCCACTGCTGGTCGTCGTGGCGGGTGCCGTCCGCGGCCGGCAGCAGCTCGCGGATCACCGCCTCGCGGCTGAAGCCGGCCCGCTCCAGCACCCGGTGGGAGGCCACGTTGGCCGGGTCGGTGCCGGCGACCAGGCGGTGCAGCGCCGTGGCGGTGAAGGCCCACTCGCAGAGCAGGTTCACCGCCCGGGTCATCAGCCCCCGGCCGCGGAACCCCGGCAGCAGGCTGTAGCCGATCATTGCCTGGCCGATCGGCGGCACCACGTTCATCACCTGCAGGTGGCCGGCGAACTCCCCGGTCGTGGCGTCGCGCACCGCCATCTCGGCCCGCTCGCCGCGCAGCCACCACATGCCCGCGTGCCGGCAGCGCGTCTCGGTGTCCGCCGGGTCCGGCGGGACGGGCGGCACGCTGTAGCGCACCGTCTCGGGGTCGGTCATCATCTTCTGGAAGGCGCCGGCGTCGCCCGGGCCGAGCGGGGTCAGCGCCGCCACGCCGTCGGTCAGCCGGCCGTCCGGCAGGCCGGGGAGATAGGACCGCACCCGCTCGCCGGTGTCGCCGGGCAGCCGGGCGTAGGCCGCCAGGTCGTCGCGGCCGCCGTCCCGGCGCGGTATGGCGCCGCGCCGGACGCCCTCGGGGTGGAATCCGGCCGCCATCGCCGCCCGCTGGCTCGGCAGGTTCTCCACGCCGGCCGTGATCTCCAGGCGCCGCACGCCGTGGCCGAACGCCCAGGGGGCGAGGGCCCGCAGCGCGCCGGACATCACACCACGACCCCGGGCCCACGGGGCGAGCAGGTAGCCGAGCTCGGCGCAGCCGAAGGGGTCCACCGGCTTGAGGTCGAGGTTGCCGAGCCAGGTGCCGGTGCCGGCGTCGGCGACGGCGAAGGCCGCGCCGCCGCGCTCCCACACCGCCGGGGCCAGCTCGGCGAGGAATGCCCGGGCGTCGCCGGCGGTGTACGGCGCGGGAACCAGCGGGACATGCCGGACGATCTCCGGGTCGGCGCAGGCCAGGACCATGGACTCGGCGTCGCCGGGTTCGTGCGGGCGCAGCACGGCCGGCCCGGCCGGGATAGGGGAGCGGGGCAGCATGTGCTAGTGCTACCAGTTGGGCACGCCCGCCGCGACCGCATTTCGCACCCCCAGCCGACCCCAGGCGGCGGAACGGGGGCCCCTTTCCGGCCGTGGCGCCATATAGCCTTGCGCCCATGGGTTTTCGCAGGCACGGGCCGTTCCGGCCCGGTGATCAGGTACAGCTCACCGACCCGAAGGACAAGCGTCACACCGTGACCTTGCGCGAGGGCGCGGTCTTCCATACCCACAAGGGCTCCATTCCGCACGACGACCTGATCGGGCTACCGGAAGGCTCGGTGGTGCGCTCCTCCGGCGGCACCGCCTACCTGGCCTTCCGCCACCTGCTGCACGACTACGCGGTGTCCATGCCGCGGGGCGCCGCGGTGGTCTATCCCAAGGACGCCGCGCAGATCGTGGCCATGGCCGACGTGTTCCCCGGTGCCCGGGTGGTGGAGGCGGGCGTCGGGTCCGGCGCGCTGACCTGCTACCTGCTGCGCGCGGTGGGCGAGAGCGGCCGGCTCACCTCCTACGAGCGGCGGCAGGACTTCGCCGACGTGGCGCGCAAGAACGTCGAGAAGTTCTACGGCGGCCCCATGGAGCAGTGGCGCCTGGTGGTGGGCGACTTCGTGCACGCGCTGGACGAGTCCGACGTCGACCGGGTGCTGCTGGACATGCTCGCCCCGTGGGAGTGCGTGGACGCGGCGGCCAAGGCCCTCACCCCCGGGGGTGTCATCTGTTGCTATGTGGCTACAACCACGCAGTTGTCGCGAACGGTGGAAACCTTGCGCGATCACGGAAGTTTCACCGAGCCTCATTCGTGGGAAACCTTGGTCCGCGACTGGCATGTCGAAGGCCTGGCCGTCCGCCCGGGACACCGGATGGTCGGTCATACCGGTTTCCTCGTCACCGCCCGTCGCATGGCGGACGGCGTCACCCCGCCACCGAGACGGCGTCGTCCGGCCAAGGGTGCGTACACGGAGGAGTCGGATATATGACGAAAGGTGGGCGCGGGGATGGCAACCCTCCGGAGCCGTCCAACGCGCAGGGAACAGATCCGTGGGCATATCTGCTAAGAAGCAATGAGTGCTGCAAAACTCGTTAAATGCCGAACACTTGATGTAATGACACGAACACTCCCCGGCCAGGTTACGGACGGCCCCGAGATAGGTAGGGTCTTGAGTAGTCGCCCTCGACTGGGAAGGAGGTGACTGTGGCAGCTCGCGATGACGCTGAGGCTCGGGCCGCCCAGCGCGAACGGGAGGTCGCGGACCTCACAACTCAGGTCTCCTTCCTCCAGGAGGAGATCACCGCGTTGCGGCGCAAGCTGGCCGAGTCCCCACGGCAGACCAGGGTCCTTGAGGAGCGCCTGCACGAGGCGCAGGCAAACCTGGCGGCCGTCACGGGCCAGAACGAAAGGCTGGTGGCCACCCTCAAGGAGGCCAGAGACCAGATCGTGGCGCTGAAGGAGGAGGTCGACCGGCTGGCGCAGCCGCCGTCCGGGTTCGGCGTCTTCCTGGAGGCCCGCGAAGACGGCACCGTCGAGGTGTTCACCGGCGGCCGCAAGCTGCGGGTGAACGTCAGCCCGGCGGTCGATCTGGACGCGCTGCGGCGCGGCCAGGAGGTCATGCTCAACGAGGCGCTCAACGTCGTCGAGGCGCTCGGCTACGAGAGCGTCGGCGAGATCGTGATGCTCAAGGAACTGCTGGAGGACGGCCAGCGCGCGCTGGTCATCTCGCACGCCGACGAGGAGCGGGTGGTGCGGCTGGCCGAGTCGCTGGTCGACCAGCCGATCCGCGCCGGCGACTCGCTGCTGCTGGAGCCGCGCTCGGGCTACGTCTACGAGCGCATCCCCAAGTCCGAGGTCGAGGAGCTCGTCCTGGAGGAGGTGCCCGACATCTCCTACGAGGAGATCGGCGGCCTCTCCCGGCAGATCGAGCAGATCCGCGACGCCATCGAGCTGCCCTACCTGCACGCGGACCTGTTCCGCGAGCACCAGCTGCGCCCGCCCAAGGGCGTGCTGCTGTACGGTCCCCCCGGCTGCGGCAAGACCCTCATCGCCAAGGCCGTCGCCAACTCCCTGGCCAAGCAGGTCGCGGAGAAGACCGGCCAGTCCGGCAAGAGCTTCTTCCTCAACATCAAGGGCCCCGAGCTTCTCAACAAGTACGTCGGCGAGACCGAGCGGCACATCCGCCTGGTCTTCCAGCGGGCCCGCGAGAAGGCCTCCGAGGGCACCCCCGTGATCGTCTTCTTCGACGAGATGGACTCGATCTTCCGCACCCGCGGCTCCGGCGTCTCCTCCGACGTCGAGAACACGATCGTCCCCCAGCTGCTGTCGGAGATCGACGGTGTCGAGGGCCTGGAGAACGTCATCGTCATCGGCGCCTCCAACCGCGAGGACATGATCGACCCGGCGATCCTGCGGCCCGGCCGCCTGGACGTCAAGATCAAGATCGAGCGGCCGGACGCCGAGGCGGCCAAGGACATCTTCTCCAAGTACCTCACCACCACCCTGCCGCTGCACGAGGACGACATCGGCGAGCACAGCGGCTCGCGCGAGGCCACCGTGGGCGGCATGATCCAGCGCACGGTGGAGCGCATGTACACCGAGAGCGAGGAGAACCGCTTCCTCGAGGTGACCTACGCCAACGGCGACAAGGAGGTCCTGTACTTCAAGGACTTCAACTCCGGCGCCATGATCCAGAACATCGTGGACCGCGGCAAGAAGATGGCGATCAAGGCCTTCCTGGAGACCGGCCAGAAGGGCCTGCGCATCGCGCACCTGCTCGCCGCCTGCGTCGACGAGTTCAGCGAGAACGAAGATCTCCCCAACACCACCAACCCCGACGACTGGGCGCGCATCTCCGGCAAGAAGGGCGAGCGCATCGTCTACATCCGCACCCTGGTGTCCGGCAAGCAGGGCACGGAGGCCGGCCGGTCGATCGACACGGTCGCCAACACCGGCCAGTACCTCTGATCGAGATCGGCATGCGACGGCGCGGTTCCTCCCCGGGGCCGCGCCGTCGGCGCTTCACCGGCACCGCCGGCGGCGCGCCCGCCCCGGCGGCGGACCGGACGCTCGCGCGGGGCGGGGGACCGTCTAGGCTCGTGTCTACGGGCGATGCGGTGGCGATGGTGGTCCCGGGCGCGGGCGGGCACGGATGAAGGGCTGAGACGTGACGGTACGGCGGGTCATGGGCATCGAGACCGAGTACGGCATTTCCGTACCCGGGCAGCCGGGTGCGAACGCGATGGTGACCTCCTCACAGGTCGTCAACGCCTACCTGGCGGCCTCGGCCGCCCGGGCGCGCCGGGCACGCTGGGACTTCGAGGAGGAGAATCCGCTACGCGACGCCCGCGGCTTCGACCTGGCCCGCGAGGTCGCCGATCCCACCCAGCTCACCGACGAGGACCTCGGGCTGGCCAACGTCATCCTGACCAACGGGGCGCGGCTGTACGTCGACCACGCCCATCCCGAGTACTCCGCGCCCGAGTGCACCAACCCGCGGGCCGCGGTCCTGTGGGACAAGGCGGGCGAGCGGGTCATGCACGACGCCGCCGTCCGGGCCGCCGCCACCCCCGGAAACGCCCCCATCCAGCTCTACAAGAACAACACCGACAACAAGGGCGCCTCCTATGGCTGCCACGAGAACTACCTGATGCGGCGGGCCACCCCGTTCGCCGATATCGTCCGGCACCTGACCCCGTTCTTCGTCTCCCGCCAGGTCGTCTGCGGGGCCGGCCGGGTCGGCATCGGGCAGGACTCCCGGGGCGAGGGGTTCCAGATCAGCCAGCGGGCCGACTTCTTCGAGGTCGAGGTCGGCCTGGAGACCACGCTGAAGCGGCCGATCATCAACACCCGGGACGAGCCGCACGCCGACCCGGAGAAGTACCGCCGGCTGCACGTGATCATCGGTGACGCCAACATGTCGGAGATCTCCACCTACCTGAAGCTCGGCACCACCGCGCTGGTGCTCGCCATGATCGAGGACGGCTTCCTCACCACCGACCTGTCGGTGGAGAGCCCGGTCGCCGCGCTGCGCGCGGTGTCGCACGACCCCACCTGCCGCTACGAGTTGACCCTGCGCGACGGCCGGCGGATGACCGCCGTGCAGCTGCAGATGGAGTACCTGGAGCAGGCCCGCAAGTACGTGGAGGACCGGTTCGGCGCCGCGGTGGACGACCTGACCAAGGACGTGCTGGCCCGGTGGGAGTCGGTGCTCAGCCGGCTGGCCGAGGACCCGATGCAGCTGTCCCGGGAGCTGGACTGGGTGGCCAAGCTGGAGCTGCTGGAGGGGTACCGCACCCGTGACGGGCTGGCCTGGTCGCATCCGCGCCTGCAGCTGGTCGATCTGCAGTACTCCGACATCCGCCCCGACCGTGGCCTGTACAACCGCCTGGTCGCCCGGGGCCGCATGCAGCGGCTGGTGACCGAGGAGGACGTGCGGCGGGCGATCGAACTGCCGCCCAACGACACCCGGGCCTACTTCCGGGGCCGCTGCCTGCGCCAGTACAGCGACTCGGTGGCCGCCGCCTCCTGGGACTCGGTGATCTTCGACATCCCGGGCCGCGAGTCGCTGCAGCGGGTGCCCACCCTGGAGCCGCTGCGCGGCACCAAGGCGCACGTGGGCGAGCTGCTGGACCGCTGCCAGACCGCCGCCGAGCTGGTCAGCGCCCTCACCGGCGAGCGCTGACCACCCGCCCCGCCGGCCCGCGGGTCCGGCCCGTGCCGCCGCGGGGCCCGGCTCCGGGCAGGGTCACATCGTGAAGGCGCCGGAGGAGAACAGGCCGCCGCCGTCCAGGCGCATCGGCGGGACGGCGACCCCCTCGGTGCGCAGGATGCCCGACAGCATGGCGGCGGCGTCGCCGCCGCTGAGCCGGCGGGCCGGGTCGGGCTGCAGCAGGCCCTCCAGCAGGCGGGTGAGCGCGCCGGCCCGGGAGGCGCTCATCAGGTTGCGCACCGCCGCGCCGTCGCCGGACGCGGGCGGCGGGGTGCCCTCCACCGAGAAGTACAGCGTGGCGCCGAACGACCACAGATCGGCGGCCTCGGTCGCCGGGTGCCCGCCGAGCCGCTCGGGGGCGATGTAGCCGGGGGAGCCGACGACCGGCATGGTCGCCGGGCCGTGCGGGCCCTGGCCGGGGTCGCGGCGCAGCGTGGCGATGCCGAAGTCGCTCAGCACCACCCGCTCGCCGGTCAGCAGCACGTTCCCCGGCTTGATGTCACGGTGCAGGACGCCCGCGGCGTGGGCGTGCCGCAGCCCGCTGAGCAGGTGGAAGCCGATCCACGCCGTCCAGTGCACCGGCAGCCGGCCCAGGTGCCAGGCGGTGGCCTGGAGCGTCAGCGCCTCCACCAGTTCCATGACGATCCACAGCCGGCCGTCCTCCTCCAGCAGGTCGTGCACGGTGACGATCGCCGGATGGCTGAGCCGGGCGGCCGAGCGGGCCTCGCGCAGCGCGCGGCGGCGGACCGCGTGCACGTCGAGCTCGCCGTGGCGGGACGGGCGCAACTCCTTGATCGCGACGTCCCGGGCCAGCCGGCCGTCATGGGCGCGCCAGACGACGCCCATGCCGCCCCGCCCGAGCGGGGAGATCAACCGGTATCGGTTACCGAGCAGCTGTGCGTGGTCCGCTCTCATGTCACCTGTTCACAGTCGGCATCATTCCTGCCCCACGGCCGCTCCATTTTCCCCCTGGAGCGGGATGCCTACGGGCGCATCATCACAGGATGCCACAGAGCGGCGGTGATGATCTGCCCTATAGCAGGCCGATCCCGAGGATCAGGGTGCCGGCGGCCAGGCAGAGGCCGCCGAGGACGGTGAGCCAGATCATCGCGCCCGGCCGCGTGTCGGAGGGCCGCAGCACCGACAGGAAGAAGCCGAGCGGCATCAGGATGGGCGCGGCCACCATGAGCAGCCGGACGAGCGTCCTGGCGCCGTCCGGCAGGCTCGTCTGGTCGATGTAGAGCAGCGCGACCAGCGCGAAGATCACCAGCACGCCGGCGTGCGCGTGCCCGGCCCGCCACAGCCCGCGGCGTACCGGATTGTCCAGGTACCCGGGGATGCGGCGGCCGATCAGGGTGAGCAGCGAGGCGCCGCCGACGGCGATGGTGGGTACGGTGATCAGCACGATCCCGGCGGTGCTGAGGGACGACGGGGACATGGGGGCCTCCAGTCATTGGACAGTGAAGCTATCCAATCACTGGATAGCTTCACTGTCCAGCGGAGTAAATTCTGCGTACTTGGTGGGATTTGCACCCCGGGTGGCCGGGGACGCTGAGGACTGGAAGACCACTTCCAGCCGGTCTCGCGGAGTTCACGGGACGATCCGCGCGAATTGTCGTCCGGTTCGGGGAAGATATGAATCAGATGCGTCCCCCAAGCGGAGGTACCACATGGCGACGAAGGACACCGGCGGTCAGAAGCACGCCGGCCGGCAGGATGCCGAGGTCGAGGAGACCGAGGCGCAGGCGTCTTCCGACGTCCAGGAACGTCAGGAGAAGCTGACCGACGACGTGGACGCCATCCTCGATGAGATCGACGAGGTGCTCGAGGAGAACGCCGAGGAGTTCGTGCGCAGCTACGTGCAGAAGGGCGGGCAGTGACGGGACGCGGGGCCGGGGCCGCGCGTCCCGTCCGTGTGCCGCCCGCCCGCTGACGGGAGGGCGGCCGGCCGGCGGTGCCGGGCGGGCGTGGCGGCGAGGGCGACGCCCGCCCTCGGCCCGCCGCCTGCCTCCCGCCGCGACCCGGCGGCCGGCCGCCGCCGGCCCTCCGCGCCGGCGGTCACCGGGGCCGGCGCGCCCGGACGCCTCCGGTCAGGCGAGATGCACGGTGGCGATCTCGAACGGCCGCAGCGACAACCTCAGCTCCCCGTCGGCGACCGGCAGCGGACGCAGCGCCCGCCCCAGCGTGTCGGCGGCCCAGGCGGCCCGGAACGCCCCGCGCACGACCGCCTCGACGGCCGCCGGGTGCCGGGCGGCGAGCCGCACCTCCAGCCGGCCCTCCCGCCGGCGCAGCGCACCCAGCATGACCCCGTCCCCGGTGATCTCCAGCGCCTCGGTCATCTCCGGCGCCCGCCGGTCGCCGGAGACCGGGCCGGTGCCCGGGACGGCCAGCAGCTCGTGGTGGTACTCCTCGGCCAGCCGCGGCAGCCCCGCCGCCGCGTAGTCCCCGTCGTACAGGTGCACCGCGAACCGGGCGGTGTGCGGCCCGGGGCACTGCGCGCCGGGGGTGGCGATCTGCGGCCCGGCCGGCTCGTCGCGCAGCGCGTTGTCGTTGCGCGACAGGTGACCCACCGCCCGCAGCAGCGTCACCGCCAGCTCCCCGCCGCCGGTCAGCTCGTACTCGGTGACGTGGTCCAGCAGCACCGCAAGCCCGCCCGCCGCGGCGAACTCCGCCGCCGGGTAGGTGGGCAGCGGCGCCTCGCCGCCGCCGCCCTCCGCCGCCGTGCCGCGCCGCACGACGGCGTACTGCCCGCCGGCGAACGACTCGGCGGCCGGCCGGGGCGGCGCGGCGTGCCAGCGCACCCGGTGGTCGCGGCACACGTTGTCGAAGGACGTCTCCAGCCGGGCGTACGGCTCGCCGGCCCGCAGCTCGACCCGGGTGGTCACCGTCACCTCGGCCTCCCGCGGCGAGCGCTCCCCGGCGGTGCCGGACACCGGCCACCGGTAGCCCCGGACGATCTCCATCACCGACACCAGCGGGCCGCGGCGCACCGGGCCCACCTTCACGAAGGCGGGCTCGCTCACCAGCCGGTCGGCGGCCGGCGGGGCGTGGTTGTAGGTGTCGCCGCAGTCGCCGCCGTCCACGATCCGCCCCACGCCGGTCGCGGTCAGCCCGGCCGCGGTGCGCAGCGCCAGCGTGCCGCCCGGCTCGGCGGTGACCCGCAGCAGCCCGTTGTCCAGCACGCCCTCCTCGCCCGCCGCCGGCGCGGCCGGGGCGCCGGCGGCCGGCACCGAGGTGAGCACCGTCCGGCCCAGCGCCGGCACCCGGGCCAGGGCCACCGCGCGCACCAGCGGCTCGGCGACCGTGCGCACCCGCCACGGGCCGGGCCCGGCGTCCGCCGCCGCGCGCAGCGCCGCCGCCAGGTCGGCGTGCCGGTAGGGCGTCTCCGCCCGGCGCGCCACGTTGATGGTGAAGACGTCGCCGTCCGCCGACCAGGACACGATGTCGTGCCCGAACAGCTCCCGCTCGTGCACCCGGCCGAGCACCCGGGTCAGGTCGTCCATGACCGTCTCGTCCAGCACCTCCGGCGGCTCGGCCAGCACCTGCACCGGGACGGCCGAGCCGTCCGGCGCCCGCAGCCCGGCGCGGGCGCGCGGCAGCTCCACCGGCACCAGCCCGGCCCGCGGGAACGGCGAAGGGTTGACCACCACGATCTGGTCGCCGCCCGCGCCGCGGGCCAGCGAACCGCTCACCAGGTCGACCACCGCCTGCCCGGTCTGCTCGGCCTCGGCGATCCGCGCGGCCACCTGCTCGGCGGTCTCGTCCGCGCCGCAACCGGTGATCGAGTCGTGGCCGCTGCAGGCCACCACGCCGCGCCAGGCCAGGTCGATGAGACGCTGCGCCGCGGTGCGGGCCCCTGGATCGTCCTGCGCCAGCCACAGCGCCGCCAGCGGCTCGGCGTAGCGGGCCAGCACCCGCTCGGCCCGTCCCATGACGCGCTTGAGCGGGACCCGCGCGGAGATCACCCCGGGCAGGATGTTGGCCCGCGCGTGCGAGCGCAACTCGCCGCGCACCACCGGCAGGTCCTCGGCCACCGGCCCGCCCGCCACCTCGGCCAGGTACTCGCCGAGGGTCGCCAGCCGCAGCCCGGCGGCGGTGATGCCGGCCGCGGGCGCGGAGTGGTCGGCCCCGTACATCGCCAGCAGCGGCCCGGCCGGCCGCCACGGGCGCATGGCGGCGGTGAAGGCGGCGAGCCGGCCGGGCATCTCCTCCGGCGGCCCGGTGAACAGCGCCACCGCGTTGCCGTACCCGCCGGGCAGGTACTGGGTGCGCACCACCGTGCCGTCCGCGCCCTCCCAGGCGAAGGCGTCCCGGGTCACCGACGCGGGCACCCCGCGCCACAGGCAGGCGACCGGCAGCCCGGCCAGCGCCAGGATCTGCGGCATCTGCGCGCAGTGCCCGAACTGGTCGGGCAGGTAGCCCACCTCCATGGCCGCGCCGAGCTCTCGCGCTCCGCGCAGCCCGAACTCCAGGTTGCGCATCAGCGTCTCGCCCGAGCACAGGAACTCGTCGGCCAGGATGGCCCACGGCCCGGCGGCGAACCGGCCCTCGGCCACGACGCGGGCCAGCTCGGCGCGCCGCTCGGGCCGGATCTCCAGGTAGTCCTCGACCGCCGCGAGCTGCCCGTCCATGGTGAACCGGTAGCCGGGGTCGGCGGCCATCGCGTCCAGCACCTCGTCCAGCATGCGCACCAGGCCCATCCGGAACCGCTGGAACGGCAGGTACCACTCACGGTCCCAGTGGGTGTGCGGGACCACGACGATCTCGCCGGTCTCGCCGGTCTCGCCGGTCTCGTCGATCCCGTCCAGCGTCTCGCTCAAAGCCTCTCCTTGCGTCGGCCGGTCAGGTGCACAGGGCCATGACCTCGTTGCGCGTGGTCTCCAGCCGGTGCGGCCCCGGTGCGGCGGGCAGGCGGACCCGGTCGCCGCGGATCACCGTGCGCCGCTCGGGTCCCCACAGCGCCAGGCCGTCGGCGTCCAGCACCAGGAACTCGTCGCCGTGCCGCAGCAGCAGCGGCCCGTCCGGGCCCGCCGAGACCGCGGTGCGGCCGGCGCGGACGCCCGCCACCAGCGCCGCGGCACCGGCCGCGTTCCCGTCACCGGTGTCTTCGGCCAGCACCCAGGTGCACGGGGAGCCGGGGGGATGGCCGTCCTCGGGCCGGTGGAAGTCGCCGCCGCCCACGTACACCACCTGCTCGTGCCAGGCCTGCGCCCAGGCCAGCGGCGCGCCCCAGGTGCGGTCCCACCACCCCGAGTGCCACACCTCGGCGACGCGCGGGCGCTCGTCCAGCGGGTGCCGGAAGGCGCAGTCGGCGCCCAGCGGATGGTTCACCGACAGCAGCCCGCCGCGGCCGGCCACCGTGCGCACCCAGTCGGTCGCGGGCCGGCGGAAGTCGACCCAGCCGATGTCGCCGAACGCGTTGGCGTGGCCCAGGTCGGTGGTGACCTCCTGGCCGGGGATCAGCGTGATCCCGGCCGCGGCGGCCACCGCGGGCAGCTCGGCGTGGTGGCTGACGGTGTTGTGGTCGGTGACCGCGAGGAAGTCCAGCCCCTGGCCGCGGGCCAGCGCGGCCAGCGCGGGCACGGTGAGCGTGCCGTCGGAGTGCACGGTGTGCGCGTGCAGTTCCCCGGCCCGCCAGCGCAGCCCGTCCAGCGCGGGCAGGCCGCGCCGCCGCACGGCCGGCACGGTGTCCGGGACCGGGGGAGCGGCGGCCGGCTCCGGCGGCGGTGGCGGCGTGCCGTGCGGCGTCACGGTGATCTCGTACGGCAGCCCGGCCGGCGGCACCCGGTACAGGCCGAGCAGCACCGACCAGACGCCCGGCTCCACCTCGCCGGGCAGGTACCCGGGGGTGGCCCAGTCCGGCGCGATCGTGTACCGGGACCGGGCGCCGCCCGACCAGCCGCGGTACCCGGCCGGGCCCTCGCAGCCGAGGTCGAGCACGCCGGCCTCGCGGTCGTAGGACAGCTCCACGGTGAACGCCCGGGTGCCGGCCGGGAGCTCCACCGGCACCGCGTGCACCTGGCGCTCCAGCCGCTGGTCCAGCGACCACCGCCCGGTGCGCCGGATCGGCGCGCCGGAGGCGGTCACGGCGTCACCAGCTCGCCGTCCCGGTACACCAGGGCGCGCCGGTGGCGCGGCACCGCGCACGCGGCGGCCCCGGGGGCCGGTTCGGCGTCCTCGGGGACGACGGCCTGCACCAGATGCTCGCCGCAGTCCAGCGTCACCAGGTAGGCGGTGCCCAGGTTCTCCACGACCGACACCTTCCCCGCGAAGCCGTCGGCGTGCTCCCCCTCGGCAAGGTCCATGTACTCCGGCCGCAGCCCGTACACGACCTCCTCGCCGTCGGCCACCCCGTCCGGCCGGGGCAGCACCGCCCCGGCCACGTGCAGGGCGCCGTCCCGGACCACGCCGGGCAGCAGGTTCATCGGGGTGGAGCCGATGAACGAGGCGACGAAGGTGTTGGCCGGCCGCTGGAACACCTCGGCCGGTGTGCCCACCTGCATGATGCGCCCGGCCGACATGACGGCGATCCGGTCGGCCATGGCCAGCGCCTCGCCCTGGTCGTGGGTGACGAAGACCGTGGTGACCGCCAGCTCGCGCTGCAGCCGCTTGAGGAACGTGCGGGCCTCCAGCCGCATCCGCGCGTCCAGGTTGGACAGCGGCTCGTCGAACAGGAACGCCCGCGGGTGGCAGGCGATCGCCCGGGCCAGCGCCACCCGCTGCTGCTGCCCGCCGGACAGCTGGCCCGGCCGCCGGGCCAGCAGTTCCGACAGGCTGAGCCGGGACGCCGTCTCGGCCGCCTTGGCCTCGCGCTCGGCGCGCGGCACCTTCCTGATCCGCAACGGGTAGGCGATGTTGGTGGTCACGTCCATGTGCGGGAACAGCGCGTAGTCCTGGAACACCATGGCCACGTCGCGGCGGCCCGGCGGCAGGCCGGTGACCTCGGTGCCGCCGATCGTGACCCGGCCGGCGGTGGCGGTCTCCAGGCCGGCGATCGTGCGCAGCAGGGTGGTCTTGCCGCAGCCGGACGGGCCGAGCAGCGCGAAGAACTCCCCGTCGGCGATCTCCAGGTCCAGGGCGTCCACCGCCCGGACGCCGCCGGGGTACTCCTTGGTGAGGCCGTGCAGGGAGATCACCTTTTGATCCCTCCGTGGAAGCGGAAGCCGTACTTGCGGCTGACGAACACGTACATGAGGACGACCGGGAGGGAGTACAGCAGCGAGAAGGTGGAGATCAGGTCCAGCTTCGGCGAGCCCCCCTCGGTGTAGAGGGTGTAGAGGATCACCGCGCCGGGCGACTTCTCCGGGTCGCGCAGCAGGATGAACGGGGTCAGGAAGCTGCCCCACACCGAGGCGACCGCCCACACCCCGATGGTGGCCAGCCCGGGCCGCACCACCGGCACCACGATGTGCCACAGGATCTGCAGCGGGCCGGCGCCGAACACCCGGGCCGACTCCTCGTAGGAGGTGGGGGTGGCGTCCATGAAGTCCTTCAGGATGAAGATCGCCGCCGGCAGGAGGCCGCCGGTCAGCGTGAGGATGACCCCCAGGTGGGTGTCGATCAGGTTCAGCCGGGTCGCCAGCTCGAAGATCGGCACCATCGCGGCGGTGCCGGTCACCACCGACGACAGCAGCAGCAGGCAGTACAGCAGCGCGTCGCGGCCCGGCACCCGCACCCGCGACAGCGCGTACGCCGCCAGCGCCGCCAGCCCGACCACCAGCACCGCGCTGCCCGCCGACTGGATCACCGAGTTGGCCAGCGAGCCCAGCGCGTAGGGGTTGTCCAGCAGCGACCGGAAGTTGCGCAGCGTGAACTCCGGCACCGACGCGGTGATCGTCGGGTGCGCGTCGAACGGCGCGGTGGCCAGCCACAGCAGGGGCAGCGCGAAGAACCCGGCCACCATGGCCAGGAACGTCGCCCGGCCGATCGCGCCCAGCGAGTGGCGCACCCGCCCGGTGCCCGCCGGCGCGGGCGGCGCGGCCGGCCGGGTCTCGTGGCCCACGGTCATGCCGCCACCCCCCGCCGGCCGCGCAGCAGGCGCAGGTACACCAGCGCCAGCACCAGGTTGATCAGCAGCACCAGGAACGACACCGCGGCGCCGAAGCCGAGCTTCCCGCCGTTCAGCGCGACGTTGTAGATGTACACCGGCAGGATCTCCGAACGGCCCTCCGGCCCGCCCGCGGTGAGCTGGAAGGCGGTGAAGTCGTTGAACGTCCACAGGCTGATCAGCAGCAGGTTGGTCAGCATGTGCCCGCGGATCCGCGGGAAGACCACGTCGCGCAGCTGCTGGAACGCCGACGCCCCGGCCAGCCGGGCCGTCTCCAGGTGCGAGGGCGGCACGCTCTCCAGCGCCGCGCCGTAGAGCATCATCGAGAACGCGGTGCCGCGCCAGGTGTTGAACAGGACGATCGACGCCATCGGGTGGTCCAGCAGCCAGGCGAACCCGTCGGTGCGCAGCAGCGCGTTCAGCGTGCCCTGGTCGCCGTCCAGCAGCGCGATCCACAGGAACGCCACCACCGAGGACGGCAGGATCCAGGCCAGCAGCACCAGGCCCTCCACCACCCGCCGTACCGGCCCGCTGCGGTCGCGCAGCGCCCAGGCGATCGCGAAGCCGAGCCCGGCCTGGCCGATCACCGCCGAGCCGAGCACGAACTGCACGGTGAGCCACAGCGAGGTGTGGAAGCGCTCGTCGCCGAGGGCCGCGGTGTAGTTCTCGGCGCCGACGAATTTCGGGTCCGCCGCGGCCAGGCCGGTCAGCCGGAAGTCGGTGAGCCCGAGATAGATCGTCCACAGCGCGGGGAACACCAGGAACACGCCGATGAGCACGAGCGCCGGCACCATGAACCCGACCGCCCGGCCCCGCCCGAGTCCCGCGGCGTCTGTGCTCATTGGCGCTCGCTCCGCTCGCGCTGTGTTCGGGCGCCCTTCAGCCGGCGTCCTTCAGTCGTCGCGGGCAAGCGCTCGTTCCTCGCACTTGACCGCTCCTCCCTCAGGACACCGGCGCGCCCGAACACCGGAGTGGTGGCCCGCCGGGTGATCCCACCGCGCGGCGGGGCGGGCTTGTCGGCGTGGGTCATCGGGTGACGTTCTCGGGGCCGACGAGGTCGGCGACCTTCTTGTCGTAGGCGGCGGCGGCCTCCTCCACGCTCTTGCCCGAGACGATGTCGGCGGTGGCCTCCTGCAGGGCGACCGACACCTGCGGGTAGACCGCCAGGCCGGGCCGGTAGGAGGTGATCGGCAGCACCTTCTGGGCGACGAAGTCCAGCATGGGGTTGTCCTTGAGCACCTCGTCGTTGACGTCGGTGCGCGAGGTGATCCGCGCCTCGCCGATCAGGCCCTCCTTGGTGGCCTCCGCCGAGTGCATGAAGGCGAGCAGCTCCCAGGCCAGCTTGGGGTTCTTGGAGTTGGGGTTCAGGACGCGCACCGCGCCGCCGGACATGCTGACGAAGTCCTGCCCGCGCACTCCGGCGCCCGGCTGCTTGGCCGGGATCAGCGCGTAGCCGACGGTGTCCTCGCGGTCCTGCATCGGGGCGACGCCGGCCTTCGGCTCGATCACCGAGCGCCAGAAGTAGTCGCCCTCGGCCAGCACGCCGATCTTGCCGTCGGCGAACTGCTGGAACGACTTGTCGCGGCCCTTGGCCTCCTGCTGCAGCCGGGGCTCGGCCAGCCCGGCGGTGAAGATCTGCCGGTAGAAGCCGAGCACGTCCTTGACCGCCTGCGAGCCGCCGGCCCACTTGCCGTCGGCGAAGATCTCGCTGCCGGTGCCCACCAGCAGCGGCAGCGCGCCCTGCATGGTGGTCGCCTCGCCCATGGCGGTGCCCGCGTCGATCTGCAGCGGGGTGGGAACCCCGGCCTTCTTCAGCGCGGTGCCCGCGTCGATGATCTCCTGCCAGCTCTTGGGCTGCCAGTCGGCGGGCAGCCCGGCCTTGGCGAACAGCTTCTTGTTGTAGAACAGCACCCGGCCGTCGGTGCCCTGGGGGAGCCCGTACTTCTTGTCCTCGAAGGCCCCGAGCCCCTGGACGGCCTCGGGGATCTGGCTCCAGCCCTCCCACTTGTCGACCTCGGGGCCGGCCGCCTCGTTCAGCGGCTTGATGTACCCGGCCTGGGCGAACTCGCCGACCCAGATGCCGTCCAGGTCGATGATGTCCGCGCCGGCCTTCGACTTCAGGTCCAGAGCGATCTTGGTCTTGTACTGCTCGTCGTCCACGCCGTTCGGCTGGAACGTGACCTGGACGTTGCGGCCCTTGGCCTTCTGCGCCTCCTGGAACTTGGGGATCAGCCAGTTCTTGGTCCAGTCGGCGGTGGCGGCGTTCTTGCCGCCGGAGATGGCGTTCGCGGTGATCGTCAGGGTGTTGTCGTCGCCGGAACCGGAGGAGGAACCCTCCGAGCCGCACGCGGCGAGCGCGAGCGTGGCGGCGGCGAGTGCGGTCAGCATGCGGGCGGGTCTCACGGAAGACCTCCTGAGGCACCAGAGGTTTTACCTGTATGTCACGACAACTGAACAATTCCACGCTCGGTCACCGGCGTAAAGACAAGATTTGGGAACGATGGGGCTGCCTGGGCGAAAGGGGTTCGCCGTGAGCGGATAGGGGGAAGTGCAACCAGCACAGCCACGGCAGTAGGGTCGCCCTAGGACGTGTAGGCGCTTGGGAGGAAGTCGCGTGACAGCACAGCGGGGCTGGATGAACGACCTTTTCCGGGACACCGGTTCCACATCGTTCACCGAGTTCGTCGGTTCGTACGCCCCGGGGCTGCTGCCCGGGAGGTTCGAGGCGTCGGGCCCGGTCGGCGACCGGCTGCCGCACGCGACCACGATCGTCGCGGCCGTCTTCGCCGGCGGCGTGGTGATCGCGGGCGACCGGCGGGCCACCTCGGGCAACTACATCTCCCAGAAGGACATGGAGAAGGTCTTCCGCACCGACGAGTACTCCGCCATGGGCATCGCCGGCACCGCCAGCGTCGGCATGGAGCTCGCCCGGCTGTACTGCGTGGAGCTGGAGCACTACGAGAAGCGCGAGGGCCGCACGCTCTCGGTCGAGGGCAAGGCCAACCGGCTGGCCACCATGATCCGCGGCAACCTGCCCATGGCCATGCAGGGCCTGGCGGTCGTCCCACTGTTCGCCGCCTTCGACGAGACCAGCGCGCGCGGCCGCATCTACTCCTACGACGTCGGCGGCGGCCCCTACGAGCAGACCGGCTACGCCTCGATCGGCTCGGGCTCGCTGTTCGCGCGCGGCGCGCTGAAGAAGCTGTACCGCGAGGGGATGAGCGCGGAGGACACCGTGCTCGCCTGCGTGAACGCCCTGTACGACGCCGCCGACGACGACTCGGCCACCGGCGGGCCGGACGTCACCCGTAAGATCTGGCCGCTGATCGCGGTGATCGACGACGAGGGATACCGCCGGCTGAGCGACGAGGAGGTCGAGGGGTACGTGCGGCGCATGCTCGACCAGCGCCTGCAGACCCCCGACGGTCCCACCGCCCCGCTGCGCTAGTTCTCAAACCCACGGCCAGGAGAGGATCACCACCGGTGTCCATGCCCTTTGGATATGTGTCCCCCGAACAGGAGATGCGGGACAAGGCCGACTTCGCGCGGAAGGGCATCGCGCGCGGCCGCAGCGTCGTGGTGCTGCAGTACGAGAACGGCATCCTGTTCGTCGCGCCCAACGCCTCCCGGGCGCTGCACAAGATCAGCGAGATCTACGACCGCATCGGCTTCGCCGCGGTCGGCAAGTACAACGAGTTCGAGGCGCTGCGGCTCGGCGGCATCCGCTACGCCGACATCAACGGCTACACCTACGACCGCGGCGACGTCACCGCCCGCGGCCTGGCCAACCTGTACGCCCAGTCGCTCGGCATGGTCTTCACCGAGTCCCGCAAGCCGTACGAGGTGGAGCTGGTGGTGGCCGAGGTCGGGGACACCCCCGACGGCGACCAGATCTACCGGCTGACCTTCGACGGCTCGGTCGCCGACGAGCACGGCTACGTGGCCATGGGCGGCGTGGCCGACGCGGTGGCCGGCCGGCTGAAGGACCGCTTCCGCGAGGGAATGCCCCTGGAGGCGGCGCTGGACGCGGCGCTGGCGGCGCTGACCGAACCCGGCGGCGAGCGCACCCCGGTCGCCCAGCTGGAGGTCGCGGTGCTGGACCGCACCCGCGAGCACCGCAAGTTCCAGCGGCTGAGCGGCCCGCGCCTGGAGCGGCTGCTCGCGGCCGGCGGCGGGACGGCCAAGGCCGGCAAGGCGGGCGGCGGGTCCACCGCGGGCAAGCCCACCGGCGCCAAGGAGACCGGCGCCAAGGAGGCCGGTCCCGCCGACACCGGTCCGGCCACCGCGCCGGAGGGCGACATCGACACCGGCTCGCCCGAATAGTCGCACGCGGCCCGCAGCGGCGCGTCCCGGTCTCCTTCTGGACAGGCGGCCGGGACGCGGTGTCCCGCGGCCGGTGCGGCGACCGGCCGGGTCCGGTCATCGGCGGGGAGATCCACCGGCCGCGGGTTAGATCCACGGTCGGCCGGCCACCCGGACAGCGTCCGGGCGCCCGGAAACCCGCCGAGGATCTCTCCCGCCGGGCGCCCCGGGGACATAGTGTGAGGAGATGGATCGTCGCATCTTCGGCTTGGAGAACGAATACGGCGTCACCTGCACCTTCCGGGGCCAGCGGCGGCTGTCCCCCGACGAGGTGGCGCGGTACCTGTTCCGCAGAGTCGTGTCCTGGGGTCGATCGAGCAACGTCTTCCTGCGCAACGGCGCCCGCCTGTATCTGGACGTGGGCAGCCATCCCGAGTACGCCACACCCGAGTGCGACAACGTCGTGGAGCTGGTCACCCACGACAAGGCGGGCGAGCGCATCCTTGAGGGGCTGCTCGTCGACGCCGAGAAGCGGCTGCGCGAGGAGGGCATCGCCGGGGACATCTACCTGTTCAAGAACAACACCGACTCGGCGGGCAACTCCTACGGATGCCACGAGAACTACCTCGTGGGCCGGCACGGCGAGTTCGGCCGGCTGGCCGATGTCCTGATCCCGTTCCTGGTGACCCGGCAGATCATCTGCGGGGCCGGCAAGGTGCTGCAGACCCCCCGGGGCGCGGTCTACTGCGTCTCCCAGCGGGCCGAGCACATCTGGGAGGGGGTCTCCAGCGCCACCACCCGCTCGCGGCCGATCATCAACACCCGGGACGAGCCGCACGCCGACGCCGAGCGCTTCCGCCGCCTGCACGTCATCGTCGGCGACTCCAATATGAGCGAGGCCACCATGCTGCTGAAGGTCGGCGCGACCGACCTGGTGCTGCGGATGGTGGAGGCCGGCACGGTCATGCGCGACCTCAGCCTGGAGAACCCGATCCGGGCGATCCGCGAGGTCTCCCACGACATGACCGGCCGCCGCCGGGTGCGCCTGGCCAACGGGCGCGAGGCCTCGTCCCTGGAGATCCAGCAGGAATACCTGTCCAAGGCGCAGGACTTCGCCGACCGGCGGGGCGCCGACCCGATCACCCGGCGGGTGCTGGAGCTGTGGGAGCGCACGCTGCGCGCGGTGGAGTCCGGCAACCTCGACCTGGTCTCCCGGGAGATCGACTGGGTGACGAAGTACCAGCTGATCGAGCGCTACCGCGACAAGTACGACCTGCCGCTGTCCTCGCCGCGGGTCGCCCAGCTCGACCTCGCCTACCATGACGTGCACCGCAAGCGAGGGCTGTTCTACCTGCTGCAGCGGCGGGGCGCGGTGGAGCGGGTGGCCTCCGACCTGAAGATCTTCGAGGCCAAGTCGGTACCGCCGCAGACCACCCGGGCCCGGCTGCGCGGCGAGTTCATCCGCAAGGCGCAGGAGAAGCGCCGCGACTTCACCGTCGACTGGGTGCACCTGAAGCTGAACGACCAGGCCCAGCGCACCGTGCTGTGCAAGGACCCGTTCCGCGCGGTCGATGAGCGGGTGGACAAGCTGATCGCCGGCATGTGAGGCCGGCCCGCCGGGCGAGCGGCGGGAAACTTTCACGGCCGGCGCCGGCCTCCGGCGCCGGCCGTGACCCGTGTCCGGGACGTTGACCTGCGTACGGCCCGGCCCGCCGCGGATCGGGTGTCAAGGCCGGGGCCGTGGCCGGTCAAGGTCGTGCCATCCGGATCGTCCCGCGCCGCAGGTCGGGTAGTGTGGCGCGAGCCTGACGTCTTTCCTAGGGATGCCCATGCGCCGATTGGCCGTTCTCGTCGCCGTGCCGTTGCTCTTCGCCGCCGCCTGTGGCGGGGGAGGGGGCGGTGACAGCGCCGCCAAGCCCGCCGGCGCCACCGCCTCCGGGGTAAAGGTGGCCGGGTCCTTCGGCCAGAAGCCGCAGGTGACCTTCCCCTCGGGCAAGCCGCCGGTGACCTCCTCGGCCGAGACGATCTCCGAGGGGCAGGGCGCGGCCGTCAAGGACGGCGACTCGGTGGTGGCCAACCTCACCGCCTACAGCTGGGACGGCAAGGCCAACGGCGCCTCCGGCTCCACCTACGACGACGGCGCGCCGCAGCTCATCAAGGTCGACGCCAACCTGCCGTCGGTGGTGCACAAGGCCTTCCAGGACAGCAAGCCCGGCGGCCGGTTCCTCGCCGTGGTGGCCAAGGACAGCCTCACTCCGCAGCAGGCCGAGCAGGCCAAGTCGCAGGGCGCCGACCAGATGGCCAGCGTCTACGTCGTCGACGTGATGGGCGTGCCCACCGTCAAGGCCGCGCAGGGCACCGCCACCGACCCCGGCGTCAAGGGCGTCAAGCTGGAGAACCCCGGCGGCGACAAGGCCCCGGTGCTCACCACCAAGACCGATGAGTCCGCGCCCAAGGGCCTGGTCGCCAAGACCGTCATCAAGGGCACCGGCCCGGTGGTGAAGAAGGGCCAGAGCCTGCTGGTGCACTACACCGGCAAGATCTGGGGCAAGGGCACCGAGTTCGACAGCTCCTGGACCCGCGGCCAGCCGGTGATGTTCCCGATCGGCGTCGGCAAGGTCATCAAGGGCTGGGACCAGGGCCTGGTCGGCGTCCCGGTCGGCAGCCGGATGCTGCTGTCCATCCCGCCGGACCTCGGGTACGGCAAGCAGGGCCAGGGCGACAAGATCAAGGGCACCGACACGCTGGTGTTCGTGGTCGACGTCCTCGGCGCCTACTGACCCGCCACGCTTCGCCAAGGCCGCCCCGGCGCACCCGCCGGGGCGGCCTTCGCACCTCCACCGGCCGTGACCGGGTGCGGTGTCCGGGACGCGGAGGCCCGCGGCGCACCGGCGGTCGCCCTGCCTGATCTACTTTGTAAAGGGCGAGGGGTGGATCGTTCATCTGGCGTCCTGCCAGGCTGCCCGACGGTCAGGCCGTCCGTTCACGACCGTTCCAGCCGAGTCCGCCATGGAAGGGGCGGCGCGTGGCCGTGGCGCGAGGGCTGTGGTGCGCGGCGAGGACGGTGGCTCGGCGGCCTAGACTCCCGCTGTGAGCGGTGACGATCTCGAGGTGCTGGCGGTGCTGCGCGACCCGGTGCGCCGGGCGCTGTACGACTACGTGGCCGCGCAGGGGCACGAGGTCGGCCGGGACGAGGCCGCGCGCGGCGCCGGGGTGAGCCGCACGCTGGCCGCCTTCCACCTGGACAAACTGGTCGAAGGCGGGCTGCTGGCGTCCGGGTACCGCCGGCTGAGCGGGAAGGCCGGGCCGGGCGGCGGCCGCCCGGCCAAGGTCTACCGGCGTTCGGCGGCCGAGCACCAGGTGAGCGTCCCGCCCCGCGACTACCGCACGCTGGCCCTAGTGCTGGCGGAGGCGGTGGACGCGCTGGGCGGCGACCAGGCCGCCGAGGCGGCGGCCCGCCGGGTGGGCGAGCGGGTGGCCGCCGCCGGCCTGCGCGAAGCGCTGGCCGAGCGCGGTTACCAGCCCTATCAGGACGAAGGCGTGCTGCGGCTGCGCAACTGCCCCTTCCACCTGCTGGCCGAGGAGCGGCCGGTGCTGGTGTGCTCGCTCAACCTGGCCCTGTGCGAGGGGTTGCTGGCGGCGGTCGGCGACGCGGACCATGCCGCCCGGCTGGACCCGCGTCCGGGGGAGTGCTGCGTGGCGTTTTCTAAAAATAATGATGATTGACATAGAAGCGAGGGGCGTGATCTCCTAAGTGCCATGCACCTCGCTCAACTGAACGTCGCCCGGTTGCGCGCGCCGCTGGACGCGCCGGCGACCGCCGACTTCGTGGCCGGCCTGGAGCCGATGAACGCCCTCAGCGACGCCGCGCCGGGCTTCGTCTGGCGGCTCAAGGGCGGCGACCAGCCCACCGACACCGTCCAGCACGACTACGGCGACCAGCTATTGATCAACTTCTCGGTGTGGGAGTCCCGCGAGACGCTGTGGAACTACGTCTACCGCACCGCGCACCTTGAGTACCTTCGCCGCCGCCGCGAGTGGTTCGAGCATCTCGGCGAGCCCACCGTGGTGATGTGGTGGATCCCCGAGGGCTACACGCCCACCCTGGCGGAGGGCATGGCCCGCCTCGACCTGCTCCGCGCCCAGGGCCCCGGCCCCGACGCCTTCACCTTCACCGACTTCCACCAGCCCCCCACCCCGGCGGCCACCACCCCCGCCTGAGCACGACGGCCGGCCCGGCCTGGTGCTGCACCGCGCCTCACCCTGCTGTTCGCCCGGCCGTCTGGGGCCGGCCGGGCTGATCTGGGTACGCTGGCGGGGTAGGTCGCCTACGATGCCACGATCCGCCGCCAGGAGGGTGCGAAGCGTCATGAGCGTTGCCGCAGTGGCTCACCGGCACTACCTGTTGCCGGACACCCCGTACGCCATGTGGGTGCGCGACGAGCTCGCCGGCTTTCTCGAC
Organism: Sphaerisporangium rufum; assembly: GCF_016863395.1. Classification (GTDB taxonomy): domain Bacteria; phylum Actinomycetota; class Actinomycetes; order Streptosporangiales; family Streptosporangiaceae; genus Sphaerisporangium; species Sphaerisporangium rufum. The sequence continues at coordinate 218,133 of NZ_BOOU01000044.1, read as the reverse complement.
CTTCCCAAGGACGGCACCAGGGTCGAGGTCATCGCAGGGGAGATCGTCGTGTCACCGGGTCCGAGCCTGTCCCACAACATGATCGTCGGCGACATCCAGAAGAGCGCCGCCAGGGCCGAGTTCGCCGATCCCGGCTTCCCGTGGGAATGTGCGCACCACCGACCTCGATCTGGTGCGGGTCTATGACGGATATATCCCCGACCTGGTCATCATGCGAAGAGAGCTCGCCGACCGGCTGCGCGAGTCGGAGATGAAACGCCTGCTTCCCCATCACATCGATCTGGTGGTCGAGGTGACATCCTTCTCCACCGCCGCCGACGATCACGAACCCGGCGCCCGGCGGCTGAACCCGACGAAATGGAACGGCTACGCCTATACCGGCATCCCCTACTACCTCCTGATCGATCGTGATCCCCGGCTCGCCAGGGCGACGCTGTACTGCGAACCCGACGTGCGAGCCGGCACCTACCGGACGCTGGACCGCTGGGCGTTCGGCGAGACCATCCGGCTCCCCCAGCCCTTCGGTTTCGAGATCCCGACCGCGAAATGGGCTCCCTGGGACTCTGGCGCCTGATCCGTGCCGTCCGGCCGGGCCGCGCAGGGGGTCACCCCTGGTCAGCCGAGCAGGGTGGCGGCGTGGCGGCCGGCGGCGGCGGCGGCCAGGAAGGCGGGCAGGTCCTGTTCCAGGCCGCGGCCCATGGTGGACAGCTTCACCGGGCTCGCCCGCAACGCCCGCTCCAGGCCGTCCACCGGCACGGTGACCAGCTCGTGCCGCCCGGCCAGCACGGCCGCCTGCGCGGCGACCTTCTCGCCGAACGCGCCCGGCAGGTCGGGCACCACCACCTGCGCGGGAGCCAGGGCCACCCGCCCGTAGGCGGTCAGCGAATGGTGGGAGACCCCGACGTGCCGCTCCCGCGCGTCGCCCTCGCTCACCCGCAGCGACGCCACCGGACGCCCGCCCAGCACCGCCGCCGCGTTGACCGCCTCGCCCGCCGCCACCCCGGAGAACCCCCAGCGGGTGCCGGTGCCGAGGTTGCCCGGCCCCTGCGCGACGACCGCCACGTCGGCGGCCAGCACGTGCCGGGCCGCCAGCAGCCCGGTGTGCACGGTCACCGTCTCCACGTCGCCGCCGAAGGACTGCCCGGTGGAGACCACCCCGCACAGCCAGCCGATCTCGCGCAGCCGCGCCGCCGCCATCGAGAACCAGGCCGGCAGCGCGCCGCCGTCCAGCATCACGTACGCCACCCGGGGCCGCGCCGCGCCGCCCGCCGGAGACGGGGGCCCGAACAGCCCGCACAGGATCGCCGGCAGCGCCGAGTGCAGGTCGGCGACCACCACCGGCATGCCGTCGACCGAGTCGGCCTCGCGCAGCAGCTCGTGGAACGGCGAGTCCTGCTCGTCGGCGCCGAGCACGGTGGCCTGCAACGGCGTGTATCGCGCCTTGACCAGGTGGCCCGGACCTTGCGGATCTTCCGGCAACCGGTCGGGCAGGGCCACTACCATGGCGTAACCTCCCGTACCGAGGCCCATGGCGAGCGCGGTCGTGTTCAGCAGCACGGTGTCGCCTGGCTCCGGCCGGCCCACCACCGGTGGGTAGGCCAGCGCCCGGCAGCTTCCCTCGGGAAGCGCCACGTCCAGCTCCATCGCGCCCGGCCATTCGCGCCGGATCGCGGCCACCTCGCCCTTGCGCCATCTGATCACGGGGCCAGGGTAGCGTCACCGTGAGAAGGGAGGCCGCGATGTCCCGTCGGAAGACCGAGCGGTTGCTGAACCTGGTCATCTGCCTGCTGGCGACCCGCCGCCCGCTCAGCGCCGAGCAGATCCGCCACGCGGTGCCCGGCTATGACGCCGGCAACGACGAGGCCTTCCAGCGCATGTTCGAGCGCGACAAGACCGAGCTGCGCGAGATCGGCATCCCGGTCGAGGTGCACCGCGACCCGTGGGAGGACGAGCCGGGCTACCGCATCATGCGCCAGGCCTACGAGCTGCCGGACATCACCCTGGAGGCGGACGAGGCCGCCGTGCTCGGCCTGGCCGCGCAGGTGTGGCAGCGGGCCAACCTGGCCGAGGCGGCCGGCGGCGCCCTGCTGAAGCTGCGCGCCGCCGGGGTGCAGACCGACGAGAGCGCCGGCGGGCCGCTGGAGCTGCGGGTGGACACCCGCGACCCGGCCTTCCCCGCGCTGTGGGAGGCGGTGCGCGACCGCCGGGTCGTCCGGTTCGACTACCGGGCGGCCGGCAGCGAGAGCGTGCTCACCCGCACCGTCGAGCCGTGGGGCGTGGTCAGCCGGCGCGGCCGCTGGTACGTCGTCGGCCACGACCGTGAACGCGGCGCCGCCCGGGTGTTCCGGCTGAGCCGGATCAGCGGCACGGTCACCCCGGTGGGGCGGCCCGGCGCGGTGACCGTCCCGGACGGGGTGGACATCCGCTCCATGGTCGGCAGCCGCGACAGCCTGGTGCGCGAGCGGGCCGCCACCGTCCGGGTGCGCCAGGGCACCTGCCAGTGGCTGCGCCAGGTGGGCCGCACCGAGCCGGGCGCCGGCGGCTGGGACGTGGTGACCGTGGACTTCGCCGACCCCGAGTGGCTGGCCGGCTCGATCGTCACCTTCGGCGCGGACGCCGAGGTGCTGGACCCGCCGGACGCCCGCGACGCGGTGATCCGGCGGCTGAAGGGAGCGCTCGCGTGAGTTCGGCCGACCGGCTGCCCCGGCTGCTGGCCCTGGTGCCCTACCTGATGTCCCATCCGGGCGCCCAGGTGCCCGAGGTGGCCCGGCTGTTCGGCCTCACCGAGAAGCAGCTGATCGACGACCTGCAGCTGGTGTGGATGTGCGGCCTGCCCGGCCACACCCCGGGCGACCTCATCGACGTCTCCTGGGACGGCGGCGAGATCCTGATCGACAACGCCGACACCATCGCCCGCCCGCTGCGGCTCGGTGTCGACGAGGCCAGCGCTCTGCTGGTCGCGCTGCGCATGCTCGCCGAGCTGCCCGAGTTCGAGGACGGCGACGCGCTGGCCCGGGTGATCGCCAAGCTGGAGCGGGCGGCCGGCGAGGGCGCGGCGGCGGTCAGCAGCCAGGTCGCCGTCGAGCACGACCCCGCCCCGGACGCGATGGCCACCGTCCGGGAGGCGCTGCGCGGCGGCCGCCGGCTGTCGCTCAGCTATTACGTGCCCGGCCGCGACGAGGTCACCCCGCGCCAGGTGGACCCGACCCGCCTGGTGATGGCGGACGGCCGCTCCTATCTGGAGGGCTGGTGCTACCGGGCCGAGGGCATGCGGCTGTTCCGACTGGATCGCATGATGGACGTGGAGGTGCTGGAGGTGCCGGCCGATCCGCCGGCCGGCGCCGAGCCGCTCGACCTGGCCGACGGGGTGTTCCGGCCGTCGCCGACCGACGAGCTGGCCGAGCTGGAGCTCACCCCGGCCGGGCGGTGGGTGGCCGAGTACTACCCGTGCGAGGAGGTCACCGAGCTGGGGGAGGGGCGGCTACGGGTGACGCTGCGCGCCCGCGACCAGGGCTGGGTGGTCCGGCTGGCGCTGCGCCTGGGCGACGCCGGCCGGGTCGTCGCGCCCGAGCACCTGGCCGCGCGGGTCCGCGAGACCGCCGCGGCGGCGCTGGCCCGGTACGAGACCGCCGGCTGACCGGCCCGGGCGGGCGCGGGACCGGCGGGCGGCATAGGTAAAGTTTCACGACATGATCTGGTTGTTCGCCGCCATCGGCCTCGCGCTGGCCGGCCTGGTCCCGATCGTGCTGCTGGCCGTGCGCGTCCTGGTGGCCGCCGGTGAACTGGCCGGCGAGCTGGAGCGGGCCGGTGACCGGCTGGCCCGGGCCCGCCGGCGGCTGGGTGCCGCCACCGGCGGCCGGGCGGGGCCGAACGTGCCGGGAGGGGTGAACCAACCGCCGGTGGCAGCGTACGATCGGGCTTGAGACCGCACGTCGCCCGGCAAAGGATGTGTCATGCCATCACTTGGTCCCATGGAATGGATCCTCATTCTGCTGGTCCTGGTCCTGCTCTTCGGTGCCAAGAAGCTTCCGGACACCGCCAAGGCGCTCGGCCAGTCGCTCCGCCTGTTCAAGAAGGAGACCACCAAGCTGCACGAGGAGGACGAGGCGCGCGAAGCCGCGAAGGACGCCCGCCCGGCCCCGCCCGCACCGCAGCCCTCCCTCACCCCGGCCACGCCGTCGGTGGAGGACCGGCTGCGCACGCTGGAGGAGGAGAACGCCCGGTTGCGCGCCGACCAGGCCCGCGCCACCCAGACGCCCGTCTCCCCGGCGCCGAAAGACCAGGGCTCGCTCTGACCCGTCGCCGACGAACGTGACCCTGCCGACCTGACCGCTCGCGAGACCAGGATGCCCGCATGGCACTGCTGAAACGGTCGACCCCGGCCGGTGAGGCCGGCGCGGCCCCCGACACCGAGGGCCGCATGACGCTCATGGAGCACCTCCGTGAGCTGCGCAATCGCCTGGTCAAGGCGATCCTCGGCCTCGCGGTGGGCGCGGCCCTGGGCTTCGCGTTCTTCGACCGGCTGTGGGGGTTCCTCACCGGCCCGTACTGCCGGCTGCCCGCCGCCTACAAGCTGCAGGCCGGCCAGTGCACCCTCGTCCAGCAGAACGTGTTCGAGGGCTTCATGGTCAACCTGCAGGTCGCGCTGATCTTCGGCGCCGTCGTGTCCGCCCCGATCTGGCTTTACCAGATCTGGGCGTTCGTCACCCCGGGCCTGTACCGCAACGAGCGGCGCTACTCGCTGAGCTTCCTGGCCCTGGCCGTCCCGCTGTTCGCGGCCGGCGCGGCGCTGGCGTACTTCACCATGGACAAGGGCCTGGCGCTGCTGTTCGGGTTCGCGCCGGGCAACGTGGTCCAGCTGATCAGCATGGACCAGTACGTCGGCTTCCTGATGGCCGTGCTGATCATCTTCGGGCTGTCGTTCGAGGTGCCGCTGCTGCTGGTCTTCCTGAACTTCATCGGCGTGCTGCCGGCCGCGCCGGTCGCCAGGCATCAGCGGATGGCGATCTTCGGCATGTTCGTGTTCGCCGCCGTCGCCACCCCCAGCCAGGACCCTTTCACCATGCTGGCGCTCGCGCTGCCCATGGTCGGCATGTTCATGATCGCCCTGCTGGTGATGAAGATGCACGACCGCAAGAAGGAGGCGGTGGAGGCCGAGCGGCAGCGCCTGCTGGAGCAGGAGCTCGACGGCCCGGCCACCACCCCCGCGCCGCCCGACTGAGGTCTCGACATCGCGGCCCGGCCCGGACTCCTCCGGGCCGGGCCGCGGCATGCCGGTCGAGAGAACCGCTCGTTCGCCGACAATTCACCCCATATTCCCACAGGCCGCGGTGCCTTCGGCGAACGCGGGTAAGGGCGCGGGCATGCGCTTCCAACTGCTGGCCTGCGACTACGACGACACCCTCGCCCGCGGCGGGCAGGTCCCCGACGAGACGATCACGGCGCTGGAGCGGCTGTCCCGCGCCGGGGTGAAGCTGGTGCTCGTCACCGGGCGCCAGCTGGACGACCTGCTGTCGGTCTTCTCCCACCCGCGGCTGTTCGACCTGATCGTGGCGGAGAACGGCGGCCTGCTCTACGCCCCGGACGGGGGTGACCGGCGGCCGCTGGCCACGCCGCCGCCGCCCGAGCTGGCCGCCCGGCTGCGCGACGAGGGGGTCACCCCGCTCGGCGCGGGTGAGGTGATCGTCGCCACCCGGGAGCCGCATGACGCGCAGGTGCTGGCGGCGATCCGCGAGCTTGGGCTGGAGCTGCAGGTCATCTACAACAAGGGCGCGGTGATGGTGCTGCCCGCCGGGGTCACCAAGGCGACCGGCCTGGCCGCCGCGCTCGAACGGCTGAACGTCTCGGCGCACAGCACGGTCGCGGTCGGCGACGCCGAGAACGACCACGCCTTCCTGGCCGCCGCCGAGTGCGGGGTGGCGGTCGCCAACGCGTTGCCGGCACTGAAGGAGACCTGCGATCTGGTGCTGGCGGGCGAGGCGGGGGAGGGGGTGCGGGAGCTGGCCGAGCTGATGCTCTCCGGCGAGCTGGACGAGCTGGAGATCGTTGACCGGCACATCCTGCTGGGCCACCGGGACGGCGATTCCGCGGCCCCGGACGCGGCCGGCCCCGCCGAGGACCGGGAGGGCGGCGACGGCCGCCGGGAGACCGGGGACGGCGCGGACCGCCGGGGAGACGCGGAGCGTCAGGACGGCACGGACCGCGAGGCCGACGCGGAGCGGGAGGACGGCGCAGAGCGGGAGGACGGCGCGGACGCCGGCCGGGAGGTCCGCCTGCCGCCGTACGGCCTGGGCCTGGTGGTGACCGGTCCGTCGGGCAGCGGCAAGTCGACCGCGACCACGGCCCTGCTGGAAAGGCTGGTCGAGGCCGACTACCAGTGCGTGGTCATCGACCCCGAGGGCGACTACGGGGAGTTCCCCGGCGTGAGCGTACTCGGCGACCCCGGCAGCGTGCCGAGCGTGGAGGAGGCACTGGGCCTGCTGGAGTCACCGGCGCACAGCGTCGTGGTGAACCTGATCGGCATGCCGCTGCGGGAGCGGCCGGGGTTCTTCGCCGAGCTGCTGCCCCGGCTGGCGAGCCTGCGCGCCCGGCTCGGCCACCCGCATCAGGTGGTGGTCGACGAGGCCCACCACCTGATGCCCGCCGAGCTGCCGGACATCCCGATCAAGGACGTCCGGGACGTGGGCTCGCTGATGCTGATCACCGTGCATCCCGAGGCGATGAGTCCCGCCGCGCTGGCGCTCGTCGACACCGTCGTCGCCGTCGGCAAGGACCAGGCCACCACGCTGGCGGCCTTCGCCGAGGCCAAGGGGGTCGGCGCCCCGTCGCTCGATGAGAGCGGCCAGGACGAGGGGGAGCCCGGGCCGGGCCGGCTGGCGCTGTGGCGGGCCGGCGACGACCGCGCCGAGCCGCTGGAGCTGGTGCCCGGGCGGGTGGAGAGCACCCGGCACCGCCGCAAGTACGCGGCCGGCACCATGTCGAAGGACAAGAGCTTCTACTTCACCGGCCCCGACGAGCGGCTGCGGCTGCGCGCCCGCAACCTGCACAACTTCGTCGAGCTCGCCGAGGGGGTGGACGAGGAGACCTGGCTGCACCACCTGCGGGGCGGGGACTACTCGGCGTGGATCGGCGGCCCGCTGGGCGACGACGAGCTGGCCGGCCTGGTGGCGGAGATCGAGCGGGCCGACGACCCCGATCCGGGCGAGACCCGGCGCCGGATCGCCGACCTGATCGACGAGCACTACACGCTGCCGGCCGAGCCGACCAGCTACGACCCCGACCACGACGACCGCGGCTGAACCTACCGGTCCCGGTCGCGGAACCGATCGGTGGCGGTGACGACCTCGGCGGACATGGTGGCGCCGCCGTGGCCCTCATCGATGACGACCAGCCGGCTGTCCGGCCAGCTTCGGTGCAGTTCCCACGGCGTGGCCAGCGGGCTGCTCACGTCGAACCGGCCGTGGATCAGAACGCCCGGGATGCCGCGCAGCACGCCGGCGTCCCGGACCAGGTCGGTGCCCGGCGGCAGGAAGCAGTCGTTGCCCCAGTAATGGGTCACCAGCCGGGCGAACCGCATCCGGAACGCCGGGTCCTCGTACCGGGGGTCGGGGCGGTGACCGGGGGCCAGGCTGACGTGGGTGTCCTCCCACGCGCACCAGTCGCGGGCCGCCTGGTCCCGGGTCCGCGGGTCGGCCAGCAGCCGGGCGTAGGCGGCGGCCAGGTTGCCGTCCCGGTCCTGTTCGGGCACCGCGTCGCGGAACCGCTCCCACTCGCGCGGGAAGATCCGCCCCATCGTCCGGGTGATCCACTCGATCTCCCCCGGGCGGCCGGCGGTGACGGCGAACAGGATCATCTCCGTCACCCGCTCCGGGTGGCGCTGGGCGTAGGCCAGGCTCAGCGTGGAGCCCCAGGAGACGCCGGCCAGCTGCCACCGGTCGATGCCCAGGTGCTCGCGCAGCCGTTCCATGTCGGCGATCAGGTGATCGGTGGTGTTGACCGAAAGGTCGGTGTCCGGCAGCCCGGCGTCCGGGGTGCTGCGCCCGGTGCCCCGCTGGTCGAACTGCACGATCCGGTACGCCTCCGGGTCGTGGTAGCACCGCCTGTGCGGGGAGGAGCCGGAGCCGGGGCCGCCGTGCACCACCAGGGCGGGCCGGCCCGCCGGATTGCCGCTGACCTCCCAGTACACCTGGTTGCCGGCGCCGACGTCGAGCATGCCGGTTTCGTAGGGTTCTATGGCCGGATACATGGCGGTAGAGCTTAGCGCCGGCTCCGTGACCCGCCTGGCCGGATGAGGATGAGGGGGTGGGTCTGGATTAGTGACGCCTGCCCGGATATGTTCCCGAGATGGCTGGTGAGCTGGTGGTGCTGGTGAATCCCGCGGCCCGGGGCGGGCGTACCCTGCGGCTGCTCGACCCGGTGGTGCGCCGGCTGCGGTCCGGCGACCGCCCGGTGACGGTGCTCGTCGGCACCTCGGCGCAGGACGCCCTGGAGCACGCGTGCACCGCGGTGGCCGAGGGCCCCGAGGCCCTGGTGGCGTTCGGCGGGGACGGCCTGGTGCACCTGGCCGTGCAGGCGGTGGCCGGCACCGACGTGCCGCTCGGCATCATCCCGGCCGGCACCGGGAACGACATCGCCGACGCGCTCGGCATCCCGAAGCGCGATCCGCTGGCCGCGGCCGGCATCGTCGCTGCCGGCCGCACCCGGACGGTGGACGCCGGCCGGATCGGCGAGCACGAGTGGTTCGCCGGGGTGGTGGCGTGCGGGTTCGACTCCAAGGTCAACGAGCGGGCCAACCGGCTGACCCGCCCGCCGGGGATGGCGAAGTACCTGGTCGCGATGGTGCAGGAACTGCGCTCGTTCACCCCGATCCCGTTCCGGCTCACCATCGACGGCGAGACGGTCGAGCAGGAGGCGATGATGGTCGCGGTGGGCAACACCCGCTCCTACGGCGCCGGCATGCGCGTGCTGCCCCAGGCCCGGCCGGACGACGGACTGCTGGACGTGCTGGTCGTCGGCCCGCTGGCCACCGGGGCCTTCCTGCGGACCTTCCCCCAGGTCTACCGGGGCGCCCACCTGGACCACCCCGCCATCACCGTGCGCCGGGCCCGCGAGGTCACCCTGGACGCCCCCGGCGTCACCGCCTACGCCGACGGCGAGCCCATCGCCCCGCTCCCGCTCACCTGCGCCGTCCGCCCCGGCGCCCTGCGGGTCTTCACCGGCTGACCCGGCCGCCCCTCACAGCCGGCCGAGGCCGCGGGCCAGGATGGTGGCGGTGTCCGCGACGACCTTGTCGACGACCGGCGCGTCCACCGCCTTGCGGTTGGTGTAGATCGCCATGATGATCGGCGCGGCCGTTCCGCCGGGCCAGATGATCGCGATGTCGTTCGCGGTGCCGTACTTGGAGGTCGTGCCGGTCTTGTCGCCGACCTTCCAGCCGGCGGGCAGCCCGGCCCGGATCCGGGCGTCCCCGGTCTTGGCGGCGGCCAGCCAGCCGATCAGCCGGTCCCGGTCCTTGGCGGTGAGCGCGCCGCCGGCGGTGACCGCGCGCAGGTCCCGGCCGGCGGCGGCGGGGGTGGTGGTGTCCCGCCGGTCCTTCGGGCTCCAGTCGTTCAGCTCGGTCTCCCACCGGTCCAGCCGGGAGAGAGGGTCCTTGAGCGTGCGGAAGTACCTGGTCAGGCCGGCCGGGCCGCCGATCTGCCGCAGCACCATGTTGGCCGCGGTGTTGTCGCTGACCGTGATGGCCGCCTCGCACAGCTCGGCGACCGTCATCCCGTCCGCGACGTGCTTCTCGGTGACGGGGGAGTTCTCCTTGACGTCGGCCGCGGTCCAGCGCACCACCTTGTCCATCAGCCCGGGCTCGGTGGTGCGGGCCTTGTGTAGGACGGCGGCGGCGGCGAACGCCTTGAAGGTGGACAGCCACGCGACCCGCTCGCCGGCCCGGTGGCCGACCGTCCGGCCGGTGGCGGTGTCGATCGCGTACGCCCCGATCCGTCCGTCGAAGGACGCCTCCAGCGCGCGCAGTCGCTTCCGGGCCAGGGCGGCCGGCGCCGGCGCGGCGGGATGGGCCGGGGCCGTCTCAGGCACCGCGGTGGTCGGCGGTGCCGCGGCGGGGACGCCGGCCGCGGCGCAGGCGCCGGTGTAGCCGGTGAGCGGGGCGAGCACCAGGGACGCCAGGATCGTCAGGGCGCGGCGCGGGCTTGACCGGTCGGGCATGAGACACCTTTCTGGTGGTGGATCCGTCGCCGGGAATTCTTCGCCGGAGCGGTCGATGCCGTCAAAGACGGAAACGCGGGCTCGCATGCTGGAATGGCATAGAGTCCGGTCGTGGATGTTCTCGGCGCCTGGCGCGCATTCGTCAACGTCGGCGAGCGCGGCAGCTTCACCGAGGGCGCGGCCGCGACCCGCATCCCCCAGTCGGTCGCCAGCCGCCGCGTCGCCGCCCTGGAGCGGCATCTCGGCGAGCGGCTGTTCGACCGCTCCTCGCGCGGTGCGGTGCTGACGCAGTTCGGCCGCGACATGCTTCCCGCGGCCAGGCGCCTGGTCGCGCTGGCCGACGATCTGGAGTACGAGGCGGACCGTGCCCGGCTCAACCCGCTGCGGCTGGCCGTCCCCGACATCTGCTCGGTCGGTGACCTGGCCCGGCTCGCCGTGGAAGCGCGCCAGGACGGCGTCCGCCTCGACCTGCACACCGCCGGGCCGGTCGCCCGGGCCGAGCTGGCTCGGGCCCGGGAGGTCCGCGCCGCCCTCGTCGCGGTGCCCCCGGCGGGCGCGGTATGGTCGGTGCCGCTCGGGCTGGCCGGCACGTCGGGGCTGCTCCCGGCGACCGTCTACCTGGAGACCCTGCGGGCCGGGCGCGCCGCCGGGCCGGTACGGCGCACCCGGGTCTGGATCCAGCCCGAGGACGACGTGCCGCACATCCGGGACCGCGTCATGCGGATCCGGGACGCCGTCGGCCTGCAACCCGCCCAGGTCGGTGTCGCCGCCGGCCTCGCCGCCGCGGCGGCCGAAGTGCTCGGCTCGGGCGACCTGCTGCTGTGCTCCGGCAGGCAGGCCGCGGAGCTGGGCCTGCACTGGCGCCCGATCGGCGAGATCTCGCCGGCCCGCGGCTTCGAAGTGGCCGCCGCCGTCGGCGACGACGCCGAACGCGTCCGTTCGCGGCTGCGGGGCCCGATCGCGCGCTGCCTGGGCGCGCCCGACCCTACGGAGGCACATGATCAGGGTTGACCGGCTGGTCGGTGAACTGCGGCGAGCTCTCGAGGACGGCGGCCTGCGCGGATCATTCCTGGTCAGAGACCTGAGATTCGGGACGGAGATCGGCATCGAGCCCGATCTGGAGTTCCCGATCACCTCGCTCGTCAAGGTCCCGCTCGCCATCGCGACCCTTGAGCGCATCCGCAAGGGCGAGCTTGACGGCGCGGCCCAGATAGGGGTCCGGCCCGGCGGAGTCACCACGCCGGGGCCGACCGGGATCACCAGGTTCCGGCATCCGGCCCAGATCGCCGTCGACGACCTGCTGTACCTCGGCATCGCGGTGAGCGACGGCGCGGCGGCGGACGCGCTGTTCGCCCTGACCCCGCCCGCCGACGTCGCCGCGATCCTGCACGGGCTGGGCGTGCGCGGCATCACGATCCGCACCGACACCCGCGAGCTCACCGAGACCCCGGCCGAACGCCTCGACCCCGGCGACGTCCACCTCGCGCACCTGCTGGCCATCGAGGGCGGGACGGCCGGCCGGGGCCATCGCGTCCCGCAGCTCGACGTCACCCGGGCGAACTCCGGATCGGCGCGGGCCTTCGTGGAGCTGTTGCAGGCGCTGTGGACGCCGTCCGCGATCGACCCGGGGGTCGCCGGGCGGGTGCGCGCCCTGATGGCCGACAACCTCCTGCGCCACCGGCTGGCGCCGGACTTCTCCTCCGACGCGGCGAGATGGTCCTCCAAGACCGGGACGCTGCTGAACCTGCGCCACGAGGTCGGCGTCGTCGAGCACGCCGACGGGCAGGTCTTCGCCGTGGCGGCGCTCACCGAGTCCCGGGTGCCGGCGATCGTCCAGCCCGGCGCCGAGGCCCTGATGGGTCAGGTCGCCCGCGCCCTGCGCGACCACCTGCGTCATTCCTGATCGGTCCGCACCGCGGTGGCCCAGGGCCCCGAGGCCCCGGTGGCGTCCGGCGGCATCCTCGAGCGCGCGCCGTTCCGGCGGCGCCCCGCGGGTCTGCGCCGCCTGATCCGGCGCGTCGGAGGGGAGGCGTCTCGGGGTGACGCCCAGATCACCCGCCCTGGGGGGTCAGACCGGCGATGATGCAGGTGAGGCCGAAGTCGAACCCGGCGTCGGCGTCGGCCGGCGTCTCGCGGTAGTGGCCGCTGCCGAACAGCGCGGCCACCCGGGGCATGCCGCGTTCACCCAGCAGCGGGGCGAGGACGCCGAGGACCGCCGACCCCTCGATCACCGGCATCTCGCCGCGTGCGAGATCGCGGGCCGCGGCGGAACTCCAGCGGACGTATCCGTCGAGCAGCGCCGCGGCCCGCAGCGTCGCCGCCTCGTCCAGGCCGGTTCCGGACAGTCGCTCCAGCAGCACTTCCAGCCAGGCCAGCGCGTGCGGGGTGACCGGAACCCGGATGGTCAGGTCGGGCAGCCAGGGGTGGGCGGCGTAACGCGCGCGCAGCGCGCCCGCCCAGTCCACCACCGCGTCCTGCCAGCGTGCGAACCCCCGGTCGGCGCCCGGGGGCGGCCCGAGCGCGTGGTCGTGCAGTAGGAGATCGAGTTCGTCGCGCGAGTCGAGGTAGCGGTACAGCGCGTTGGTGGTGACCTTGAGCTGCTCGGCGACACGCACCAGCGACAGCCCGGGCAGGCCTTCGGCGTCGGCGAGCGCGACCGCCGCGTCCAGGATCATCGGCACCGTCAGGGACGCCTTGGGGCCGCGGCGCGGCGCCGGCTCGGCGATGCCCCATGCCCGGCGCAGGCCGCGGGGGAGTCCGGCGCCTTGGTCGCCGGGGGATCCGGGGCGGGCGCGCGTCATCGTCCCATGCTATCTGTGTGACTCCCGCACTGATCGAGGAGGCGCGTCCGGTTACCCGCCACCCGGAAGGATAGGGCGGAATGAATAAGTGCACGGCTTGAACTGTTCAAGCATAGCACTATTATGTCCGTATCCCAGTTTCGGTCTAGGACGGAGAAGCCGGATGAATGTCACCGAACGCCCGCCACGCGGCGGGCCTAGGCGGGTCACCGTGGTGCTCGACGCGGTGACGAAGGTGTACGGACGCGGTGAAGGGCAGGTCCGCGCGCTGGACCAGGTGTCGCTGGGCCTGCCGGAGGGGTCGTTCACCGCCGTCATGGGGCCCTCGGGGTCGGGTAAGAGCACGCTGATGCACTGCGCGGCCGGCCTGGACGCTCCGACATCCGGCCAGGTCACTCTGGTAGGCCGCCCGCTGGCCGGCCTGTCGGAGGACGCGCTCACCGAACTGCGCCGCGACCAGGTGGCCTTCGTTTTCCAGTCCTACAACCTCGTCCCCACCCTGACCGTCACCCAGAACGTCGCGCTGCCGATGATCCTGTCGGGTCGTGCCCCGGACCTGCGGCGGGTCGAGCAGGCGATAGCGAGGGTCGGGCTCGCCGAGCGCGCCGCCCACCACCCCGGGCAGCTGTCCGGCGGCCAGCAGCAGCGCGTCGCCCTGGCCCGCGCGATCGCGACCGGCGCCGCCGTCCTGTTCGCCGACGAGCCCACCGGCGCGCTGGACACCGTCACCGCCGCCCACATCCTCGGGCTGCTGCGGGCCGCGGCCCGCGACACCGGCCAGACCATCATGATGACCACCCACGATCCGGTCGCCGCCTCCTACGCCGACCAGGCCGTCTTCCTGGTGGACGGGCGCATCGCGGACCGGATCGAGCACCCCACGGCCGAGGCGGTCGCCGGGCGCCTGACCCGGCTCGCGCCGCCCCGCCTAGCGGTGCGGTGATGCTCGGCCTGGCCGTCAGCGGCGTCCGCCACCGGATGGCCGCCTTCACCGCCGTGTTCGTCTCGGCGCTGCTCGGGGCGGCCCTGATCGTGCTGTCCGGCGCCCTGTTCGAGACGGGCATCCGGCTGGACGCCCCGCCCGAGCGCCTGGCCGCCGCCCCGCTGATCGTCACCGGGGACGCGAGCTACCGGATGCTGGACGCCGAACGGCGGCCCACCACCGACCTGCGTCCCTACCCCGAGCGCCACCGGCTGGCCGCCGATGCGCCTGCCCGGCTGGCCTCGGTCGGCGGCGTCCGGGCCACGGTGCCGGTGCTCTTCTTCCCGGCCGCCGTCCGCCGCCAGGACGGCACGGCGGCCACGGTGCCGGCGCAGAACTGGGCCTCGGCCGCGCTCGGCCCGTTCGCGCCGGTCGGCGGGGCCGCGCCCGCCGCGCCGGACGAGATCGCGCTCACCCCCGGCCTGGCCCGGGCGCTCGCCGCCACGCCGGGCGCCACCGTGCGGCTCACCGTGCGCGGCGAGGTCACCGACTATCGCGTCACGGCCACGGCCGGGGACCGGCTCTCGCCCGACACCGTCTTCCTGTCCGAGGCCAGGGCGCGGGCCCTCGGCGGCCCGCTGCCGCTGGACGCCGTCGGCGTGCTGCCGCGGGCCGGCACCACCCCCGGCGACCTGGCTGGACGCCTGGAGGCCGCCATCCCCGGGATCACCGCGCTGACCGGCGATGGCCGCGGTGGTGCCGAATACCCCGGGATCTCCGCCGCGCGCGTCCCGACGATCGTCATCGGCGCCGTGTTCGGCGGTATCGTCGCCGTCGTGCTGGCGACCGTCGTCTCGGCGACCGTCGGCCTGTCGGTCCGGCAGCGCGCCCGGGAGATCAGCCTGCTGCGGGCCGCCGGCGCCACCGGCCGCCAGGTACGCCGGCTCGTCGTCACCGAGACCATGCTCGTCGGCGGTGCCGGGGCGGTGCTCGGCCTGGCCGCCGGGGTCCCGGCCGCCCATCTCCTCTTCGCGATCGTCACCGGCTCCGGCGTGGTGCCTCCGGCGCTGCGCCTCGCCCTCGGCCCCGTCCCGTTCGCCGTCGCCCTGGCCGTGACCTTGCTCGTGCTCTGGGCGGCCGCCCGGGGCGCCGCCCGCCCGGTACGCCGGTCCCGGGCGATCGACGCGATGCGGGACGCCGACCTGCCGCGGCACCGGGTCGGCGCGGTCCGGTTGACGCTCGGCGTCCTGTTCGGGCTCGGCGGTATCGCGCTCGCCGTCATCACCTGCTTGATGAGCCCGTCGGTGGTGTCGGCGACCAGCGGTCCCGCGGTGCTGGCCGGCAGCATCTGCGTCGCCTTGCTGGCCCCGGTGATGCTGCGCCTCGGTCTGCTGGTGTTCGGCCCGCTCGCCCGGCTCGCCGGCGGGCGGCTCGGCGCGCTCGGCGCGGGCAACGTCCGCGCCCGCACCGGCCAGCTCGCCACCGTGAGCTCCTGCGTCGCGCTGGTCGTCGGGATCGGCGGGGGCAACCTCGTCGCGCAGTCGATCACGCTCGCCGCCCAGCGGGAGGCGTCCATCGCCACCGTCGGCGCCGACCTCACCGTCCAGGTGCCCGGCGGGGTGGACCGGCGGCTGGCCGAAACGGTGGCGGCCACCCCCGGCGTGCGGGCGGCGAGCGCGTTCGTACTGACCGGCGGCTGGATCGAGCAGCCCTACGACGGCTCGCACCGCGACCGCCCCTGGCAGGTGCGCGGGGTGACGGCCGCCGGAGCGGCCGGCGTCCTGACCAACCGGGTCACCGCCGGCTCGCTGGCCGACCTCACCGGCGACACCGTCGCGCTGCCGGCGGCCACCGCGCGGGACCTCGGCGTCGCGGTCGGCCGGACGCTGCGGTTCCGGTTCGGCGACGGCGCGGCCGGCGACCTGCGCCTGGTGGCCACGTTCGACGACCGCGAGGGCTACGAGACCCTACTGCTGCCCGCGGAGCTCGCCGCCGCGCACACCACCGGGCGGACCGTCCGGCAGCTCGCGGTCCGCGCCGACCCGGGCCTGCCCGCGGGCACCCTCGAGGCACGGCTGGCCAAGGCCGTCGCAGACCGGCCGGGCGCCACGGTGGGCGGCCGGGAGGGGGTCGAGGCCGCGGTCCAGCAAGGCCTCGGGGTGCAGGCCCTGGTCAACGCGCTGCTGGTCGCGGTCACCGTCGCCTACGCCGCGATCGCCGTGGTCAACACCGTGAGCGTCTCGGTGCTGTCGCGGAGGCGGGAGCTGGCGCTGCTGCGGCTGGCCGGCGCGACCCGGCGGCGGGTGCGGTCGATCCTGCTGACCGAGATGAGCATCGTCATGGCCGCCGGGGCCGGTGCGGGGCTGATCGTCGCGGGCGGGGCGATCGTCCCGACGGCGATCGCCGTCTCGGCCACCCCGCTGACCGGCACGTCGCTGGCGATCCTCCTCGGCCTGGTGGCCGTCGTCGTGGCCCTGGTCGTGCCGGTGACCGCGCTGGTGGCCCGGCGCGCCATGTCCGACCGCCCGGCCGAGACCCTCGCCGGCCCGGCCTGACCGGCGACGCCGCCCCGGTGGGAAGGTCAGAGCGGCCCCGCCGCGGTGCCGGGAGCGTCGACCGCGACGCGGTGCGGTGGTGACCTGGACCTGATCGCCGCCGCCGGGGCCTGGAGCCGCGCACCTGCCCCGGCTGCCGGCCGCCCGCGCGACCTGGTTCCGGCGCGGCCCCGGCTTCGGACGCCGGTGGGGGGCGGCGAGCGCGGCCGCCGGTGCCGGTCAGAGCCGGCGGGGCGGGGTGCCGGGCCGGGGCGCGGCCGGGCCCTCCGCGGTGGCCTGGGCGAGCAGCCAGTGGACCTCGCCCGGGTGGGACAGCGACACCGCCGGGTCGGCCCGGACCGCGTCCACGATGGGGGTGAGGCCGAGGCGACCGGCGGCGGCGGCCAGCGTGCGCGCCGCGCCCACCGTCCCGGCTCGCAGGTGGATCGCGCTCGGGCCGCCGCCGACCCGGCCGCCGGCCAGGATGCCCATCCGCCACAGTTCCACCGCCGCCCGCGGGTCGGGCACCGGGCCGCGCGGGTCGAAGGCGCGCCGGGCGCCGCGCCAGGCGTTGTTCAGTACCCGCAGCACCCGTGGGTACTGCGCCTTGGGCACCTCTACCCGGAACACCGGCCGCCCGCCGGGACCGGGGCCGGCGTCCTCGGCGACCGTCGCCCAGGCCACCCCGAACAGCAGCCGGGCGACCCGCGCCGCGACCGGCTCGCCGCGGGTCTCCACGACGGTCAGCCGGGGCGTGGCCGCGGCGTGCCACCCCTGGGCGGCGTTCCAGCGCTCGGCGGGCCGCAGGATCTGCCAGGCGATCGCCGCCTCCAGCATCCCGTGGTCGCCGATCGGCGCTCGGGCGAGCGCGGCGAACAGCTCCACCCGATCCAGCCGGGACACCGCCGTGGGGGCGGTGGGCGGGCCGGCGGCGGTGGGGGCGGTGATGGTCATGGCGTGAACTCCTGTGCGCGATCAGTGCTGGGGGATCGGATCGATGTCGGCGACGATGCGGCCGGCCCGGACCCGGTAGGTCCAGACCGCGACCGAGGCGCCGGCGAGCTCGCCGTCGCGGTCGAACCGGACGGCGGTGGTGACGCCGGTGCCGGAGTAGCCGTCGACGAACCGCTCCATGTCGACCCGCCGGGTGCGGCCGGCCTCGATGCCGCGCAGGAACACGGTGGCGGCGTCGTAGGCCTCGGCGCTGTAGGTGCCCGGCGGGTGGCCGAACCGGGCCTGGTAGTGGCGGGTGAACTGCGGGTCGCGGTCGGGTGGCCGGCACGGGCAGGTGAGCACCGCGCCCTCGGCGTCCCGGGTGCCCGCCGCCCGGACGAACCCCTCGTCCTTGACGGCGTCCCCGGCGACGAAGGTGGCCCTCACCCCGGCCTGGCGCAGGGCGCGCAGCAGCCGGCCGGCCTGGGAGTAGTAGCCGCCGAAGAACACCACATCCGGCCCGGCCGACCGCACCTCGTCGACCACGCCGCCGGGGCCGGCCGGGTCGGGCCGGATCGAGGCGCTCTGCACCACCAGCGGCCCGAGTTCGGCCATGACGAGCTCGGCCAGGCCGCGCCCGTACCGGCTGCCGTCGTCGATCACGAACACCTTTCGGGCGTGCAGCGTCCCCCGGATGTACCGGCCGGCGGCCGGTCCCTGGGCGGCGTCGCTGCCGAGGACCCGGTGGAACGTCGACGGCGCCGGGACGCTCAGCCCCGGGTCGGTGGCGGCGGGGGTTATCACGCTCACCCCGCCCTGGTCCAGCAGCGGCAGCGCCGCCCGGGACTCGCCGGAGAACGCCGGCCCGACCACCCCGATGATCGAGGGGTCGGCGACGATCCGCTGGGCCAGCTCGGGCGCCTGCTTCGGATCACCCTGGGAGTCGAAGGCGGCCAGCCCCGCGGGGCAGCCGGAACCGCGGTCGTTGTGCTCCTCCACCGCCAGCAGCGCCCCTTCGCGCATGTTGCGCCCGAGGTTGCTGGAATCGCCGGTGAGCGGCCCGAAGTAGGCGAGCCGCAGCCCGCACGGGCTCGGCGCGGCGGCGGGCCCGGTGGTGCCGGCGCAGGCGGTGACCAGCGTCAACGTCACCAGCGAGACGATGGTCACGAGTCGGACCGGACGCCGTGCGCGCATCGGTCACCTCCCCCGTGCCTGACCGTTCCGCTGTCGCGGCGCCCGGACCGCGGCGGTGGTGCCGGCGCCGGTCTCCCGGGCCGTTGGAAGGGATTCTGCGCCGACGAACATGAGGATTCCGTGAAGTCGCACTGAATGGTGCCGTGAAGTGCCACTGAATGATCCCTTCCTGCCGGTTGGTGGGGCGGCGGGCCGGTCGCTACGCTCCCACCATGCGCGTGCTCCTCGTCGAGGACGACGGCGACGTCCGCGGTGCCGTCCGCACCGCGCTGCGCTCGGTGGGCTTCGCGGTCGACGAGGCCGCCAACTGGAGCCAGGCGGACCTCAGCCTGAGCGTCAACGACTACGACTGCCTGGTCCTGGACCGGATGCTGCCCGAGGGCGACTCGGCCGCCGAGCTGGCCCGGCGCCGCCGTGACGGCCTCACCGTCCCCACCATCATGCTCACCGCGTTGGACGACATCGACGACCGGGTGTCGGGGTTGACCGCCGGCGCCGACGACTACCTGGGCAAACCCTTCTCCACCGACGAGCTGGTGCTGCGGGTCCGCGCCCTGTGCCGGCGCCGCACCACGATCATCGCGCCCATCCTGAGCGTCGGCGACGTCGTGCTGGACGTGGCCCGGCACGAGGTCCGCCGGGGCGGCGTGCTGCAGACCCTCACCCCCAAGGAGTTCGCGGTGCTGGAGCTGCTGCTGGCCCGCCGCCCGGCCGTCGTCACCCGTGGAGAGCTGTTCGAGCACTGCTGGGACGAGCGCGCCGACCCCTCCTCCAACGTGGTGGACGTGGTCGTCAACCAGCTGCGCCGCAAGCTCGGCGAGCCGCCGGTGATCTTCACCAGCCGGGGCGCGGGCTACCGGGCGGGCTCCGCGGCACCGTGAGGACGTTCCGCCCGATCCGGCGCCGCCGGCCGGCCCGGCCCGCCCACCTGCACACCACCGGCCGGCTGGCCACGCTGCGCTTCCGGCTGGCCCTGCTGCTGACCGCGCTCAACGTGGTCGGCCTGGCCGGCATGGGCGCGGTCGCGCTCGCGGTGGACCGCGACCAGCGCGCCGGCCTGGTGCGGGCCGAGCTGGACCGCACCGCCCGCACCACCAAGGCCCTGCTCGCCTACGAGTCCGGCGCGCTGAGCGTCGACCGCCTGTACGCCGACCCCGCCTCCACCGGCCCGACCGCCGTGTTCGTCTACGAGGGCACCCGCACCGGGCCGCGCCTGGTCTTCGCCCACCCGGCCGCCCTGCCGGTGATCGCCCCGGCGGTGCTGCGCGGTCTGGCCCGGGACGGTGGCGAGCGCGCCACCACCGTCACCGCCGCCGGCCGCGACGCCCGGCTGCTCGCCGTTCCCTTCCCGCACGCGGTGACCGGCGCCGTCGCCGGCACCATCGTGGTGGGCACCGACCTCGGCCCGGTCCAGGACGCGCACCGCCGGCTCGGCTGGACGCTGTTCGCCGGCGGCACGGTGTTCACCGCCCTGGCCGGGCTCGGCGGGCTGCTGCTGGCCCGCCGCGGCACCCGGCCCGCGCTGGAGGCCATCGGCCAGCAGGAACGCTTCGTCGCCGACGCCGCGCACGAGCTGCGCACCCCGCTCACCGTAATCCGCACCCAGGCGGAGTCGGCGCTGAAGGATCCCGAGCGGCAGGCCCAGGCGCTGCGCCAGGTGGTGCGGTCGGCGGAACGGCTCGGCGACTCGGTGGAGGCCCTGCTGCTGCGGGCCCGGCTGGTCGCCGGCCTGCGCGAGGTGCGGCGCGAGCCGTTCCGGCTGGACCAGCTCGCCGAGGAGGTCGTCGCCGAGAACGTGCAGCCGCCGCACACCGCGCTGGTGTCCACCGAGCCCACGGTCGCGCACGGCGACCCCGTCCTGGTGCGGATCGCGCTGCGCAACCTGGTGCACAACGCCGTCCGGCACGGCCGGACCGGCACCGGGCCCGCGGTGGTCACCCTGGACGTCCGCGACGGGGAGGTCCGCATCGGTGATCGCGGCCCGGGGCCGGGCGATCGCCCGGTGCGGCGCTTCGGCACCGGGGCGCCGGACGGCACCGGTCTCGGCCTGAGCATCGCCGGGTGGGTGGCCGAACTGCACGACGGGACCCTGCGCCTGGACCGCGCCCCGGCCGGCGGCACCCGGGCCACCCTCACCCTGCCCACCCCGCCACCCTCGGCCTGACCTGTGGTGCCCGCCGGCCTGGCGTCCCGGGCCGCGCACCGAATCCCCGCCGGGCGCCGCCGCGCATGCGCCTCGCGGCCGGGCGGGCGGCTCTTGACCCTCACGTGGCGTCAGGCCGCATAGTCGGTGCCGTGGACGATCAGTGGACCGTCGGGCGGGTGGCCGCACTGGCCGGCGTGAGCGTGCGCACGCTGCATCACTATGACGAGATCGGGCTGGTCCGGCCGTCGGCGCGGACCGCCGCCGGCTATCGGGCCTACTCGGCGGGGGACGTGCGGCGGCTGCGCGAGGTGCTGGCCTACCGGCGGCTGGGCTTCGGGCTGCGGGAGATCGCCGAACTGGTCGGCGACCCGGCCACCGACGCGGTCGCGCACCTGCGCCGGCTGCGCGGCCTGCTGCTGGAGCGGCGCGACCGCGTCGACGCCATGCTGGCGGCCATCGACCGGGAACTCCAGGCGCGGGCGAAGGGTCTGGACGTGACACCGCAGGAGCAACTGGAGCTGCTCGGCGCCCGGCTGTACGACGTGATCGGCGGCGCCTACCCGGCGACCCGGCGGACCGAGCCGCGGATCGCCGCCCGGATCTGGGCGGCGCTCGGGGACGCGCGGACGGTGCTGAACGTCGGGGCCGGCACCGGCTCCTACGAGCCCGCCGGTCGTGCGGTGACCGCGGTGGAGCCGTCGGCGGTCATGCGGGGGCAGCGGCCGACCGGGGCCG
Organism: Sphaerisporangium rufum; assembly: GCF_016863395.1. GTDB lineage: Bacteria > Actinomycetota > Actinomycetes > Streptosporangiales > Streptosporangiaceae > Sphaerisporangium > Sphaerisporangium rufum. The sequence goes on along the minus strand of NZ_BOOU01000044.1, from coordinate 196,656 downwards.
CGCCGTGCGTGGCCGCCGCGGCGGAGAGCCTGCCGTTCGCGGACCGGTCCTTCGACGCGGCGATGGCCGTCTCCACCGTCCACCACTGGGCCGACCCGATGGCGGGGCTGCGCGAGATGCGGCGGGTCGCCCGCCGCGTGGTGGTGCTCACCTTCGACACCGACGAGCCCGGCTGGCCGGACCGGTTCTGGCTCACCCGCGACTACCTGCCGGAGTTCACCGCGTCCCTGGCCGGATTCCCGTCCCTGGCCGGGATGGCCGGCGCGATCGGCGCCCGGACCGAGCCGGTGCCCGTCCCGTGGGACTGCGCCGACGGCCTGTTCGAGGCGTACTGGCGCCGGCCGGCGGCCTACCTCGAGGAGCCCGTGCGCCGGGCGATGTCGGTGTGGACCAGGGTCGGGCCGGACGCCGAGCGGCGGGCGGTGCGCCGCCTGGGCGACGACCTCGACTCCGGCCGGTGGCACGAGCGCAACGGCGACCTCGCCGATCTCGACGCGGCGGATCTCGGCCTGCGCCTGCTCATCGCCTGAACCGTCCCAGGCCGTCGCGGCGCGGCGGCGGCTCCCGCACCGGCACCCGTGCGGCTCGCCGGCCGGTCGCGGCATGCGTTCGTCCCGGCCAGGCCGTTCCGCGCGGGCCTGGCCGGTCCCGGATCGGGTTTCGGCCTGGCCGACCGCACCCACCGAGTTCATGGTCAGACCTGCTTCAGCGGAACGTCTCGTCGCCGAAGGCGGCCGCGAGCGCCTGCGCGATCAGGTCGGGGAGGTCGGTGCGCCCGTCGTCGGCCGCCCACTGCTCCAGCGCGGTATGCATGGCCGCCAGGCACGCGCTCGCCGCGGCCTGGACGCGGAACCGCGCCCGCGGATCGCCGGTGTCGACGCCCAGCCCGTCCACGATGGCCTGCTGGAGGACGTAGTGGTTGTCCAGGTGCCGGGCGCGCAGCGCCGGTGTCGCGATCATCAACCGCAGGCGGGCGAGCAGGAACCGGTCGTCGCCGGCCGTCATCGCCCGCGCGGCCTCGACGAGGGCGCCGCCGACGCGGCGCACCAGTGGCTGGCCGGCGGGGGTCGCGGCGATCCGCTCGGTGATCACCGCGCCGGTCCGGTCGGCCAGCACCAGGTCCTCCTTGGTGGGGAAGTGCCGGTACACGGTCATGGCGGACACGCCCGCGGCCGCGGCGACGTCGTTGACGGTCGTGGTGTCGAACCCGCGTTCGCTGAACAACCGCACCGCGTGCGCCTGGATCATGCGCTGCGTATCGGCCCGTCGCTGCTCCCGCAGGGTTGAATGCCGCTCCATCACGTGATAGACACTACCACACTGATAGTGACTAACAATTAGGGAGTGACTTACACTATGTCTGACCTCAACGGCAGGACGGCCCTGGTGACCGGCGCGTCCCGGGGCATCGGGCAGGCGATCGCCACCGGGCTGGCCGCGCGGGGAGCGACGGTCATCGCGCACTTCGGCACCGACAAGGAGGGCGTGACCGCCACGCTGGACCAGATCGAGCGGGCCGGCGGCACCGGACACCCCGTGCGGGCGGAACTGGGCGCCGACGGCGATGTCGAGACGCTGTTCGCCGGGGTCGAGGCCGCCCTGGCCGACCGATCGCTCGATATCCTGGTCAACAACGCCGCGGCGCCACCCGCCGGGCCGCTCGGCACGACGACCCGGGCGCAGTTCGACCACCTGTTCGCGGTGAACGTCCGGGCGCCGTACTTCATCATCGAGCGCGCCCTGCCGCTGCTCGCCGACGGCGGTCGGATCATCACCGTCTCCTCGGTGGCGACCCGGATGGCCAACGCCACCCAGACGTCGTTCGCCATGACCAAGGGCGCCGTCGAGACCATGAGCCGCACCCTGGCCGCCCAACTCGGCGCCCGCGGCATCACGGTGAACGCGGTCGCGCCCGGCGCGACCCGCACGGCCACCAACGCACCGGTCTTCGAGACACCGGGCCTGACCGAGCTGATCACCTCGATGACCGCGCTCGGCCGGCTGGGCGGCCCCGGCGACGTCGCCGAGGTGGTCGCCTTCCTCGCCTCCGACGCCGCCCGCTGGATCACCGGCCAGGTCATCGACGCCAGCGGCGGCCTGTTCCTCGGCCCCCGCGCCTGAGCAACGATCTCCCGCCAGGGGTGGCGTCCCTGCCGAGCCGGGTGGTCATCGATCTACGATGACGGCGGACGGCGACTCCTGCCCGGCATGGATCCGCGCGATGCACCCGCTCGACCCGTGCGGCCCCGCCGCCGACCCGGTGACCGCGCGACCGGCCCGCACCACACCTGCCACGTCAAGTGAGGCTGATCGAATGCAGCTCGTGCCGCACAACCCGTCCGACGGCGTCTATCCCGCCACCGGCTACGTCCACGCGATGGAGGTCCGCGGCGCCCAGCGGCTGTTGTTCATGTCCGGAACCATGGGCCTGGACCCGGGCGGAACGCCGGGCGCCACGCTCGATGAGCAACTCGACCTGGTCTGGTCGAACATCCGCACCATCCTCGCCGCCGCCGGTATGACGGTGGATCACATCGTGCGGCTGACCAGCTACCTGCGCGACGCCTCCTATGCCGAGGCCAACGCCGCCGCCCGGGTGGCCGCGCTGGGCGGCCGGGCCGTCCCGACCACCGTGATCGTCGCCGAGACGCTGGTCGGCGAATGGCTGGTCGAAATAGAGGTGATCGCCGCGGGGTGACATCGCACCTTTCGGCCGGGAGCCCGCTTGTGGTGTTGGCCGCCGTTCGGCCGAAACCCCGGAGCGCCGCGGGGCCCCGGTTGCAGGCCGGATGCGGGCGGCAGGGCGGCCAGGCCGGCGTCTCGTATCCGGGAACCGGGAAGGTATCCCGGTTCGGGGCAGGCGCGGAGCGGCGATCGGCGTGACGATGGATCGGTGGCCACCAAGAAGGAAGCGAACGATCTCGGCGGATTTCTGCGCAGCCGGCGCGACCGTCTGACACCGGAGGCGGCGGGCATCCGGCCCGGCGTCACCCGCCGGCGGGTCCCGGGGCTGCGCCGGGAGGAGCTGGCCGAGCTCGCCGGAGTCAGCGTCGGCTACCTGACGCGGCTGGAGCAGGGGGTCGGCGCCGGCGCCTCCGGCGCCGTCATCGACGCGCTGGCCGCGGCGTTGCGGCTCGATCCGGCCGAGCATGAGCATCTGCGCGTGCTCGCCGCGCCGAGACGTCCGGCCCATCCGCACTCCCGGCGGAGCACGCTTCGGCCTTCGGTCGGTGAACTGCTCGCCGCCATCGCCGGCACCCCGGCGATCGTGATCGATCATCGCGCCGACGTCCTCGCGTGGAACCGGCTCGGGCACGCCCTGCTGGCGGGCCACGTCGACCCCACCGCTCCGGACACGCCGATCAGGCCGAACATCGCCCGGATGCTGTTCCTGGACCCGCACCACCGCGCGTTGTACCGGGACTGGCAGGCCAAGGCGCAGGTCACCGTCGCGGCCCTGCATCAGGCGGTCGCCCGGCACCCGGCCGACCGGGAGCTGGAACGGCTTGTCGGCCGGCTCGCGGTCGACAGTCCCGAGTTCGCGCGCATGTGGGCCCGGCGTCCCGTGCGGACCTGCTCGTACTACCTGCGGGAGCTGGAGCATCCCCTCGTCGGGCGGATGACGCTGGCGAACGAGACGGTCACCCTGTCCGACGACGACCAGCAGATCGGGCTGTTCTACGCGCGCCCCGGCACGTCCGACGCCGACGCGCTCGCCCTGCTGGCGCAGAGCCTCGAACGAGGACTCGCGCCGCACACCTCGGCACAGAAGGAGAACGCACGATGAAGATCGTCGTCGTCGGCGGCGCCGGCACCATCGGACGACGGCTGGTGCCCGCTCTGCGATCGTCCGGCCACCACGTCATCGTGGCCGGACGATCCTCCGGGGACGTCCACGTCGACCTGGGCTCACCCGCGACCATCGAGTCCATGTACCGTCAGACCGGAGCGGTCGATGCCGTCGTGTGCGTCGCGGCGCACGGCGCCCTCGACGAGTTCGCGACGCTGACCTCGGGGGCGCTGTACGAGAACATGCGAGCCAAGTTCTTCGGGCAGGCCGATCTGGTCCTCATCGGGCAGCGTCACTGTGCCGGCGGCGCGTCCTTCACCCTGACATCCGGCATCTTCGCCGATCACCCATGGCCGCATGTCACCGGCGGTGGGGTCATCAGCGGAGCCTTGCACAGCTTCGTCCTGTCGGCCGCCGTCGAGCTGCCGCGCGGCATGCGGATCAACGTCGTCAGCCCCACGATGGTCGCCGACTCCGCCGGCGCCTTCGCCCAGCACTTCCCCGGCATGCGCTCGGTGGCCATGGACGAGCTCGTCGGGCACTACCTGCGCTGCGTCGAGGGCGACGACACCGGAACCGTCATCCGGGCATATGGATGAGGTCGTCCAGGCCGAGCAGGCCGGCCAGGGCCTGGTGGCCGGGCGGGGTGACGCGCAGGGCGCGGCCGGAGCCGATCCGGGCCACCCAGCCCCGCTCCAGGAGGGTGGCGCACAGCACCGCCCCGGCGGTACCGGCCAGGTGGTGGCGGCGCTCGGTCCAGTCCAGGCAGCCCCTGGCCAGCGGACGCCGGCCGGTGGCGGGCGGCAGCGCCGCCCTCAACCCGCCCTCGAACCAGGCCAGCCCGTCGGCGGTGAGCGCGAAGCCGGTGTCCTGGCTCAGCAGCCCGTGCCGGGTGAGCGCGTCGGTGATCGTCACGCCGAGGCGCCCGGCCAGGTGGTCATAGCAGGTGCGGGCGGCGGCCATCGCCCGGGCGGCGCCCGCGGCGCGCAACGTCGGCGGCCGGCCGCCGGCAGGGCCATCGGCGTGCGCGGTGGGGGCGGCGTGCGCGGCCAGATCCTCGATCAGCTGGGCCACCTGAGGGCCGGCCAGCCGGACGTACCGGTGCCGGCCCTGGCGTTCCTCGGCCAGGATGCCGCCCGCCACCAGCCGGGACAGATGCTCGCTGGCCGTGGACAGCGCGACCCCGGCATGCCTGGCCAGTTCACCGGCGGTCCAGGCCCGCCCGTCCAGCAGGGCCAGGCAGAACCGCGCCCGGGTGCCGTCGGCGAGCAGCCCGGCGAGCGTGGCCAGCGGAACCGGTGTCGAGCGCGTCATCCGTCCATCATGTACCGCCGGTACTTCGGCCGGCACCGAAGCCTCCCGCGTCTAGCGTGCCGGGTACGACCTCCCCACTTCGCCGGCCGGAAATGGTCGTGCGGTTCGGCGAAGAACGCGGGGCGCCAGGCCGGTCAACTCCCAGAGCCCACCCGGTACGCGACCCAGGCCAGGCCCGCTCTCGCGGCCCGGGCACGGAACTCGCGAGCCTCGGCCGGACCGAACCGTGCCTTGTAGACGCGGAACAGCGTCCACAACGCCGCCAGCCCGGTGACCCCCGCCGCCGGTGCCGCCCGCCAGGCGGGTACCGCGGCCAGGAGATCCTCCGCCTCAGCCGGGGAGTGCCCGGCTGCGACCAGACGCGGAGCCAGCATCACCGGCTCCACCCACGCCGCGCCGCGGCAGGCGAATCCCCAGTCGACGATCCATGGCCGGTCGTGGACCATGCGCAGGTTACCGGCGTGCAGGTCGTAGTGCAGCAGGGTGTCCCCGTCGAGCGAGGACGGCTCGAAGCGGGCGAGCGCGGCCTCGTAAATGGCCCGGTCGTCGAAGGCGGGCTTGGCGAGCAGGTGAGCCGCCTTGGCCCGCAGGAGCGAGACGTGTTCTGCGACGTGCGGGGCGTTGGCGTCCGGCGACGGCGAGAGCTGTTCGCCGAGCCGGGCCACCGCGTCCAGCACGAGCGGTACGTCCGGCGAACCAGGCGACAGGTCCGCCTCCCGGCCGTCGATGTGGTCGAAGACCAGGCAGATCCAGCCGTGGACCTCGGCGCTCCATCGCAGACGCGGCGCGGGGACCGGGGAAGGCAGGACCCCGCCCGCCCACCGCTCCCGCTCGTAGAGCCGAACGGCAGGGCTGTCGGCATTCACCGCCTTGAAGAAGAGCCGATCACCGCCGGCCAGATGCAGCGTCCCCGCCATGCCGGGCATCAGGCCCTCGGTGGCGGACTCGGCCTTGAGTACGGTGCCGGTCCGGTCCTGCACCGTCTCGCGGACGGCTCCGGGAAGGTCCTCCCAATGTGTTCTCGGCATCTCACCCCACCTCCGGGTCGTCGGCGCAGCCCGCGTAGCACTGGCTGCAGGCACTCCGGTGCGTCCACAGCTCGATGTCCACCGGCAGGCCCGCTGCCCGGAGTGCCGCGACCGTCGCGCCGATCCGCTCCGCGGGTGCGGACGTTCCCGGGTTCGGCTCGTCTTCCGGCCGGTGGTGGATGAACCTGCCGGCGATCCGATGGCAGAAGGTGGCGTACTCGCTGGTGTACAGGACGAAGGTGTGCCAGCCGATGTCGACCTTCTCGGACGGCACCAGACCGGCACCGGGGTTCAGGGCGCACGCCTGCAGGAAGGCGAGTGCCTGGGTCATGATCCGCTCAGCCTCGGTGGTGCTGACCAGTTCCTCGCGGGCGATGCGCGAGGTGAGCCGGTGGAAGAGCGCCTCCGGGATGAGCTGCCTCACTTCGATGCGAGGCGGGGACGGAGTGGAGACGGTCAATGGATTCCTCCTCATGATGCGGTTGCCGGCGGCCATGGCCCGATGTGGATCACAGTGAGTCGTCTCCGCGGGCCGGGCCCTGCTCGACTCGATGCTCGGCGAGCCTCCGGGCCGCACTCAAGGATCTTTCTTCAGCTTTCTCCTTGATCGACGATTGCACCTTCCACCAGCTCTTCGGCGGCAGCCCCGCGAACGGCGAGAGCCAGCAGCCGGTCGAACGCCTTCTCGTAGGTACCGATCTCGTGTCCCTGGGTGAGGTTCAGCTCGGCTGTATAGGTGGCCACGGTCACCAGCCGGCCGTCGTAGATCGTGAAGGCGTTGTTCCGGGGGACCGTGTAGGCCGCGTTCCACGGAACGACGCCGACATGGACATGCGGTCGCCTCATCACTTCCAGGACGCGCGCCAGCTGCGTACGCATCGAGTCGTGGTCGGTGACACGTGTGTAGAGGGCCGCCTGGCCGAGCAGTAGGAGAAATCGCCGGTTGCCGTACTCCAACACCCGCTGCGCATCCATGCGGGCTTGCACTTCCCTGATCGACGTCATCGGGGATGCCATAGAAGTCGACGACGGTTCGGAGCACACCCCGGGCGTAGGCGAGGGTCTGGATCAGGCCGGGGATGACGGTCGGCTCCCAGATCCGGAAGAGCCGCGTCCTCTCGTACGCCTCGACATTGGCGCGCTGACGCCGCGCGGTTCCACTCTTGAGAGATCGCTGCCAATCCGTGTACTGGGCGTCAATGGAACGGACGGCGGCGGACAGGTCGGCGATCTGGCTCGGGACTCCGCATGCGATGCACCATTCGCGTACATCGTCCTCGCTGGGCGTCTGCTTGCCGTACTCGATCTTGCTGATCTTCGATGGTGGCCATCCGCACAGTTCGGCAAGGCGTCGGCCGGTCAGTCCGGCGTCGCGCCGGAGATCACGTAACCGGATGCCGAGCGCTTGAACGGCGTGCTTGCCCAGTACCGGCTCGTTCACGGCAGCCGGGCGACGAACCTGTCAAACGGCTCGGCGTGCCGCAGGGCGACTTCCCGCCACTCCAGGTGCCTGCGGACCATGCCGGGATCGGTGATCCGCTCGGCACCTCGGAAGGTGTCATCGTCGTTGAACACCAGGCGAACCAGGCGCTCGGAGTCGAGAAGCCACGCGTCGAGCGGGTGGAGTCCGATGCTCTCGGCGATGTCACGCCGGAGATAGCGGATGTCCTCGCCGGCGGCGATGCTGAGCCGGGCGACCTGGACGCCGTACCGGTTGTAGTCCGACAGCGGGACGGAGACGATCCGCACCCGCTGCCACACCTTGCCGGCGGCCCGATCACGGCTGATCTTGTCCATCCAGCCGCGGTGCCACGCGTAGTCGTCGGGCTCCCCGGCGAGGAACCTGCGGAAGGGCTCCCTGCCGACGATGCTCCGGTAGGTCTCTCGCGTCTCGAACCTGAACGCGCTGGTAGAGAACTCGTTGAGGAGATCGCCGAGCTGATTCTCGTCGAGCAGGCTCAATGATCACTCCGTCACGAGGAACCGGGCGAGCGCCTTGGGGATCTCGACGGCCGACTCGTCAGGTCCGAGGTCGACCAGGTCGGCGAGCGCGGCCGGATCGGTGATCAGCTTTCCCTGGACCACGTAGGTATCCCGGTCGCTCTCGTAGATGGCTGGACAGGTACCTTGCTCGCTGTCCGTGCCCAGGAAGCGTAGACGCATGGTTCACCCCTCGACCAGTGAGATTGCCGCGGATTTCGCGACTCCGTGCCCAGAGTCATCTCGCGAACGCATTACGTAAAGCTTAGGGGTGGGGAGCTTGTGTCACCAGGGCTCGGATCGGCATGGGCAGGCAGATCGCCCGAGCCGCTCGCCGGTTACGTGGTGGCGAGGTCCCGCAGGTCCGGTGGCTTTGCCAGGGCCTGGTGGCCGGGCGGGGTGACGCGTAGGGCGCGGCCGGAGCCGATCCGAGCGAGCCGGCCCGGCCCAGCGCGTCATCTGTCCATCATGGACCGCCGGTACTTCGGCCGGCACCGAAGCCTCCCGCGCCTAGCGTGCCGGGTATGACTTCCCCACACCGGACGGTTCGGCGCCACCACGAGGTCCGCGCGATGCTGGCCGATCCCGGCCTGACGGTACTACCGGCGCCTCGGCCGCCCTTCGCCCTGACGGTCGCCTGGCTGCGCGGCGCGGTCAGCCGTTTCGCCGATGGTCCCGAGCACGCCGCGCGCCGGGCGGCGGCCGAAGAGGTGCTCGCCGCGCTCGACCCGGCGGCGCTGCGCGCCGAGACGTTCCGGCAGGCGTCCGCGCACCCCGAGCAGGCCGGACTGGTGCCGGTGCGGGTGCTGGCCCGCGCGTTCGGCGTGCCCGAGGCGGACGCCGGGCGGGCGGTGCGCGCGGTCGCGGCGCTCGCCCCGGTCTACCTGCCGGCCCCGGACGCGCCCCCGCCCACCGGCCCGGACATCGCGTCCGCCGATGAAGGCGTGGCCCTGCTGTCCCGGCTGCTCGGCGACCCCGAGCCGGCCCGGCTGGCCGTGCTGGCCGGGCTGCTCGCCCAGGCCTGCGACTCGACCGCGGGGCTGATCCGCAACGCGCTCGCCGCCGGTACGCAGCCCTGCCCGGTCGAAGGGCTACTGGCCGAGACGCTGCGGCACGACCCGCCGGTCCGCGCGCTGCGCCGCACCCCGGCCCCGGCGCGACCCGCGACCCTGGACGACGCGGCGGGTTCGGCGATGGTCGGCGAGATGGAGCCCGAGGCGCGCGGCGGGACGGAGCCGGAGGTGGTGGTGCTGGACGTGGCGGCGGCCAACCGGGACCCGGCGGTGTTCGACGACCCGGACCGGTTCCGGCCGGGGCGTGCGCCGAACCACCTGACCTTCGGGGCGGGGTTGCGGCCCTGCCCGGCACCGGAGGTCGCGCTGGCGCTGGCGGCCGGCGTGGTGATGGCGGTGCGGCGATGACGGCGACGCTGTTCCAGCGGTTCACCGCCCTGCACCACGGCACGGAGCCGTTGCTGCTGCCGAACGCCTGGGACCACGCCTCCGCCGCGGCGCTGGCGGCGGCCGGGTTCGCCGCGGTGGGCACCACCAGCCTGGGCGTGGCCGCCGCCGCCGGGAAACCGGACGCCGCGCGGGCCACCCGGGCCGAGACGGTGGCACTGGCCCGCGGCATCGCCCGGCTCGGCGTCCCGGTCACGGTGGACATCGAGGACGGATTCGGCGGCTCGCCCGCCGAGGTGGCCGAGCTGGCCGCCGAGCTGGCCGCCGCCGGGGTCGCGGGCGTCAACATCGAGGACGGCCGGGGCGATCACCTCGCGGAGATCGGCGCCCAGGTGCGGGTGATCGGCACGATCAAGCAGCGGGTGCCGGACCTGTTCGTCAACGCGCGCACCGACCCGTTCTGGCTGGGCACGCCCGACGCCCTGGCCACCGCCGTCCGGCGGGGGCGGGCGTACGCCGACGCGGGGGCCGACGGGGTGTTCGCCCCGGGCGCCACCGCCGCCCGCGACCTGGAGATCCTGGCCGGCGCGGCGCCGGTGCCGCTGAACGTGCTCATCCAGCCGGGCGTGCCGGTGGCCCGGCTGGCGGAACTGGGGGTGCGGCGGGTCAGCTTCGGCTCGCTGCTGTTCCGGGCCGCGCTCGGGGCGGCCGTCAGCACCGCGCTGGCCGGCGCGGCCGGCGGCCCGCTCCCGGAGGCGGTCCCCTCCTACGCGGAGATCCAGGAGCTGACCCGCGGCGTCTGAGCCCCAGGAGCTGACCCGCGGTTTGCGAACCGGTCGACGCGCGGGGTTCAGGCGCTGTCGCGTGGCGCCTGACCGGACCACGCACGCAGTCAGGCGCTGTCGGCGGTTGACCGGTCCAGCCGCGGAGTACCGGTCCACGCGCGGAGTCAGGCGCTGTCGGCGCCTGACCGGATCACGCGCGGACTCAGATGCTGTCGGCGGTCAACCGGTCCACGCGCGGGTTCAGGCGGCGTCGAGCGGCGGCGGACCGGGCCGGGGAGCGCGGAGCCGCTGGGTGATCGCGTCCGCGGCCTCCCGGGCATCGGCGGTGTCCACCGCCAGCAGCGCGTCCCGCACCTCGACCATGCGCGCGCGTACCTGGCCGGAGGACACCTCGGACAGGTGCTCCAGCCCGGTCAGCGCGGCGGCGGCTCCCTCCTCCGCTTCGCCTGCCTTGAGGAACTTGTCGGCGAGGGCGAACTGCCGGGCGGCCAGGTTGCGCCCGTACGCGCCTCGGGTGTGGGTCACCGCGGCCTGGTAGTAGGGCAGCGCCGCCCGGTGCTTGCCGGCTTCGGTCAGCATGTGCGCCTGGGAGACCTCGATCTCCGCGCGATCGTAGAAGGCCGTCCACTCCGGGGCGCGCCGGCCGCGCTGCGGATGCTCCATCAGGCGCATGGCCTGGGCCAGCCGGGCGTTGGCCGCCGGATGGTCGCCCATCAGCGAAAAGGCGTCCGCCTCGCGGCTGGCGATGATGGACAGCAGCACCGGCGAGCCGATGGACTCGGCGTGCCGGCGGGCGGCGCCGAGCACGTCCAGGGCCTGCCGGGGCCGCTTCTGGTAGTTGGCCTGCAGGCCGAGCATGGCCAGCGCCTGGGCCTTCAGGGTGTCGTCGTCCAGCGTGGTGCCGATGGCGAGCGCCTCGTGCCAGTAGTGGCGGGCCTGGTCCTGGTCGCAGGCGTCGAAGTGGAGGTAGGCGCAGCGGTTCGCGGCCTCGCCGGCCAGCAGCCGGAGCTGGCGGCCGATCGACTCGGAGTAGCTGCCGGCCTCGATGACCCGGCGGATGCGGATCAGGTGCCGGACGGCGAGGCTGCGGACCTCGGTGCCGCCGTGCGCGTCGCCCAGGGTGCGCAGCGCGCGCAGGCCGGCGCGCAGCTCCTGGACGTGGGGCGTACCGACGGCCTCCGCCGGGGTGAAGGCGCCGAGGGTGGCACCGGCCGCCGTCCCCATTGCAGTCGCCACGAATGTACGACGTTTCACGTCCGATTCCTCTATTTCGTCCGTTATTAGGAACGTACATGGATTTATTTCACCGTAAGGTGCGGGCGGGAAACCCAGGTCCGCCGGATTGACGCCGAACATGGCGTGCAGCACCCGCCAGGCCCGCTGCCGGGGGCGGGGCGGATGGGGCATGCACCAGCGCCGGTACTGGCGGGCGGTCAGCTTCACCGGCTCGCCGATCATGCGCGCCGCCTGCGTGAACGCCGCGAGGAACGCGGCCGGCCGCTCCCAGCCCCGGTCCGCGCACGCCCGGCCGAACAGGGTCTCCTGCTGCTCCATGCACACCTCCGAGTGATCGATCCGATTCAGAGGGTAATGGAAGGTCGAAAGAAGGAAAGGTCGTTCCCGGAGAAAAGTCGTCGCGGTCTGCTGGCCGAAGATCGCCGATGTCGTGCGCCGGTCCGATTGTCTTGGCGGCAGGATTCCCGTGACGAAGGGCACCAGGCCGAAATGCGTATCTATTCCGATGACCGGCGGCGGGAAAGCGCCGTCTTCCCCGGCGAGGTGGCGTCCGCCGGCGAGGCCCGGCGATGGCTGCGCAAGGTGCTCGCCGACCATCCGCGCCGCGACGACGCGGTGCTGCTGCTGTCGGAGATCTTCACCAACGCGGTGACCTACACCGACTCCCCGCAGATCCCGGTGACCGTGCTGGTCGGCTGGGACCGGACCGTCGAGGTCAAGGTCACCGACCAGGGCGGGTCCACGGTCCCGTGCGGGTGCCGCGCGCCGGCCGACCCGCTGGCCGAGCGGGGCCGCGGCATCCGCCTGGTGCGCGACCTGGCCCGCCGCTGGGGCTTCCTCCGGGACGCCACCGGCTGCACCGTCTGGTTCACCCTCGACCCCCACGACACCCCGGACGGCCACCGCCCGCCCGCCGCCCCCGCCGCCCACCGCGCGACCTACCAGGAGGCCCGTCATGCATGAAAGCCCGGCGAGACGCCCGAAGACCGGCCCGGCACAACGACCGCGGATGGCGCACAAATTGTGAATTATGCGTACCGCTGCGGATTGACGGCGCCTAAGCGCGTACCGCGTTCGGATTACCCCACATCAATCATGAGTCTGACGTGCGAACGGCGACGGCTTTGTTAGATTCCTCATCAGTTCCTTTGCGTGACACGCAAGCGTCGAATTCAGATCAGCCCGCGAACCGGCGAGCCGCTTATTGGCGGCTTTTATCGAAAGTCGGGCGCGGTTCCGCAATTCGAGGAGGACGATCTCATGGCTTCGATCAGCAAGCGGCTCATCACTCTCGCCGGCACCGCCGGCGCGGCATCTGCCCTACTCGTCGCACCCGGCTCGGCGACAGCGCAGGCGGCCCCCACCACGACCGCCATCACCGCCTTCGTGGCCCAGCAGGCGAACCACGCCCAGTCCCAGGCCGCCCGGCCAAACGCTGCGACCACGACCACATCGGCCAAGCGCTGCCTGGAACTGCTGCGTCCGTGGGGGAGGTACGAGGGCGGCAAGTGGCGCATGTACGGCACGGTCCGGGCCCACTGCAAGAGCAAGGGCGGCTGGTGGTGGATGGCACTGCAGAAGAAGACGAAGATCGCCGGCATCACGCACTGGAAGCGGCTGGCGGGCAGGACCCTGCGCAGCGATCAGACGGGAGCCTTCCACGTCCGTGCGACGTGCAAGAGCATGAAGAAGAACACCTTCCGCGTGGTGACCAGCGGCGGCAAGGTCCTGATCGGCCCCTCGCTCACCGTCAAGTGCTGACCCCACCCGGTTAACCGGCCACCGATCCGCCCCGCGCCCGGGACTCCCGTCCGGTCGCGGGGCGCGTGGGTATCGGTGCGTCCGGCCAGGGAGATCTGTCGGAACGGGTCGAAGATCCGGAGAGATAGGGCTCCAGGTCACCCGTGATGTGCCCTCCAGGTCAGCGGCGGAGGGGGGTCTGCCGGGTCATGTGGGTGAGTTTCTCGGGGTTGCGGACGGCGTAGAGGCCGGTGATTCGGCCGGCGTCGATGCGCACCGTCAGGACGGTGTCGATCCTGTCCTTGATCTGGAAGAGCAGCGCCGGCCGGCCGTTGACCCATGCCGTCTGGAGCGGCACCGCGGCGACCCGGGCCAGTGCCCGGGCCACCGTGTCGGCCCCGACGACGGGGGCCGGCGCGGCCCGCTTGACGCCGCCGCCATCGGCGAGCAGGACGACGTCCGGGGCGAGGATGTCCAGCAGGCGCTGCAGGTCGCCGGTCGCGATCGCCCGCTGGAACGCCTGGAGCACCTCCCGGGACTCGGCCGGGGAGACGACGATGCGCGGCCGGCGCGCGGCGACGTGCGCCCGGGCCCGGTGGGCGATCTGCCGGACCGCGGCCAGGTTCTTGCCGACCGCTTCGGCGATCTCGTCGTACTCCAGGCCGAACACCTCGCGCAGCACGAAGACCGCGCGCTCGGTCGGCGTGAGCGTCTCCAGCACCAGCAGCATGGCCGTCGAGACGCTGTCGGCCAGCTCGACGTCCTCGGCGACGTCCGGCGTGGTCAGCAGCGGCTCGGGCAGCCACGGGCCGACGTAGGACTCCTTGCGCCGGCCGAGGGTGCGCAGCCGGGTCAGCGACTGGCGGGTGGTGATCCGCACCAGGTAGGCGCGCCGGTCCCGCACGACGCCGAGGTCGACGTCGGTCCAGCGCAGCCAGGTCTCCTGCAGGACGTCCTCGGCGTCGGCCGCCGAGCCGAGCATCTCGTAGGCGACGGTGAACAGCAGGTTGCGGTGCGCGACGAACGCCTCGGTGGCCGGGTCCAGCCGCCCGTCGCCGGGGGACGGGCCGGTGGTGCCCGCCGCCGGCGATTGATCGTCCCGCTCGGTCATGGCCGTCTCCCGCCCGTCCGCCGTCGATGGTGTCACACCCACCAGACACCGGACCCTGCCGCAGTGTGACACCTTCGCGTGGTGGCGCAGGTCACACCCATATGCCTGTCACGCGGTCCGGCCGGCCGGCGTCTCGTGGTCGTCAGGACGCCGCGCGACCGCGCGGCCCTACCCGAGAGAGGACGACGCCATGGAACCCCGTATCGACCTGATGGCCAACGAGACCGGCGCCAAGATCGGCAAGCGGATGATCAATGTCGGCCTGGCCATCCAGCAGTCGCCGCTGCCCGTGACCGTCCAGCACCTGGTGCTGCTGCGCGTCAGCCAGATCAACGGCTGTGGCTTCTGCGTGGACATGCACACCAAGGAGGCCACGGCCGCCGGCGAGACCCCGGTCCGGCTCGCCCTGGTGGCCGCCTGGCGCGAGACCAGCGTGTTCACCGCGGCCGAGCGGGCCGCGCTGGCGCTCGCCGAGGAGGGCACCCGGCTGGCCGACACCCACCATGGCGTGTCGGACGAGACCTGGGCCCAGGTGCGCGAGCACTACGACGACGACCAGGTCGCCGCGCTGGTCGCGCTGACCGCCTTCATCAACGCGGCCAACCGGCTGAACGTGATCGTGCGCAACCAGGGCGGCTCCTACCAGGCCGGCATGCTCGCGAACCTGTCGAGCTGACCGGCGGACCTGTCACCGCGGCCGCCGGTCATTCCGGGCCGGCTCCGGGCGGGTGGGCGGTGGCCGCGGGGCGGGCGAGTTCGGTGCGGTTGGCGAGCCGGAGCTTGGCCTAGATGTGCGCCAGGTGGGTCTTGACGGTGCCCCCGGCCGATGAACCGGCGGGCGGCGATCTACGACAGGACCGGCGACCGGGGCTGAGCGCCCGTTCTCGACCTCTCCCGACTCTCCCGGTGCCGGGTCAGCCGGTGCCGGCCCGGGGAACGCCGTCCGGGACCCGTTCCGCCGGGAGGTTCAGAGCGTCGAGGAAGGCGGCGGCGGCCGGGGACGGGCGGGGGTGGCGCCAGACCAGGCGCTCGATCCGGGTGGGCGGGTCACGCAGTTCGACGACGTGCACGTCACCGAGCTCGGGGACGAAGGAGGCGGGCATCATGGCGACGCCCAGGCCCAGCCGGACCAGCCGGGCCATCAGGCCGGCGTTGGAGATCTCGAAAGCGACCTCCCGGACCAGGCCGGCGGCGGCGAACGCCTCGTCGGACTGCACGCGCCCGGCGGAACCGGCCGGCCAGTCGACGAAGACCTCCTGTGCCAACCGGTGCAGGTCCACCCCGGTCTCGCCGGCCAGCGGATGGCCGGGCGCCACCAGCGCGACCAGCTCCCCCCGGGCCAGGACACGCCCCTGGACGCCCTTGGGCCGGGTCTTCGGTGACAGGCCGAGGAAGGCGATGTCCAGCCCGCCCTGGCGGACCTGCTCGGCCAGGGCGTCGCTCGCCCCGGACCGGAGCGTGATCCTCACCTGCGGGTGGCGCAGGTGGAAGCTCTGCAGCGCAGCCGGCAGGTCGACCGCGGTGACGGTCGGGATGGCGCCGATGGCGAGCCGGCCGCGCAGCTCACCGCCGGCCGCGGCCACCTCGGCGCGGGCGCGGTCCGCGGCCTCCAGGGCCTGGCGGGCGGCCGGCAGGAAGGCCTCGCCGGCCGGGGTCAGCGCGACCCTGCGGCTGGTGCGCTCGAACAGCCGGGCGCCGAGCTCGCGCTCCAGCCGGGCGATCTGGTGGCTCAGCGCCGACTGCACGACCCGGCACCGCTCGGCGGCCCGGGTGAAGTTCGCCGTCTCCGCCACCGCCACCACGTAGCGCATCTGCTGCAACTCCACCGATCCATCGTAGATCGCGATCGTCGCGACGACGGCCATATGCCGGACTCATTGATCCGGTCGGCCGTGGCGGTCACGCGATCGTCCGCGGTGCCGCGCGCCACGCCGCCGGCCCGGGTGGCAGGTGGACGCCGGCGGCCGGCCCGGCCGCGGGCCGATGACTCGTGGAAGGCCGTCGCGGTGACCCGACCGGTTCTGAATCTTTCAGCTGACCGTCAGGAATCGGCGATAACGGGACGCCCTGGTCGCCGAAACATTTCACGATCGCCGCTTCGGTGGAATTCCGTGATAACCGCCGGGCGCCGGCCCGCTGCCGGCGAATCCTCCGGGTGCCGGCGCGCCGGCCGGTGCATCTTCCCGCCCCACGGGATCGGGCCGCCGGTGGATCAGGCATTTCACGGCTCGATGCGCGGTTTGGTTTCGGACCCGCCGAAAGCTCGGGCCCTTTTGACCGGGTTCGGAAAGGATGCTGAATTCGCGGTGGCCGGTGTGAAGCGCGAGAAAGGATGCCCATGTTCGCGGTGAGATCGTTTCGGCGGGTGCTGTCGCTCGGTGCCGCTCTGGTCGCCACCGGAGTGCTCGGCGTGGTGACCGGGGCGTCACCCGCCGCCGCCACCACCGCCGTGCTGAACGCGACGGTGGACTGCTCCAACGTCAACTACTCCGGGGACACCAGAGACTGGTACCCCTCTGACCTGCGGGTGTTCACCTCGTCGCCGTCCTGGTCGGCGACCCTGCCGTTCAGCGCCCTGACCGCGGTGCCCGCGACCCACGCGTTCCAGTTCAGCCAGACGCTGCCCGCCGACGCCGGGTATGTGGGGGTGGGCGCCCTGTGCAGCGGCGGCCACCAGTACGACTTCGCCGGCTCGAGCGGGCTGGCGGGCATTCCCGCCGGGACCAGCGTCGTGACCGCCGGTTGGAGCTGCTCCACCGCCCCGGTGTATCCCGGCCCCTGGATGACCAGCTGCAGCCTGCAGTCGATCTCCTACAGCTGACCGCCCGAGACCGTTCTCGGCCCGGACCCGGCCCCGGCCCGTTACCGGCGCTCCCTCGGACGGCTGATCGTCAGGTGGTGACGGCCTGGTCAGGTCATGGCGGGCGGCTCAGCCGATCAATCGCGATTCGTGATCGGTGCGTTGATGAGTATGTGTTGGACTCATCAATCGTGGGGGCCCGAAGCTATCTACCATGACGAACGACATCAGATCCGGCACCTCCCGTACCACGCCAGGCCGGCCGGTCACCGACCTCCCGGACGGCGGCGCGCCGCTGGGCCGCGGGCTGGTGCTACTGATGTCGGTGGCCACTGGGCTCGCGGTCGCCAACAACTACTTCGCGCTGCCGCTGCTGGACCTGCTCGGCCGGGATCTGGGGTTCGGCGCCACCACGGGCGGCCTGATCGTGGCGGCCGGGCAGGCCGGTTACGGGCTCGGCCTGATCCTGCTGGTCCCGCTGGGCGACCTGCTGGAACGCCGCCGGCTGGCCGTCGTGCTGTACGCGGCCACCGCGGCGTTCGCGCTGATCTCGGCGACCGCGCGCAGCGGCACCCAGCTGCTGATCGGATCGGTGCTCACCGCGTTCACCTCGGTGGCCGCCCAGATCGTGGTGCCGTACGCCGCCACGCTCGCCGCACCGGAGCGGCGCGGCCGGGTCGTCGGCACGGTGATGAGCGGGCTGATGCTGGGCGCGCTGCTGTCCCGTACCGTCGCCGGCGGGCTGGCCGAACTCGGCGGCTGGCGGACGGTCTACTGGGTGAGCGCGACACTGATCGCCGCGGTGGCGGTGCTGCTCTGGCGCCTGCTGCCGCCGCTGCACACGCCGATCGGCCTGTCCTACCCGGCGCTGCTCCGCTCGACGGTCGCGCTGCTGCGCCACGAGCCGGTCCTGCGGTGGCGGGCCGGCATCGCCGCCCTGTCGCTCGGATCGTTCAACGTGCTGTGGACGGCGATGACCTTCCTGCTCGCCGGCCCGCGATACGGCTGGTCCGGGGCGGCCATCGGAGCGCTCGGCCTGCTCGGCGCGGCGGGCGTGGTGGCGACGACGGTCGCCGGCCGGCTGGCCGACCGCGGCCACGTGCAGCGGGTCACCGCCTGGGGCAGCGCCGCGCTGGCCGCCTCCTGGCTGCTGATCGGGGCGGGCGGCGCCTGGCTGGGCTGGCTGCTGGCCGGGCTGGTCGTGCTCAACGTGGCCCACATGGCGGTGCTCAACAGCAACCAGCAGGTCATCTACGCGCTGCGCCCGGAGATCCGCAACCGGCTCAACTCCGTACTGATGACCGCCTTCTTCGCCGGTGGCGCCGCCGGTTCGGCGCTGGCCGCGCTGGCGTGGACGCGCGGCGGCTGGCCGGCGGTGAGCGTTCTCGGCGGCACGCTGGGCGCCGGGATGTTCGTGCTGTGGCTGCTCGAGCGCCGCGCGACGTCCCAGGCCGCCCGGCGGTGAGCGCCGCCCGGCGGTGAACCCCGCCGGTGGTGAGCTCTACCCGGCCCGTGCCATGGCCGAAGGCGGCACCCGGCCCGGTCCGTACGGCGAGGGTCCCGCGGGGGCGGCCTTCGACCGGCCGGTCCATCACCTGTCACCCCCTGGCCGGTCCGCAGGCGACCGGTCAAGCCATCACACCTCGAAAGGATCCGACAGTGCCGGAGAAGATCATCCTGGTCACGGGCGCGACCGGCGGGCAGGGCGGCGCCGTCGCCCGCAGGCTGCTCGCGGCCGGCCGGCCGGTGCGCGTCCTGGTCCGGGACCCGGACGCGCCGGCCGCCAAGGCCCTGCGGGTACTCGGCGCGCAACCGGTCGCGGGCGACCTGGACGACCCCGCCTCGCTGCGCGCGGCGGCCCGGGGCTGCCACGGCGTCTTCAGCGTGCAGCCCTGCGACCTGGCCGACCCGCGGCCCGCGCTGGAGGTACGGCGCGGGCGGAACGTCGCCGACGCGGCGAAGGCGGCCGGCGTCGCCCACCTGGTCTACACCTCGGTCGCCGCCGCCGGCCGCGGGTCGGGCGTCGCGCACTTCGACAGCAAGGCGGAGATCGAGGCGTACATCCACGCCATCGGCCTGCCGGCCACGGTGCTGCGGCCGGTGTTCTTCATGGAGAACTGGCTCTACATGCTGCCCGAGCCCCGAGGCGGCGAGCGGGTCGTGCCGCTCGCGCTGGACGCCGGCACCCCGCTGCAGATGATCGCGCTGGCCGACATCGGCCGGATCGCCGCGGCCGCGTTCGCCGACCCGGCCGGCTTCCTCGGTGAGAGCATCGACATCGCCGGTGACGAACCGACCGTCCGGGAGATCGCCGCGGTCTTCACCAGGACCGACGGCGTTGCGACGCGGATCACCCGCCAGCCGATCGAGGAGGTGCGGGCACGGGCGCCGGAGGTGGCGGCCATGTTCACCTGGTTCCAGCGTCAGAGCCACCGGGCCGACATCGCCGCGCTGCGCGCCCGCTTCCCCGGGCTGCTGAGCCTGGAGGAGTGGCGCGGCCGGAACCGGTGACCGGCGCCGCCACCGGGCCGCGCGTTCATGAGAGAGTCGAGGGCGTGGGCGGACGGCGAGACCGGCGAATCGCCCGCCCCCGGTGGACGCCGCCGTCCGCACGGCCGCCGGGCCCAAGCGTGCGGCGGCCCGGCGGTGACCCGGCGAGGGGTCAGCCGGGCGGGCGGCCGGCGCGGGCGCCGGCGGGGGAGACGGCGAACCAGCCGTCCCGGCCGTGCCCGCTGGTGTCGCCGGGCAACCGGTCGGCGCGGCGGCCGTACAGCGGGTGGCCGGCCAGGGTGAGCTGGCCGATGCCGTCCGGCCGGCGCAGCACGCCGAGCTTGCCCCGGTCGATGCCCGCCACCCGTAGCCGCGCGAGATCACCGGCCCGCACCGGCGGCCACTCGGCCGCGCAGGCTCCTGTGCACGCCGAGCGCGGCGGCGCGGCGCCGTCGCGGTCGTAGCGGTACATCAGGTACCCCTGGCCGTCGATGACGATCGGCCCGCCCAGCGGCTGGGAGTTGACCACGAACAGCCCCGGCCCGGGAGGGGCGGCGGGCCGCGACAGCACGGTCGTCGGCCCGGCGCCGGCGGCGTCACCGGTACCGCCGGCGGCGCATCCGGCCGCGCATCCGGCCATGGCGGCGAGCATGACGGCGAGCATGGCGGCGGGCATGGCGGCGGGCATGCCAGCGGGCATGGCGGGGGGCGCCGCCGCGCCCGGGCCCGCGACCCGCGCCGGCCGGCCCATCACCGAGAGGTCATTTCAACGTCCAGGAATCACCGGGTAGAACATTCCTCTTCTACCATGCCCGGGTGGGGCCGGCGCCCCGTACCCGCACTTCACCGGGGCCCGCCCCCCGGTGTGCGGGCCAGTCGCCCGGAAGGCGCGACCCGACCGGACCGGAAATCGGTTATCGGTAGGGTGAAGTGCATGACGACGCCTGCGGAACGCTATGCCGCCTTCCGTGAGAATCAGTCCGAAAGCGGGCCCGCCCTCACGTCATTCCGAGGCCTGTACGACTTCGCGCTCGACGACTTCCAGCTGGACGCCTGCCGCGCCCTGGAGGCCGGCGACGGGGTGCTGGTCGCCGCGCCCACCGGCTCGGGCAAGACCGTCGTCGGCGAGTTCGCCGTCCACCTGGCGCTGGAGCAGGGCGGCAAGTGCTTCTACACCACCCCCATCAAGGCGCTGTCCAACCAGAAGTACAACGATCTGGTCCGCCGGTACGGCCTGGCCCGGGTCGGCCTGCTCACCGGCGACAACAGCGTCAACGGGGACGCCCCGGTGGTCGTGATGACCACCGAGGTGCTGCGCAACATGCTGTACGCCGGGTCGGCCACCCTCACCGGGCTCAGCCACGTGGTGATGGACGAGGTGCACTACCTGGCCGACCGGTTCCGCGGCGCCGTCTGGGAAGAGGTGATCATCCACCTGCCCGAGTCGGTGCGGCTGGCCGCGCTGTCGGCGACGGTCAGCAACGCCGAGGAGTTCGGCGAGTGGCTCGGCGAGGTGCGCGGCGACACCACGGTGATCGTCGACGAGCACCGCCCGGTGCCGCTGTGGCAGCACATGCTGGTCGGCGACCGACTGTACGACCTGTTCGTGGACGAGGAGGACCGGCCGCGCATCAACCCCGCGCTGATGCGCATCTCCCGCGACGAGCAGCGCCTGGCCCAGGCGCGCGGCCGGCGCGGCTACACCCGCCCCCGCCGCTCGGCCGGGTCGGCGAGCCGGTCGGCCGCCATCGACAAGCTCGACTCCGAGGGACTGCTGCCGGCGATCACCTTCATCTTCTCCCGGGCCGGGTGCGACGCCGCCGTCCTGCAGTGCCTGCAGGCCGGCATCCGGCTCACCACCGACGGCGAGCGCCACGAGATCCGGCAGATCGTCGACGAGCGCACCGCCCACCTGCCCGACGAGGACCTGGCGGTGCTCGGCTACCTGGAGTGGCGCGACTGCCTGGAGCGCGGCCTGGCCGCCCACCACGCGGGCATGCTGCCGGCGTTCAAGGAGGTCGTCGAGGAGCTGTTCACCCGCGGCCTGGTCAAGGCGGTGTTCGCCACCGAGACGCTGGCCCTCGGCATCAACATGCCCGCCCGCTCGGTGGTGATCGAGAAGCTCGACAAGTGGAACGGCGAGACCCACGCCGACCTGACGCCGGGGGAGTACACCCAGCTCACCGGGCGGGCCGGCCGGCGCGGCATCGACGTGGAGGGCCACGCGGTGGTGGCCTGGCAGCCCGGCATGGACCCGGTCGCGGTGGCGGGCCTGGCCAGCACCCGCACCTACCCGCTGCGCTCCAGCTTCCGCCCCTCCTACAACATGGCGGTCAACCTGGTCGGCCAGGTCGGCCGCGGCCGGGCGCGCACCCTGCTGGAGTCGTCGTTCGCCCAGTTCCAGGCGGACCGGGCGGTGGTGGGCCTGGCCAAGCAGGTGCGCCGCGCCGAGGAGGCGCTGGCCGGGTACGCCGAGGCGATGACCTGTCACCTGGGCGACTTCCAGGAGTACGCCGGGATGCGCCGCGAGCTGTCGGACCGGGAGGGCGAGCTGTCGCGCCGGCGCGGCAGCGCCCGCCGCGCCCAGGCGGTGCGCTCGCTGGAGGCGCTGCGGCCGGGTGACGTGATCCGGGTGCCCGGCGGGCGGCGGGCCGGGCTCGCGGTGATCCTGGACCCCGGGCTGACCATGCGCGCCGAGGGCCCCTCGCCGCTGGTGCTGACCATCGGCAAGCAGGTGAAGCGGCTGTCGGCGGCCGACTTCCCGGTCCCGGTGGAGCCGGTGGAGCGGCTGCGCATCCCGAAGAACTTCAACCCCCGGGCGCCCAAGGACCGCGCCAACCTGGTCGCCACCCTGCACGCCAAGATCGGCGACCGGGACCTCGGCCGCCCGGTGCGGGTCCGCGACCACGACGCCGAGGGCATGCAGACCCGGGCCGAGACCCCCGGCACTCCGGAATGGGAGATCAGCGAGCTGCGCCGCCGGCTGCGCGCCCACCCCTGCCACGGCTGTGACAAGCGTGAGGACCACGCCCGCTGGGCCGAGCGCTACCACAAGCTGCTGCGCGAGACCGAAGGGCTGCGGCGCCGGGTGGAGAGCCGGTCGCACGTGATCGCGCGCACCTTCGACCGGGTGTGCGGGGTGCTGGACCAGCTCGGCTACCTGGAGGGTGAGACGGTCACCGCCGAGGGCCGCCGGCTGGCCCAGATCTACACCGAGCTGGACCTGCTCACCGCCGAGTGCCTGCGCGCCGGCGTCTGGGAGGAGCTGGACCCGGCCGAGCTGGCCGCCTGCGTGTCCGCCCTGGTGTTCGAGTCACGGCAGGCCGACGACGCCCGGTCGCCGCGCATCCCGGCCGGCGGCGTCCGCGAGGCGCTGGCCGTGATGGTGCGGCTGTTCGCCGAGCTGGAGGACATCGAGCGCGACCACGGCCTGTCGTTCGTCCGCGAGCCGGACGTGGGCTTCGCCTGGGCGGCGTTCCGCTGGGCCCGGGGGCACAGCCTGGACGCCGTGCTGACCGACGGCGATCTGGCGGCCGGTGACTTCGTCCGGTGGGTCAAGCAGCTGCTCGACCTGCTGGACCAGGTCGGCAAGGCCGCCCCGCAGGGCAGCAAGGTGAAGGCGAACGCCGGCAAGGCCGTCGACGCGCTGCGCCGCGGGGTGGTCGCCTACTCCTCGGTCGGCTGACGCCGGCGACCGCGCCGTCTCACCTGGCGCGGATTGCGGCGTCGGTGGGCTGCACCCCGGCGCTCATCACCCGGACCAGCACCCGGTCGCCGGAGGCGACCGGCCGCGGCAGGTCACGAACCCGCAGCACCTCGGGCGGGCCGAACGCGTCGATGGCGGCCGCCCGCATCAGCGGGCCGGTCATCGGGCGGCCGTCGCACCGGTGATGAAGCCGGCCAGCTCGCCGGCCGAACGGCTGCCCGCCAGCATCCGATCTCCGATCACCACCGTGGGGACCGAACGGATCCCGCGCCGGACGGCCTCCCGGTGATCGGCCGTCACCTCCTCGGCGAACGCCGGGCCCGCCCGCAGGGCATCGGCGTCGGCGGCCGCCAGCCCCATCGAGCGTGCCAGCTCCGCGATGACCGCCGGGTCGCCGATGTCCTTGTTGCGGCGCAGGTGCGCGTCGAACACCGCGTCCCAGGCGGCGTGCTCGTCGAGGCCGCGCGCGCTCGCCAGCTTCAACAGCCGGTGTGCCGGCCGGGAGTCCAGCCCGAGCGCGGTGCCGAGGTTGATCTCCAGGTTCTCCCGGCGGCCCTCGGCGCGGATCGCCGCGCTCTTGGCCTGCCACGCCGGCGGCTCCATGCCCCATTCGGTGACGGCGAGCTCGGCGATCGTCCGCCCGGGTTCCGGGCCGCCGTCGGGTTCCAGCAGGAAGCTCCGATGGCGCACCCGCACCTCGGCGGGGACCTCGCCGGCCGCCGCGCGCAGTCTCCGCGACCCGATCCAGCACCACGGGCACTTCACATCGCCCCACATCTGCACGTCGATCATCCGGATGGCTCCTCGGTCCGCTACGTCAAGTTCGCTTCAGCTAGAGTCGACTACATCAAGTGGACTTGACGTCAAGTTCCGCCCGAGCGAGGTGAAAGGCGCCGGCGATGCCGCAGATCCAGGAGAACGTGGTCTGGCTGAGACCCGGCCAGCTGGCCGAGCGGGCCGGGGTCGCGGTGTCGGCCCTGCACTACTACGAGAGCCTCGGCCTGATCCACAGCCGGCGGACCGCGGGCAACCGGCGCGAGTACCGCCGCGACACCCTGCGGATCCTGGCCTTCATCCGGGCCGCCCAGCGGGTCGGGGTGAGCCTGGAACGGATCAAGGAGGCGGTCGACCAGCTCCCCCGGGAGGGGCTGCCGACCAAGCGCGACTGGGCGCGCATCTCCCAGCGGTGGCACGACGACCTCACCGAGAAGATCACCTACCTCACCGGGCTGCGGGACCGGTTCTCCGACTGCATCGGCTGCGGCTGCCTGTCGCTGAAGTCATGTCCCTACTCCAACCCCGACGACATCCTGGGGGCCGACGGCCAGGGCGCGCGCAGGTTCCCCTGATCCGGCCCGATTCCGGGGGCCGCCGGTCTCCGGTCCGTCCCGACGGGCCGCCCGCCGCCGGCGCGTCCGCCGGTCGCCCGGCCCCCGCTGCCGCCGGGCCGACCCCCGTCGCCCGTGATGCGGAGGGGCGGAGGAATTCCGAGCTGAAATTTTCACGAGGCGGCGAGATATTTACACAGCTCGCCTGCCCGCCGTCCGCTCCGTGCTTGACCTCCGGCTGAGGGCACAACCACACTCCGCTGGAGTGTCACCCTGTCGCGCACCCGGCTGAGCGGCCCGAACACCCCTGGTGTCCGGGTGCCGGATTCGCGGGAAACCGATTAACGAAATAACCGCCACGTCATTAACGGAACGATATGACGTCGATTGTTATCGCTCACATCGGTATGGGCCGCCCCAGGGTGGCGAACCGGCGCCGGCCGGGCCGGCGGGATCGAGACAGCGCTGTTCAGCACCGACAGCCAAGAGGACGGGACATGACGCAAGATCGTAACGTGGCCGCGAGCGGCGAGCGCAAGACGCTGAGCCGGCGGAACATCCTGGCGACGATGGGGACCGTGCCGGTCATCACGGCCGCGGCGTCGCTGGTGGGCGCCTCGGAGGCCGCGGCCGCCACGGCGGTCATCGACCCCTCGACCCAGCGCCAGACGATCAAGGGCTTCGGCGGCATGGCGCACGCGGCCTGGATCGGTGACCTGACGGCCGCCCAGCGGGACACGGCCTTCGGCACCGGCGAGGGCCGGCTGGGGTTCTCGATCCTGCGGATCCCCGTCGGCGAGACGCAGTCGGACTGGAGCCGGGACCTGGCCACCGCCCAGCGCGCGGCCCAGGTCGGGGTGACCGTCTTCGCCTCGCCGTGGAACCCGCCGGCCAGCATGATCGAGACCTTCACCCGGGGCAGCCAGACCAACGCCAAGCGCCTGCGCGCCAGCTCCTACGCCGCCTACGCGCAGTGGCTGAACGACTTCACCACCTACATGAAGAACAACGGGGTCAACCTGTACGCCATCTCGGTGCAGAACGAGCCCGACTACGCGCACGACTGGACCTGGTGGACCTCGGCGGAGATCGTGAAGTTCCTGCGGGAGAACGCCGGCTCGATCAACACCAAGGTGATGGCGCCGGAGTCCTTCCAGTACATCAAGAGCATGTCGGACCCGATCCTCAACGACCCCACCGCGCTCGCCAACGTGGACATCATCGGCGCCCACCTGTACGGCACGGCGTACTCGAACTTCCCCTACCCCCTCTTCCAGCAGAAGGGCGCGGGCAAGGAACTGTGGATGACCGAGGTCTACTACCCCAACAGCACCGACTCGGCGGATCTGTGGCCGCAGGCGCTCGACGTGGGCGAGCACATCCACCGGTCCATGGTGGACGCCGAGTTCCAGGCGTACGTGTGGTGGTACATCCGGCGCAGCTACGGCCCCATGCGTGAGGACGGCCAGATCAGCAAGCGCGGCGCGATGATGGCGCACTACGCCAGGTTCGTCCGCCCCGGCTACGTGCGGATCGGCGCGACGGCGACCCCGGCGTCCAACGTCTTCGTCTCGGCGTACAAGAGCGGCAGCACGATCGTCATCGTCGCCATCAACAAGAACACCTCCGCGGTGAGCCAGCAGTTCACCGTGTCCAACACCACGGCCAACAGTGCCTCCTCCTGGGTGACCGACGCGAGCAGGACCGTCGCGCCGCAGGGCGCGGTCGCCGTCTCGGGCGGCTCCCTCACCGCCTCGCTGCCCGCCCGGAGCGTGACGACCTTCGTCCTCACCACCGGTTCGATGCCGTCGCCGAGCCCGACGCCGACCGTCACCCCAACGGTCACCCCGTCGCCCACTCCGACGCCCACCGGCGGCACCGGCGCGGCCCGGGTCGCCTACACGATGAACTCGTGGAACACCGGCTTCACGGCCAGTATCAGCATCACCAACACCGGGACCTCGACGATCAACGGCTGGACGCTGGCCTTCACCCTGCCCTCCGGCCAGTCGATCACCTCCGGCTGGAACGCCACCTACTCGCCGTCCAGCGGTCAGGTGAGCGCCCGCAACGTCAGCTTCAACGCCACGATCGCTCCTGGCGCCACCATCGACATCGGCTTCCAGGCCAACCACACCGGGAACACCGCCGAACCGACCGCCTTCACCCTCAACGGTGAACCCTGCACCGTGGTCTGACCGGCGGCGATCCGGTCCCTGAGCCCGACCAGGGAAGGGGAGGGGGTGCGGCCCCTCCGGCGAGGGAAGGGCCGCACCGGTTCGCGCGGCCATGCCGCGGGCGGTTCGTCGCCTCCGCCCGCGGCATGGCCGCCGGCCTCCCGCGGCCGATCAGCGGCCGCGGCCGGGCCGGTCCACCCGGTACACGTAGTGCCAACGATCGTCGATGGGGTTGTCCGGCTCCAGGTTCCCCTCGCCGGCCCGGCGCAGGCCGGCCTTCTCCAGGGCCCGCCAGGACGCCCGGTTGGCCGCCACCACCGGCACGATCACGCAGGACGCCGCCGGGTGGTCGGCCCAGGTCAGCGCGATCACCTCGGCGATCATCCGCGGGCCGAGACCGCGCCCGGTCATTCCCGGCTCGCCGATCAGGTAGTCGATGGACATCGCCCCGGCCGGCACCGCCACGATCGGCGCCAGCTCGCGCTCGTACTCCGGGTAGTCGGCGTACCGGGAGCGCTGCACCAGCCCGGCGGGCACGCCGTCCAGCAGGACCAGCAGGTCCTCCGACGGCTCCTCGCCGCGGGCCGCCGGGCCGAAGTCGCGCCGCACCGCCTCGGCGGAGGTCTCGTGGTGCCACCACCGGGCCACGTGCGGCTCGGCCAGCCACCGGGCGAGCAGCGGGAAGTCCGCCTCGGTCAGCCGGCGGAAGGTGATCGTCACAGCGCGCTCCGAAGGGCCGGATCCGGCAGGGCCCCGCCGACGCTAGCAAGGCGGCCGGGCGTCAGAAACCGGATTTCCCGCCGGCTCCGGGCCAGGTGCGGTCCAGGAACCCGGCGATCAGCGGGGCGATCGCCGGCAGCTGGTCCTCCAGCGCGAAGTGGCCGGTGTCGAACAGGTGCAGCTCGGCGTCGGGCAGGTCGCGCAGGTAGGCGCGCGCCCCCGGCTCGGGAAAGAACGGGTCGTTCCGTCCCCAGGTGATCAGCGCCGGTGGCCGGTGCGCCCGCAGCCACGCCTGCCAGCGCGGATAGCGCTCCACGTTGGCGTGGTAGTCGAACGCCAGCGAGATCTGGGCCTCCTTGCGGCCGGGCAGGTCGAGGAAGTGCTGGTCCAGCGTCCAGCCGTCCGGTGCGACGGCGTCGAGATCGCCCACCCCGGTCTCGTACTGCGTCCGGGTGCCGGCCAGGGTCATCAGCTCGCGGACGGCCTCCTCGCCGCCCGGCGTCTCCGCGCGCAGCGCGACGAAGTCCCGGGCGGCGGGGGACAGGCCCTCGGCGTAGGCGTTGCCGTTCTGCACCACCAGCCCGGCCACCCGGTCCGGCAGCCGCTCGGCCAGCCGCAGCCCGACCGGCGCGCCGAAGTCGAACAGGTACATGGTGAACCGGTCGAGCCCGAGCCGGCGGACGAACCCTTCGACGACGCCGGCCAGCGCGTCGAAGGTGTAGGCGAACCCGTCGGGCGCCCGGGTGTGCCCGAAGCCGGGATAGTCCGGGGCGACCAGCCGGTAGCGGGTGCCGAGCACGTCGATCAGCCGCCGGAACTGGTGCGACGCCGACGGGAAGCCGTGCAGCAACAGCAGGACGGGCGCGTCCGGCCGCTCGGGCGCCGACTCCCGGTAGAAGACCTGAACTCCGTCGACGTCCAGCCGGCGGTGGACGACCCGGGGGACGAGCGGAAACGTCATGACTAATGCCTCTTTTCGTTCTGATGGCATTAGTTCTAGCCCGCACCTGGCTAATGGGTCAAGTCGGGGAAGTACCATTAAGCTATGAACGATCCCGTGCCGCTGATCGGCGAGCCGGTGGCTCTGGACCTGGTCAACACCCGCCCGCACACCCCCGCCGGCCCGGTCGACCTGCTCGCCATCCCCGCCGGACTCGCCGCCTGGCTCGACCTCCAGGCGGGCCTTCAGGCCGGCCGCCTGCCGGAGCCGGCGGCCCGCCTGGTCCCGGCCGACCTGGCCGCCGTGCACGCGGTCCGTGACCACACCGCCGCCGCCCTCGACCGGGCCCGCCGCGGCGAACGACCGCCCGCCGCCGCGCTGGCCGGCCTGAACCAGGCCCAGCTGGGCGCCCCGGCGATCCACGAACTCACCTGGGACGGCGCCACGCTCACCGCCGCCCGCCGGCGCACCGGCCCGCCGGACCTGCGCCTGGCCGGCTGGCTCGCCGAGCAGGCCGCCATCTTGCTGGCCGACCCGGCCGTCACCCGGGTCCGCGCTTGCGAGGCCGCCGACTGCGTGATGCTCTTCCTGCCCGCCCACCCGCGCCGCCGCTGGTGCTCACCCGCCCGCTGCGGCAACCGCACCCGAGTGGCCCGCCACTACCACCGCCACCACCGACCCTGACCGCCTCGCCGGGATCAGGCCGGCCATCGGTGATCAGTCCTCCCTGACCCGGATGATGGTCCGGCCGGGGGTGCGCGGGCCGGGGGTGAACGCGGCGGGCGCTTCGGGGAGCGTCCGCACGGCGCCGATGATCGGCTTGAGGCGTCCGTCCCGGACCCGCTGGACGAGGTCGGCGAGCCGGGTGCGGTCCGGCTCGACGACGAAGAACACCGCCCGGCCGCTACGGGGCTGGACCTTGGGCGGCGCGGCGATGGTCACCAGGGTGCCGCCAGGACGCACGACGGCGGCGGAACGGTCGCAGACGTCGCCGCCGATCACGTCGAGCGCCACGTCGACCTCGCCGGCGTCGTCCAGCGGGTCGGCCTGCAGGTCGAGGAAGGCGTGCACGCCGAGACCGAGCGCGAGGTCCCGGTCGGCCGCCCGGCCGGTGCCGATCACCCGGGCTCCCGCGTCCCGGGCGAGCTGCGCCGCGAGCGAGCCGACGCCGCCGGCGACACCGTGGATCAGGACGGTCTGGCCGGCCGCGAGGCGGCCGTGGTCGAACAGGCCCTGCCAGGCGGTCAGCCCGGAGATCGGCAGTGCGGCGGCCACGGTGTGGTCCACGTCCGCCGGAAGCGGGGCGAGGTTGCGGGCCTCCACGGCGGTGTACTCGGCCAGGGAGCCGTCGCGGGCCCAGTCGGCAAGCCCGAACACCCGCTGGCCGACGGTGAGGCCGGTGGTTCCGTAACCCAGCGCCGCGACGACCCCCGACAGCTCGTGTCCGGGCACGCTCGGCGTCCGGTCGCGGCCGGCCCGGTCGGTCCAGGTCGCCGGCCAGTCGAGCTCGCCGGGGGTGAAGCCGGCGGCGTGCACCCGCACGATGACGTCGTTCTCGGCGGCATGGGGGTAGGGCAGGTCCGTCAGCCGCGGTCCGGCGACTCCGGCCTCGCGGTCTTGGACGGTGATGGCTCGCATGGCGGTTCCTCAGGCTCCTCGGATTCTCAGATGGTGGCCGGTCAGCTGGGCCAGGGCGAGCCGACGATGCGCTCGACCGTCGTCACGCGCGTGAAGCCGGGGATGAAGTGCTCCAGCACGTCGGAGTTCACGGTGCCGTTCGTGGTCTCGGGGCGGTTCCGGAGCCCGTCGGCGTAGGTGCGCAGGAAGTCGTTCTTGAAATCCCCGCGGGGATGGACGGCGACGATCTCCCGCAGCCGGTCGGGGTCCAGCACGTCCAGGCCGAAGCCGACCACGTCGGTCAGCACGCCGAAGTGGGTGGTCGCGATCTCCGGGGCCATCCGGCCGGGTATACCGGGGGTGGTGTGCAGCGCGATCGCGGTCCAGACGGTCTCGGCGGCGGCCGTCGAGAACCCCCGGGCGAGCAGGAACCGGCGCGCGTGGTCCGCGCCGTCGACCTCGAAGCGCTGCTCGGCCTCGGAGAACGGGGTCAGCAGACCGGTGTCGTGGAACATGGCCGCCAGGTAGAGCAACTCCGGGTCCGGTGCCACGCCGAGCCGTTGAGCGTGCAGCAGGCCGAACAGGAAGACCCGTCGGGAGTGGTGGTAGATGAGCGGGCTGGTCATCTCCTGGGCGTGCCTGGTCGCCTCGGCGGCCGCCGCCGTCTCCGGAATCGCAAGTCCCGCGATGACCTCTGGCATGACCTCCGGCTTTCGAGACGGCGCGCCGGCCGCGAATCGCGTCCGGCCTCCATCATGGTGCCCGCCGATCGGCGGGCACCACCGCCGTCGGGCGGTCGGGATTCCCAAGCCACCGCCACCGGGGGCGACCATGGGCGCCGGCGGCGATCCGGGGCTCCGCTGGGGCTCCTCCTGGTCTGCGGAGCGCGCCAGGGCGCGATCGGACAGCGGCCCTGAGGGCTGCTCATGCGTGAGCCGGGCCTGATCTTCCCCGGCCGCCGAGGTGGCGCCGCCCCACGCGAAGCGGGCCGCGGCATCCGGCCAGGGGATCACCGGCTTCCGCTCTCGGCATCGTGCGGAGCGGATGTCCTGGACCGGGTGCCGCGGCGCGCTCAGATCACGAAGTCATCGGCCTTGTCGGCCATCGACCTTCTAGCAGTTGTTCGACCAGCGGTGGCTGGCGATGTTGTTGTTCGTTGTCTGGCCCTGGCCGGCCAGGCCGTCCCAGGAATAGTAGATGCCGCTGAGATTGTTGAGGTAACGGCCGTTCCACAGGCAGATGTGGGAGCCGCCGTAATTCGTATTGTAGTAGAGATCGACGTCCTCGTACGCGCCGGCGTAGCCGCGGTTCTCCAGGGAGCTCGCCCGATTGCGCATCCACGACGTGTTGCCGGAACAATTGTCCCAATTGGAGTCGTTGCCGGCCCACCGGCACCAGGCGCCGGTCCTGTTGATGCCGTCCCACGCGTACAGATTGCCATCCGCGGCCGCCGCCGAAACGTTCTCGGCTGCCGGCGCGTCGTCGGCCTGCGCGGCACCGGGAACGGCGAGCAGAGCGAGAACGGCGATCCCTAAGGCCGTCATGGCCTTGCCACCTCTGTTCAACTTCTTCTCCTTCTATCATTGTGGGAGGGTTCCGTCGGGGTCCTACCGCGCGTCCACGATGGAACGAGCGCGTTTTAACGCTTCGAATTCCAGGAGCATCCTGGTACGGGCCTCGTTCCGGTACGCCTGCAGCAGTCGTGCGCTGTATTTCTGGTCCAGGCGCCGGGCGGTGGCGGCCAAGCCGCTACTCGCCGCGCATCCGGCCTCGGCGACCGCGGCACGGATCGATTCATCCGGCGGCGCGGTATTTCCCGGAGTGGCGTAGGAGGAGCGCGCTTCATGGGGATCCGCATAATCAAGCCCCTTTTCTCGCATGCAGGTGGACCACCTCTTGGTCGATTCGGTGAAGGCGGCATCGGCGATGACCTGCCGTTGGCCGATCCCTTTGAGCATGTCGGTCACCGTGGTGACGCGGAACCAGGTTCGCAGGTCACCGTAGAGCTCCCGCTGGGCGCGGGCGACGCAGCCATCGTCGATCCGGCCGACGATCATCCCGTTGGGGGCCTTCACTTCGATGCGTCCGGCCGATCGGCTGCCATGGAGGGCGTCGAGGGCGCTCTGGCGTCGCGCGGGTGAAAGACCATCGAAATACCGCCGGTTCGGGTCGGACGCGCGGACCTGATCGCGTCGCGCCTGGATATCTCCGCCATAGCCGTGTCGTGACGCCCACTGCACATCGTCGATGACATACGGAAAGTCGCGATCTTCCGGCGTCGGGCGCCGCGGAAAAATCCACATCTTGAAGCCGCGGGACTCCATGCAGGAACGCGTCAGCAGTTTCTCGGCGTCATGCAGCAGGTCCTTCTCCTGCTCGGTGAGCGGTCGAAGGGTGTCGATGGACGCGTGAACGGCCCGGACGGAAACCGGCTGGGCCGGCGGATAAGAGACGGTCGCCAACACGGCCCCGCCAGTGAGTATGACGATGCTCCGCAGGCGAAGTCGCATGTCGATGTCCTCCCCGGGCGCGCTGTCACGTCGTGAAACACCTGTTTCGCCCTGACCAGAACAGATCTCCATCAGCGGAGACGGATGAGGTGCTCGATTTCTCTTATCCTGCGCGCCGTCGCCGCCACCGTACAAACGGTTTTGAAGGAGATTGAAACATCAAGGTGAGAGAGATGATCCAGCGCCCGGCGCCGAATCCGTGAAAGGGTCGCTCAGGCGCCGATGATTCCGTCCCCTATCGGCCGGCGGCACTTTGAGATCATTGATGCCGAGGAATTCGCCGGCCGGATATGGTGTTTATGGGCGTGCGCCCGTCGGGGGATGGGAAGGACGGGTCAGCCGGAGTGGGGGAGCAGGCCGCGGTCCAGGGCGGTGGTGACGGCGGCGGTGCGGTCGGAGACGCCGAGCTTGCCGAAGACGCGCAGCAGGTGCGTCTTGACGGTCGCCTCGCTGATGAACAGCCGCCGGCCGATGTCGGCGTTGGTGAGCCCCCTGGCCACCAGTGCCAGCACCTCGGCCTCCCGTGGGGACAGCGATTCGGCGACCGGGGCGCGCATCCGGCTCACCAGCTTGGTGGCGACCACCGGCGACAGCACCGTCTCGCCGCGCCGGGCGGCGGCGACGGCGGCGACCAGGTCGCCGCGTGAGGTGTCCTTCAGCAGGTATCCGGCGGCGCCCGCCGCGACCGCGCGCACGATGTCCTGGTCGCCTTCGTGGGTCGTCAGCACCACCACCCGGCTGTCGGGGCGGTCGGCCAGGATGCGTTCGGTGGCGCTCACCCCGTCGCCGCCCGGCATGCGCAGGTCCATCAGGATGACGTCCGGCACCAGTTCCCGGGCGCGGACGACCGCCTCGTCACCAGAGCCCGCCTCGCCGACGACGGTGATCTCCTGGCCGGCCTCCAGCATGCCGCGCAGCCCGAACCGGACCACCGGGTGGTCGTCCACCAGCAGTACCTTGATCGTCTCGGTCATGCCGTCTCCTCGGCGGGCAGTCGCACGGTGACCAGGGTTCCGCGCCCGGGGGCGCTGTCCACCGTCACCTCGCCGCCGGCCTGCGCGGCCCGCTGCCGCATCGCGGTCAGGCCGTAGCCGCCCGCGCCGCCCGGCGGACGGTCGGCCGGGAAGCCGGTGCCGTCGTCGCGGACGTGCAGGGTCACCTCGCCGTCACCGTAGTCGATGCCGACGGCCACCGAGGCGGGCGTGGCGTGCTTGCGCACGTTGGCCAGCGCCTCCTGCGCCGATCGGACCACTACCACCTCGGTGCGCGGTCGCAGCGGCCGTGCCGCGCCGGTCACGGTGAACGTGGCCGGGACGCCGAGCTCGTCGCCGATCCGGCCGGTGATCCGGCGCAGCGCCTCGTCCAGCGGCGAGCCGTCCAGCGGCGCCGGGCGCAGCGCCTCGATCAGCGCCCGCGCCTCGGCGAGGTTCTCCCGCGCCGTCCGCGCGGCCAGCTCCAGGTGCCGGGCCGGGTCCGGCCGCGCCTCGGCGGCCTGGATCAGCATGATGATGCTGGTGAATCCCTGGGCCAGCGTGTCGTGGATCTCCCCGGCCAGCCGCTCGCGCTCGGCCAGCGCGCCGCGCTCGGCCGACAGCCGGGCCACCTCCGCCCGGCTCGCCTCCAGCTCGGTGATCAGCTCCGCCCGCTCCCGGCTCTGCGTCGTGATCCGGTCCAGCCACCCACCGAAGACCACGCAGAAGAAGACGGTGGTCGTCGCGATGGTGACCAGGTTGAAGGCCCCGCCCACGCTGCGGTCGACGAACGCGAACCGCAGCGCGCAGGGCAGGGCCAGCGCCAGCACGCCGCCGATCGCCTGGTTGCCGCGGTGCAGCGTGATGAACGCCTGGGGGCACAGGCCGAACAGCGCGAAGGTGCAGGCGGGGTCGAGCAGCACGGCCGGGGTGAACAACGCGACCAGCAGCGCGATGTAGGCGATGCCCCACCGGTAGGCGTCGCGGGCGACGGCGGGGCGGCCGACCCACGCCCAGGCCGGGATGATCGCCAGCAGCAGCCCGGCCACCAGCAGCCGGTGGGGTGCCGGCGCGTCCTCGGTCAGCACGAACGCCGCGGGCACCAGCACCGAGACGACGAGCAGGCCGTCCCAGCCGCGCCGGCTGTTCTCCCAGGCGTGCGGCCCGGCCGCCCCGGCGCCGGGCCGCTCGTCGGGCACGATCATCCGTCGTGCCGGCCCTTCCAGCGGAACGTCGCCAGGCACAGCACCAGTCCTCCGGTGACCCAGGCCGCCAGCACCAGCGCCACCCGGTCCAGCTCGTAGGAGCCGGTGACCTCCAGGGCGGCCCCCGCCTCGCCCAGGAAGACCGAGCGGAATCCCTGGCACATCCACTTCAGCGGGAAGAACGACGCCACCCGCACCAGCCAGTCCGGCAGCTGCGAGATCGGCACGAAGACGCCGGAGATGAACTGCAGCACCACGAACGGCAGGGTGACCACCACCGAGGCGCTCTTGCCCGACCGGGGCAGGCTGCTCGCGGCGACGCCCAGCAGCGCCGAACCGGTGACGCCGAGCAGCGCCACCCAGCCGAAGGTCAGCCAGCCGCCGGCCCCTTCCGGCGCGGGCAGGTCGTACAGGGTGAAGCCGATGGCCAGCAGGACGGCGGCCTGGACGACCGACGACACCAGCACCTGCCCGGCCTTGCCCAGGAAGTAAGCGCTTCGTGGCAGCGGGGTGCCGGCCAGCCGCTTGAGGGTGCCGTCGTCGCGGTCCATCGCGATGCCGATCGCCAGGCCCTGGAACGCCGTCATCACCCCGGCGCCGAGCAGCCCGGCGACGTAGACCTGCGACACGCTGATCCCGGTGCCCTCCACCTGACCAGCGAAGATCGACCCGAAGATGACCAGCAGGACGATGGGGAAGGCGAAGACGAAGATCGCCGAGTCCTTCTCCCGGAAGAACATCAGGGTCTCCACCCGGGCCCGCGCCCAGCCGAGCCGCAGCGCGGACGGCAGGCCGGGCGCGTGGGGGACCGTCGCGGCGACCGGCCCGGTCATGGTGTCACTCATCACGAACTCCCTTGATCAGGCGGAGGTAGACGTCTTCGAGGGTGGGGCGGGTGACGGTCAGCCCGGGGATCTCGCCGCCGAAGCGGGCGGCCAGCTCCACCACGGTCCGGGTGGGATCGCCGGTGGCCAGGGTCCGGGGGGCGCCGTCCTCGGTCCAGGTGATCTCGGTCATGGCGGCCGCCCGCCCGCCGAGCGTGCCGGGCGGCCCTTCGGCGACCACCCGGCCGGCGGCGATCACCGAGACCCGGTCGGCGAGGGCCTCGACCTCGTCCAGGTAGTGGGTGGTCAGCACGATGGTGGTGCCGTCGCCGGCCAAGGATCGCACCAGCGCCCAGAACCGCCGGCGCGCCTCGGGATCGAACCCGGTCGTGGGCTCGTCCAGGAACAGGATCTCCGGCCGGCCGATGATACCGAGCGCGACGTCCACCCGGCGGCGCTGCCCGCCCGACAGCCGCCGGACCCGGCTGCCCGCCTTGCCGGCCAGCCCCACCTGGGCCAGCACCTCGTCCGGGTCGCGCGGGTCGGGGTAGTAGGCGGCGAAGTGGCGTACGGTCTCGCGCACGGTGAGCTCGGCCGCGTCGCTCGCCGTCTGCAGGACGATGCCGAGCCGGGAGCGCCACCGGCGGGTCGGCCGGCCGGGGTCGGTGCCCAGCACGCTCACCTCGCCGCCGTCCCGCCGCCGGTAGCCCTCGAGGATCTCGACGGTGGTGGACTTGCCCGCGCCGTTCGGCCCGAGGATCGCGTAGACCTCACCCGGGTGGATGGACAGGTCGATCCCGCGGACGGCCCGCACCTCGCCGTAGCGCTTGGTCAGGCCGCGTACCCGCACTGCTGTCTGCGTCATGCCTCGACGATCTCGCGCCACCGCCCGGTCCCGGCACCGGCGACCGGTGGACCCGGTGTCCACCGAACGGTGGACACCGGCCGGGCACCCGACCGGCCCGGCGCCCTCAGGCGAGGGTGAAGCGGACCTCTCGGGTGGTCAGGTCGGCACAGGTGAGGCGGACCCGGACCTTCTCCCCCAGGGGGAGGTCCTCGCCGTCGCAGCGGGCGATCACCGCCGGGTCGGTGACCTGGACCACGCCGCGCGGCCGGCCCTCGTCGACGTCCACCACGACCGCGTCGAAGTCCTGCCCGACCCGGTCGCGCAGCACGAACGCCTCCACCAGGTCCACGCAGGCGCGCTCGGCGGCCGCGGCGCGGCGCCCGGCGCCCTCCATCAGCGCGGGCAGTTCGGCCAGGGCCTGCTGCACCGGTTCGGGCACCGGCACGCCCGCGGCCACCGCCAGGCAGACCTCGGTGGCGTACCGGTCGGCCAGCCGGCGCAGCGGGGCGGTCACGTGCGCGTAGGGCGCGGCGACGGCGGCGTGCCCGGCCTCGGCGGGCGGCTCGCCGTTGAAGGCGGTGTAGCCGGCGCCGCGCAGCAGCACCAGCGCCTCCTTCAGGAACGCGGCGCTGCCCGGCTGCCCGAGGTCCAGGCCGCGGACCGCCTCGCCGAACGAGGCGCCCTCCGGCCAGGAGACGCCGAGCGCGGCGGCCACCCGCCGCACCCGGGCCACCTCGCGGGCCGGCGCGGGCGGCAGGGTGCGCAGCACGCCCATCTCGGCGTCCAGCATCATGGTGGCCGCGGCGATGCCGGTGAGCTGGGAGATCTGCGCGTTCCACTCCTCGGCGGGCAGCGGGGTGCGGTATTCCAGCCGGTAGCCGTCGCCGTGCGCGACCACCTCCTGCTCGGGGGCGGGCAGGGTCACCCCGCCGCGCTCGGCCTCCAGCGCCTGGCGCAGCCGGCCGACGACCGGCAGCAGGCGCAGCGTGCCGTCGGCGGTGCCGGTGTCGACGGCCGCCTGCACGTAGTCGTAGTCCAGCCGCTCGCGGCTGCGCACCAGCGCCCGGGAGACGTCCACGCCGACGGTGCGGCCCTCGGCGTCCAGGTCGACGCACCACAGCGCGGCGGGGCGGTCGACGCCGGGCAGCAGGCTGGCCGCGCCCTCCGACAGCACCGGCGGGTGCAGCGGCACCCGGGTGTCGGGCAGGTACACCGTGGTGCCGCGCCGCCGCGCCTCGGCGTCCACCTCGTCGCCGGGCCGGACGAACGCGGCGACGTCCGCGATGGCGTACCAGACCCGAAAGCCGCTCGCCCGCTCCTCGATGCACAGCGCCTGGTCCAGGTCCATCGAGCCGGGCGGGTCGATGGTGAGCAGCGGCAGGTCGGTGCGGTCGGCGCGGCCGGCGTCGCCGTGCGCGGCCGGCGCGGCCGGCGCGGCGGCGGCCCGGCCGGCCTGAGCCAGGGTGCCGGCCGGGAAGTCCTCCGGCAGCGACAGCTCGGCGCGGACCCGCTCGAAACCCTCGGCCAGGCGCGGCGCGCCGGAGACGTGGATGCTGTGGTGCACGGTGGATCCCCTCGTCAGCCGGCCAGCGCGGCGAGCAGGCGGTTCAGCGGACCGTCCAGACCGTACCGGTCGGCCAGCGCGACCAGCGCCTCGGGGTCGCGGGCCGCCACCGGCCGGGTGATGGACACCTCGGCGGGCAGCGGCGCGTCGGCGGCGACCTTCACCACCGCCGGGGCCACCGCCAGGTAGTCGCGGGCCTTTTCGATCTTCAGCCGGCTGCCGGCCGGGAACCCGTCCACCGTGCCGCCGTCCAGCGCCGCCAGCATGGCCTCGATCGAGCCGAACCGGGTGATGAGCGCGGCGGCGGTCTTGTCGCCGACCCCCGGCACCCCGGGCAGGCCGTCGCTGGGATCTCCGCGCAGCGTGGCGAAGTCGGCGTAGGCGCGGCCGGGGATGCCGTACCGCTCGGTGACCGCGGCCTCGTCGAACACCTGCAGATTGCGAATTCCCTTTATCGTGTAAAGGACCCGGCACGGTTGATCGTCGTTCACCAGCTGGAACAGGTCCCGGTCACCGGTGACGATGTCCACCGCGCCGGACGCCCCCGCCGTATAGCTGCCGATGACGTCGTCGGCCTCGTACCCCGGCACGCCGACCCGGGCGATGCCCACCGCGTCCAGCACCCGCTCGATCACCGGGACCTGCGGGGCCAGCGTGTCGGGCACCTCTTCGGTGTCGCCGGTCGCGACCCGGTGCGCCTTGTAGGAGGGGATCGCGGCGACCCGGAACGCCGGCCGCCAGTCGGCGTCCATGCAGGCGACCAGCTCGGCGGGGGAGTACCCGCGCACCAGCGTCGCGATCATGTCGACCAGCCCGCGGACGGCGTTCACCGGCATGCCGTCGGGGGCCTTCATCGACTCGGGGACCCCGTGGTAGGCACGGAAGTACAGCGAGGGGGTGTCCAGAAGCATCAGCCCAGCCATGGGCCTATCTTTCCAGCACTCCCACCGCCAGCAGACAGGTGTCGTCCTCGGCGTCCGGCCCGGTGGCCGCCTCGACCAGCCGGGCGACCTGTTCTTCCAGCCCGTCGGCGCAGCGCAGCGCCCCCGCCGCGGCGACCGCCGCGGCCAGGCCCTCGCCGATGTCGGCGCCGCGCCGCTCCACCAGCCCGTCGGTGTACAGCAGCAGCACGTCCCCCGGGCGCAGCGCCAGCCGCCGCCGGCCGTAGCGCTGCCCGGACCCGCCGCCCAGCAGCACGCCGGGTGGCGGCGCCAGCGCGCGGGCGGCACCGCCGCGCACCAGGATCGGCGGCAGGTGCCCGGCCTGCGCCCAGACGAACTCGCCGGACTCCGGCCGCAGGTGGCCGACCACCGCGGTGGCGGTGGCGTCCTCGCCGCTCTGGCAGACCAGCTCGTTCAGCCAGCCCAGCAGCCGGTCCGGCGGCTGCCCGGTCATGCCGAGCCCCACCAGCGCGTGCCGCAGCCGGGCCATCCGGGCGACGGCCGGCGAGCCGTGCCCGGCGGCGTCGCCGACGGCCACCAGCACCCGCCCGCCGGGCAGCGGAGACGCCTCGTACCAGTCGCCGCCCAGGCTGGACCCCTGCCCGGCCGGGACGTAACGCACCGCGATGTGCACGCCGGGCAGCCGGATCGAGGTGCCCGGATCAGGCAGGATGGCGTCGCGCAGCGCCAGGGAGACGTGCCGCTCCTCGACCCACCGGCGCTGCGCCTGCATCAGCCGCCGGCGCAGGTCGGCGGCGGTTCGGTGCGCGTGCGCCAGCCGGACGCGCAACCGGGGGACGGCCTCGGCGGCCGCCCGGGGCACGCCGCGGGGGGTCACGGTGCCCGGGTCGTTCGGTGTGGGGAGGGGTGGCGGTGCGCCGCCCACGACGCCGACCATGCAGCAGCTCGCTCTCGGGAACAACCATAGTTGGACGACAGGCGGCGATCCGTGATCGCTCCTATCCGAATAGTAGCCAGCGCCGGACGCGGGCGAGCGGTGTTCGCGATGGTGGGGCTCCCGATCCCGTCCGGGGGGTACAAGTGGCCACGGACCGGTGGAATACATTGGGCCTGTGACAACGACGTCCTTCGATCTGTACCCGGTCGGCCGGGTGGCCCGGGTCCGGGAGGCGGCCGCCGCCGCCGGCCTGGACGCCCTCCTGCTGACCCCCGGCCCCGACCTGCGCTACGTCACCGGATACGACGCGCTGCCGCTTGAGCGGCTCACCTGCCTGGCGGTGCCCGCCGAAGGCGAGCCGTTCCTGGTGGTGCCCCGCCTGGAGCTGCCCGCGGCGCAGGCCTCGCCCGCCGCCCGGCTGGGCGTGGAGTTCGTCGCCTGGGACGAGACCGACGACCCCTACGCCCTGGTCGCCCGCCGGCTCGGCCCGGTCGCCACGGTCGGGCTGGCCGACCGGATGTGGGCCATGCAGTCGCTTCGCCTGCGGGCCGCGATGCCCGGCGCCGAGCAGGTGCTCGCCGGGACGGCGCTGCGCGGGCTGCGCATGCGCAAGAGCGAGGCCGAGGTCGCCGCGCTGCGCGAGGCCGGCGCCGCCATCGACGCCGTGCACGCGCAGGTGCCCGGCTTCCTCAAGGCCGGCCGCACCGAGCGCGAGGTGGGCCGCGACATCGCCGAGGCGATCGTCGCCACCGGGCACGCCACCGTCGACTTCGTGATCGTCGGCTCCGGCCCGAACGGCGCCAGCCCGCACCACGAGCTGTCCGACCGCGTCATCCAGGCCGGCGAGCCGGTGGTGGTGGACATCGGCGGGCAGATGCCGAGCGGTTACTGCTCCGACTCCACCCGCACCTACAGCGTCGGCGAGCCGCCGGCCGACTTCGCCGCGTACTACGAGGTGCTGCGCCGCGCCCAGGAGGCGGCCTGCGACGCGGTGCGCCCGGGGGTGTCCTGCGAGTCGATCGACGCCGTCGCGCGCGAGGTGATCACCGAGGCCGGGTTCGGCGACAGGTTCATCCACCGCACCGGCCACGGCATCGGCCTGGAGGCCCACGAGGAGCCCTACATCGTGGCCGGGAACGCCGAGCCGCTGGCCCCCGGGTTCGCCTTCTCCATCGAACCGGGCATCTACCTGCCCGGCCGGCACGGCGCCCGCATCGAGGACATCGTGGTGTGCGGCGAGTCCGGCGGCGAGCGGCTGAACCTGCGCCCCCGCGAGCTCGTCGTCGTATGACCCCGGCCGCCCTCCCCCCGAAAGGTGACCGCACGTGACCCCGCCGCCGGTCGAGCGCTCCCTGCCCACCCTCGAGGCCCGCGACCTGATCGACCTGGTGCGCGAGCTGGCCGCCCGGGAGGTCGCGCCGCGCGCCGCCGCCGGCGAGGCCGCCGGGACCTTCCCCCGCGAGGTGTTCGCCACGCTGGGCGACGCCGGGCTGCTCGGCCTGCCCTATCCCGAGGAGCATGGCGGCGGCGGCCAGCCGTACGAGGTGTACCTGCAGGCGGTGGAGGAGCTGGCCGGCGCCTGGCTGGCCGTCGGCCTCGGCGTGTCGGTGCACACCCTGGCCTGCTTCCCGATGGCCTCCTACGCCGACGCCGGCCGGCGGGCCGGCCTGCTGCCGGAGATGATCGGCGGCGGGCTGCTCGGCGCGTACTGCCTGTCGGAGCCGCAGTCCGGTTCGGACGCCGCCGCGCTGACCACCCGGGCCGAGCGCGACGGCGACGGGTACGTGCTGCAGGGCGTCAAGGCGTGGACCACCCATGCCGGGGAGGCCGACTTCTACACCGTGATGGCGCGCACCTCCGGTGCCGGGGCGCGCGGCATCTCCTGCTTCCACGTGCCGGCCGGCGCGCCGGGCCTGTCGTTCGGCCGGCCCGAGCGCAAGATGGGCATGCGGTCCTCGCCCACCGGCCAGGTCCGGCTGGACGGGGTGCGGCTGCCCGCCGAGGCGCTCACCGGCGCCGAGGGCGAGGGCTTCCGCATCGCCATGGCCGCGCTGGACGGCGGGCGGCTCGGCATCGCGGCCTGCGCGGTCGGCGTCGCCCAGGCCGCGCTGGACGCCGCGACGGCCTACGCCCGCGAGCGCCGCCAGTTCGGCTCGCGCGTCGTCGACTTCCAGGGCGTCGGCTTCCTGCTGGCCGACATGGCCACCCAGGTCGCCGCGGCCCGCGCCCTGTACCTGGACGCGGCCCGGCTGCGCGACGCCGGCCTCCCTTACGGGACGCGGGCGGCGATGGCCAAGCTGTTCGCCACCGACACCGCGATGAAGGCGACCACCGACGCGGTGCAGGTGTTCGGCGGCTACGGCTACGTCGAGGACTTCCCGGTGGAGCGGCTGATGCGCGAGGCCAAGGTGCTGCAGATCGTCGAGGGCACCAACCAGATCCAGCGCGTGGTCATCGGCCGCGCCCTGGCCCGCGACGGAGGCTGACGCCGTGCCGCTCCGGCACCTCCGGCGTTCCGCTGCCGCGCTCCGCCGCGCCGGTTTCCGCCACGCGTTGTAGCGCTGCGTGACGCGCTGAATGTCGTAACAGGCAGGTTTTGTCGATTATTCGGAGGGACTACGCTCTGGCGGCACCATGATCATTTAGTCGATGCGCGGGGGTGCCAATGAACGTTTACTCGCCGGCCGGCGCCGGCAAGGTGCACATCCAGACCGGGGCGGTGACCGGGCTCGCGACCCGCCTGCAGCGTGTGGAGGAGGAACTCGCCGGCACGTACGACTACGCCTCGCTCGGGTACGACCTGCTGGGCTGGGGGCTGGCGGACCGGCACGCCAAGGCGGCGTGGTGCACCGGCGGGGCGGTCGACTACGCGGTGAAGAACCTGTACGCCAGGGTCGCGTCCACCGGCTATGCCAACCACACCATCACCGAGTACATGATGCAGTGCGCGAGTGCCTACAAAGGGCAGGAGGCCGAGTTCGCCAAGCGCATCGGATGGATACGGGAGGGCAACCGGCCGATCAAGGAGGACCTCGGCGACCTGATCCCTAAGCGGGTGTGGCACGGGGTGATCCCGGAGCCGAAGTGGAACGGCAAGGACTTCGACTACCATCCCTTGCCGGCCGAGCCGCCGACCTGGGAGGACGACGGCTGGTCCCTGCTGAAGGCGGGCGGTCCGTGGTACGCGCAGACGGCGGAGAGGCTCTTTCACGATCTCGGTGGCAGCAGCCTGCCGTACGCCGCCGAGCTCACCCGCAACGCCGCCGCCAAGGTGCGGGGCCTGTCCGACGCCTACGCCGCGGCGCTGAAGGAGCTGGCGACCATCTGGCCCGACGGCCAGGACGCGGACCTGACCCGGCGGGTGCTGGAGAAGTCGCGCTCGAACCTCTACCGGATCTCCGATATCGGTAAGCGGCTGGCCGGCGAGCTCGACTTCCTCGGCGCGAACGCCGAACGCTGGCGGGAGGAGCTGCGGGGCCTGGTCTACCCTCTCGGAATCCGCTGGTTCGCCGGCGCCGGCGATGAGGTGCGGCAGTACATGGGAGGCATGACCGAAGAGCTGCACGTCTCATACAACCGGATCCGCGGCCAGTGGGCGGAGCTGGCCGCGGTGCCCATCCTCCGGTTCGGCCGCGAAGACGATGACAACGGCTGGGACCCCTACGGCTCCGACTGACCACCGTCCCGCCGGCGCCGCGCCGCCCGGCCGGGCGGCGATCAGACGCCGAGGCCGGGCAGTTCGTCGCTGGTGAAGGCCAGGCGCAGCGCGGGGATGGTGGCGTCGTCGATGAAGGCGTAGAAGTCGAAGTCCCAGAACCGGTTGCCCTTCTCGCCCGGGGTGGCGTCCTTGACGGCCAGCACGCCCGGCTCGGTGCCCCGGTGCCGGGCGTACCACTGGTCGACGAAGAAGCAGTCCGGCCCGTAGGTCTTGATGTCCTTCACATCGCCGTCGGCGCGGCCGACCACGACATAGGCGTGCCCGCTGCCCCCGGTGGTGTCCAGCAGGTTGAGCACCTCCACCTTGACGCCCTTGCCGAGCAGGTCGGGCTGGTCGGCCAGCATGCCGATGACGCAGCAGGCGAACAGCGTGCAGTTGCCGCCGAGGAGTCCCTTGTAGTTGGCCCGCCCGGCGGCCACGTACTGGTCGCGCAGCCGCCGGCGGGCCTCGGCCAGGTTGCCCGCGGTCACCGGCCCGCCGAGGCCGGCGGCGTCGCCCAGC
Organism: Sphaerisporangium rufum; assembly: GCF_016863395.1. GTDB lineage: Bacteria > Actinomycetota > Actinomycetes > Streptosporangiales > Streptosporangiaceae > Sphaerisporangium > Sphaerisporangium rufum. The sequence goes on along the minus strand of NZ_BOOU01000044.1, from coordinate 152,515 downwards.
GTGCGCAGGTGCACCTTCTTGATCTGGTCGAAGGACCGGCCGTCCGGAATGATCTCTGGAACGTTCCCGCCGCCGGCCGGCGCCGACCGCTCGGCCTGCTTGACCCCGGTCTCGATGAGCTGCGGCCAGGCGTTCCACAGCTTGGCGCCGGCCATCTTGGTGTTGGTGATGGCGGCCTGCACGGCGCTCATCCGGGTCTGCTTGGCAGTGCCGAGCGGTCCTTCACTCATGGCGACCTCCTGGTCACATATCGGAGCGAATCCCGATACTGTCGGCGCTTAGTGGAGATGGCAATACATTGGCCTGTTTCGGACGTTGACCCGGAGATGCGGCAGGTGCAAGCGGCGGGAAACCCGGCTGCAAGGCGGGCGCCCTACCGTCGGAGCGTGTCGAAGAACATCCTGGCCGGTGCCGCGCTGACGGCGGCGAGCCTACTGATCCTCACGCCCGGACCCGCGTCCGCGCGGGCCGCCTCCGCCGTCCCGGCCACCACTGTTCCGGTCGCCGCCGCGGCGTCCGGGGCCGCTCCGGCCCCGGCCACCGTGGCCAGGCGGCTGTTCCGCGCCTGGCTGCGCGCCGACCGTCCGGCGGCCGCCCGGGTGGCCACCCCCGCCGCGGTGGCGGCCCTGTTCGCCTACCAGTACCGCGCCCCCGACGAGTTCGCCGGCTGCACCGGCCGGGTCTGCCGGTTCCGGCACACCAGCGTGCGGGTGCGCGGCGGGCTGGACGGCATCCTCATGATCGTCTCTGGGGCCAAGGTCACGAAGGTGTACCGGTCGCGGGTGCTGGCCACGCCTTCGGCGGCCGCCCGCCACCTGTTCGCCGCCTGGCGGCACGGCGACCGCTACCGCGCGCTGGAGGCCGCCACCGGCCCGGCCGTCGCCACGCTGTTCCGCAACAGGTACGACCCGCGCGGCGTCGCCTACCACTTCCAGGGCTGCTCGGCCGAGCCCAAGGGGCGGGCCTGCGCCTACTCCTACGAGGGCGGCGCGCTGATCATGCACGTGCGCGGGTCGCGGTCCACGGGGTACGAGGTCGGCTCGGTCGGCGCCATCGCCGACTGAGCGCGTGTCGTCCCCGCGGCCGGGCCTGGCCCGCCCACGCCCGCCCGGCCGCGGGGACCACTGTCGCGCGGGGATCACTGGCGCGGGGTCCGCGGTCGCGGCGGCAGCCGTGGGCCCGGCCATGACACGGTCCCTGCGACCATGCCGTGACCGCTTGGTGACGACTTGGGGGACGAAAGGGGCCGCGGGCGCGCTACCGTTTGCGGAGTGGAGGAGATCGATCGCCGAATCGTCACGTTGCTGGCCGCTGACGGCCGGATGAGCTTCACCGACCTGGCCAAGGAGACCGGCCTGTCGGTGTCGGCCGTCCACCAGCGGGTGCGCCGGCTGGAGAAGCGCGGGGTGATCCGCCGCTACGCCGCGCTGGTGGACCACGACGCGGCCGGGCTGCCGCTCACCGCGTTCGTCTCGATCAAGCCGATCGACCCCTCCGCGCCCGACGACGCGCCGGAGAAGCTGGAGCACCTGTCGGCCATCGAGGCATGCCACAGCGTCGCGGGCGACGAGAGCTACATCCTCAAGGTGCGCGTCGGGTCGCCGATCGCGCTAGAGCACCTGCTGCAGCAGATCCGGGCCTCGGCGGGGGTGTCCACCCGCACCACGATCGTGCTCAGCACCCCCTACGAGCACCGCGTCCCCGACCTCGGCGAAGCGCCCTGAGCCGGAGCGCCCCTGGGCGGCCGGGGCGCCCGGCCGGCGGTTCGCGGTGTTCCGCTTTCCCGCGTGCCGGGCCGGCAGGGGATGGTGGCCGCGGCCGCTGACAACGAAAAAGCCGCCTCGGATGGGCGGCACGGTGAGCTGGCGGGGTTCTGCTATTCTATGGCCCTGTTGTCACTTTTTTCGCATAGGCCAATTTAGCCCGGAGTCTCACATTACTACCAATGCTAATGGCGAACCGCCCGGCCGTCAACCCGAGCCGGCCCGGCGCCGGGAACTGGCCCGGGAGCAGGATTACGTGGCCGGCCTGTACCGCCGGCTGGACCTGCTGCGGGTGCGCACCCAGCGGCAGCTCGACGACGTGCTGGCCCAGGGCGGCGGCGGAACCCACCAGAACCGCTCCGAGCGCGACACCTTCGCCGTCATGTACGGCGAGCGGCTGGCCCGGCTGTGGGCGGTGGAGAACGGCCTGTGCTTCGGCCGGCTGGACCTGACCTCGGAGGAACGCCCGCTGTACATCGGCCGGCTGGGGCTGTCGGACGACGACCAGGCGAGACTGCTGATCGACTGGCGGGCACCGGTCGCCCAGCCGTTCTACCGCGCCACCCCCGCCGCCCCGATGGGCGTCACCCGCCGCCGCCACCTGCAGACCCGCGGCCGCCGGGTCATCGGCGTCAACGACGACCTGTTCGACCTGGACCGGCTCACCGACGCCGACCGCGCCACCCTGAACGGCGAGGCCGCCCTGCTGGCCGCGCTGGACGAGAAGCGCACCGGCCGCATGCGCGACATCGTGGCGACCATCCAGGCCGAGCAGGACCGCATCATCCGCGGTGAGCTGTCGGGGATCCTGGTGGTACAGGGCGGTCCGGGCACCGGCAAGACCGTGGTCGCGCTGCACCGCGCCGCCTACCTGCTCTACACCCACCGCGAGCGCCTGGCCCGGCGCGGTGTGCTCATCCTGGGCCCCAACCTGACCTTCCTGCGCTACATCGAGCAGGTGCTGCCCTCGCTCGGCGAGACCGACGTGCTGCTGTCCACCGTCGCCGACCTGTACCCCGGGCTGACCGCCACCGCCCGCGAGCCCGCCGCGAGCGCGGCGGTCAAGGGCGCCGCCCGGATGGCCGAGGTGATCGCCCGGGCGGTCGCCGACCGCCAGCGCATGCCGTCCCGGACCATCGAGATCGACCTCGGCCGCCACACCCTGCGGCTGGACCAGCGGATCTGCGAGGCCGCGCGCGGCCGGGCGCTGCGCAGCCGCCGCCCGCACAACCAGGCCCGCGCGGTGTTCGTCCGGCACATCCTCACCACGCTGGCCAAGCAGGCCGCCAAGGCCCTCGGCCGCGGCATGCTGGAAGAGGACGAGCTCGCCGACCTGCGCGAGGAACTGCGCACCGAGCCGGCGGTGAAGGCGGCGCTCAACCGGCTGTGGCCCTACCTGACCCCGCAGCAGTTGCTCATCGGGCTGTTCTCCTCCCGCGAGCGGATGGCCCACGCCGGGCTCACCGCCGCCGAGCAGGACGCGCTGCTGCGCCCGCCGCCGCGCGGCGGCGCCGCCGCCGGCTATTGGACCGAGGCCGACGTGCCGCTGCTGGACGAGGCCGCCGAGCTCCTCGGCGACATCGACCCCATGGTGCTGCGCGCCGCCGCGCTGCAGGCCGAGGAGGAACTGGCCGCCGCCCGCCGCGCCGAGGCCGCCGAACGTGACGCCGAGCTGGCCTACGCCCGGGAGGTGCTCGAGCTGACCGGCATGTCGGAGATCATGGACGCCGAGCGGTTCGCCGCCCGGCACCGCGACGACGACCTGCACCTCACCACCGCCGAACGGGCGGCCGCCGACCGCACCTGGGCCTTCGGGCACATCATCGTGGACGAGGCCCAGGAACTGTCGCCGATGGCCTGGCGCATGCTGATGCGCCGCAGCCCCAACCGCTCGATGACCATCGTCGGCGACCTGGCCCAGACCGGCTCGGCGGCCGGCGCCGCCACCTGGGCCGAGATGCTGGACCCCTACGCGGCCGGACGGTGGCGGCAGGAGACGCTGACGGTCAACTACCGCACGCCCGCCGAGCTGATGGCCCTCGCCGCCGACGTGCTGCCCCTGGTCGGGCCGGGCCTGCGCGCCCCGCGTTCGGTGCGCGAGAGCGGCGAGCCGCCCTGGGCGCGCCGGGTGGACGACCTGGCCGGGCTCGCGCCGATCGTCGCCGGCCAGATCGTGCCGGACGGCCGGCTGGCGGTCATCGTGCCGGCCGCCCGGGCCGCCGAGATCGGTTCGGCGGTGGCGGCGCGGGTGCCCGGCGCGGTGGCCGGGCCGGGCGCCGACGCGCTGGAGGCCCCGGTGGCCGTCCTCACCGTCGCCGAGGCCAAAGGCCTGGAATTCGACCGCGTGGTGCTCGTGCAGCCCGGGGAGATCTTGGCGGACTCGCCCCGCGGTGCCGGCGATCTTTACGTGGCGCTGACCCGCGCCACCCGCGGGCTTGGCGTCGTGCACACCGGCGAGCTGCCCGCGGTGCTCGGCCGGTGCCGTGCCGCGCCGGGGACCTGACAAGATCGCCGGCCGGGTCCCGCCGGTGGCCGCCGCCGGGCACCCGCGCCGCGCGGCGCAGAAGCGGAGAGAGCGCCGAAAACCACGCGCCCCGGAGTGCCGACATGGGCCACATGACGGCATTGGCGCTGCTCACGTCTCCTGTCCTAGCTGCGAAAACTTGGTGTTTCCGCTGATCGGGACACGGTTGACATCTGAGCTGAGGTCGGTAGTTTGCTGGACAGTCCAGCACGGGACTGCCGGTTGGCCGTCTTCAGACATCGTCGGATTCTGCGTCATGACGGAGCACGACTCCGTCTGCTCAGCCAGGCGCAGCGCTGGCGTTCCGTCGAGTCGGGGCACCCCAGCCGGATGGGGGGTTGGACCCGGGAGGGGCCCGGAGACCCAGTAGACAACGGAACTCCGCGCTCGCCGCCGACGGGACGGATCCGGTCCGAAGGGTCGTCCGGGCCCTCTTCCGTCCCGTGCGGTAACCGCAGCGTGGTTCCTGGGTTCCGGTGACCCAGCGAGACCCAGGGATCACCATGCGAGGCGGGCCCGGCCCGACGGTTGGAGCCAGGCCCGGCGGGCGGTAGCGTTCGGTGGTCACGTCCACCGAGAAGAGGCTTCCGCCCCCGTGGCCCAGCGTACGGTTCCAGACAGCGAGCGGGCACCGGGCGTCACCGGCGCCCGGGCGCCCTGGCCTGCCCGCGCCGGGCGCGCCGCCCGGCCCGCGGCCGCGGTCGCCGGCGGTGTGCTGCTGTACCTCGCCTTCCCGCCGACCGGTCTGTGGTTCCTCACCCCGATCGGCGTCGCGCTGCTGATGCTCGCGGTGGCCGGCCTGCCCGCGCGCCGGGCCGCCCTGCTCGGCCTCCTCGGCGGCGCCGCCTTCCTGCTCCCCGGCCTGGCCTGGGTACGGCCGATCGGGACCGACGCCTGGCTGGTGCTGGTCGCGGTGGAATGCCTGTTCTTCGGGGCCATGTCCGCCGGCCTGGCCCGGGTCTGGCGGCTGCCGGGCCGGCCGCTGTGGGCCGCGGCGCTGTGGGTGGCCCAGGAGTGGATCCGCGGGCTGGTCCCGGTGGGCGGCTTCCCGTGGATGCGGGCCGCGTTCAGCCAGGGCCACTCGCCGTTCACCCCCTACGCCGCGCTCGGCGGCGCCCCGCTGGTGTCCTTCGCGGTCGCCCTGTGCGGCGCGCTGCTGGCCACGGCGGCGGTGGCCGCCGCGCGGGCGGCCCGGCGCCGCGAGCCGCTGCGGCGGGCGGCCCGGCCGGCCGCGGCGCTGGCGGCCGGGGCGCTGGCCGTTCCGCTGCTGGCCTTGGCGGTGCCCGTCCCCGGCTCGGCGGGCGCCCGCACGGTGCGGATCGGGATCGTCCAGGGCGACGTGCCCGGCACCGGCATGGGCTTCCTCGGCGACCAGCCGGCCGTGGTCCTCGGCAATCACGCCCGGGTCACCCACGAGCTGGCCCGCGCGGTGCGCGCCGGCCGGCTGCCCGCGCCGCAGCTGGTGGTCTGGCCGGAGAACGCCAGCGACATCGACCCCTACCGCAGCGCCGAGGCCCATCGGGTGATCGACGACGCCGCCGCCGACATCGGCGTCCCGGTGCTGGTCGGCGCGGTGGTGCGGGTGGGCGGCGACCACCGCGCCACCCGGGGCGTGGTGTGGGACCCGGCACGCGGCCCGGGCGCCTACTACGACAAGCAGAAGCTCGTACCCTTCGGGGAGTACGTCCCCTTCCGTGAGTTGTTCGCTCGGTTCGACCCCCGGGTCGAGCTGGTCGGCCCGGACTCGCTGCCCGGCACCCGCCCGGGCGCGCTGCGGGTCGGCCCGGTCACGGTGGGCGCGGTCGGCTGCTACGAGGTCGCCTTCGACGGGGTGGTGCGCGACACGGTCCGGGCCGGCGGCACCCCGCTGGTCGTGCAGACCAACAACGCCACCTACGCCTTCACCGGCCTGCCGGACCAGCAGCTGGCCATGTCGCAACTGCGGGCGGTCGAGCACGGCCGGGCCGTGGTCACCGCCGCCACCACCGGTGTCTCCGCCTACGTCGACCCCACCGGCCAGGTGCGCTGGCGCACCGCCGAGAAGGTCGCCGACTCCACGGTCGTCGAGGTGCCGGTCCGCACCGGCCAGACCCTCGCCACCCGGCTGGGGGCCCTGCCGGAGTGGACGCTGGTGCTCGCCGCCGCCCTCGCCTTGGCCGCGGCGTCGCGGCCGCGCCGGCCGGCGGCGCCCGCCGGTGACTCCGTTGATTCCGTCCCTCCGGCGGAATCGGAGGGAGAGGACAGGTGATGGCAGAAAGCCTGGGACGGGTACTGGTCATCGTGCCCACCTACAACGAGCGGGAGAACCTGCCGGTGACCGTCGGGCGGCTGCGCGCGGCCGTGCCGGACGCGCACATCCTGGTCGCCGACGACAACAGCCCGGACGGCACCGGCGCGATCGCCGACGAGCTGGCCGCCGCCGACGATCACGTGCACGTGCTGCACCGCGCCGGCAAGCAGGGCCTGGGCGCCGCCTACATCGCGGGGTTCCGGTGGGGGCTGGCCGAAGGGTACGACGTGCTGGTCGAGATGGACGCCGACGGCTCGCACGGCGCCGAGGACCTGCCACGGCTGCTGGAGGCGATGGGCGGCGGCGCCGACCTGGTCATCGGCTCCCGGTGGGTCCCCGGCGGCCGGCTGGTCAACTGGCCCCGATCCCGTGAGGCGCTGTCCCGCGGCGCCAACACCTACGTCCGCCTGCTGCTCGGCGTCCCGGTGCACGACGCCACCGCCGGGTTCCGCGCCTACCGCGCCGGCACCCTGGAGAAGATCGACCTGGACGACGTGCAGTCCCAGGGCTACTGCTTCCAGGTCGACCTGACCCTGCGCACGGTGCGCGCCGGGCTGCGGGTGGCCGAGGTGCCGATCACCTTCGTCGAGCGGACCGCCGGGGCCAGCAAGATGAGCCGCGCGGTCTTCGCCGAGGCGCTGTGGCGGGTCACCGTATGGGGGCTGACCGGCCTGCCCCGCCGGTTCGCCCGCCACCGCTGACGGCCCTCGCCCGCAAGATGGGTCCCCGAGGAAACCTGACCGCTCGGGGTGGCCACCGGCGGGCCGGTCGCGGCCGCTTCGGGTCGCGGGTCCGATGTCCGGGCCCGCGACCCGGGTTCCTCCCGCCTGGCGGCCCGGCCGGGGCGGGAACCGGCGGAGCTCGAACGGCGTTGTACCTGACACGGCGCCCCGCAGGCGCCGCGGAGTGCCCCTGAGGTGATGGTGGAGCCATGCTGCGCGTGCTGCTTTTCATACTCTTCCTGGTGGTTCCGGTCGCCGAGATCTGGGTGCTGATCCAGGTCGGCCAGGTGATCGGCGGCTGGCCCACCGTCGGGCTGCTGGTCGCCGACAGCCTGCTGGGCGCCTGGATCGTCCGCCGGGAGGGCCGGCGTGCCTGGCGGGCGCTGCGCGAGTCGTTCGGCTCCGGACGGGTGCCCGACCGCGAGCTGGCCGACGGCGCCATGATCGTGGCCGGCGGCGCGCTGCTGCTCACCCCCGGATTCGTCACCGACATCGCCGGGTTCTTCCTGGTGCTGCCGCCCACCCGGCCGCTGGCCCGCCGCGCGTTGGCCTGGTTCCTCGGCCGCCGGATGCGCGCGATGGCCGCGGTCTCCCCGTTGGGCGGCATGCTCTCCGGCTTCCCCGGTGCGGCCGGTCCGGCCGGCCGGACCGGCCGGGCCGGCTCGCGGGTCGTCTCCGGCGAGGTCATCGACGACGAGCCCCGCCACGGCACGCCGCGCGGCGCGGTCGACCCGGGCCACGCCCGCCGCCCGGGCGCCTGACGGGGCGCTTGACGGGGCCGCCCGCCGCGCCGGGCGGTGCCGCCCGTTCCTCGCGGGCCGGTGTCACGGCTCGGCGGCGTCAGCCGGTCCGGGTGCGCCATGGCCGCCCGCGCCCTTGCCGGCCGCCCGGAGGCGTTCGGCCGTCTCCCGGCGATGCTCGGTGGGCGCGCGCCCGTACGCGCCGCGGTAGGCGCGGGAGAACCGTGCCGGATCGGTGATTCCCCAGCCGGCGGCCACGGCGTGGATCGGGACGTCCAGCAGGGCCGGGTCCCCGAGGTCGCGGTGGCACCGCTCCAGGCGCTGCCGAAGTATCCAGCCGGCGACCGTGGGCCCTCGCTCGTCGGCGAAAAGCCGATGCAGGGTCCGGGTGGAGATGTGCAGCGCGTCCGCCACGGTCGTGGGCGTGAGTCCCGGGTCGCGGAGATTGTCGGCGATGAACCGATAGGCCGCGGCCCGACGGGCGACGTGGCGGCCGGTGGCGCGTCGTGCCGCCTCCTCCGCCGCCCCGCCGTCGGTCACCGCCGCCGCGACCAGGTCGGTCACGGCCATGCCGACATGTGCCGCCTTGGCGGCGCCCGGAGGGCCGGTGTCGCGGAGGATGCCGGACACAAGGTCGTGCAGCAGTGTGGCAACCCCGTCGGCGGGGGGCAGCGCCACCGGCCGGTCGTGGCGCGCGCCTCTTGGCGGGCGTGCCATCAGAGGCCGGGTCACCAGGGCGAAGACCCCGCGGACCAGGCCGGTCTCGTCCGGGCGGTAGCTGGCGGTGAACGGGCGCCACAGGGGGTGGATCAGCACGCCGAGCGGGCCGGCGCTGGCTTCCTCCCCCGACTGTCTCACCACGTAGTGGCCGCCGTGCGGGACGGCGATGTACAACTTCTCCGGTTCGGACCGCCGGATCAGTCGTTCGGTCCGCCGCCAGCCGAACGGGGAACAGATGACCTGGCCGACCTGCGCGGTCCCCAGATCGAGCAGGTGCAGTGACCCGTGAAAGCGGGCGGTGTCCGGCGTGGTGAGGTCGAGGGGGACCACCGACCGAGAGATCAGATCCTGCCATAACGGGAATCGTTCGGCGGGCGGAACCGGGTCGGTCTGGACGATCGTTCGCATCGGCGTTCACTCGCCGGACAGCAGGCGGCGGTAGGAGATGAGCATGGTACCCCCGGTCACCATCGAACATCGTTGAGGACATGACAGGCCGCTGGCGGGCCTCCCCGCGACGGATCGCGGAGTTCTACGACACGGCGGGTGCCGGCCTGCCGGGGCGGCCTCACCGCGAGTGGCGGCGGTGCCGGCGGGCTCAGCGGCGGGGCTCAAGGAGCCGGGCCAGCGAGCCGAGCAGCCGGCCGACCTCCGGCGGCGAGGGCCGGGGATACGCCTCCCCTGATACCAGCAGGTTGTGCACCGCCCCGGTGACCAGGAATCCGATCGCCCTCTCATCCACCGACGGGTCGATCCGGCCCAGACGCTTCTCGGCCGCGATGTACTCGGTGACGGTTCTCGGCAGCGCGTCCACGAACCCGCTGTCGTGGGCTGACTCGGCGAAACGTGCCGCCACCGGCGTCCCGGCGGCCAGCCTGATCACCTGAGCCGCCGGCCCCAGCAGCACCTCGGCGAACCGTTCGAGGTTCCCGGCCACCTCGCCGGTGCCGGCACGGGCCACGAAGTCCCCCAGATCGGCCGCCAGCCGCCGGAACTGGTGGTCCACCACGGCCGCGACGAGCGCGTCGCGGTCACGGAAGAGCTTGTACAGCAACCCGGGAGAGCATCCCGCCTCCTGGGCCAGTGCCCGCATGGTCAGCGCGTCGGCGCCGGCGCGGCGCACCAGTCGCACGGCATGGTCGATCAGCGATGCCTGCAGGGCCGCCGTCACGGCGGCCGGGCGGCGGGCCGCTCCGATGACGCCTCCATGTGATCGTCGCTCTGCAACCCGGGCGGCACGGCATGAGTGCTTGTTCATGTCGGCGCCGGTCGCCGCGCGGTGACCAGCCATTGCGCACCGGGCACGCGCACCCCGGCCGGCGTCTCGTACGGTGCCAGGGCGGTCTCCAGCCGGGTGCGCGCCTCGTCCCAGGTGAGCGTGTCGCTCCGCTCCAGCAGGTAGCGCGTGGGGCCGTGGGAGAGCAGGGTGACGGCGGACTCGGCCGCGGTCGGCCCGAACGGCATCGGCATCCGGGCGGCTTCCACCGAGATCCGCACGAAGCCGGTCTCGGTGAGGACCTCCCGCAGGCGGCCGGGCGCCGACAGGGAGAACATGGCCGGCGGGTCCCCCGGATAGCGGGCGATCACCTCCTCCGGGTGCGGCGGCAGCCCGAGCAGCGCGGCGATCGGGACCACGTACCAGGCGCAGTCCTCGGCCGGTTGCGGGCAGACGAGGGCCAGGCGCCCGCCCGGTGTCAGCGCGCGCCCGATGTTGGCGAAGGCCGCCACCGGATCGGCGAAGAACATCACTCCGTGCATGCTGATGGCGACATCGAAGGCACCCGGGTCGAATGGATGGACCTGCACGTCGGCGTGGGTGTAGGAGACGTTGCCAAGGCCGGCCGTGGCGGTGGCCCGGACGGCCTGCTCGATCTGCGGTACCGACAGGTCGACCCCGGTGACCTGCCCGGCGATGGCGTGCCGTGCCGCCAGCCGGGTGCTCTCGCCGGCCCCGCAGCCGATGTCCAGCACCCGGTCGGCCGGGCCGATGGCCGCCAGCTCGATCAAGCGCTCGAAGATCTCGCGGATCCGTCCCCGGTCGCCGCCCGCCCGGGCGGCCGCCGCCCACGCGGCGCCCTCCGCGCCGTTCCACGCCTCGAACTGGCGCTGGTTGGCGATGCTCATGACCACCTCTTGCGTGAACGATTGTTCGTGAACATGTGTTCACGATAGCGGGCCGCCGAGTGCTGTCAAGGCCGGCGGATGGTTCGGCTCGACTTTTATGAACGCATGTTCATATCATGTTCGTGAACAGATGTTCATAAAACGTCTGTGGTGGCCGCCCCGCCGTGGCCGCGCGGTCAGGCGACGGGCTCGTGCACCGTGCCGCTGTCAACGTCAACAACGCTAACCATCGATATACTTAACTGTCAACATACTAAAGTAATTGAGGTCCGGTCGGCAGGCCGGCGAAGGAGGAATCATGGGGATCGACGGTACGACGCCCGCCACCCGCGAAGTCGCCGGCCCGCGGGTGCTGGTGTGGTGCGCTGTCAACGCGCTGAACACCACCGTCCATCACCTGTACGGCGCGGAGATCTACCACACGCCCGGGCGCCATCACGCGGTCATCCTGGCGGGCGCGCTGCTGGCCGTCATCACCGTCGGTCTAGAGCTCGCCCGATTCGGCGACGGGGGCGTCGCCCGGGCCGGCCGGTGGGTCTACCACCTGGGCGCGCTGGGCGGCTTCGTGCTGGCGTTCGGCGCGTTCGAAGGGCTCTACACGCACGTGATCCGCCCCCTCCTGGACGGGGGCTACCCGCCGGGCGAGCCCTTCGACCCGCTCTTCCAGGCCACCGGCGTCCTGCACATCGTCCCCGCCGCCGTGCTGGCGGTGATACTGGCCAGGCTGCTCCGCAAGCACGGCAAAGCGGCCTGAAGCGCCCCGCCGGCGTCCCCCGCACCTCAGGAGAGATCTTGCGCACATCGTTCCATCGGGCTTCGACCCTGCTGCTGGCCGCGCACATGGTGACCGGACCGCCGGCTGTCGCGGTGTCCGGCACGGTCTCGGGCGCCGTGCCGGTAGCGGCCGGTTCGACTGGCGTGCGGACGGTCACGCCCGCCGGGTTCGTGTACCGGTCGGGCCGGAACCTCATGCTCGACGGCCGTGCCTACCGTTTCGCGGGCTTCAACGCGTTCGGCATGACCGGCTGCGCCACCGGGACTCCCTGGACGCAGGCACAGCTCGACGACTACTTCGGCGGGCCGCCGCCGGCGGCGATGACCCGTACCTGGGCGTTCGCCCACTATGGGGTCGACGAGCAGCTGCAGCAGTTCGACTGCAAGACACCGCCGCTGGCGACCCAGCAGTGGGCGATCGGCTGAGGCTTCCCGCCTCGCGGGCGGCGGGTTGACGCCCATGCGCAAGAGGTCGGCTTCCAGCGCCGATGACCGGCGTCGCGGGCGATGGGAGATTGACGCCTGGGGCCGCCGCGGCGTCCCCTGCTCGCCGTTCCCGCGGCGGCGCCCATCCCGGGCGGCCGGCCGGTCAGCGGTCCGGGGTGAGCAGCGGTTTCATGTCGATGATCGGGGTGGCGTCGAGGGCCTCGAGGTTGCGCACCCGCACCCGGGCGCCGGCCACCTCCAGCACATGCACGGTGTGCAGGCCGACCGGGTTGGGCCGGTCCGGGGCGCGGGTGGTGAACACGCCGGTGAGCGGGCGTGCCGCGTCGCCGCGCGGGTGGACGGCCAGGGTGTCGCGGTCGGCGCGATCCAGCCAGGTGAGCAGCAGCATGTCGGTGCCCGGGCGCACCCCGTCCAGCGCGGGCAGGCAGCGCTCGTCGAAGACCAGCCAGGCCTCGGGGGCGCCCTCGTCGGGCTGCCGGGGCGCCGCGGACAGGTCGGTGAGCGGCGATTCCACCCGCCCGACCGGGCGCAGGGGGTATTCGGTCATCGGTGGTCTCCAGTGTCATGCCGGCGGCCGGTCCAACCGCCAAGGGGCAGGGGGAGGGTACCGTGCCGGCCGGCCCGGAGCCCGGCACGCGCGGCCCGATGGCCGCCCGCGAGGCAGGCCAAGGGGAACGGGCATGGAAAAGGCGCCTTCGCGCCACCCTGGCGGGTGGGCGAAGGCGCCGGCCGGTCCGGTTGCGTCAGGCGCTCTTGCGGCGCTGTGCGCGCAAGATCGCCAGCCGCTCGTTCAGGACCTCCTCGAGGTCCTCGATGGTGCGGCGCTCGAGCAGCATGTCCCAGTGGGTACGCGGTGGTTTGGCCTTCTTCTGCTGGGGCTGCTCGGCGTCGACCCGCAGGGCCGTGGCACCGCAGCTGCGGCACTCCCAGGTCGCCGGAATCTCCGCCTCGGCTGAGAGGGGCACGTCGAAGCGGTGGCCCTTCGGGCAGGTGTAAGGCACCTCCTGGCGTGGGGCCAGGTCGGTGTTGCGGTCGTTCTCGTAGCTGGTGGCTCCGAGCCGGGTTCCGCGAAGTGCACGCTCGCCCATGTTTCAATGCCTCCTGAGGGCCCCGTCGGTGTGGGGTGGTCTCCACGGCTTACAACGCCTGATACCGTGGATGGATTCCCACCCTTGGGGTGATCCAATCGCGCTTTTCGCCTCCGGCCCCATGTGTCGCAAAAATGATCTCCGAATGGGTCCCGCCGCGCCCGCGATAGCCGGGGGGGCACGCGGCACGCCGGCGGGTCAGATACGGGCCGGCACCTGGTTGCCCGCCTCGCGCACCGCCCGCGGCAGGTTCGTCGCCGCGAGCAGGGCGAACCCCGCGACAAAGAAGATCACCAGTGACAGGATGGCCACCCGGTAGCTGCCGGTGAGCTGCAGCGCCAGCGTCAGGGTGAACGACCCCAGCAGCGCCGAGCCCTTGTCGCTGACCTCGAACAGGCTGAAGTACTCCGCCTCGCGGCCCGGCGGGATCACCAGCGAGTACAGCGACCGCGACAGGGCCTGGGTGCCGCCCATCACCACCGCGATCACCACGGCGATCGCGTAGAACTGCGCGGCGGCGCCCCGCTCCAGGAAGTAGGCGACGGCGACCACGGCCGTCCAGGCGACCAGGCTGACCAGCACCGTGCGCTTGGTGCCGAACCGGGCGGCCAGCGCGCCGAGCAGCAGCGCGCCGCCGAACGCGACCGCCTGCACCAGCAGGATCGCGGTGATCTGCGTCTGCTTGGACAGCCCGAGCTCCTTGTCGGCGTAGGTGGCCGAGAAGGAGATGACGGTCTGCACGCCGTCGTTGTAGATCAGGTAGGCCAGCAGGAACATCATGCTGCGCGGGTAGCGGCGCAGGCCGGCGATGGTGCGGCCCAGCTGGCGGAAGCTGCCGGTCACCGCCTGGCCCGCGGTGGTCTCGCCGTCGGTGTGCACCGGCCGGTTGCGCAGCCGCAGCAGCGGGATGACGGTGAACACCGCCCACCACACTCCGGCCGAGGCCAGGCTGATACGCACCGCCAGGCCCGACTCCACGCCGCTGCCCAGGTAGAGCGCGAGGTTGGCGGCCAGCAGCGTGAAGCCGCCCAGGTAGCCGAAACCCCACCCGCGCGAGGACACCCGGTCGCGCTCGTCGGCGGTGGCGATCTGCGGCAGGAACGAGTTGTAGACGACCATGGCGGCGCCGAAGGCCACGTTGGCGACGATGAACAGCGCGCCGCCGAGCGCGTAGGCGGCGCCGTCCACCAGGTAGAAGCCCAAGGTGGCCGCCGCCCCGAGGTAGGCGGCGACGCCGAGCAGCTCCTTCTTGCGGCCGGTGTGGTCGGCCAGCGCCCCGGTGATCGGCATGACGATGATCTGCAGGACCACCGAGATCGACACCACGGCCGAGAAGTAGGCCTCGGCGCGCAGGTCCAGGCCGAGGAAGGGGACGCGGCCGCCGGGGTCGGCGGCCCGCTCGGCCAGCGTGGTCAGGTAGGGGCCGAGGAAGACGGTGATGACGGTGGTCTGGAAGCCGGAGTTGGCGACGTCGTACCAGTACCATCCGCGTTGCTCGCGCCGGCGCGCCTTCGGCGGGTCGTCGACGGTGACAGGGGTGTTCACGAGAGGGGCTCCGGGTGAGGTGGGGGCGCGGCGGCCGGCGCCGCGGGGGACGGGGGGAGGCTCAGGCGTGGGCGGCGGGCCGGCGGGGATGCCACTGGCCGCGCGCGGCGAGCACGTCGCGCAGCCCGGAGATGTTGTCGGTCATGATGCCGTCCACGCCCAGGTCGAGCAGGTGCTCCATCTGCCGCGGATCGTCCACCGTCCACACGTGCACCTGCATGCCCAGGGCGTGCGCGGTGCGCACCAGCGCCCGGGTGGTGACCCGCATGCCGCGGAACCCGACCGGGACCTGGGCGCACGGCACGCCCTGGCGGGCCAGGCCGCCGAGCAGCCGGCCGTACCCCGACCCCAGCGCCGCGGCGGCGCGCAGCCGCGCCACGCCGCGCGGGCCGAGCGCCGAGCACACCGGGCGGCCCATCGCCATCCGCGCCCGCGCCAGCCGCACGTCGGAGAAGGAGGTCAGGCAGACGCGGTCGTGGGCGGCGGTGCGCCGCACCGCCTCGGCCAGCGGGACGATGGCCGGCGACTCCTTGACGTCGATGTTGACCCGCACGTCCGGCCAGCTGCCGAGGACGTCCTCCAGCAGCGGGATCTGCTCCACCCCGCCGATGCGGGCCCGGCGCACCTCCCGGTAGGGCAGCGCGGCGACCCGCCCGTGCCGGTCGGTCACCCGGTCCAGGGTGTGGTCGTGGAAGGCCAGCAGCACCCCGTCGGCGGTGGCGTGGGCGTCGGTCTCCAGGTAGGTGTAGCCGAGGTCGACGGCCCGCTCGAACGCGGCCATGGTGTTCTCCCGGCCCTCGGCCGCCCCGCCGCGGTGGGCGAAGGCGAGCGGGCCGGGGTGGTCCAGGAAGGGGTAGCGGCGCGGCACGTGCAGGAGTATCCCCCGTGGGAGGGCGGCGGGGCAGCCCGGCCGGTGAACATTCCGGTCACGGCCCGGCATCCGTTCGCCCGCCAGGATAGCGCGGGACCGGCCGGACGCCGCGCCGGCCGGCGCCGATCACGGCCGGCCGGCGGCCGTCACCCGCTGTGGCCGGGCCGTTCCCCGGGGAGGGCGTCGCCGGCGTCCTCAGGCCCGGCGGCGGCCCACTCCTGGCGGCGGGCCTCGGCCAGCACGATCGCGCCGGCCACCCCGACGTTGAACGAGCCGACCCGGCCGACCTGCGGGATGTACAGCACCTCGTCGGCGGCCTGCAGCACGGCGGGGGAGCAGCCGTGGTCCTCGCTGCCGAGCACCAGGCACACGTCGCGGTCCAGCCGCGCCCGGTGCAGCGGCACGGCGTCGCCGGTCAGCTCGACGGCCACCACGGTGTAGCCGTCCTGCCGGGCGGCGCGCACCGCGTCGGCGCCGGACCCGGCCTCCTCCCAGGGCACCAGCCGGTCGGTGCCAAGGGCGGTCTTCTGCACCTTGGGGTTGGTGGGCGGGGTGGCGTTGCCGGCCAGCCACAGCCGCTCGGCGCCGAACGCGGCGGCGGTGCGGAAGATCGAGCCGACGTTGTAGGGGCCGGTGACCGACTCCAGGATCACCGCCAGCCGGTGTGCGGTGCCGCGGCGCCAGGCGCGGTTCAGCCGCTTGACGTCGGTCGGGCGCAGCTGCCTGCGGGCGCCGGTGGTCATGGTGGGTGCTCCTCGGTGGGACGGTCGGGGCCGGGGGCCGGGCGGGCGGAGACGGCGAGCACGCGGTAGGCCGAGCGGGAGGCCACCCGGGTGGTGGCGAAGCCCTGGCCGGTCAGCCAGCGCTGCAGCGAGTCGGCGCCCAGGTGTTTCTGCACCACCAGGTGGGCGGTGCCGCCGGGGACGAGCCGGTCCAGCCAGCGGGTCAGCATGGCGTGCAGGGCGGGCTTGCCGATGCGGATCGCCGGGTTGGACCAGATGGCGGCGAACCGCACCTGCGGCGGCACCTCGTCGGCATGCACCGATCTTACTTTGTAAAGGCCTGCGGCCGTGGCGTTTCGCCCGCACAGCTCGACGGCCCGGCGGTTGACGTCCACCGCCCACACCGTCGCCTCCGGCGCCCGGGCGGCCATGGTCAGCGCGACCGGGCCGTACCCGCAGCCGAGGTCGAGCAGGTCCCCGCCGGCGGGCGGGGGCGGCACCGTCTCCAGCAGCACCCGGGTGCCCGGGTCGAGGCGGTCGCCGGAGAACACGCCGCTGTCGGTGGCCAGCCGGAAGTGCACGTCCGGCAGCACCATCTCGACAGTGCCGGGCCGGGCGGCGGCGCCGGGCCGTTCCTGGAAGTAGTGTCCCCCCGCGGATGTCACGGGCAACGACGTTACCAACAGCCGGACGGTGCCCCGCCCGCACCGGGCCGCCGGCCGGTACGGTCAGGGCAGCCGCGCGCCGAGCAGCAGCGCCGCGGCGGCCACGGCCAGCCCGGCGAGCAGCCCGGCCACGGTGAACCACTGGCTGATCTCCTGATGCACCACGCGGTACCCCAGCGAGCTGCCGATCTGCGCGTACACCTCGCGCAGCTCCGAACCGGACTCGGCGCTGTAGGCGCGGCCGCCGGTGCCGTCGGCCAGCGACTGCAAGGTGGCCTTGTTCACCGGCACCTGCACGTCGCGGCCGTCGATCGCCACCGTCCCGTTCGGCGTGCCGTAGGCGATCGTGGACACCGGCACCCGCCCGCCGGAGGCGGATTGGACCGCCTCGGGCACCGACCGGCCGGAGGTGTTGTCGCCGTCGGACAGCAGCACGATCGCCGCCGGCGGCGGGTCGGTCACCGCGCGCTGGTCGAAGGAGCGCACCGAGTCCAGCGAGGCGAACACCGCCTCGCCGATCGCGGTGCCCGGCCGGGTGGACAGGTTCCCGATCGCGCTGATCACCGCCAGGTGGTCGGTGGTCGGCGAGACGACCACCGCCGCCGAGCGCGCGAAGGACACCAGCCCGACGTTGAACCGCTCGGGCAGGTCACGGACGAACTGCTGGGCGGCCTGCTGGGCGGCGACCAGCCGCGAGGGCGTCACGTCGCCGGCCTCCATGGACAGCGAGATGTCCACCGCCACGATGATCGTCGCCCGATCCCTGGGCACCCGGGTGGCGTCGGCCGGCCGCGCGGCGGCCAGCACCAGCAGGCTCATCATCACCAGGAACAGCGCGGCGGGCAGGTGACGGCGCCAGCCGGGACGCTCGGGGGCGACCAGGCTGAGCAGCGCCAGGTTGGTGAACCGCACGGCGTAGCGGCGCCGGGCGAACTGGGCCGCCACGTAGGCGGCGGCCATGACGGCCAGCGCGGCGAACAGCCACAGCCAGCCGGGAGACAGAAAGATCACGCGCCGGTCCTCCTGGTCGGGTGCCGCCCGGCCAGGTGCGCGGTGCGCCGCTGCCGGAGGGTGTGCTGGGCGATGTCGCGGACCCAGTCGCGGTCGGTGCGCAGCACCAGGTGGCCGGCCCCGCAGCGCCGCAACGCCGCCGCCGTGGCCGCCCGCTGGGCGGCGGCGGCCTCGGCGTAGGCCTGCCGCACCCGGGCCGACAGGTGCACCTCCCGGGTGCGCCCGGTCTCGGGGTCGCGCAGCGCGATCAGCCCCACGTCGGGCAGCTCCAGCTCGCGCGGGTCGACGACCTCCACCGCCAGCACCTGGTGGCGGGCGGCCAGCCGGCGCATCGGCCGCTCCCAGCCGCGCTCGCCGGCCGGGTCGCCGCCGGCGCCGAGCTCCAGGAAGTCCGACACCACCACGCGCAGCCCCCGCTTGCGCCGGATGCCGGCGAACATCTCCAGCGCCTCGCCCAGCGGCACCGCGCCGGTGCCCGGCTCGGCGCGCGGCGCCGCCAGCAGGGCGTGCAGCAGCGCGTACAGCGCCGGGCGGCCGGTGCGGGCCGGGATGCGGTGCATCCGGTCACCGAGCAGGACGCAGGCGCCGAACCGGTCACCCACCCGGCCGGCCAGCAGCCCGATCGCGCCGACCGCCGCGATGGCCAGGTCGCGCTTTTCCATGTCGGCGGTGCCGAAGTCCATGCTGGGCGACAGGTCGGCCAGCGCCCAGGTCTCCAGCTCGTGGTCGGCGACCAGGTCCCGCACGTGGGCGACGGTGGTGCGCGCGGTGACCGCCCAGTCGATGCGGCGCACGTCGTCCTCGCCGGGGACGTACTCGCGGCTGTCGCCGAGCTCGCTGCCGGCGCCGGGCAGCAGGCCCTGGTGGTCGCCGTGCAGCAGCCCGTCCAGCCGGCGCAGCACGGTGAGCTCCAGCCCGCGCAGCGCGTGCTCGGGCCCCCGCCCGCCGCCGGGCGGCCGGCCGGTCTGCCCGGCGGGGCCGCTCATCGCTGCGCCTGGTTCCACACGACCAGCGGCGGCGGCACGGTGGCCAGCACCCGGCGGACCACCTCGTCGGGGTCGACCCCGTCGGCCAGCGCGTCGAAGGTGAGCATGAGCCGGTGGCCCATCACGTCGGGGGCGACGTCGCGCACGTCGTCGGGCAGCAGGTAGTCGCGGCCGCGCAGCAGCGCCAGCGCCCGCCCGGCCGACACCAGGCCGAGGGTGGCGCGCGGGCTGACCCCGATCTCGATGGTCTCCTCCAGCTCGCGCAGGCCGTACTCGGCGGGGGCGCGGGTGGCCATCACCAGCCGCACCACGTAATCGGCGACCAGCTGGTGCACCGACACCTGGTCGGCGAGCTTCTGCAGGGCCAGCAGCCGGGCCGGGTCCAGCACCGGGGAGGGCAGCGGCGGCGAGACGCTCATCCGGTGCAGGATCTCCAGCTCCTCGGCCGCGGTGGGATGGCCGACGCGCACCTTGAACAGGAAGCGGTCGCGCTGCACCTCCGGCAGCGGGTACACCCCCTCGGACTCGATGGGGTTCTGGGTGGCCAGCACCACGAACGGCCGCGGCAGCGGGTGGGTGCGCCCGGCCAGGGAGACCTGGCGTTCGGCCATCACCTCCAGCAGCGCCGACTGCACCTTGGCCGGGGCACGGTTCACCTCGTCGGCGAGCAGGAAGTTGACGAACACCGGCCCGAGCTCGACGTCGAAACTCTCGCTGGAGGGATGGTAGACGCGGGTCCCGACGATGTCGCTGGGCACCAGGTCCGGGGTGAACTGGATACGGGCGAAGCTGCCGCCCACGACGGTGGCCAGCGTGGCGGCGGCCAGCGTCTTGGCCACGCCGGGCACGCCCTCCAGCAGGCAGTGGCCGCGGGCGAGCAGCGCCACCAGCAGCCGTTCGGTCATATGGTCCTGGCCGACGATGACCTTCCGCACCTCGGCCAGCGCGTCCTGCAGCAGCCGCAGGTCAGGGTCGGCGTCGCCCTCGGGTCCTGGCAGGTCACCGCGTTCGTCCGCAACGGTCATGCGGCCATTCCATCAAACGAGCGGCGCCGTCGCACGGCGCCCTCGCCGGGTGTCGCGACCGGCGTGCCGCGGCGGTTGTGCTTTCATAGCGTGCGTGGCGACTCCGCTCCAGTACGGCGACCCGCCTCGCCTGGGCGGCTACGTCGTGCAGGCGCGGTTGCAGACCCTGCCCACCGGGTTCGTCTACCTGGCGCAGGAGGGCGACGGCCGCACGGTGTCGGTCGCGCTGCTCACCCGCGGCGCGGCGATGGACGCCGCCGCCCGCGAGCGGTTCTTGACCGCGGTGCGCCAGGCGGCGCCGGTCCGCGGCGGCGTGCGCGGCTGGGTGGCCCGGGCCCGGGGCCGTTCGGCGGCCGGTGGCGGTGGTGGTGGCGCGCCGCAGGTGGTGGCGATGCACGACGGGCCGGCCCCGTGGGTGGCGGTGCCGTACCTGCCGGGCGGGCCGGGCGCGGAGTGGTTCCTGCGGTCGGTGCTGGTGACCGGCACGCTGATCGGCCAGGCGCACGGCCCGGACTTCGTGCCGTACTGGCTGGGCGACCGGGTGCCGGCGGTGCCGCTGCCCCCGCCGCCCGCGCCGCCGCCCACCGAGACCCGCCGGGCGGTGGTGGCCGCCGCCTCGGCGCTGGCGGTGCTGCTGACCCTGACTTTGACGATCACCTGGCTGCTGCTGTTCCGCAGCGAGGAGCCGGCGTCGCCCTCGCGGCCGCCGCCGCCGACGATGTTCGTCCCCACGCCGCCGCCGGTGCCCTCGCCGCGCGACACCCTCACCACCACGCCGACGCCGTCCCCGGGCGACACCGGTGCCACCCCGCGGCCGAGCCCGCCGGACGGCGACCCCGGCGAGGACATCTGAGCCGCCGCCACACCGCCGCCACACCGCGTCATACCACCGCGCCGGACCGCCGTCGCGCCGCGTCGTGCCACCGCCGTGGCCGCCGGTGCGACCGCGGGCCGCGGGACCGCCCGCCCGGCACGCCGCCGGGCCCGGCCACGGCGCCGGAGGCCGCCGGCATGCGAGCGCGCCGCCGGTGGCGGCAGACTGGTGCCATGCGCGCGAGCCGGTTGCTGTCCCTGCTGTTGCTGCTGCAGGCGCGCGGGCAGATGACCGCCACCGAGCTGTCGCGAGAGCTGGAGGTCTCGGTGCGCACCGTCTACCGCGACGTGGAGGCGCTCTCGGCGGCCGGCGTCCCGGTCTACGCCGACCGCGGCCCGGCGGGCGGCTACCGGCTGCTGGACGGCTACCGCACCCGGCTGACCGGGCTCACCGCCGAGGAGGCCTCCTCGCTGTTCCTGGCGGCGCTGCCCGGCCCGGCCGCCGAACTCGGCCGCTCGGAGGTGGCCGCCGCGGCCGAGTTGAAGCTGCTGGCCGCACTGCCGCCCGAGCCGCGCTCGCGGGCCGCGCGGATGCGCGAGCGGTTCCTGCTGGACGTGCCGGGCTGGTACCGCGAGTCCGACGAGGTGCCGTTGCTGGCGGAGGTCGCCGACGCGGTGTGGGAGGAGCGGGAGATCCAGATGGTCTACCGCCGGTGGGGCCCGCAGGATGTGACCCGCCGGGTCCGGCCCTACGGCCTGGTGCTCAAGGGCGGCTCCTGGTACCTGGTCGCCGCGCCGGCCGGCCCGTCGACCGGCCCGTCGACGGGTCAGGCGGCCGGCTCGCCGGCCGGGCCGCCGGCCGGCCCGGCGCCGCGCACCTACCGCATCGCGCGGATCCTGTCGGCCGAGGTGCTGCCCGCCCGGTTCACCCGGCCCGAGGACTTCGACCTGGCCGCGTTCTGGCAGGAGTACGCCGCCGACTTCCGGACGCGGATGTACCCGGCGCAGGCGGTGGTGCGGCTGGCGCCGGGCGCCGAAGGCATGCTGCGGGTGACGGCGGGCACCGGGCCGGTGGAGGCGGCGCTGGCGGCTGCGGGCCCGCCGGAGCCGGACGGGTGGCGAGTGCTGCGCCTGCCCATCGAGGGGGTGCGGCACGCCCGCTGGCTGCTGCTGCGCATGGGCGCCGATCTGGAGGTGCTGGAGCCGCCGGAGCTGCGCGCCGCCGTCGCCGAGTCGGCGGCCGCCCTGGCCCGCCTGTACGGGGTGACCGCCGAACCGGGGGAGCGGCCTGGGTAGACCACTTCGGCGAGGTCCCCGGCCGCCGCAGGTGACCGCCGGCGGCACCGTGCCCGAGCCGGCACTCCTGGGCGGCAGCGGCCGGCCGGCTGTGCCGGATGACGCGGCGGTCCGACCGGGGGACCGGCGAGGGCCCGGCAGGAAAGGCGGCGGCGACCGGCGTTCCGGCGGGCGTTCAGCCGGTGGCGACGCCGGTGAGGCCGGCCGGGCGGGGCCGGACGGCGGGCTCGGGGGCGGCGCCGCAGGAGACCACCACGACCGGGCAGCGGGCGCCCATGACGCAGGCGACGACCACCGGGGTGGCAGTGACCGGGACGCCGGGTTCGGGGCGGCGGATCCCGAGCACGAGCATCTCGGCGTCCTGGCAGTGCCGCAGCAGCACCTGGGCGGGCGGGCCGTGCGCCACCACCGGTTCCAGGCAGGCCGGGTGCCCGGCGACGACGCCCCGGGCACGTTCGCGCGCGGCGGCGTACTCCTCCTCGTGCGAGCGCCAGGTGCCCATCGGCGCGTAGGAGGCCCGGTGCTGGCCCGACCACTGCCAGGCGTGCACGGGCAGGATCTGCGCGCCGCGCAGCCGGGCCTCCTCCAGGGCCCAGCGCAGCGCGGTGATGGCGGTGGGGGAGTGGCTCACGCCGACGACGATGCGCGGCCGGGTCGGGTTGTGCGTCACGGGGACCTCCTCCTTGATGAGCATCTCCCGTAGGTGGTGACGCCCTGCCAAAGCCTCCGGAAAAACGCCACTAAAAGGTACTAACCACGCGCACCGCCGGTCCGGGCTCGACGGCCCGGCGCGCCGCGTGGCATCATCGGGCCGTCCGAATCCGTTGAAGTTCGTCGGCGCCCGGTAGGTCGGTGGAGCGCGCCGGCGTGCTCGCATGGTCGCGAGCGCGCCCGGCCTGCCCGCACGCGAGCCGGGGTCCGCGCTCGGGACCGTCCCGTCCCGAAAGGACCACCGATGACCACCGGCCGATTCTCCGATTCCGCCGAAACCCCCGACTCGCCCGTATCGCCGGAGATCCCGGAGATCCCGGAGTTCGACGATCTCGGCGAGGAGTACCTCCCCGACAACGAGCGGGACATCACCGCCCTGATCGAGGCGTTCTTCGGGCAGCTGGCCGCGACGGCGCGCGAGCACGCGCTGCCTTCCGGCCTGGTGCCGGACGCCCGCCTGCGGCACGCCGCGCTGCTGGAGGCCGCCGCGCACCTGATCGTCGACGAGCCGTCCCGGCACAACCTGCGCCTCACCCTCGCCGTGCTGGCCGGATACCGGGCGCTGCTGGCGCCGCTCGGCCGCCCGGCCGCGATCGCCGCGGTCCGGGCCGCCCTGATCGAACCGCTCGGCCCCGCGGTGCGCGCGGGCACCCGGGCGATGCTCGACACCGCGCCCGATCCGTTCGCGGCGATGGTCGCGGTCTCCAAGTCCCGGGAGGAGCACGCCTTCGGCGCGGCGTTCACCTTCGCCCGCCCTGCCGACGACGACCGGCACTACCTGCTGGAGGTGCACCGGTGCTTCTACCACGACGTGCTGGCCGCCCACGGCGCGCCGGAATTGACCCCGGCGATGTGCGCCTTCGACGAGAACTGGATCGAGGCGATCGACCCCGGCCGGCATGGGCTGCGCTTCGAGCGCCGCACCACGATCGGGCTGGGCGGCACCCGCTGCCCGTTCCACTTTTCGCGCACCGCCGCAGGCGACGGTACCGCACCGAATGAATCTACAATGTAAAGGCGCCCGACCGTTATTGACCACCGAGTGCGGTCAGACCGGTTGCAACGCGGACCGGTTCGGGTGTCGGGTCCGGCGATGACGCGGGCACTGGAACGCGCCGCTGAGATCGCCGCGCTGGGGATGGGTGGGCTGGATGTGTCAGGGGTGCCGCTGCGTCGGCTGGCTGAGCTGTCGCGGTACGGGGTCGACGGCAAGGCCTCGTTGCCGCGGTGGCATAGCGACACGCGGCGGCTGGCGGCGCTGCTGTCCACGGCGGTGCATCTGACCACGCGGGCGGTCGATGACGCCCTGGACCTGTTGGACGTGCTGATCGCGACCAAGCTGCTGGCGCGGGCCGAGCGGGAGACGACCCGGGAGAAGGTCAAGACGTTGCCGCGGGTGGAGCGCGCCTCGGCCAAGCTGGCGGCCGCGGTGCCGTGCGGGGTGCCGCGGCGGGCGATGATCGGGCTGATCCCGCGTATGCGCAGGTGGCGGCGGTGGCTGGGGTAGTCGTAGCCGCGGTCGGCATACAGGCGGCGGGGTTTGCGCCGGGGTCGGCCGCGTACTCCGCGGATGGGCGGGATCTTGTCTAGCAGGGGTGCCAGCTGTGTGACGTCGTGGCGGTTGCCGCCGGTCACCGAAGCCGCCAGTGGGGTGCCGTGCGCATCGACGATCAGGTGGTGCTTGGAGCCGGGCCGGCCGCGATCGACCGGCGACGGCCCGACATGGTCCCCCCTTTGAGGGCGCGGACGTGGGAGCCGTCGATGGCGGCGGCCTCCAGGTCGAGCAGGCCCGCGGCCCGCAGTTCGCTCAGCAGCAGCTGGTGCAGGCGTGGCCAGACGCCGGCCTCGGTCCAGTCACGTAGCCGCCGCCAGCAGGTCACGCCCGAGCAGCCGATCACCGAGGCCGGGACATCGCGCCAGGCCACGCCGGTACGCAGGACGTAGATGATGCCGGCCAAGGCCATGCGGTCATCGATCGGCCGCCGCCCCGGGTGGTGTCGGCGACGGGGTGGGTGGCGTGGCAGGAGCGGGGCTATGCGTTCCCACAGATCGTCGGGAACGAGGTCGGGGGAAGACATACCGCTGATCTTCTCCGGGCGGCGCGGCTGTCACCAGCCGACACACCGTTCATTTTGAAACGAGCTGTAAAGAGCAGACCAACTAAGCACGTAAACAGGAATCACCGATAGCGACGATACGTCTGGGCGTGAACCGCTCAAGGGTAGCTGATGGGAGGGCTTTCCAGACTGAGGAAACTTTGATGCTTGCTGTTGTATCCTCTGATTCTCGCCCAGAATAGACTTCCGTGATTAGACGCTCTAACGACTGCCGATACCTTCCTGTTGCATGGCATTCTGTTGCCTTCTGCTGTCGGATAGGAAGGGTTTCCGGACCAAATGATGGTCACTATGTAATACGAGCAGCTGGATGGCACGCCGCCGACATAGGCGTCGGCTTTCATGCCGATGGAGTCCTTGGAGATGCATGGGTAGACGTTAGTCCAGCCGCCACCGGTGTATGCCGGCTCCCGACACCCCCCCGTCCGCCAGTACTGCTGTTGAGGCCGCAGCATCCGCTGCCTGCGCCATACCGGGGAGGGCAAGAAGTAGTGCCACTCCAAAGAAAGCTACTAAGGGAATCTTGAAACGTCTCATTTCTTCTCCTCGTGTGACTTGAGCTTTTGGGACGCCTATTTCCGATAGTCTTGCGTCAGCAAAAAATACGCCAGAACTTCCCACGAGTAAGCGCTATGCGCAGATTGCCTCCTCTGCCCGTGTCGACGCCATCCCCACCCAGACGCGACCCCACTCACACCTGCCCCTCGAACTCCAGCAGCCCGCCTGTCAACTCTCCAGCAACTATTCATCGGTGAAACCTCCGGCTTCGACCCCGACACCCGCGACCACCACGACGGTGGCCGGAATCCATTCGCCTCCCTCGCAGGCTGCGCAGAGAGTGTCAGCTACTTTGTCTTTCTGTTTCTGGGAGATGTTGCCTTCATCAGTAGTGAGCGTATTTCATCCCGTTTCGCGGGCCTGAAGCACGAAGATGGCTTTGACGAGATGTCCGGCGTGTAGTGGGCACCAGCGGAGTTTCCGCAGGATGCGCCAGGTCTTCAAGAGCGCATTCGCGCGTTCGCCGGGGCCGCGGAGCTTGGCGTGGGCAGAGTTGGCGGTCTTTTGTGACTGCGGCTTGTTTCTGCCCTTGTACGGAACAAGGACTCTCTGACCCGCACCGACGTAGGCCTTGTCGGCAAGGGCGATGAGTCCGGCAGCGTCCAGGCGCCGGATCACACCCCAGATCTGGGCCGCTTTGATGTCGTGGACCGCGCCGGGCAGGGAGCCCGATGTCCACAGGGGTGTACCGTCGGGTGTCGCGATGACCTGGACGTTCATGCCGTGCTTTTTGTGTTTGCCCGAGTAGTACGGCCGGTCGGCGGCGACGCGGTCGATGGGGATGATCGTGCCGTCGAGCACGACGAAGGCGTGGCCGGCGCGCTTGGCCGCGCGCAGTGCCTGCCGGAGGGGGCGCGCGGTCGGCCAGCAAGGTGACGGCCTCGTGCACGTAGCGCCAGGCGGTTGCCGTCCCCACGCCGAATCCTGCCGCGACCTCGGCGAATGTTTCACCTTTACGCAGGTGGACCAGTACCAGCAGCGCCTGCTGGGCCGGGTTGAGCCGGCGCCAGGTGGAGCCGATCGCGATCCGGTGGCGCCGGATCACGCCTGCCAGGTAGGTCAGCGTCCGATGTGACAACGGCAGCGCCGCACGGTAGAAACGCACACGAGCCCCTGGTGCAATGGTTGATCTTGGTCGACAATCCTTCTACCAGGGGTTTCTCTATGTCTCAGGTCAGATCAGCGATCCGCAACAAGGCTGTGACCTGCAAGATCCGGTTGGAATGGGCTCAGTGTGTCGTTTCGAACCGCAAGGCGCCATTTCTGCATATATGACAATGTTGACTCGTTCGATAACCTACTGGGCATGATGGCTGCTCCGTTCCCACCGCGGCACCGTCCAAATCGTGCTGCCATAAGCTCCACCCCCAAGGAGGACCTTAGTTTCGGGCCATCCAAAATTGGGATTACTCCACACCAGCTACGTCTGTTCCTCGTGACAGCTGAGGAATTACATTTCGGCAAGGCTGCATTGAGATTGTTCATGACTCAGCCAGCGCTGAGCCGCCAAATCCAGGTGTTGGAGAAGCGGCTAGGGGTGCAGCTGTTCGTGCGTGCGGGTCGTACGGTCCGACTCAGCGACGCAGGCCACGCCCTGCGGGGTGAGGCGCAGGCGGTCGTTGACGCAATGCAGTGGTTGCGCGACAAGGCGGACCAGTGGGCTCGGACTCTCACCGACCATCTGGTCGTTGGAACATTTGCCGCCGAATCGGCCATGCCTTACACCCAGCCGATCCTTCAAGATTTGCGTGCCCGGCATCCGCATCTGACCGTCGAAGTACGCACCTCGAACCTGGCCGATCAAATGACGCAGCTGCTCGAAGGCAGGGTGGACGTCGCCTTCTTGCGTCCACCGGTCCCGTCCGGCATCGAGATGCTGGAGCTGTCCAGCGAGCCTCGCGTTGCCTGCGTCTCAGCCGATAACCCCCTGACCAGTCGAAACGCCGTATCTCTTGCTGACCTCGCTGGCTATCTATTCCCCCAGCACCCGCCGCAGGTGCCGAGGCAGTGGACGAAATACTGGGCGGAAGACCCCCGCCCGGACGGGTCCGTAGTGCGGTACGGGCCGGTGTTCCACGACTTGGAAGAGCTCCTGCTCGCCATTGCCCAGGGCGAGGTGGTGGTCTTCATGCCGGAAGCGGCACGCCACTTCTACCCGCGCCCAGGCATACGCTACCTCAACGTGATCGACATATCTCCGTGCGTATCCGCACTGGCATGGCTTACCCGGCACCGTAGCCGTCCGGTCGTCCAGGCGGTACGTGAGGCGGCGGCGACATGGCTCAAGACCTCTTCCCTGTAGGTCCTGCCGATCAACGAGCGTGTGGCGAATATGAACGCGTGTTCGATGGGAACAAGCAACCTCCCGGCCTCTGAACAGCCTGCCTGGCGGGCGCGTCAAACTGCCACTGGGTGGATGATTGCTCACGATGTGTCAGGTGGCACTCCCGCTTCGGCCGGACCGTTTCTTCCCAATACCGGGTGGGAGGCTACAGCGTTTCCGTACGGACTCTTCTTTGGTGCCGCCACTGAGCAGTCATCATGCCTGACTGTCTATCGGTCGCGTCGGAATCCTCATGGCTGCAAATATGGCAACCAGGGCATATCGGCCCCATGTTGGAGCGGGCCGTCCAAGTAACCGAGGTCAGCATCTGACTCTAGTCAGATGAGGGTTCCGTGACTTCCCTGCGCCATCGACCTGAACCACGCGCGGCCCGATCTCCTTGCGACCACTCTCGCATCGCGCCGCGTCCCCATACTGTCGCCCTCCCCACCCATCGAGAGGGAAGCATCGGACATGAAGCCTTACCTCAAGGGCACGCTGAGAATTGTCTTCACCTCAGAAGATGTCGCACTTACCCGAGTGGCGCCCCTCCCCGACCTTCTGTGGGAGATGGTGGGCAGCCTGCACCGCCTGCAAACCCGCGACGGCGACAAATCCACCGCAACCTGGCGCAAGCAAGCCCACACCCGCCTCACCGAAAGCGGCCTGCTAACCTCCGTGCGCACCTTGCTTCTGCCGCTTGTTCCCCGGGGTCCGTACTTCCCTGATTTCCTCACCCCGATCGAAGCCCAACTTGGCAACGAGCGCGCCCTCCAGGCGCTTGCCGACACACCCGGCAAGCGTGTCCGGGACGAGGTGGAGCGCCTGCGCCGCAGCACTGGCCTACCCTCCGCCGCCCTGGACGATCTCGCACGCGGCAACCCGCAAACCACCCGGGAACTTGGACAACTCGCGGGCGCCTACTGCCAGGCCGTTCTCACTCCTCACTGGGCCACGATCGACCGTGTCCTCGCCGAAGAGCGTGCCCTCCGACTCCGTCACCTCCTCACCTGCGGCGGCGAACACATGCTCGCCCATCTGCCGCCGCCGATGCGCTGGCGCTCTTCCGTCCTCGAGGTCGACTACCCGGCAGGAATCACCCGCGAGATCCATCTCCGCGGACGCGGCCTGACACTGATCCCGTCCTACTTCTGCCGGGCCAACCCGGTCGCTCTGGTGGACCCGGCCCTACCTCCTGTGCTGACCTACCCCGCCCCCCGCGGGGCCGCGGAGAACGCCACAGGAGGCAATGCTTTGGCAGCACTGCTAGGCCAGACGCGAGCCGAGGTCCTCAGCTCTATCGACCGGGCACCGGGCTGCACCACCAGCGAACTGGCCGGCAGTGTGGGCATCTCGTTATCCACAGCCAGTGAGCATGCGCAAATACTCCGCCGAGCTAACCTGATCGCCAGCGTCCGACAAGCCAACCAAATGCTCCACCACACGACCCGGCTGGGTGCCGGGCTTCTCATCGGATCGCCGGATGCGGGGGCTGCGCGCTCACGGGGATGGGAGCAGGATAAGCGTTGACGTCGGTCTTTCGGTCCTCAACGAAACACCCTTGCCGAGTTATCAGAATTCGTCGATTCTGAATCAGACGTCCAGGCCGGCTGAACAAATCGCACGAAAGTATAAAAGGGGGTGTGGGAAACAAGTTGAAGCCTGGAATGGCGTATGCAATCAGATGTCAGGCAAGGCCTGACGTGCAACCAGGATCCTGCAGGCCACTGCCGATGAACCGGGAAGCGAAAGAGTAAATGAGAGGGGTGATAAATAAATCCATGTGATTGATGTGGTGAATTTACGGCTCATTGCACTATTGCTGCAACGATCTGCACATCGATTACCCTGCGTGCGGCGGAGCGGTGCGACAATTTCGATGATACTGAATAGGGGAAAGTAATGCGACGCATCAATTTACTTCTGGCAGCCGCGCTTGGTGCATCTCTCCTCACTGCCCACAGCTCGGCGCAAGCGGCACAGGCGTCCTCAGCAAGCATGATGGATGATGGCGGGTGCCGGGCGGCCTACAACGGCGGCGGCTGGACCAACGTTTATCCGTGCATCTCTAAAACCTCCGCCGGCCTTCGAGCCGATGCCTATGTCGGTGGCGCAGCACCTAGCTGCTCTTACTACATCGTAAGAATCATCTGGGGCAACTACGATACGGTGCGCGCAAGTTCGTCCAGGCAGCCGTGTAACCGATGGCACTCGGACGTGGTAACTTACTCGCTCATTTCCGGAACTCCTTACCGGTCAAAGATCCAAGCCTATAACAGCAGGAACGAGTCGATCCTCAGCCTCGAAAGCCCACCGATTAGTTATCCCTAGCACTCCAGTCGCACTTCGAGATCTCGATCCGGTCGAGGCTGGGACGTGAGGCGGCCACCGCAGTGATCATGTGGGCGTGTGGAAACCATACGATCGGCGGTGGCCGTGGCAGCCACGGTAGTGCAGTTCGACCCGCGCGTCTGGGCCGATGGATTCAAGGAACTGTTGCGCGGATGGCGGTTCCATTGTTCGGCCCTGCCCAGCCGCTCGACGACGGGCCGGAGATGATCGCGGGAGTATGGTCGACGATATCGAGGACCAAGCGATCGCGGCTCCCGGACCGCGGGTGCGGGCGGTGACGCGGACCGGCGCCGTCACCACAACCAAGCACGCTGAACTTCTGCGCGACCTGATCGCCTGAAGCTCCTCGCTGACCGGGAAGGTCATGACGCTGGAGGTGCGCGAGGACCTGCAGGGGAGCGGGCAGCTGATCGCTCGCCCACCCGCGTCGACGCTGTTCGCGTCGGTGAAATCGTCATGCCGATCGGGTCGGACGGCTGGAGCACACTGGTCGGTGGGGGAGGCCCCTTGGAGGTGGACCTGAGCTTTTGCCGCTGGCATGCTGCTCGGCTTATCGATCCGTTGATGGAGGACCCGATGCCTGCTGTGTTCGCGCCTCTCGTACCCGATGGCTTGCCCGATCCGCTGGACCGCACCGCACCGCGGCGCGGCGCGGGACGGTGACGAGCCGTCTTATTTCCGGTGGTGGCAGCACTTCACCCGAAAGGCCGACTTCGATGACCGCTGTGGAAAGGTCATCACTGAACTCGGCAGGGATGACCTGCTCACCCTGTATGCCCACGCCATCCCCACCCGGACCGCGCTGGAGCACCTGCTGCGGCTGGGGCCGCTGATCGAGGTCGGCGCGGGCGCCGGATACTGGGCCCGGCTGCTGCGCGACTTGGACGCCGACGTGCTGGCCTACGACGAGCACCCCCCGGAGCGTAACCACTGGCTGACCGGAGCAGTGCCGGGGCACCCGGCTGCGGTCGCACCGAACTGGACCACGGTGCAGACCGGGGACCACACTCTGGTGGCCCAGCATCCCGGCCGGGCGCTGTTCGTCTGCTGGCCACCGCGACCCGGAACCGAATATCTGAGCGACATTCTGCGCCGTACTGACCGGCCACGGTCGCCCTCATCACCGGGGCCCTGGGCAACGCAGGCCCCGGGGACTTCTACCCCACGCTGGCCGACGGCTGGCGGCAGAGCGAACTGATCGAGTTGCCGCACTGGTCGACGCGGGAGGACAACCTCACCATCTGGCAGCGGATTGATCCGCATCTGCGGAAGTGATGCTTTCGACGGGGTCGCCGCTTCCCAGCGGTCGGCGCGTCGAGTGGCCGCGCCGGACCGGGCCCGAACCGGCCCGCAGGTTGCCGGAGCTCTTCCCGGCCGCCGTGTCGGTCACCAGCAGCTCGGCCTCCTAGGTCACTGGCCTTCTCCCACAGCCACCTCACCCCTTTCAGCGCGGTGGGGTCTCCTCTGCTCGGCCACCTGCCGATACACCGCTCGGCTCCCTCACGATCCCCCGCCGCATCTCGCATCTCAGCGAGCTTTAGGAGTGCGAAGCCGTAACCGGCCTCCGTGCTCTCTCAGTAAGGGCGCTCAGCTGCCTCAACATTGTTCGTCTTCTCCTGTGGCATGCTCGACTGGCTCCCGCACCAGGGGAGGAGGCCGACTGTTTCACCAGGGATCGGCGATTCGGCCGTCCGCCTCCAGCCCGAACCTCACCAGGTGTGCCCCTGCCTCTTCGTCTCCGGCTCGCTGTCGCAGGCCAGCCAATTCCTTCAGCGCGAGGGGAGCTCCGGCGTCGGCGGTCAGCCGGTAAAGTCGCTCGGCTTCTCGACGGTCCCCAGCCACCTCCCGCATGTGGGCCAGTTTGTGCAGTGCGGAGGGATCTTCGGCGTCGGCGGCGATGCGGGCCAGTCGCTCGGCTTGCGCCCCATCGCCTACCTGCTCTCGCATCCGCGCCAGGGCCCACAACGCGGAGGTGTCTCCAGCATCGGCGGCCAGCTGATAGAACTGCTCGGCGCCTTGTCGGTCCCCGGCCTGCTCCCGTATCTCGGCCACGTTGCTCAGCGCGAAGGTATCTCCAGCATCGGCGGCCAGCTGATAAAGCCGCTCGGCCTCCTGATGATCCCCTGCCTCCTCCCAGTCCCCGGCCTGCGCCCGCATCTGAGCAAGGCAGTCCAGGGCGAAAGTGTCTCCGGCGTCGGCGGCACGGTGCCAAAGGATCGCTGCCTGGCGGTAGCGGCCCCGGCTGTGTGCGGCCTTAGCCAAAGCGGTTTGATCTGTGGCGCTGGCGTGGCGGGCGGCGCTCTCCCAGAATCCGGCAGGAGGGCACTTCCGACGGCGTGCATGAGCGCCATGTTGTTCGAGGTAGTCGGCCAGCTGGTAGGACGGCTCGTCCTCATGCTGCCCCGCCGCAGTCGAGGGGCCGGGCCGGTTTTTAATGCGAGTCAGCGGAGCGCGGGCGCCCCGGCAGGGCAACGGGTCGGTGAGGTAGGCGAACGCTTGCTCCAGCCAGTTGTCGGCCAGCAGGTCGTGTTGTTCGTCGCTGAGGTATCCGGCGGCGGCCTCTTCCAGAAACAGGCGCGGCAACTTCAGGCTGTGGCCCAGGCGGCGGGCGTCGATCGCCGCTTCCAGTACCGCGCGGGCTTCGACGCTCGCGGTGCGGTAGCGCTCGATCAGTGCGGGCCCACCCGCCAGATATTGGGTCAGTTGCCCGCTTCACCGCTTCGGCTGTCCGTGGATCCGCCAGCAGTCCGGCTGCGGCCGCGGTTGCGAGGTCGTCGTCGGTGAACGCCGCCGGGAGCTCCATCGCGGTCCCGGCCAGCAGCACCCGCGCTCCGGCGTGCGGGTCCGGGGCGTCCGGACGAGGGACGGCGGTCAGCTTCTCCCAGTAGGACTCCCACAAGGTGCCCAACACCAGCACCGGGCCCCGCTCTGGGCTGCGCAACAGCTCACGTAACCCGGCCGCGACCTGTTCTCCGGCCGGCTCGCCGGGGGTGGTGAGGTAGTGCTGGGTCTCATTCAGCCACACCACCGTGTACGGCTTCACCTCCTCTAAGCCGGCCAGCGTGGCCTGCGCCCACCCGGGATTGATCGGATGCCACAACCGCCACGGTGCCGGAAGGCTACGGATCGCTTCCCAGCAGGCGCGGGTCTTGCCCGTTGAGGACCCGCCGACCAGCACCACCATCCGGCTGCGTCCGCGAGCCTGTACCTCGTCCACCACGGCGGCCAGCGCCGCGTCGTGGGCGCGGGGAATGTAGGCGGGCAGCGCGCTCAGCCCGGCGGCGGCCGCCCCAGCATCGATCGCCGGATGCACCCCCAGGTCCAGCGCGATCGGATCCACCTGCCCAATCGGCCACCCCAGCCCTCCCGGCGCCGAAGCCTCTCCTGCAGCGCGCGGGTCGTCGCCAGACACCGGATTGCGGGCGGGGCGTCCGCCACGGTTGGCGTGGCGCGCCCGATGCGCTCGCGTCCGTTGCGCTTCCCACCAGCCTGGCGCCATCGGTGAGTGGCCGTAGCGGGTGGCTTTGGCCTGCAGGCAGGCGATCAGCACCTCCACCACCCGGGGTGAGGAAGGGATGCTCTTCCCGCTCAGCCAGTCGCCCAACGAGGACTTCCCGATCGTCACCGGCGGCTGCTGAGCGGCGGCCTGGCGGATCAGCTCGGCGTAGGTCGGCTCGCCAGCCTGTTCATATAGCTGTGCCAGTGCCCGGGAGAATTCCGGCTTCTCACCGGTCACAGGCGGGGCGGGGGTAGTGGCTGGCACCGAGCGGCTCCTGCAAGCGCGTGCGTGGACGTCGGACGTCCGGTGAGCGGTCCGGACCGGACGCCCACCGGAATACTCGCTTCCCCGATGTTCACAAGCCTAGAGGCCCGTCCGCACCTGGGCGGAGTGATCGCCGGAAACCGGCCGGACCGCTGCGGTTCTCCCTATCCGCCCCGGCTCGCTTACCCAGCCAGGGCCCAACCCCTTGGGAGCGTCTCACGTGAACGTCCTGACCGGCTTGCTGCCCGCCGCGACCGCGGTCGGAGCCGGAGGCCTGCTGTACGGCCTCACCATCACCGCCTTAGCCGCCGCGTCGGTGTTCGCCCGCACCCCGGCCCGCCGCCGCGACGCCCGCGCCACCCTCACCCTGCTGCTGCGCCGCTCACCCGCCGACCCCGCTTCCTCTACTGCGGCGAAGATAGAGGCATGACGGCATCCGGGCCACGCTCGCGCGCAGATCCGCGCCCACCTCGTCGGTGAGCTCAACGCGGCACTTCGCCACTCAGGCATGTACGGCGGGGAGATCGCACTGCGGCTGCTGCTTGACCTCCTGGCCTACGCCCCGGCCACCGGCCGCGCCCGGCCTAGCCGCCGACGACACCGAATGGCGCACCTACCTCCAGCAGCACACCCCCAACGGCTGGCTGCTGCACGCCGACCCTCTGCTGGAGACCTTGGCCGGCGGCAACACGGACGGTCACCATCGAGCCCCACGGAGCCGACAACTCGCGACAGTTGAATAGACGAGAGACCAGTTCCCCGGAAAGTACGCCGTTCGCCGTATCAGAGTGCCTCACGCTGAAGATCCTTCTGCGGCAGATCGGCGATCGTACCCACCAGGAGTGGTCCGTTCAGCAGGTCGGCGGTGAACGTCACGCCGGTGAGGCGGGCCGCCATCGCGAACATCCACGCGAGGCCGTGCTCGGACAGGTCGTCGTACCGCTGGTCCCACTCCTCGTCCGAGCCCTCCTTCAAAGGCAGACCGAACTCGCGCATGAGGACGGCGAGCCGGTCCGTGTCGGCACCGGAGCGATGCTCGGGAGCGGTCGGGTCGAAAGCTGTGATCACCATACCGTCGGCGGCGTAGTGGAAGTAGTCGCAGGCGTAGTCATGCCGTAAGACGGACACCACGTCGGTGCCGGCCGACAGCCGCGACAGCGTCGGGGTGCCCGTCCCCGACCAGCCGCACAGCTCCACCGCCGCGCACCCATCGCCGGTTGCGACCACTCCGACATGACCACCTCCGTCACCGCCGCCGGTCACCATCGTGAAGTCGGAGACCGCCAGCCCCAGCTCGGCGAAGCTCATCTCCGTGCTCGTGCGGGCGCCGAACCGCCGCAGCACCTCGGCCGGGTCGAGCCCGCGCAGCAAGGTCACGCAGTAGATCTCGCCGAGTAGGTTGCCCCGATCGCCATACGGTGGTTGCAGCCAGCGAAACGGCGTCAGCCCCTCGATTGTCATGTCGCGATCTTGGCAGGCCCTACCGACATACTCGGTCCCACTTCACCCCTCCGCGCGCGCACCGGCTGTTCGAGAGTCGACCTGTTGCCGCCGGAATCACGGAAAGTCACTACCGCGGCCCACGGCATCGAGAACTCGCGATAGTTGAATAGGTGACTCCACCAGTACCAACCCCCGATCATGACCACGATGGGCGCAGTGGTGCCGGGCCTGGTGCCGGCCGCCGCGAGCCTGAGCTCGCTGACCCGGTACACCGGCGCGATCCTCGGGCCGCTGCTGGCTGGCGCGCTGATCCCTATGGTGGGGCTGGCCACCCTGTACCTGGCGGACGCGGTCGCGTTGCTGGCCGTCGTCGGGGCGGTGGCCCGGCTGCCGGCGCTGCCGCCGCGCCCGTCCACCGGGCGGCTCGTTCGGGGCGGGGTGGCCGTCCGCCTGTTGTCGGGGGTGCGGTACCTGGCCGGCGAGCGGCTGCTGGTGGCGGTGCTGGCGGTGGACCTGGCGGCGATGGTGTTCGGCATGCCGGTGGCGCTGTTCCCCGAGCTGGCCCGCCACGCCTTCGGCGGCCCCCCCGGGCGGCGGCCTGGAACTGGGCCTGCTGTACGCCGCCTATCCGGCCGGCGTGGTGCTGGCCGGCCTGCTGTCGGGCACGTTCACCCGGGCCGCCCGGCACGGCGCGCTGATGGCGGCCGCCGCCGCCGGGTGGGGGATCACCGTGGTGGCGCTCGGGCTGGCCACCCGCCTGTGGGCGGCGCTGGCGGCGCTGGCGCTGGGCGGCGCGCTCAACTGCGTGCTGAGCACCTTCCGCAACGCAATCACCCAGGCGCACACCGACGACGCGCTGCGCGGCCGGATCCAGGGCGCGTTGAGCATCGTGCTCATCGGAGGCCCGCAGCTGGCCGGCCTGCTGCACGGTGCGGCCGCGGCGGGGTACGGGCCGCGGGTCGTGATCTGCGCCGGCGGGCTGCTGACCGTGCTGGCGGTGGCGGCGATCGTGCGGACGTCCCCCGAGCTGCGGCACCACGCCGCCGGGCCGCCGCCCGGCGGGTGTCCGGCCGCTGACCGCGGCCCCGTGGGCCCCGCCCGATCCTTGGGTGCTCCGGCCGGGCCGGGACGCCGGCGGCGGGACCGCGCCGCCGTCCGCTCCCGGCGCGGGGGCCCTGTTCCGGTCGCCCTGTCCTGCCGGCCGCCTCGCGGGTGCCCGGCCGGAATCCAGGCAGAGTTCAGGCAGGGTTCAGGCGCAGCAGCCGGCGTCCGGCACCGGGACGGGCCGCTCGCCGCCCTGGCCGGGCCCGGCGGCGCCGGCCTTCGCCGCGGAGGGCGGGTCGGGGAGGCGGCGGGCGCCGGGACCCTGCTCGCCGAGGGCGTCCTTGGGGTTGGCCAGGCCGCAGCGGTCCAGCGACAGGCAGCCGCAGCCGATGCAGTCGTCCAGGTCATCGCGCAGCCGTTCCAGCTGGCGGATCCGGCCCTGCAGGTCCTCGCGCCAGTGCTGGGAGACCCGCGCCCAGTCCTGCCGGGTGGGGGTGCGCCCTTCGGGGAGCAGGCCGAGCACGGTGCGAATGGTGGCCAGCGGGATGCCGACCCGCTGGGAGACCCGGACGAACGCCACCCGGCGCAGCGTGTCGCGGGTGTAGCGGCGCTGGTTGCCGGGGGTGCGCCGGCTGGTGATCAGCCCTTCGCGCTCGTAGAAGCGCAGCGCGGAAGGGGGTACTCCGCTGCGCTCGGACAGCTCGCCGACGGTCAGTTCGGTGGCCTTCCACGACAGTCGCGTCATGCCGCCAGGCTAGCGCATAGCTCAACAATGGTTGAAGTTCGCTGGCCGCCGGGGTTCACCGGCCGGACGCTCGCGCCTCGGCCGGTGAACCCCGGCGGAGGGAGCCGCCGCCGTCGGCGGGGGATGCCCTTGAGGTGGAGACCGGCCTGGCGGGCAGCAGTAGCGCGGGCAGCGTCCCTAGAGCGGCGAGCGCGGCCATGGCAGGCAGCGCGAACCGGGTGGCCGCGCCGGAGGGGGTGACCGGCATCAGGCCGGCGGCGATCGCGATCCCGAGGGTGGGCCCGATGTTCATGGCGGTCTGCTTGAGCCCGCCGACGATCCCTGCGTGTCCGGCCGGCGCGTCCCCGACGACCGTCCCGGTGGCCGTGACCATCACCGTGGCGAAGCCGAGCCCGAGCAGGGCGAAGGCCGTGATGGACCCGGCTGTCGCGCTCCACGCTCCGGTCTGGTCGAGCGAGGTCAGGCCGAGGATGCCCAGGACGACCGGCACCAAGCCGGCAACGGCGGTACGGCGCGGCCCGTACCGGCGCAGTGCCGCGTCCGCCAACGGCGCGCCGAGGACCATCAGGATGGTCAGCGGGATGACACGCAGGCCCGCGGCGAGCGGGTCGAGGCGCAGCAGATCCTGCAGCAGGAATGTCGCGACGAACAGGGCGCCGAACATGCCGCCGCTGGTGAGCAGGAGGATCGCCATCGCGGCCGTCACCGGCCTCGACCGGGCCACCGCCGCCGGCACGATCGGGTAGGCGGTCCGGCGTTCCCAGGCGAGCAGGATCACCGCGCCGCCGACGGCACACGCCAGGGCCGCCAGCGTCGGCCCGCCTGTCCAGCCGTGCGCCGGCACCCCGGCCAGGGCGTACACCGACGCCGATAGCACTCCGGCGATCAGCAGCGTCCCGGTGATCGCGAACCGTTTCGCCGGCCGGTGCCGCGGCGGGGGCGCCGGGGTGGCCATGGCCAGCGCGGCGACGGCCAGCGCGATGGGGGCTTGGACGGCGAACACGCTGCGCCAGCCCAGCTGTGCCACAAGCAGGCCGCCGAGGATCGGCCCGGCCGCGCCGGCCAGCCCGATCGCGCCGGTGCGGACGGCGATGGCGCGGCCGAGCCGGTCGGCCGGGTGGGTCAGCCGCAGCAGCGCCAGCGTCGCCGGCTGCAGCAGGGCGGCGAACAGGCCCTGGAGTACGCGCAGGGTGATCAACACGCCGATGCCGGGAGCGAGTGCGATCCCGGCCGAGGCCGCGGCGAAGCCGCACAGGCCGCACAGCAGCAGCCGCCGATGGCCGTACCGGTCACCGAGCCGTCCGGCGATGACCAGCAGCGCCGCCACCGACAGCAGATAACCCGTGCTGGCCCACTGGGTCTGCGTCACGCTCGCGGCCAGGTCGCGCCGCAGCGAGGGCTGGACCATGAGCAGGACCGTGCCGTCCAGGGCGACCAGCATGGCTCCGGCCGCGCTGACGGTCAGGGCCGACCGGCGCCGGGCCGTGCCGCTCACCGGGCCTCCTGACCCAGGTGGGCGTCCAGGATCTCGGTGATGAGCCGGTCGAGCCGGTCGCCGGTCGGCGGCGGGTCCGGTTCACCCAGCATCAGCTCGACACTGCCCCACCCCGACAGCTCGGCCAGGCCGTGCACGTTCGCCCACAGCGCGACCGCGGTCACCTGGGCCGGGACTCGCCGCCGGGCGCCGGCGCCCGGCGGGCACAGATCGACCAGTTCGACGATGCGGGCGAACAGCGGCAGGCTCGCGTCGCGCAGCGGTGGCTCTCCGGTGGCGCGTGCCTGGCCGCGCAGTAGGTCGTGACGGAACATCAATTCGAACATGCCGCGGTGTTCGCCGGCGAACCGCAGGTAGGCGTGGGCCATCGCCCGCAGTCGTTGTCGTGGCGGCGCCGTCTGGCCGGTCGCCTCGGTGAACCGCCGGGCCAGGTCGATGAAACCTCGGCGGGCGATCGCGGACAGCAGTGCCGCGTGGGTGGGGAAGTACCGGCGCGGGGCGCCGTGCGACACTCCGGCCCGGCGGGCGATCTCGCGCAAGCCCAGCGCGGAGACGCCCTCGGCCTGCACGAGTTGCACGCCGGCCTCGACGAGCCGTTCGCGCAGTGAATCCTCCGGCTGCATAGACAGTGTCTACCAGAGGACGTAGACACTGTCTACTAGGGATCGGGGCAGGTGCCGGGGCGGACCAGGCCGCTTTCGTAGGCGATGACGACCAGCTGGGTGCGGTCGCGGGCGTCGAGCTTGGTCAGCAGGCGGCTGACGTAGGTGCGCGCGGTGGCCGGGCTGATGTAGAGCGCGGCGCCGATCTCGGCGTTGGAGCGGCCGGTGGCGATCTGGGCGAGGACCTCGCGCTCGCGGTCGGTCAGCGCGGCGACGCGGCCCGGGTCGAGCCGGCCCGGCACGGCGGCGACGGCGTCCATGACCCGCCGGGTCACCGCCGGGGACAGCAGCGCCTCGCCGGAGGCCACGGTGCGCACCGCCTCGCGCAGCTCGTCGGGCCGGGTGTCCTTGAGCAGGAACCCGGCCGCCCCCGCGCGGATGGCGGCGAACAGGTGCTCGTCGGTGTCGAAGGTGGTGAGCATCACCACCTGCACCTGGTGCAGGTGCGGGTCGGCGACGATCCGCCGGGTCGCCTCGATACCGTCCATGCCGGGCATCCGCACGTCCATGAGCACCACGTCGGGCCGTTCGGCGCGCACCATGGCCAGGCCGCCCTCGCCGTCGGCGGCGTCCCCGGCGACCGTGATGTCCGGGGCCCGGTCCAGCAGGGCGCGCAGCCCGGCGCGCACCAGATGCTGGTCGTCGACGATCACGACCCGGATGGCGGGCGGGGCGCTCATCGCAGGGCCGCCGTCCGGCCGGCGGACCCGCCGGCCGGCGCGGCCGTCGGCAGGGTGACCTGGACCTGGAAGCCGCCGCCCTGCCGGGGGCCGGCGTGCATCATCCCGCCCAGCAGCTCGACCCGTTCGGCCATGCCGCGCAGCCCGTGGCCGGCGCCCGCGGCGGCCGGGTCACCGCCGCGGCCGTCGTCGGTCACGGTGATCCGCAGCCCGGCCCGGTAGTCCAGGTCGATCCACGCGCGGGTCGCGCCGGCGTGGCGCAGGGTGTTGGTCAGGGCCTCCTGGACCACCCGGTAGGCGGTGGCGTCGACGACGTGGGGGAGCGGCGCCGGCCGCCCGGACACCCGCAGCGTCACCGGGAGCGCGCCGGTGGCGGCGATCAGGCGGTCCAGGGCGGCCAGGCCGGCCGCTCCGGCCGGCGGTTCGGGAGTGGGCGCGCCGGCGTCCCGGCGCAGCAGGCCGAGGGTGGCGCGCAGCTCGCCCATCGCCTCGTCGCCGGCCTGCCGGATCGCCTCCAGCGAGGAGCGGGCGGCGACCGGGTCGCCGGGCAGCGCCTCGGCGCCGACCGAGGCCTGCAGCGAGATGACGGTGACGGTGTGGGCGAGCACGTCGTGCAGCTCGCGAGCGATGCCGAGCCGTTCCTCCTGCATGCGCCGCATGGCGATCTCCTCACGTTCGGCGGCGGCGCGGGCCTCCCGGTGGCGCATCTCGGCGCGCAGCAGCCGGCGGCTGCGCAGCCCGTCACCGAGCGCGATCATGGCGACCATGAGGCCGAGCTCGGAGGTGAGTTCCAGGCCGAACAGGTAGGCGGGGTCGTCGCCCTCGGCCAGCCGGAAGTACCCCGACAGGGCGAGCATCGCGGTGGCCACGCCGGCCGCCCACCACTGCCGCCCGGCCTCGGCGGCGGAGAACAGCGCGCCGGCCACCGGCACGGCCAGGCCGATCGGCGGCAGCCCGGCGGCGTAGTACACCATCAGCCCGGTGGCGGTGACCAGCAGCATCGCGACCGGCAGCCGGCGCCGCAGCAGCATCAGCGCGCCGCAGCCGACCGCGAACAGGTAGGCGGCGACCGGCGGCGCCGACCGGCCGCCCACGTCGGCGGTCACCGCCACGGCGATCACCGCCGTGACGGCCGCCGCGATGCCGGCGTCCACCACGCCGGCCGATGGCCGCACCCTTCTCATTCCGGCAGTGTATGGAACCGGCCGGCCGGTGGTCGGCCGCCTGGCGACGTCATCGCCGGGCGGCCCGGTACGTCGAAAGGCGACAGCGGTCCGGGACGGGGGGCGGACGCGCCGGGGGAGGGGTCGCCCCTAGCGTCGTGGTTCCGCGCCGACCGGATCCGGTGCGGGGCGACCGCGGCGGGCACCGCAATGCCGGCCGCGGTCGCCGCCGATCCGCACGCCCCGGGGGCGCGCCTGGTGGACTGGAGTTGTCATGGTGAAGCCGCCGAACCTGCCGCGGGTGACCACGGTGGTGCTGCTGTACCTGGTGGTCACGGCGATGATCTCGTTCGGCGGGGTGCTCGGGGAGACGGTGATGTTGTACCCGAACATCTTCCGGGACCCGCCGGCGTCACTGGAGCTGACCAGGGAGTTCATGGTGGCGGGCAGCCCGTCGGACTTCTTCCCGCCGCTCGGGCTGAGCATCTCGCTCAGCGCCGCGGTGGGCACGCTGCTGGCCTGGCGGTCGCCTGCGCGCTGGTGGATCGCCGCGGCCACGGTGGTGTTCGTGCTCGCGGAGTTCCTGTTCTCCGCGTGGTTCTTCTGGCCGCGCAACACCATCATGTTCGTCGACCCGGTGGGGACGCACTCGGCGGACTACCTGCGGCAGGTGGCCGCGGAGTTCAACGCGGGGCACTGGGTGCGGGTGGCGGGCGGGGCGCTGACCTCGGGCCTGGCGTTCACCGGGTTTCTGCGCTGGTACCGCCTGCGCACGGGCACCGCCACGGCTCCGGCGCGGTCGCCGGCGACCGGACAATGAACTTACTTTGTAAAGCCGCTGGGTTGATGAAAAACCAAAACACCTGAACATCAAAATCCGCTACGACGCCAAGACCGCAGGCGTCGGCAGCGATGGCCGGCGACACCCGTCACGCCGTTCGAGGCGCGGGGGAGATGTCGTCAGTGGACGGCGAAGCCGCCGTCCACGTAGACCGTCTGGCCGGTGATGTAGGCGCCGGCGTCCCCGGCGAGCAGGATGGCCTGGCCGATGAAGTCGCCGGGCACGGCGTTACGCCCGATCATGGTACGGGCGGCCATGGCCTCCACCCGGCCGGGAACGGCCTGGGCGGGTGCGGTGAGCGGGGTGAGCACGAACCCGGGGATGATCGTGTTGCAGCACACGCCGCGGGCGGACCAGGCCTCGGCCTGGGAGCGGGTGAGCCCGGCGAGGGCGGCCTTGCTGACGCCGTAGACGCCGCTGTCGCCGAAGGCGCGCACGGACTGCTGGGACCCGACGTTGATGATGCGGCCCCATCCGCGCGCCGCCATCAGCGGGCCGAAGTGCTGGCCGAGCAGGTAGGGGGCGGTGAGGTTGACCGCCATGGTCTGTTCGTAGTCGGCGGTGGTGAGCTCGCCCATCGGGCGGCGAATGTTGCCGGCGGCGACGTTGGCGAGGATGTCGATGTCGCCGAGATGCCCGGCGGCCTGGTCGCACACCCGCCGCACCTCGGCCGGGTCGGCCAGGTCGGCGGGCAGCGCGGTGGCGCGGACGCCCTGGTCGCGTAGCTCGCGCACCGCGGTGTCCAGCTCGGCGGGGCGGCGGGCGACCAGTACCAGGGCGGCGCCGGCGCGGCCGAGGGCCTCGGCCATGGCGCGGCCGATGCCGGAGCTGCCGCCGGTGACCAGGGCGGTGCGGCCCGCCAGGGAGAACAGCCGTTCCAGGTAGGCGGCGGGGCCGGGCGCGTCCGTCGATCGCATGGCAGTGGACGGTATCACCGCGGGGGGTGCGGGCGGCGGGGAGGTCAGCAGGGGCCGTACAGGTCGGTGGCGGCGCGGTGCAGCGCGGTCATGACGTCGTCCATGCGGCGCAGGGTGTCGAGGTCGAGGCGGTCGAGCAGGCGGCGGTAGCCGGCCAGGCCGGCTTCGGCGAGTTCCCGGGTCATGCGGCGGCCGGCGTCGGTGAGGTGGACGCGGCGGACGCGGCGGTCGTCGGGGTCCTCGCGGCGGGTGACGAGTCCTTGGGCGACGAGGCGGTCGACGATGCCGGTGACGGTGCCGAGGCCGGTGCCGAGGGCGGCGGCGAGTTCCTGGCCGGAGGCCGAGTCGTGGGCGGCGAGGATGAGGGTCACCTTGAGCTGCTGCATGGTGAGGTTGAGCGCGAGCAGTGGCGTGGAGCGGTCGTGGGCGAAGGCGCGGGCGAGCGCGTGCTGGACCTCGCCGATGCGCGCGATCAGTTGTTCTCGCTCGTCCACGTTGACCTTCCGCCGGGGGCGCCGTCAGGTTATCAGGAGTTCACACTGGCGCTGAATGTTCGTATCAGATGAAGTGTTAGCATGGCGAGAATTCTTTCTTGACGGACATACCCCCGGAAGGTCCGGTTCCCCTTATGACCGCTCTGGCCAGGCTGAGCCTCGCCAATCGCAGCCTTGTCGTGCTGGCGGCGCTGGTGATCAGCGCGTTCGGCGTGTTCGCGATCCCCTCGCTGAAACAGCAGTTGCTGCCGTCGCTGTCGTTCCCGGGGGCGTTCGTGGTCGCCCCGTACGCCGGTGCGGCGCCCGGGATCGTGGAGGAGCAGGTCACCCGGCCGATCGAGGGGGCGTTCGAAGGGCTGGAGGGGGTCACCGAGGTGACCTCGACCTCGCAGGAGGGCCTGGCGC
Source organism: Sphaerisporangium rufum (assembly GCF_016863395.1). GTDB lineage: Bacteria > Actinomycetota > Actinomycetes > Streptosporangiales > Streptosporangiaceae > Sphaerisporangium > Sphaerisporangium rufum. The sequence goes on along the minus strand of NZ_BOOU01000044.1, from coordinate 108,676 downwards.
AGGTGCAGGTGTCCTTCGAGTACGGCACCGACGTGGAGGCGGCGGTGGGCCGGCTGCAGCAGGCGGTGGCCCGGCTCGGGCAGCGGCTGCCGGCCGGGGTGGAGCCGACGGTGGTGGCGGGCAACACCGACGATATCCCGGTGATGGTGCTGGCGGTCGGTGACGACGGGGACCAGCGGGGGATGCTGGACCGGCTGGAGCGGGTGGCGGTGCCGACGCTGCAGGGTGTGACCGGGGTGCGGGAGGTGTCGGTGACCGGGGCCCGCGAGCAGCGGGTCGTGATCACGCCGGATCTTGGCAAGATGCTGCTGGCCGGGGTGTCGCCGGCGACGATCCCGCAGGTGCTGCAGGCCAACGGCACGCCGGTGCCGGCGGGCAGCCTGGTGCAGGACGGCCGATCGCTGTCGGTGCAGGTGGGCCGGCGGCTGGCGTCGGTAGAGGATCTGCGCGGGTTGTACCTGACGCCGCAGGCGCCGTCCGGCGCCGCCGCGCAGGGCCGGCCCGCCGGTCAGGCCCAGGCACAGGCACAGCAGGGCCAGGCGGCCGGCCGGGCCACGGGCGCCGGTGCCGATGCCGTGGCAGCGGCGGCGCCCAAGCCGGTCCGGCTGGGCGATGTGGCGACGGTCGAGGCCGAGCCGGCCGAGGCGACGACGATCACCAGGACCAACGGGGCGAGCAGCCTGGGGCTGTCGATCACGATGACCCCGGACGGCAACGCGGTGCAGATCTCCCACGACGTGCGGGACGAGCTGGCCGGGCTGACCCGGGCGCTGGGCGACGCCGCGGAGATCACCGTGGTGTTCGACCAGGCTCCGTACGTGGAGCGGTCGATCGAGGACCTGTCCACCGAAGGGCTGCTGGGCCTGGTGTTCGCGGTCCTGGTGATCCTGATCTTCCTGCTGTCGCTGCGTTCCACGCTGGTGACCGCGGTGTCGATCCCGCTGTCGGTGGTGATCGCGCTGCTGGCGCTGTGGCTGGGCGACTACTCGCTGAACCTGCTGACGCTGGGCGCGCTGACCATCGCGATCGGCCGGGTGGTGGACGACTCGATCGTGGTGCTGGAGAACATCAAGCGTCACCTCGGCTACGGCGAGGGCAAGCGGCAGGCCGTGCTGACCGCGGTGCGCGAGGTGAGCGGCGCGGTGACGGCCTCGACGCTGACCACGGTGGCGGTGTTCCTGCCGATCGCGTTCGTGGGCGGGATGGTGGGGCAGCTGTTCGCGCCGTTCGCGATCACCGTGACGGTGGCGTTGCTGGCGTCGCTGCTGGTGTCGCTGACGGTGATCCCGGTGCTGGCGTACTGGTTCTTGAAGTCGCCGGCGCTGTCACCGGAGGAGGCGCGGCAGGTGCGCCGGCAGGCCGAGGCCAAGGAGTTGCGCAGCCCGTTGCAGCGCGCGTACCTGCCGGTGCTGCGGTTCGCGACCAGGCGGCGGCTGGTGACGCTGCTGGCCGGCCTGGTGATCTTCGTGGGGACGCTGGCGCTGGCGCCGGGGCTGAAGACCAACTTCATCGACTCCTCGGGCAACGACACGATCTCCATCACCCAGAAGATGCCGCCGGGTACCGACCTGTCGGCCACCGACGCGGCGGCCAAGAAGGTCGAGCAGGTCCTGTCGGGCACCAAGGACATCGCCTCCTACCAGGTGAACGTCGGGTCGGGCGGTACGTTCTCCGGCGGGGTGGGCGGCGCGGCCGACCGGGCGTCGTACTCGGTGACGGTGGCCGAGGGGGTGGAGACCCCGGCGCTGGAGGAGCGGCTGCGGCAGCGGCTGGCGGCGCTGCGGGACGTCGGCGAGGTGACCGTCGGCGGGCAGCAGGGCGGGGGGTTCGCCTCCGACCGCGCCGAGGTGATCTTGCAGGGGCCGGACCTTTCGGCGCTGGAGACGGCGGCGGATTCGGTGACCACGGCGCTGCGCGGCATCGAGGGGTTGCGGGACGTGAGCTCCAATCTGGAGGCGAGCGCGCCGCGCCTGGAGGTGCGGGTGGACCGGGAGAAGGCGGCGGCGCGCGGCCTGACCGAGGCCGGGATCGGGCAGACGGTGGCGCAGGCGTTCCGCGGCGCGCCGGTCGGGCGGATCACCGTGGACGGCCGGGAGAGCGACATCGTGCTGCGCGCGGGTGGGGACGCGCCCGATGATGTGGCGGCGGTGCGCGGGCTGCGGTTGCCGGTGGCGACGGGCACGGTGAAGCTGTCGCAGGTGGCGTCGGTGCGGCAGGTGGAGGGGCCGACGCAGATCACCCGCCGGGACGGGGATCGGACGGCGTCGGTGTCGGCGGCCGCGGATGCGGGGGATCTGGGCGCGGTGACCGCGAAGATCACCGATCGGATGCGGACGCTGGGGCTGCCGGCCGGGGTGAGTTACACGATCGGCGGGGTGAGCGCCGACCAGGAGGAGGCGTTCGCGCAGCTGGGCATGGCGATGCTGGCGGCGGTCGCGATCGTCTTCATGATCATGGTGGCGACGTTCCGCAGCTTCGCCCAGCCGCTGATCCTGCTGGTGTCGATCCCGTTCGCGGCGACCGGCGCGATCGGGCTGCTGCGGGTGACCGACACGCCGCTGGGCGTGCCGGCGCTGATCGGCATGCTGATGCTGATCGGCATCGTGGTGACCAACGCGATCGTGCTGATCGATTTGATCAACCAGTACCGGGCGCAGGGGATGGGCGTGCGGGAGGCGGTGATCGAGGGCGGCCGGCGGCGGCTGCGGCCGATTCTGATGACGGCGATCGCGACGATCTGCGCGCTCACCCCGATGGCGGTGGGCCTCACCGGGTCGGGCGGGTTCATCTCCCAGCCGCTGGCCATCGTGGTGATCGGCGGGCTGGTGTCTTCCACGCTGCTGACGTTGGTGTTGGTGCCGACGCTGTATTCGATCGTGGAGGGGATCAAGGGGCGGGTGGCGCGCCGCCGGGCGCGCCGCACCCCCGACCCCGAGCCGACGGTGTACGACGCCGAGGCCCTCGGCGCCCGCTGAGCCCGCCGCTCGGCCCCGCCCGGTCCGGCCGCCTCGCGCGGGCGGGCCGAGCGGGCCCGGGTGGGCGGGGGCCGGGCGGCGGGCCATAGACTGGGCCGACGTGACCGTCAAGCCGCACATCCCCGACGTCCTGGCCGCCCGCTACGCCTCGCCGCAGATGGCGCGGGTGTGGTCTCCTGAGCACAAGGTGATCGCCGAGCGCCGGCTGTGGCTGGCCGTGCTGCGCGCGCAGGCCGACCTGGGCGTCGAGGTGCCGGCCGGGGTGGTGGGCGACTACCAGGCCGTGGTGGACAAGGTCGACCTGGCGTCGATCGCCGCGCGGGAGCGGGTGACCCGCCACGACGTCAAGGCCCGCATCGAGGAGTTCAACGCGCTGGCCGGGCACGAGCACGTGCACAAGGGGATGACCTCGCGTGACCTGACCGAGAACGTCGAGCAGATGCAGGTCCGCGACGCGCTGGCCCTGGCCCGTGACCGGTGCGTGGCGCTGCTGGCCCGGCTGGGTGAGCAGGCGGTGCGGTACCAGGACCTGGTGGTGGCGGGCCGGTCGCACAACGTCGCCGCGCAGGCGACCACGCTGGGCAAGAGGTTCGCCACCGCGGCCGACGAGCTGCTGGTCGCCTTCGCCCGGCTGGAGGAACTGCTGGCCCGCTACCCGCTGCGCGGGATCAAGGGGCCGGTGGGCACCGCCCAGGACATGCTGGACCTGCTGGGCGCCGACCACGGCCGGCTGGCGGAGCTGGAAGGCCGGGTCGCGGCGCACCTTGGGTTCTCCTCGACGCTGACCAGCGTGGGGCAGGTGTATCCGCGGTCGCTGGACTTCGAGGCGGTGACGGCGCTGGTGCAGCTGGCCGCGGCGCCCTCCAGCCTGGCCCGGTCGGTGCGGCTGATGGCCGGGCACGAGCTGGTCACCGAGGGGTTCCAGCCCGGCCAGGTGGGGTCCAGCGCGATGCCGCACAAGATGAACACCCGCTCCTGCGAGCGGGTCAACGGCCTGGCGGTGGTGCTGCGCGGGTACGCCTCCATGGTGGGGGAGCTGGCCGGCGACCAGTGGAACGAGGGCGATGTGTCGTGCTCGGTGGTGCGCCGGGTGGCGCTGCCGGACGCGTTCTTCGCCTTCGACGGGCTGTGCGAGACCATGCTGACGGTGCTGGCAGAGTTCGGCGCGTTCCCCGCGGTGATCGCCGCCGAGCTGGAGCGGTACCTGCCGTTCCTGGCGACCACCAAGATGCTGATGGCGGCGGTGCGCGCCGGGGTGGGCCGGGAGACCGCCCATGAGTTGATCAAGGAGCACGCGGTGGCGTCGGCGCTGGCGATGCGGGAGAGCGGCTCGGCCAATCCGCTGCTGGACCGGTTGGCCGGCGACGAGCGCTTCCCGCTGGACCGGGCGGCGCTGGCGGCGCTGCTGGCCGATCCGGCACCGTTCACCGGGGCGGCCGGCGCGCAGGTGGCGGCCGTGGCCGGCAAGGTGGCGGCCGTGGTGGCGCGGCACCCGGAGGCGGCGGCCTACCGCCCGGGCGCCATTCTGTGATCCGGGAGCTGTCGGGGCCGGCGCGGCAGGCGGCGGCCGGTGGCCGGCTGCTGCCGTTGTGGGCGATGCAGGGCCTGCCCGCCGGGGTGCGGGTGTTCGCCTCCGGTGAGGCGGTCGCGGTGGCCTGCCCGGCGCTGGCCCGCCGCGACCGGCTGGTGGTGTGCGGGCCGGCCGGTGAGGCGGTGCCGCTGGTGGCGCACGCGCTGGCCGAGGTGGGGCCGTCCTACCGGCCGATGGCGGTGGAGCCGCTGGTGCGCGAGCTGGCCGCGCGGATCCCGGGTCTGGAGTTCTCCGCGGCGTTCGTCTGGATGGACTCGGCCGGCCCTGGGGGCGTGACCGGTATCCCCGCCGCACCGCGCGCCGCGGCCGCCCCGGCCCCGGACCCGCTGGTGCCGCCGCTTCCGGCGGCGCGGCCGGTTCCGGCGGGGGAGCACCGCCCGGCGGGATGGCTCAGGGAGCGGGACGCCGAACCGGTGGCGGCGCTGCTGGCGGAGGCCAACCCCGGCTCCTACGCGGTGCCCGGCCTGCCCGGGGTACGGCGCTGGTCGGGAGTGCGCGACGGCGACCGGCGGCTGCTGGCGGTCGGCGCGGACGCCTGGTCGGCGCCGCCGGTCGGGTTCATCGCCGGGGTGGCCACCCGGCCGGGGCATCGTGGCCGCGGCCACGGGACGGCGGTGTGCCGGTTCCTGGTGGAGACGCTGCGGGCCGAGCACGGCCGCGTCGCGCTGATGGTCGACCAGTGGAACGCCACCGCCATCGCGCTGTACGCGCGGCTGGGCCTGCACCCGGTCACCGTCGCCGCCGCCCGGGTGAGCGGCCACTGAAACCCCGGGCCGGTGCGGCCGCGGCGGACGGCTCCGCGGGACTGCCGGTCATGGGGCGTGCCGGTCACACCCGCGCCGCCCGGCGTGTGCCCCGGAGGGCCGGGTGTGCCCGCCCATCCGCGGCCCGACAGGCGGCCGGGTGGAAAACCAGGTGAACGGCGGCGGCCGGGGAGGCACAGTTATCGAGTGATGTCCGATTTCGCTGCCGGGTTCGTCCCCGGCCGGGAGCTGTCCCGCGCCTTCTACCACCAGGTCGTCGCCCCGCTGGCCGGCGCCGTCCCGCACGGCGCGGCGCTGATCGGCCCGGGGTCGGAGGTCCTGGCCTTCGATACCGAACGCTCCACCGACCACGACTGGGGCCCCCGCGTCCTGATCTTCACCGACCCGGCCGCGGCCCGCCCGCTGGCCGACCGGATCGCTGCGCACCTGCCCGACCGGTTCGGCGGCTACCCCACCGCCTTCGGCTCCGACCGCCACCCCCTGCACCACGGCGTCCAGGTCACCGATCTGGCGTCCTTCGCCCGCGCCCATCTCGGCTTCGACCCGCGCGGCCAGATCACCACCGCCGACTGGCTCGGCGCCTCCTGGCAGCGCCTGGCCGAGTTCACCAGCGGCGAGGTCTTCCACGACGGCTTGGGCGAGCTGGCTCCCGCCCGCGCCGCGCTGCGCTGGTACCCCGTCCCGCTGTGGCGGTACGTGCTGGCCTGCCAGTGGCGGCGCATCGGCCAGGTGGAGGCCTTCCCCGGCCGGTGCGGCGAGGTCGGCGACGACCTCGGTTCCCGGCTGGTCACCGCGCGCATCGCCGAGGACGTCATGAAGCTGTGCCTGCTGATGCGCCGCCGCTACCCGCCGTACACCAAATGGCTGGGCAGCGCCTTCGCCCGGCTGCCGGGCTCGGCGGAGATCGGCGAGGCGTTGGCCGGCGCGCTCGGCGGCCGCACCTGGCGGGACCGCGAACGTCACCTGTGCCGCGCCTACGAGCGGCTGGCCGCCCTGCACAACCGCCTGGCCCTGACCGAGCCGCTGGACCCGGCGGTTCGCCCCTTCCACGACCGGCCGTTCCAGGTGATCGGCGCCGACCGGTTCGCCGACGCCCTGCTGGCCGCCGCCGGCCCGGTCCCCGGCGCCCGGTCCCCGGCCGGCAGCGTCGACCAGGTCAGTGACGCCGTCGAGGTCCTCACCGACGCCACCCGTTCCCGGGCCGTCACCCGCGCCCTGCACCCGGCCCGGTGACCCCGGCGCCCTACCGCGCGGGGACGGGCACGTTCACCGCGACAGCTCGCCGACCGCCCGGTCCAGCCGCGCCGCGCGGCCCCGCGCCGTCCGGGCGGTCAGCAGCGGCAGGACCAGCCGGTACCGGGCGGTCTTGCCGAGTGCCTGGAAGCGGGTGGCCGCCACCGGGTCGGCGGCCAGCGCCGCGGCCAGGTCGGGTGGGAGGGGGGCGTCCCGCTGCGCGGCGTAGGCGGCCGCCCAGCGGCCGTCGGCCCGCGCCGCGGCGATCTGCGCCAGGCCGGGCGGGCGCATCCGGCCCGCGGCGATCAGCGACTCGGCGCGTTCGACGTTGACCCGCGACCACCGGCTTCCGGCGCGGCGGGGGGAGTACCGCTGCAGGTAGGTGTCCTGGTCGCCGGCCTTGCGATGGCTGTCGATCCAGCCGTAGCACAGCGCCACCTCCAGCGCCTGCTCGATGGTGACCGTCCCGGCGGTCGCCCCCCGCCTGGCGATCGCCAGCCAGATCTCGCCGGCGGTGTCGTGGTGGCCGGCCAGCCATGCCTCGAAGTGGGCCGCGTCGGTGAACCGCATCATCGCTGCAGCATCTCCAGGTAGTGCTCGTTGTACATGACGCCGAGCACGTTGCCGAACGGGTCGATGACCGAGGCGGTGACGAACCCGGGGCCGTGCTCGGTGAGCGGCTGGTAGGGGGTGGCGCCCAGCTCCAGTAGCCGGTCCAGCGCGGCCTTGACGTCGTCGACGTGCCAGTGCATCACCGCTCCTCCCGCGGGCTGCGCGGCACCGGGCGGGCCGTAGCGGCGGTCGATCAGCCCGAACTCCGCCTGGTGGTCGCCCAGCCGGAACTCCAGGTAGGCGGGCGGCAGGCCCTGGCCGGGCCGCTCGAAGTACGGCTCGACGCCCAGCAGGTCGGCGTACCACGTGCCGGCCGCCGCCACATCGTCGGCCCAGAAGTTCAGCGTGGCGAATCCGCGCAGCATCGGCGGTCTCCTTCTCCTTGTTCCGCGGCCACCTCTTGGTGGTCATCACCCATGCTCCGCCGTAAACTGCTCACCTTCTGAGCACTTTTCCGCGGGGTTTTCCACCGCCCGGAAGGGGGAGGGGCGATGCGCGCCGACCGGCTGGTGGCCGTCCTGCTGCTCATGCAGTCCCGGGGCCGGGCCACCGCCGCCGAGTTGGCCGCCGAGCTGGAGGTCTCGGTGGCCACCGCCCGCCGTGACCTGGAAGCCCTGGCGGCCGCCGGCGTGCCGGTCTACGCGCAGCCCGGCCGCGGCGGCGGCTGGTCACTGGTCGGCGGCGCCCGTACCGACCTCAGCGGCCTGACCGCCACCGAGGCGCAGGCGCTGTTCCTGCTGGCCGGACCGGCCGCCGCCGGCTCCGCCGACGTCCGTGCCGCGCTGCGCAAGCTGGTGCGCGCCCTGCCGGCGACGTTCCGCGCCGACGCCCAGGCCGCCGCCGGTGCCATGCTGGTCGACCCGGCCCGCTGGGGCGAGACCGGCCGCGACCGGCCGCCGATCGCCGGGCCGCTGCAGGCCGCCGTGGTCGCCCGCCGCAAGGTCCGCCTGGCCTACGCCGCCCGCGACCGCACCCGCACCGAACGGCTCGTCGACCCCTGGGGCCTGGTCGACAAGGACGGCGTCTGGTACCTGGTCGCCGGCACCGAACACGGCCGGCGCACCTTCCGGCTGGACCGTGTCCTGTCGGCCGAACCGACCGCCCTGCCCGCCGAACGCCCCGACGACTTCACCCTGCCCGGCACCTGGCAGCAGGTCGTCGGCGAGGTCGAGCAGCGCCGCGCCGCCACCTGGGCCACCGTGCTCATCGACCCCCGGCACGTGCCGATCTTGCGCGACCACTTCGGCCGCCATTGCCGGCCCGACGACCGGCCGGGCCCGGGCGGCCGCGCCCGGGTCCGCCTCGGCGCCCCCACCCCGCTGGACATCGCCCGCCAGCTGGCCGGCTGGGGCTCGGCCGTCGAGGTGCTCGACCCGCCGCAGGTCCGCGCCGAACTCGCCCGGATCGGCGCCGAACTCACCGGCCGCTACCCGCCGGTCCCGCCCGTTGCCTGACGCCTCCGGCGAGGTGGCGAGAGGAGGCGCCGATGGTCGATCGAGGCGACGGCGCGCCGGGATGCTCGGCTGGATGCGGGCGGGTCGCACCTTGGCCGGGTGGATCGTGGGTGCGTGTCAGCCCAGGGCTTTGCGCAGCAGCGCGGTCAACTGATCCTGCTCGTCGGGTGAGAGTCGTCCGATCGCCGTGCGGGCGAAGGTGAAGGCGTTCGCGAACCGGTCGTTGATCTCGTCTCCTCGAGACGTTCGCGCGACCAGGCGTGCGCGACGGTCCTGGGGATCCGGCTCGCGGGTCACCAGGCCGATCGTTTCGAGGCGCGCGACGATCTGGGTGATGTTCGAGGCATCGCAGCCGAGTTCCTCGGCCAGGGCGCCCATGCCGCGTCGCTCATCGAGCCGCCCGAGCACACATGCCTGCGCCGAGCTGAGCGACAGCTCGGCGGCGGCCGCCTGGTAGGCGCGGTCATAGACGTCGACCAGGTCGAACAAGACGGCCTCGGCCTCGGAGGAGGCGGCTACGGGTCCGTTCGGCAGTGCCACGGCTCCCAGCTTAGAACACATGATTACTTGATTCACTCAAATAATTATGGTCCACTACCACTTGATTCACTCAAGTAACACGGAGGACCGATGGACGGCACAGGCACCCCCACAACCGGCACGATCGTGACGCCGCAGATGAACGCGATCGTCATCGACCGGTTCGGCGGAATCGACGAACTCTCCGCACGCCGGATACCGCTCCCGCAGGTCGGCGACGACGACGTCCTCATTCAGGTGGAGTTCGCAGGCGTCGGGTCCTGGGACGCGGGCGAACGGGCAGGGGAGTTCGACGGCTATTTCGATGGCGCGTCGACCTTCCCCTACATCCTTGGCTGGGATGGCGCGGGCACGGTGGCCGCGCTCGGACGCAACGTCACCCGGTTCGAGGTGGGCGAGCGCGTCTACGCCGCGACGATGCCGGTACCGCGCGGCGGCTTCTACGCCGATTACAGCGTCGTCGAGGCGGAGTTCGTGGCCCGCGTACCCGACCGGGTGCCGACCGAACAGGCCGGCGCGATGGCATGGGACGCCCTGACCGCACTGAGCGGCCTCGATCTGCTCGACCTACGGCCGGACCAGACGCTCATGGTCTTCGGAGCCAGCGGAGGCATCGGGCACATGGCCGTACAGCTGGCGCGGCACAGCGGCATCCGGGTGCTGGCCGTGGCCTCCGGCGACGACGGTGTCGCCCTCGCCCGACGACTGGGCGCCGACCACGCCATCGACGGCCGCAAGGACGACGTGCCGGCCGCGGCGTCGGAGTTCGCGCCAGGCGGGCTTGACGCGGCCCTGGTCACCGCGGGAGGCCGGACCGCCGAACGGTCTCTGCGCGCGATCAAGAACTCGGGACGGATCGCCTGGCCGAACGGTGTCCTGCCGGTACCGGTCACCTCGCCGGGCGCACCGGTGTCCTACTACGACGGAGATCGAGGCCGCATCGCCACCGATCGGCTGAACGCGATCATCGACGCGAGCCCCTTCGAGGTCCACCTCGCCCGAACCTTCCCGATGGAGCGGGTCGAAGACGCGCACCGCGCCCTGAACGATCACTACGTCGGGAAACTGGCCCTCAAGATCCGATAGGAGGCGACAACCGGTCCGAGACACCGGCCGCCGCAGGATCCGGCGGCCGGCTCACCAGCGGTGGTGCACCAGCGGGCGGACCAACTCGTCGTACACCCCGGCCACCGCCTGGTGCGCCGCCTCGCCCAGCGGAGGCAACCCGGCCACCGCGGCGTTCGCCCGCGCCTGCCCGGCGTCGCGGGCACCCGGGATCACCACGCTCACCGCCGGATGGTCGATGATCCACCGCAGCGCGAACTGCGCCGTCGTCATGCCCTGCGGCACCAGCGGCCGCAACCGCTCCACCGCCGCCAGCCCCGTCTCATAGTCCACCCCCGAGAACGTCTCGCCCACGTCGAACGACTCGCCGTGCCGGTTGAACGCCCGGTGATCGTCGGCGGCGAACCGGGTGCCGGAGTCGTAGCGCCCCGACAGCAGCCCGCTGGCCAGCGGCACCCGCGCGATGATGCCCACCCCCGCCCGCGCCGCGGCCGGCAGCACCCGCTCCAGCGGCTTGAGCCGCAACGCGTTGAAGATGATCTGCACGCTCGCCACCCCAGGCCGGGCGATCGCGCTCAGCGCCTGCTCGCAGGTCTCCACGCTCACCCCGTAGGCGGCCATCCGACCCTCGGCCACCATCGCGTCCAACGCGTCGAACACCGCGTCGTCGGCGAACACCGCATCCGGCGGGCAGTGCAACTGCACCAGGTCGATGGTGTCCACGCCCAGGTTGCGCCGCGACCGGTCGTTCCACGCCCGGAAGTTCGCCGCGTTGTACGCCGACGGCTCCTGCGCCACCCGCCGGCCCATCTTGGTGGCCACCGTCACCCCGGCCCGCCGGGCCAGCAACCGGCCCACCAGCCGCTCGCTGCGCCCGTCGCCGTACACGTCGGCGGTGTCGACGAAGTCCACCCCCGACTCCACCGCCGCGTCCAGCACCGCCAGCGCCGCGTCCTCGCCCACCTCGCCCCAGTCGCCGCCCAGCTGCCACGCGCCCAGCCCGACGACCCCGACCTGCCTGCCCGTCCTGCCCAATTCCCGGTGTTCCACGACACCGATCGTAGGCCCACCCCGCCACCGCCCCGCCCCCGCCAACGCACCCGGGGGTGGCCTCGCTGTAGTCCTGGGGAAATTTCCAACGGATGTCCCTGGCCTGCGCTGATGCAGGCCTGCTCCGTTTGTTGATCACTTCCGCTACGGTTCGTCGGTTCGCCGGTCCTCATCGCTACGTTCGTCTCGAACCGTCCGGCCCGTGCCGTCGTTGTCGGCCATGCGCGCTCCTCCCGGTGTCGAAGCCGCCGCTCAGCCTTGGCCAAGTCCCATCGCTGGACTCAAAGCGGGTGGGCGCCGAGGCCGGACGGCCACCACGGGGCAGATCGCGTGCTGGACACAGTGCAGACTGACGGAGCCCAGGAGCATCAGGGCGAACGCGCCGCGTCCGTGACTTTCGACCACCAGCAGGTCTGCAGTGGCGGAGGCGTCGATCAGGGCGGGTGCGGGAGGGCTCTGAATCACTTCGGTGACAACGTAGACCTGCGGGTCAGCGCCCAGGACCTCCACGATGGCCTGCTGGGTCTGCTGGCGTTCTTCTTCATCGAAGTCCGCGTCGCTGTAGTCCACCGGGAAGCCTTACTGGGGTGGAAGCCGCCAAGCACGGATGACCTTCAAGCTCGCGCCTGTGAGGTGCGCCTGCTGGGCGGCCCAGCGCGGCGCGTCTGTGCTGGCTTCGGCCCCGTCTACACCGACGATGACGATGGTCTGCGATATCTCGGTCATGGTCTGCCCCTTCAGAGGTGCGGGGTAGGTAGCGTCCGTTACCAATCATGTGGTGGGCGCAGCGGCGGAAATGGGGTCCTGGCGCTGTCGGCTGGCGCGTTGCCGTCGAAGCGCCACAGCCGGTGCAAGCCAAGCGCCTTGAACACCTGCACCTTGATGAGGTCGGCGGCAAGCGCTCCGGCGAGAACCGCTGCCAGCGCGGCTACCAGAGCGATAGGTAGCAACGGCGCCATCAGCGTTCCAGTTAGGGCGAGGGCGGAGGCCGTGAGCAGCCATCGTCCCGGCGCGCTCATCCAGGCGTGGTTGCGGGTGCGCACCAGGTAGATGCTCAACTGGCTGCTGGCCACGAGGGTGACGAAGATGAGTGTGCGCAGGTGATCGAGGTCGATGCGTGGCCACAGGTCGCGTCCGATCCACAGCACGCCGATGGAGGCCGCCAGCAAAGGGGTGGCGACCACGGTGGCACCGATGATGATCTTGCGCACGTCCCAGCGGTCCGGTCGGCGAGAGGCCTGGGCGCGGTCGGTGACGATGGCCATGCTGACGACGTCGTTACCGAGCAGGAGCAGCGCCATGAGCAGGGGGGTGAAGACGAACTGGTGCCAGGCGAAGACGCTGACGGCCAGCAGGACGGGGACTTCCAGCTTCTTGACGCTGACGTTGAGGGCGTAGGTGAGGGATCGCTGGTAGGTTCTGCGGCTCTCCTTGATGAGGCCGACGATGCCGATGAGGCCTTCCTGGGGCAGGACGACACCGGCGGCGGACTTGGCGACGTCGGACTTGGCGACGTCGGTGGCTGCGGCCACAGCGATCCCGACTTCAGCCTGGCGCAGCGCGGGTGCGTCGTTGACCCCGTCACCGGTCATGCCGACGACGTGCCCGGCGGCCTGAAGGCCGCGGACGAGGCGGTGTTTGTCCTCGGGCAGGACCTCGGCCACCACGCCGAGTGCGGAAAGGTCTGCTTGGTGCTCGCGCAGGGCGCCGGCCGTGCAGGCGGTTCCAGTGATGCCTACCCGGGTGGCGATGGCTTGGGCGGTGGCGAGGCTGTCGCCGGTGACCATCACCACCCGCACGCCGAGATCGGTGAGTTGGTGGACGAGTTCGCCCGCTTCCGGGCGGGGACGGTCGGCCAACGCCACCAGCCCGGCCTGATGCCAGGAGCGGCCGTCGCTGCTGATGGCGATGGCCAGGACGCGGGCGCCGCTGGCTGCCAGTGTGCCGAGGTTCGGGTTGAGGGCTTCGGCCGCGAGGTCGGCGATGACCTGGGGGGCGCCTTTGGCCACCCGCAGGAATCCGCCGCCCGCGTGCAGGGTCGCTTCGGAGCGTTTTGTCGCCGGGTCGAAAGGCACGAACGCGGTCCGCTCGGCCTGGTCGGGGGTGTGGCTGTTGTCGGCGTGCAGGATGGCCAGGTCGATAGGGTCCTGGGTGGCCGCATCGGAGGCGGCGGCGGCCCACGCGAGAACGTCGGTGTCGCGGTAAGGGGGGCGCGCGGTGACCGCGGTGACGGTGAGCCGGTTGCAGGTGATGGTCCCGGTCTTGTCCACGCACAACACGTCTATGCCGGCGGCGTCCTGCACGGTGGCCAGCCGGGTGGTGAGGATGCCCAGCCCGGCCAGGTGCTGCGCGCCGAGCGCTCCGGCCAGCGCGAACGCCGCCGGCTCTCCTCCGTCGGCGGCCGGGGCGGCTGTTCACTGGATGAGCAGGCCGACTCCCGCCAGGATGGCCACGGTGAGGGCGAGCGCCGCGATCATCAAGAAGAAGCGTGGGTCGGGTACGGTCAGATGGCGACGCGGTGACCCTCCGTGCGCCTGGTAGCGATGTCGGTAGGCGTGCACGCCGAGTAGCACGGCGATGGCCAGACTGAGCGCCCCCGCCGCCAGCTGGGCGTCATTGCGGCCGGTCGTCAACATCACCAGGCCGGCCACCAGCGCGGTGGCGGCCGCCAGACACCGGTTCTGGGTCGCCTGACGTGCCCGGTTCTGAGCGTCATCGGCCGGCAGCCATGGTGTCGCCATCATCAGCCTCCGAGATATTGGGGCGGCGCGTCCGCGAGCGTGTCGATGCCGCGGGCCAGCGCGTCCAGCGCGGGTAGCGCCTTGGCCAGCACACGCTGGTGGTGCGGGCCGAGCCCGGCCAGTGCGGTGTGGACGAGGACGGCATTGGTACGCATCCAGCGCGCCAGTACGCTATGTCCGTCGGCGGTCAGAGACAGCGCGAACGCGCGTGCGTCACCCGCCGCCCGTGACCGGGTGACCAGGCCACGCGTGTACAGGGCGTTCACCAGCGTCGTGACCGAGTTCGGGGACAACCTCATGTGGCGGGCCACCTGGCTGGGACGGGCACCCGGTACTGCTGCCAGGCAGGACAGCACCTCAAGCTGCGCGACCGTCAACGGGCAGTCGGGATCGGCGGCGCGGGCAGCGCGGCGCATCGCCCGCCGTAGCCGGGCGACGGTGTCGGCCAGCACCAGCCCGGGGGAAGCCACCGGCCCGGCAAGACCGTACGGCGTCGCGCTCGTCGTCATCGTGTTCCTCCCTCCTCGCAATCGTCAAAGATCCGGTGCCGTGTGGTGATGATCGTGGCCGGGCGGCGCGCCGAATGAGGTGAGCGCGGCCAGTACGGCGACCACCGCGAGCACGACCAGCGCGGCCCGTGCCCCCACCAAGTAGGAGGCGCCGGCCAGATGCAGCGCCAAGGTCACCGCCGCGATGCCGAACGCCGTGCCGATGCCGCGGGCCATGTTCACCATGCCCCCGGCCGTGCCCGACACCTGTTCCGGAACCGCGACCATGACGACGCTGTTGTTGGCGGGAATGAACGTGCCCAGCCCGGCACCCATCACCAGCAGACACACCACCAGAAGTCCTACCTGGCCCGGCGACAGGACCAGCAGCCCAGCCCCTACCGCGGCCAGCACGGCACCCGTCGCGCACCGCAGCCGGTTGCTCCACCGCGCGGGCAGCACCTGCTCCGCGCCCAACGCGGCCAGCGCGAACCCGGCTGGCAACGCCGTCAGGATCAAACCTGCGCCAAGCTCACCCATGCCGCCGGCCACCAGCACCTGGGGGACCAGCACCAGCGGGCCGAACAGCACCAGATAGCCGCCCGACGCACCCGCCAGCCCGGACGCCACCGCCCGCCTGTGCAGCAATCCGACGTCGATCAGCGCGGACGGCGTTTTCCGCTCCCACAGCCAGAAGGCGGCCCCGGACGCGGCGGCGACAGTAAGCAGGGTGGGCAGCGACCATGGCGGCAACGCCAGGCCGGAGATCATCGACGCGGCCAGCAGCAGGCCGGTGGTCGTGCCGGCGAGCAGCGCCAGCCCGACCAGGTCGAAGCGGCGTGCGCGCCTGCGCCGGCGGGTACGCGGCAGCAGGTAATGGCCCGCGGCGATGGCGGCCAAGCCGACCGGCACGTTGATCCAGAACACCCATCGCCAGCCGAGCGTCCCCACCAGCAGCCCGCCCAGCGCCGGGCCCAAGGCGAGACCGAGCGCCTGAGCCGCCGCCTGCAACCCCAGCCCCGCCCGCGCCCGCGTTCGGGGGAGGCTGGAGACCACCAGCGCCACGCTGTTGGCCTGAAGCATCGCCGCCCCGACCGCCTGCACCACGCGAAAACCCGCCAGCGCCGCCAGCGACGGCGCCAGCCCGCACGCCGCGGACGCCGCCGTGAACACGACAAATCCATACAGATAGACCAGCTTGCGACCCGCCGTATCGGCCACCCTGCCCGCCCCGGCCAGCAAGGCCACAAGCGTGAGCAGGTACCCCAGCGACACCCACTGAACCGCCGCCAGCGAGGAGGCGAACTCCCCTTGCAGCGCCGGGAAGGCCAGCGTGACGATGCTCGCGTCCAACTGCCCCATGAACGCGCCGATGCACACCGCCCCCACCGCGAACCACGCCGCGTTGGGGTGCTCGCGCACCCGCAGTGGCCGGCGGGACTCCCCGAGCAGGTCAGGAAGCCCGCGACGGCTCCGCGCGTTCATCACTCGACCCGCAACTCGCAAATCAGCCAGCCGAATCGACCAACCCGAAGCCGTACTCTCCTACGTTTCGGCAGCAGGCGAAAGCGGCGTCGTCCCCAACCGCCGGAGCGCAGCCCCTGACCGCTTCCGAACAGCACATATCCCCGTCGGTGGCACATTCATGATCCCCCCGGACTACTTCTGTGCCAGAACCAATTCCACCCTACTCCCGACCATTCCGACCACCCGTGGCCAACCCCTGTCGACCGGGCACGGGCCACACACGCCTCACCTGTCCCGCAGCCGCGCCCGCCGGCGCAGGTCTGATCAACGCGCACTGCAGCCTCCTCCGCAGCCGCTACGCGAAGCAGGACAATGTCACGTAAGACCTTGGCGGCCAATTCGAGCCGGGTTGGATGTGACAGGTAATGTGAACTCGGCGTCCCGATCCCGCACAGTCCACAGCGGCCGACCGCCCGCGCCTTACCCAAACTCCGGCTTGTCGTCGCTCACGCCTTCACCGTAAGCGAATCGACACCATAGTCACAGAGCCGTGCATCGTCGCAGGTCAGGCAAATCCGTTGGAAATTTCCCCAGAACTACAGCGAGGCGCGGGTGGAGCAGTGGTGCCACGGCGCCACCGCTCCACCCGATCACCCGAAAAGGCGGATGGTGAGGGGAGCCGGGGGACGGCGGCGGCAGCCGAAACCGTCAGGCAGCGACGGCACCGCCGCGGTGCGGCCCGGTGGCCGTCAGACCGCCCGCTCATAGTCCAGGAACAGCGTCCCGTTCGCCGCCCGCGCCATCTCTTCCAGCCGCCACGACCCCAGCGCCCCGCCGTCGAACACCCGCCGGCCACGGCCCACCGTGGCCGGCGACACGACCAGCCGCAACTTGTCCACCAGCCCATCGGCCAGCAGCGACCGCGCCAGCTCCATGCTCCCGTGCACCCCGATGTCACCACCGGGCCGCCGCTTCAGCTCCGCCACATGCTCACCGGCCGGCGCGGTCACCACCGAGGTGTTCGCCCACTCCGGCGTGAACGGCCGGGAGGCGAAGACGTGCTTGGGCGTGCCGTTGATGAAATCGGCGAACGGCTGAAAATCCGACTTCGGCCAGTGCCCGGCCCAATAGTCGTAGGTGCCCCGCCCGAGCAACACGTCATCCTGCGTGCCGATCACCCGGCCGAGATAACCCACCAGCTGCGGGCCCTCATCGACGAACCACTCGTCGTCCTCGAAGGCGACCGCGTCCAGCGACATCAGATGGTAAAGCACGACATCACGCATATGAATCTCCTTGAACGACGGTCCGGCACCACACCGGACCACGACCCTTGAATCCGCTTGAACGGTGATCGGGCACCACACCCGACCGCGACCGCACCGACCCCGCCGAGCCGGCCACGGCACACCACCACCTGCGACGACTCAATCCTCGGTGGCGGGGGAGCGGCCACCCTCACCCGGGCGCAACAGCGGATGCACCCGCATCGCCACCTCCAGCTCACCCGGCAACTCGTCCCGGTAACGCCCCAGCGTCGCCAGATCGCTGTGCCCCAGCACCCGCCGCACCGCGTCCATGTCCACCGCGTCGGCCAGCAGATGCGTCGCCGTGGTATGCCGCAACCCGTGCGGCGTCACCGAACGCCGCTGAGCCGGATCCACCCGCCGCTGCACCCGGTCGATCACCGCCTGCACATCCCCCCGCGCCAGCCGCCGCCCCCGCCACGACAACAGCAACGCCTTCTCCTGCGTCACCGGCCGATGACCCGACAGGTACACCTGAAGCACCTCGGCCACATCCACCGGCAACGGCACATCACGCGTCCGCCCGCCCTTACCGAAGATCCGCCAGTACCGCACCCCGCCGTCGGTATAGAAATCCTCCACATTCGCCCGCACCAGCTCCGACACCCGCGGCCCCAGCGTCGACAGCAACAACACGATCAACGCATCCCGCACCTCGGTCCGCTGGTCCCGCCGCCCGCCCTGCGGCCCCGACTCCGAAAGCGCCCGCGCCGCCCCCACCAGCCCGCGCGCCTGCTCCCGCGTCAACGCCCGCCGCTCGGCCCGCAACCCGCCCCGCTCCCGCGCCGTCACCGTCGACGCCGTCATCGGATCGACCTGCACCCACCCCGCCAGCGCCGCATGCTTGAAGAACGCCGACACCGACCGGCGGAACCGCGCCTGCGACCACGGACTCTGCACCGCGCCGCCGCCCGCCTCCGGCACCGCCCGCCGCCCGTCCGGCTTACGGGCGAACGCCAGCAGCACCGCGTCCACATCCTCACCCGTCAAATCGTCCAGCACCCGCCCCGGCCCGGCCAGCCGCGCGAACGTCGCCACGTCCCGCGCGTACACCTCCGCCGTCGACGCCGACAACGCCCCCGTCACCGTCTTGGCCGCCACCAACTCCACATAACGGTCGGTGGACTCCTCGACGGTCAGTCGCGTCAGCTCGGCCGGCCGCATCGCCCAGCACCATCCCTTCACCCGGTGACCCGCCGACCGTACCGGCCCGCACCGACAAATCCACGGCGCACCAGGCCCGCCGACCACCCGGACCGCCCGCCCCCCCGCCACCGGCCCGCGCATGCGGCGGTCACCCGGCCGCCGCGCGAGAGGGGAGAGCGGCCCGCTCGACCACAGGACGGGGGAGAGGCGCACGTCACGACCGGTGACATCCACTTTCAACCGGCCTGACCACCCCGGCGCCCACGACATCCCTCCAGGGCGCACATCCCACGCCATACGCACGGCGACACCGCTCACCGCTCCGCGTCGCGCTCCCCGCCACCGGCACCCAGCCGGTCCAGCACCGCGTACGCCGGGTTCGCCCGCGCCGCCGCGCGCACCTCCCGCGCGGTGGACGCCACATACGCCTGCCCCGTCACGATCGAGGAGTGCCCGAGCAACTCCATCAACTCGTGCGCCGAGGCGCCCCGCTCGGCCAGCCGGGTCGCGAACTCGTGCCGCAGCGCGTGCACCAGCGTGCCCTTCTGCACCCGGTCGTGCACCCCGGCGTACCGGTAACACTGCCGCACCAGATACTGCAGCCCGCCGCGCCGCAGCGGCTCACCCCGGTTGTCCACCAGCAGCGGCGCCGACCGGGGGAGGGAGGCCAGGCCGAACCGGCTCAGCCGGCTGGCCAGATAGGCGTCCACCAGGTGCTCCACCGGCGGCTCGATCGGCAGCGACCGCGTCCGCCCGCCCTTGCCCACCACCTGGATCCGCCGGTCACCACTCGATCCGCCGATCGCCCCCGCCGTCAGGCTCAGCAACTCCGCCGACCGCATCCCGGTGACCAGCGCCAGCGCCAGCACCACCAGGTCGCGCTCCACCCACGGATCGCGCGCCTGCCGCGCGCCGGCGGCGATCCGCTCCAGCAGCGTCGCCGACGCCGACCCGTCGCCGAGCAGCGGCTTGGGCGCCTTGGCCGGCTGCTTGGGCCGGGGGACCGCCGCCATCGGGTTGCCCTCCAGCATCTGCTCGGCGACGCAGAAGGTGAGGAACTGGTTCCAGGCGCTCCACGCCCGGTTCACGCTCGCCGGCGAACGCGGCCCGGCGAACTCGGCGAACGCGCCGCGCACCAGCCGGCCGGTCAGGTCGCGCACCGGCAGCTCCTGCGGCGGGACCCCGGCCAGGCCCGCGGCCAGCTCGGCCACCAGCCGCAGGTCGCGCTGGTAGCCGGCCAGGGTGTGCGGGGACAGTTTCTTGGCGCGCAGCGCGGACAGGAACTCCGACGCGGCCTGTGGCACGCGCATCAGCACCAAAGGTGCGCGATCGTCCACCGCGGCCTCCGCACCGGTGCCGTAGCACCCTTGACCCGCCGATTCGGTGTGATTATGCGGCGAACCGGTGCGGCCTGGCCCGCCGACACACCGGGGAAGGAGCCGGATGATTGCTGCATAAGTGCGATTATGCATCAATCGCGTGATCGGAGGGGTCGGAGAAGGGCGTCACCGCATGGCCGGCCCGCGCGGGCCGCCGGATCGATCCGGCGGCGCCGGCTTGCGGCCTGTACCTGGCGCGCGCGGCCGGCACAGGGTGCAGGCGTGCCTGCCAGGCGCCGGGTCCGGCGGGCCGGACCCGGCCGATCCGGCCGGCGTCCGGTGATGACGCGGTCTGCGGCCCGGAATGATCGAACAGCTGAAATGATCAAGCCCTTCGGGGCCCACCGGTGACGCGCGCCCCGCGCGGCCGTCCGTCGGCCGGACCGCGGGGTCGCGGGGCTGCACGATGATGTTCCGGCGCCCGGGGCGCGGGACGATGCGGGGTCGGCAGCAAGATCGACATCTCCGTCTGACAGGGCTTTACCTGGGCAAATCATCTTTAACCGGACAGAAGCTGAATTCTGTTTGGTTACATTCGGCGGTTCCGCCGGGTCGTGGAGCCGGTCGCGCCGCCGTCCCGAGCCGTCCCGTCCGAGCGCGAGCCCGGTGTCTATGTACGCCAGAATGGAACCATGATCGAAGAACAGCGCCTTCCCGGGGGGAACGCCGGCGGAGCGGTCCGCGTCGGTGACACCGTCCGCCGTGTCCCCGGCCGATGGACGCCCTCGGTGCACGCACTGCTCCGGCACCTGGAGGACGTCGGCTTCGATGGGGCTCCACGGGCACTCGGATTCGACGATCAAGGCCGAGAGGTGCTCTCCTTCGTGCCCGGTGAAACGGTCGGGACCGCACGGCCATGGCCCGGCTGGGTGCACAGCGATGACGCGCTTCGCCAGGTGGGCCGCTGGCTCCGCGACTACCACACCGCCGTGGCGGGTTTCGTCCCTCCGGCGAACGCGGTCTGGCGCGAGGGTGGGACGTGGCGGCCGGGCATGATCGTCGGGCACAACGACGCCGCGCCCTACAACGCGGCCTGGACCGATGGACGCCTTGTCGGCTTCTTCGACTGGGACTTCGCCGCTCCCGTCACACCGGAGTGGGACCTGGCCTTCACCGCCTTCGCCTGGGTGCCGCTGCACGCCCGGGACGTCGTGGCCGCCGAAGGCTTCACCGCGTTCGCCGACCGGCCCAGAAGGCTGCGGCTGTTTCTCGACACCTACGGTTGGAGCGGACCGGTCGGGCCGTTCATCGACATCGTCCGCCGGCGGGTGAGCGCCTCGGCCGAAGGCATCCGGCGCATCGCGGCGGAAGGGGACCCCGCCTATCAGGCCATGGTGGCCCACGGAGTCGACAGCGCACTGGAAACGGCCATGAAGGAGCTGGCCGACTTCCCGGATGAATGAACGCCTGGGTGCGGCTCGCGGCCTGCGAATGCGCAAGGTCGCGCTGAACGGCCGTCATCAGACGCGCTGAACGGCCGTGATCAACGGCGTTCAGGTCTCCCCCGCGAGGCACGCGCGGGCAGGACGAGCACCCTTGCCGGGGATTCTCGGTGCGCGTGCGAATCGCGGCCGGGCCGCGGTCTGGTCGCTGATCGAGTTGACGGGATGTGCCGGCTGAGTGGCCGGCGGGCGGAACCGCCCGTGTGAGGGCCGCGTGAGCCCTCCTCCCCCGGCGCGGCGCTCGCCCGGAGGCCGGTCGTCCGGCACCACTCCCCCTTCGCCGGGTGAATCGGGCCGACCATGAGGTGGGGCGGCCGGATGCATGGTGCGGATACGTGGACGGCATCGTCACGCAGGGCCAGGATCGTCGCGCAGGATCAGGATGGATGACGGGTGACAAGGGGGCCGATGGTGGAAGAGTCCGAGATGCGGTACCTGCGGCGGTGTGTGGAGCTGGCCGAGGAGGCGCTGGCGGCGGGTGACGAGCCGTTCGGGTCGGTACTGGTCGGCGGGGACGGCACGGTGCTGGGCGAGGACCACAACCGGGTGGCGGGGGGCGACGGGACGCGGCATCCGGAGCTGGAACTGGCGCGGTGGGCGGCGGCGCGCCTGTCCCCCGCCGAGCGGGCGGCGGCGACGGTGTACACCTCGGGTGAGCACTGCCCGATGTGCGCGGCGGCGCACGGGTGGGCGGGGCTGGGGCGGATCGTGTACGTGTGCTCCTCGGCGCAGCTGGTGGAGTGGCTGGCCGGGTGGGGGGTGCCCGCTCCCCCGGTGCGGGCGCTGCCGGTGCGCGAGGTGGTTCCGGGCGCGGTGGTGGAGGGGCCGGTGCCGGAGTTGGTGGATCGGGTGCGGGAGTTGCATCGGCGGTTCCACGGGGGCCGGTGACGGCGCTCGCTGCGCGGGGGCGGTGCCCGGTCCACCGGGCCGGGCGGTCGGTGCCGCCGGGTGGCCGGGTAGTCCGGCGTGAGCCCTGGTGAGGGCCGGGGTGGTGGCGGCGTCTTCGGCCGGCGGGGCCCCGGGTGGCTGCGGCGGTGCCGTGCTTTCGGTGTTCCGGTGTTCTGGTGTTCCCCGTGTGTGGTCAGCGGGTGCGGCGCAGGGCGGCGAACCAGCGGCGGGCGTGGTGCCAGACGTCGGTGACGGTGTAGCCGGCGGGGTGGGCCAGGCGGGTGATGTCGTCGGCCGAGACGCTGGCCCAGGGGAACCAGGGGCCGGTGGTGGTGGCGGTGCGCAGCCGTACCTGGCCGGCTCGGCTGGGAGTGCCGGGCGGGTGGAGTTCGGTGATGAGGTCGCCGCCGGGGCGAAGGAGTTGGGCGGTTCGGTGGAGCAGTGCGGTGGGGTGGCCGCCGATGCCGATGTTGCCGTCGGCGAGCAGGGCGGTGGCCCAGCGTCCGCTGCCGGGGATGCGGTCGAAGATGTCGCGGCACAGGGCGAGGCCGCCGGCGCGGCGGGTGAGCCGGACGGCGTGCGGGGTGATGTCGATGCCGAGGGCCGGGACGGCGCGGCGGGTGAGGGCGATGGTGAGGCGGCCGGGGCCGGATCCGATGTCGAGGGTGGGGCCGGTGCAGCGGTCGAGGATGGTGTGGTCGCCGTCGATGGGGTGGAGCCAGCGGTGGGCGTCCAGGGGGTGGGTGGTGCCGTCGAGGTGTTCGATCTCGGTGGTGGTTCCGGTGAGGGATCCGGTGTAGAGGTCGCCGATCATCGCGGGGTGGGGGTGCCGGCCGGGCGGCGGGTGATGGGGCGGTCATGGGGGCTGGTGCCCGTGCCCGGACCGGTGGAGGTGCCGGTGGAGGTGAGGGCGGTGTGGGCGGCGGCGAAGCGGGTGCCGGGGGCGTGTGCGGCGACGTGGGCGGCGTCGTCGGCGGTGTCGATGTCGGTGAGTTCGGGGAGGTGGGCGGCGGTGAGGCCGGCCTCGGTGAGGCGGTGGAGCAGCGCGGCGCCGGTGGTGGGGGTGGACATGGGGACGCCGAGCAGGAGGCGGGGGTCGGGGTGGCGCAGGCCGAGGAGCCAGAAGCCGCCGTCGGTGGCCGGGCCGTAGACCGCGTCGTGGTCGTGGAGCAGGGTGGTGGCGGTGGTGAGCAGGTGGGGGGTGATCTGGGGGGTGTCCATGCCGATGAGGACGGCGGGGGCGGGGTGCAGGCGGTGGGCGTCGGTGAAGGCGGCGGCGAGGCGCTGGTCGAGGGTGTGACCGCGCTGGGCGATGACGGTGATGCCGGGGGGCAGCCAGGGGCCGGGTAGTCCGTCGAGGGCGAGGACGCGGTGGGCGGCGGGGGTGGCGGTGACGGTGTGGAGGGTGTCGGTGAGGGCGGCGGTGGCCAGTTGGGCGGCCTGGGCGGGGAGGTAGGGCGGGGTGAGGCGGGTCTTGACGCGGCCGGGGAGGGGTTCTTTGGCGATGACGATGATCTGGGTGGGGGTCATGCGGTCTCCGTCATGACGCGGCGCATGTCGGCGATGGCGCGCATGGTGCCGCGCACGGTGCCGGTGACCTTGGAGCGGCCACGGCGGGGCAGGTGGCGGACGGGGGTCTCGGTGATGCGCCAGCCGGCGCGGGCGGCTTTGAGGACCATTTCGAGGGGGTAGCCGAAGCGGCGGTCGGTGAGGTTGAGGTCGAGGAGGGCGGTGCGGCGGCAGGCGCGCATGGGGCCGAGGTCGTGGAGGGGGGCGCCGGTGTGGCGGCGCAGGTGGGCGGCGAGGGCGGCGTTGGCGAGGCGGGCGTGGGGTGGGCGGGGTGGTGGGGTGCGGCGGCCGAGGACGAGGTCGGCGGCGCCGGTGGCGATGGGCCAGGTGAGGTGTGGGAGTTGGCCGGGGTCCAGGGTGGCGTCGGCGTCCATGAAGCAGATGATGTCGGCGGTGGCGGCGAGGAGGCCGGCGTGGCAGGCGGCGCCGAAGCCGCGGTGGGGTTCGGTGACGAGGTGGGCGCCGTGGTCGGCGGCGATGCGGGCGGAGTCGTCGGTGGAGCCGTTGTCGACGACGATGGCGCGGTGGCCTGGGGGGATGCGTTGCAGGACCCATGGGAGGGCGTCTTGTTCGTTGAGGCAGGGCAGGATGACGTCGATCTTCATGGGGTGAACGGTAGTGCGGGGGTGGGTGGGCGGCTCTTACGAAGTGGTGACGTGTGTTCACCGGGTGTGCGGGGGTGTGCGGGGGCGCCTTAGCGTGACGGCGTGATCGGTGATGGTGGGCGGGTGGCGGGACGTGCCGGTGGTGGCCGTGGGCCGGTGGCGCGGTGGTCGGGGCCGGGTGGCGGGGTGGCTGGTGCTGCCGGGGTGGGTGCTGGGGTGAGCGGTTCCGCTGATCTGCCGGGGTCTGCCGGCCGGGTGGGGGTGACCGGCTCCCCCGGCTCCCGGGGTTTGTCCGGGGCCGGCCGCTCCTCTGGTCTGGGCGGCCGGACGGGGGTGGCCGCGGTGGCGGGGTGGGCCGGGCTGCTGGTGGTGGTGGCCGTGGTGGGGGCGGTGCTGCATGCGCGGGGGGTGTTGCGGATCGATCATCTGCCGCCGCTGCACGGGCATGCGCGGGTGCCGCCGGTGGGGTTGTGGGCGGCGGTGGTGGTGGGGGCGCTGGTGGTGGGGTTTTTGCCGCGGGTGTCGGCGCGGTGGCGGTTCGGGGTGTTGCTGGGGGCGGCCTACGGGTGTGCGGTGGTGTGGGCGGTGGCGTTGGCGGTGGGGGCCGGCGGGGTGGCGGGGGTGGCGGGTCCGCTGGCGCGGCCGGAGGAGTATCTGGCGGTGTTGCCGGCGGTGGGGGGTGATCCGCTGGGGTGGCTTTCGGGGTTCGTGGTGGATCTGCCGGGTTATCCGACGCATGTGCGGGGGCATCCGCCGCTGCCGGTGCTGGTGGTGTGGGTGCTGGCGGTGGTGGGTCTGCCCGGTGGGGGCTGGGCGGGGTGTCTGGTGGTGGCGGTGGGGTGTTCGTCGGTGGTGGCGGTCGGGGTGGTGGTGCGGGAGCTGGCCGGGGAGGCGGTGGCCCGCCGGGTGGTGGCGGTGGCGGTGGTGACGCCGGCGGCGGTGTGGGTGGCGACGAGTATGGACGCGTTGTTCGCGGGGGTGGCGGCGTGGGCGGTGGCGTTGGTGGTGCTGGGGCGGCGGCGCGGGGTGGCCGGGTGGGTGGCGGTGTCGGCGGGCGGGGTGGCGGCGGGGGTGTTGCCGTTCCTGAGTTATGGGCTGGTGCCGTTCTTGCTGGTGGTGGTGGCCGCCGGGTGGGTGGCGGGGGTGGGCCGGTGGCGGGCGGTCGTGGCGGTGGCGGGGGTGGCCGGGGTGGTGGGGGTGTTCGCGGTGGCGGGTTTTTGGTGGCCGGCGGGGGTGGCGGCCACGGGGGTGGAGTGGGCGGCGGATCCGGGGGCGGCGCGGCCGTACTGGTATTTCGTGGTGGCGAACGTGGCGGTGCTGGGGTTGGTGGCGGGTCCGGGTGCGGTGGCGGGTCTTGCGGAGTTGTTTCGCCGGGTCGGGGCGGCGGGCGGCGATGGGGCGGCGGGGCCGGTCGGTCGGTGGCGGGGTGCCGGTGTGGTTCGGGTGGTTCGGGTGGTCGGGGTGGTTCGGGAGGTCGTGGCCGGGTGGGTGGCGGGGCGGCCGGTGGCGGTGGTGGTGGCAGCGGTGCTGGTGGCGGTGGCGGCGTTGGATGTGGCGGGGGTGACGCGGGGCGAGGTGGAGCGGATCTGGTTGCCGTACGCGGTGTGGGTGGGGGTGGCGGCGGGGTGGGCGCCGGGGCGGCGGTGGTGGTGGGCTCAGGTGGGGTGGGCGTTGCTGGTGCAGGGGGTGGTGGTGTCGCCGTGGTGATGCGACCGGCCGGACCGCCGTTGCGGCCTGGCCGGCGGTCGGTTCGACCTGTGCACTTGTCCCCGGTGCGGGTGGCGGCCCCGGCGGCGGGCCGGCCGTGGGGTTCCTTTGTCAGGCGAGGGGGGCGGTGGCGAACTCGGTGATGCCGTCGGTGAAGGGGATGGTGGCGGTGAAGCCGAGGTGGGTGCGGGCGCGGTCGGGTGCGGCGACGATGTGGCGGACGTCGCCGAGGCGGTATTCGCCGGTGGTGATGGGGTGGGGTCCGCCGTGTGCGGTGGCCAGGGCGGTGGCCATCTCGCCGACGGTGTGGGGGTGGCCGGTGGCGATGTTGTAGGCGGTGAGGGTGGCGGGGTGGCCGCCGCGGGTGAGGGCGGCGAGGTTGGCGGCGGCGACGTCGCGGACGTGGATGAAGTCGCGGCGCTGGGCGCCGTCTTCGAAGACGCGGGGTGGGCGGCCGGCGTGCAGGGCGGAGCGGAACAGGGCGGCGACGCCGGCGTAGGGGGTGTCGGCGGGCATGTGGGGGCCGTAGACGTTGTGGTAGCGCAGGGCGATGGCGGTGCCGCCGGTCTCGCGGGCCCAGGTGGCGGCGAGGTGTTCTTGGGTGAGTTTGGTGGTGGCGTAGGCGTTGCGGGGGTCGGTGGGGGCGTCTTCGTTGATGGTGGCGGGGTTCAGGTGGTGGTCGCCGTGGGGGCAGCGGGGGTCGAAGGCGCCGCGGGCGAGGTCGTCGGGGTCGCGGGGGCGGGGGCGGACGGGGCCGTGGTCGGGGCAGGTGTAGGCGCCTTCGCCGTAGACGACCATGGATGAGGCCAGTACCAGCCGGGGGGTGTGGTGGCGGGCCATGGCGGCGAGCAGGACGGCGGTGCCGTGGGCGTTGGTGGAGGTGTAGTCGGGCAGGTCGGCCAGGCTGACGCCGAGGCCGACCTTGGCGGCCTGGTGGCAGACGGCGTCGGTGCCGGGCAGGAGGCGGTCGAGGGCGGTGGGGTCGCGGACGTCGGTGCCGGTGCGGATGTCGAGGGGGGTGACGTGGTGGCCGGCGTCGGTGAGCGCGGTGGCGATGTGGCGGCCGATGAAGCCGGCGGCGCCGGTGAGGAGGATCTTCACGCCGGTGAGGGTAGGCGGGGCGGGGGCGGTGGGGGCCGGTGGGTGGTGGTTTCGTTCGCACGTCGTAAGAAGTGGCCGGGTCTGGGGGTGCCGGGGTGCGGCGGGCGGTGCCTGCGGGTGGGGGTGGGCGGGCGTGTGCGGGTGGCGGGGGTGGGGTGGGTGGTGCGCCCCTGGTGGGGGGCGGGTGGGGTCGGGGGTGGCGGCGGGACGACCCCTGCGGATGAATCCGGTTTATGTCGGCTTTTTTGGGAGAAATGGGCAGGCAGTTCCCGTCCCCCGGAGAGGTCGCTGATGAGTTCCGAGGAGTCCTCTGGTCCCGCCCCGTTGTTGCCCGCGCCGGCGCCGCTGCTGGTGGTGATGGGGGTGAGCGGCTCGGGCAAGTCCACCGTCGGCACGGCGCTGGCGAAGCGGCTCGGGGTGCCGTACGCCGACGCCGACGACTTCCACAGTCCGGCGAACGTGGCGAAGATGTCGGCCGGGGTGCCGCTGGTGGACGACGATCGGTGGCCGTGGCTGCGGTCGATCGGCGCGTGGCTGGCCGACCATTCGACGGGCGGCGGGGTGGTGAGCTGTTCGGCGTTGCGGCGGGCCTATCGGGACGTGCTGCGGGAGGCGGCGCCGCAGGTGGGGTTCGTGCATCTGCACGGGCCGCAGGAGGTGGTCCGCGAGCGGGTCACCGGCCGGGCGGGGCACTTCATGCCGGCGTCGTTGCTGGCCTCGCAGTACGAGACGTTGGAGCCGCTGGGCGGTGACGAGCACGGGGTGGTGCTGGATGTGACCCGTGGCGTGCCGGAGCTGGTGGACGATTACCTGGCCGCCGCTCCCCCGGCGCGCGGGGGTGTGCGGTGAGCCCGGCGGGCGGGGCGCTGCTGGCGGCGGCGGCTCCGGCGGCGCAGCAGGCGGGCGGGCGGCTGGTGGTGGCCGCGTTGCTGGGGATCGCGCTGATCGTGGTGCTGATCACCCGGTTCCGGTTGCATCCGTTCCTGGCGTTGACGCTGGGGTCGTTGCTGGTGGGCGCGGTGGCCGGGCTGCCGATGGCCGACACGATCGAGTCGTTCGGGGACGGGTTCGGTTCGACGGCGGCCGGGGTGGGGACGCTGATCGCGCTGGGTGCGATGTTCGGCAAGCTGCTGGCCGACTCCGGTGGCGCCGACTCGATCGTGGACACGATGGTCGGCCGGTCGGGGCCGCGCAGCCTGCCGTGGACGATGGCGGCGGTGGGCGCGGTGATCGGGCTGCCGATGTTCTTCGAGATCGGCCTGGTGCTGCTGATGCCGGTCATCTTCCTGGTGGCGCGGCGCTCAGGGCTGTCGCTGATCCAGGTCGGTGTTCCGGCGCTGGCGGGGTTGTCGGTGATGCACGGCCTGGTGCCGCCGCATCCGGGGCCGCTGGTGGCGATCGACGCGTTGAACGCCGACCTTGGGGTGACGCTGGCGCTCGGGGTGGCGGTGGCGGTGCCGACGGTGGTGCTGGCCGGGCCGCTGTTCGCGCGGCTGGCCGCGCGGTGGGTGGACGTGCCGGCGCCGCGGATGTACCAGGGGCGCGGGGGTGAGGTGGAGGCGGCCGGTCCCGGGGAGGCACGGAACGCCGGAGCCGGCGACGGCGCCGACGACAGGACCGATGACAGGACCGGTGACCAGGCTGACGGCAGGGCCGCGGCGGGCCGGGAGGCCGGGCGGCGGCCGTCGTTCGCGGTGACGCTGGCCACGGTGCTGCTGCCGGTGGTCTTGATGATGGGCAAGGCGGTGGCCGACCTGGTGGCGGCCGAGGGCACGGTGGTGCGCTCGGCGCTGGACTTCGTCGGGACGCCGCTGGTGGCGCTGCTGATCGCCGTGGTGGTGGCCATCTTCACCCTCGGTGTGGGCGGCGGGATGGGCGGCAAGGGGATCGCCGGGTCGCTGGAGTCGTCGTTGCCGCCGATCGCGGGGATCCTGCTGATCGTGGCGGCGGGCGGCGGGTTCAAGCAGACGCTGGTGGACACCGGGATCGGCAAGCTGGTGGCCGGGTGGGTGCAGGACAGCGGGTTGTCGGTGCTGCTGCTGGCGTGGCTGGTGGCGGTGGCGATCCGGCTGGCGACCGGGTCGGCGACGGTGGCGACGGTGACCGCCTCGGGCATCTTGGCGCCGCTGGTGTCGGGCATGGACACCGCGCAGACGTCGCTGCTGGTGCTGGCGATCGGCGCGGGGTCGCTGTTCTTCTCCCATGTCAACGACGCGGGGTTCTGGCTGGTGAAGGAGTACTTCGGGTTGACCGTGGGCCAGAACCTCAAGACG
The DNA here is from genome assembly GCF_016863395.1 of Sphaerisporangium rufum. Classification (GTDB taxonomy): domain Bacteria; phylum Actinomycetota; class Actinomycetes; order Streptosporangiales; family Streptosporangiaceae; genus Sphaerisporangium; species Sphaerisporangium rufum. The sequence goes on along the minus strand of NZ_BOOU01000044.1, from coordinate 79,279 downwards.
TGGTCGTTGATGGAGACGGTGATCTCGGTGGTCGGGCTGGTGCTGGTGCTGGCGTTGAGCCTGGTGTTGTGAGCCCCGCGGGGCCGCGTCGTGGAGCGGCCCGCAGGGTGATGGATGGTGCCCTTCACGACCCTGCTGCCGCGATTTGGAGGTTTTCGCGGTTGTTGGGAGGATCGGGGGCGTTGACGGGACGACGGCGGATGGAGGCCGGGCCGGGTGGACATCGAGCAGACGGCGCTGCCGGGTATCGGGCTCAAGCACGAGTTCACCACGCACACCGGCCGGCGGCTGGCGGTGGTGTCGCACCGTGGTGGCCGCCGCGATCTGGTGATCTACGATCGGGGCGATCCCGACCGGGCGTGCGAGGCCATCCAGCTCAACGACGAGGAGGCCGACGCGCTGGTGGAGCTGCTGGGCGCGCCGCGCATCGTGCAGCGGCTCAACGAGCTGCACAGGGAGGTGGAGGGGCTGGTCAGCGTGCAGCTGCCGGTCACCGCCTCCTCCCCCTACGCCGGCCGGCCGATGGGCGACGCGCGGGTACGCACCCGGACCGGGGCCTCGGTGGTCGCGGTGGTGCGCGCCGGGCAGGTGCACACCAGTCCCACGCCGGACTTCGCGCTGGCCGCCGGGGACGTGGTGGTCGTGGTGGGCGACCCGGAGAACACCGCCGCCGTCGCCGACATCCTGTCCGACGGTTAGGCCGCGCGTGCACACTGCGGAACTTTTCATAGAGCTCGGCGGGATCGTCCTGGTGCTCGGCGTGCTCGGGGCGCTGGCGCTGCGGGCGGGCATCTCCCCCATCCCGTTGTATCTGGTGGCGGGGCTGGCGTTCGGGCAGGGCGGCATCCTGCCGCTGGCGACCAGCGAGGAGTTCGTGGCGGTCGGCGCCGAGCTCGGCGTGGTGCTGCTGCTGCTCACCTTGGGCCTTGAGTACAACGCCGACGAGCTGGTGGCGAGCCTGCGCGGCAACGCCGGCGGCGGGCTGGTGGACCTGGTGCTGAACGCGGCACCGGGCGCGGCGGTGGCGCTGCTGCTGGGGTGGGGGCCGGTGGCGGCGGTGGCGATGGCCGGGGTGACCTACGCCACCTCCTCCGGGATCACCGCCAAGGTGCTGTCTGATCTGGGGTGGATCGGCAACCGGGAGACCCCGGTGGTGCTGTCGCTGCTGGTGTTCGAGGATCTGACGATGGCGCTGTACCTGCCGGTGCTGACGGCGATCCTGGCCGGGGTGAGCCTGGCGGCGGGGGCGACGACGGTGGCGATCGCGCTGGGCACCGCCGGGGTGGTGCTGGTGGTCGCGCTGCGGTTCGGCGGGGTGATCGCCTCGTTCGTGGCCAGCCCGAACTCTGAGGTGCTGCTGCTCAAGGTGGTGGGGCTGGCGCTGCTGGTGGCGGGGGTCGCCCAGCAGTTGCAGGTGTCGGCGGCGGTGGGCGCGTTCCTGGTGGGCATCGCACTGTCGGGTGAGCTCGCGCACGAGGCGAGGGCGCTGCTGATTCCGCTGCGGGACCTGTTCGCGGCGGTGTTCTTCGTGTTCTTCGGGTTGCAGACCGATCCGACGGCGATCTGGCCGATGGCGGGGCTGGCGGCGCTGCTGGCGGTGGTGAGCATGGTGACCAAGCTGGCGACAGGGGTGTTCGCGGCGCGGCGGGCCGGGATCGGCCGGGCCGGGCAGGCGCGGGCGGGGATCGCGCTGATCCCGCGCGGGGAGTTCAACATCGTGATCGCGGGGCTGGCTGTGTCGGCGGGGGCGCATCCGCAGCTGGGGCCGCTGGCGGCGGGGTATGTGCTGATCCTGGCGGCGTTCGGGCCGCTGGCGGCGCGGTTGCTGCAGCCGCTGATCACCGCGGTGGGGCGGCGGGCCGCCTAGCCCCGCTCCCCCGGCCGGCGCTCGGGCGCGGGCCGGGGGGCGGGACGGGGCCGCGTCAGTGCCGCCAGGTCCAGTCGCTGATCTCGGGCAGGTCCTCGCCGTGCTCGCGGGTATGGGCGCGGGCGCGCATCCGCTCGTCGGCCATGTGCTGGCGCAGGTGGGCGCAGCGCTCGCCGAGGCCGGGGACCCGGTCGATGACGTCCATGACCAGGTGGAAGCGGTCGATGTCGTTGAGCATGGCCATGTCGAAGGGCGTGGTGGTGGTGCCCTCCTCCTTGTAGCCGCGTACGTGCAGGTTGTCGTGGCCGTTGCGGCGGTAGGTGAGGCGGTGGATGAGCCAGGGGTAGCCGTGGAAGTTGAAGATGACGGGCTTGTCGGTGGTGAACAGGGCGTCGTAGGCGACGTCGGGCATGCCGTGGGGGTGTTCGGAGGGGGGCTGCAGGCGCATCAGGTCGACGATGTTGACGACGCGGACCCGCAGGTCGGGCAGGTGGCGGCGCAGCAGGTCGGCGGCGGCCAGGGTCTCCAGGGTGGGGATGTCGCCGGCGCAGGCCAGCACGACGTCGGGTTCGGCGCCCTCGTCGGTGGAGGCCCAGGGCAGGATGCCCAGGCCGCGGGCGCAGTGGGCCTGGGCCTGGTCCATGGTCATCAGGTCCAGGACGGGCTGCTTGCCGGCGACGATGACGTTGACGTAGTCGCGTGAGCGCAGGCAGTGGTCGGCGGTGGACAGCAGGGTGTTGGTGTCGGGCGGCAGGTAGACGCGGGTGACGGTGGCCTTCTTGTTGACCACCACGTCCAGGAAGCCGGGGTCCTGGTGGGAGAAGCCGTTGTGGTCCTGGCGCCAGACGTGCGAGCTGAGCAGGTAGTTCAGCGAGGCGACCGGCCGCCGCCAGGGGATCTTGCGCGCGGATTCCAGCCATTTGGCGTGCTGGTTGAACATGGAGTCGACGATGTGGATGAACGCCTCGTAGGAGGTGAACAGGCCGTGGCGGCCGGTGAGCAGGTAGCCCTCCAGCCAGCCCTGGCACAGGTGCTCGCTGAGGACCTCCATGACGCGGCCGCCGGGGGCGAGGTTCTCGTCGGTGGGCAGGCGCTCGGCGTTCCAGGCGCGGGAGGTGACCTCGAAGACGGCGCCCAGGCGGTTGGAGGCGACCTCGTCCGGGCCGAGCAGGCGGAAGGTGTCGGGGTTTTCGGCGATGACGTCGCGCAGCAGGGCGCCCAGCACCCGGGTGGGTTCGGTGGTGGTGGTGGCCGGGGCCTCGACCTTGGCGGCGTAGTCCCGATAGTCGGGCAGCACCAGCGGTTTGAGGAGTTCGCCGCCGTTGGCGTGCGGGCTGTCGCTCATCCGGCGCCGCCCGGCCGGCACGGTGGCGCGGACGTCGGGCACCGGGCGGCCGGTGTCGTCGAACAGTTCTTCGGGGCGGTAGGAGCGCATCCAGCGTTCCAGCTCGGCCAGCGCCTCGGGATCGTCGTGCACGTGGGCCAGCGGCACCTGGTGGGAGCGCCAGGTGCCCTCGACGGGCAGGCCGCCGACGGTGGCCGGGCCGGTCCATCCCTTCGGGGTGCGCAGGATGATCATGGGCCAGTGGTCGGAGGATCCGCTCTTGACCTCGTCGATCTGGGTGAAGACGGTGTCCAGGGTCTCGGCCATCAGGTGGTGGACGGTGGCCGGGTCGTGGCCGGCGACCACGTGGGGGCGGTAGCCGTAGCCCTCCATGAGCTTGATCAGTTCGGCTTCGGGGATGCGGGCCAGCACCGTCGGGTTGGCGATCTTGTAGCCGTTGAGGTGCAGGATGGGCAGGACGGCGCCGTCGCGGCGCGGGTCGACGAACTTGTTGGCGTGCCAGCTGGTGGCCAGCGGGCCGGTCTCGGCCTCGCCGTCGCCGATGATGCACGCCACCACCAGGCCGGGGTTGTCGAACGCGGCGCCGTAGGCGTGGGCCAGGGAGTAGCCGAGCTCGCCGCCCTCGTGGATCGAGCCGGGGGTCTCGGGGGCGGCGTGGCTGGGGATGCCGCCGGGGAAGGAGAACTGGCGGAACAGCCGGCGCATGCCGGCGGCGTCCTGGGAGACGTGCGGGTAGACCTGCGAGTAGCTGCCCTCCAGCCAGGAGTGCGCGACGGTGGCCGGTCCGCCGTGCCCGGGGCCGGCGATGTAGATCATGTCCTGGTCGCGTTCCCGGATGATCCGGTTGAGGTGGGCGAAGCAGAAGTTCAGCCCCGGCGTGGTGCCCCAGTGGCCGAGCAGGCGGGGTTTGACGTGCTCGGGGCGCAGGGGTTCGGTCAGCAGCGGGTTGTCCAGCAGGTAGATCTGCCCGGCCGACAGGTAATTGGCGGCCCGCCAGTAGGCATCGATTCGCTCCAGCTCATCCATGCCTGCCAGGGTCCCCCGGGCGGCGGGGGTTATTCCAGAGACCTTGGTCCCGCGCGGCGGCGCCGTTGCGCCCTGGGCGGCGGGCGGGGAAAAGGGGTTGCCGGAGTGTCGGTGGCGGCGGCTAGGGTGGGGCGCCGTGGCTGAGCAACCCTTGATCTTCGCCCGTGGCCTGGTGAAGCGGTTCGGTGACTTCACCGCGGTGGACGGCATCGATCTGTCGGTCGCCCCCGGGGAGGCGTTCGGGTTCCTCGGGCCGAACGGGGCGGGCAAGTCCTCCACGATGCGGATGATCGGCTGTGTGTCGCTGCCGACCGCCGGTGAGCTGCGCATCCTCGGCATGGATCCGGCGCGGCAGGGGCCGGCGATCCGGGCGCGCCTTGGGGTGTGCCCGCAGCTGGACAATCTGGATCCCGATCTGACGGTCGAGGAGAACCTCATCACCTATGCCCGCTATTTCGGCATGCCGCGCGGGCTGGCGCGGCGCCGCGCGGCGGAGTTGCTGGAGTTCGTGCGGCTGGCCGACCGGGCCGGCGGGAAGGTGGAGCCGCTGTCGGGCGGGATGAAGCGGCGGCTGACCATCGCGCGGGCGCTGGTCAACGAGCCCGACATCGTGCTGCTGGACGAGCCGACGACCGGGCTGGACCCGCAGGCGCGGCACCTGCTGTGGGAGCGGCTGTTCCAGCTGAAGCGCCGCGGGGTGACGCTGGTGTTGACCACGCACTACATGGACGAGGCCGAGCAGTTGTGCGACCGGCTGGTGGTGATGGACGGCGGGCGGATCGTGGCGCAGGGGTCGCCGCGGGCGCTGATCGCCGAGCATTCGACCCCGGAGGTGGTGGAGCTGCGGTACGGGCAGGAGTCGCCGGCGGAGGTGGCGGTGAAGCTGGCCGGGGTGGGGCGGCGGGTGGACGCGTTGCCCGACCGGGTGCTGGTGTACGCCGAGGACGGCGACGCCGCGGCGGCGCAGGCGCATGAGCGGGGGCCGGCGCCGGCCAGCGTGCTGGTGCGCCGCTCCACGCTGGAGGACGTGTTCTTGCACCTGACCGGCCGGACGCTGGTGGACTGATGGCGGCGGTCGGGGATGCGCGCGGCGCGCGGCCGGTGTCGCCGGCCTCGACGCTGGCGGTGCTGGAGCGGGCGTTGACGGTGTACCGCCGGGTGTGGCGGGGGTCGGTGTTCTCGGGGTTCCTGTTCCCGGTGATGTTCCTGGTGGCGTTCGGCATCGGGGTGGGCGGCCGGGTCGGGCAGGTCGGCGGGGTGGACTACCTGGCGTGGATCGTGCCGGGGGTGCTGGCGGCCACCGCGTTCCAGACGGCGGTCGGCGAGTGCGCCTTCCCGGTGTTCGGTGACTTCCGCTGGACGCGCGCCTACCACGCCATGCGGGCCACCCCGGTGCGGGTCGGTGACATGGTGGCCGGGTGGCTGCTGTACATCGTGGTGCGGGTGGAGATCGCCACGGCGGCGTTCCTGCTGGTCAGTGCGCTGTTCGGTGCGTTGCGCTCCCCGTGGGCGCCGCTCACCCCGCTGGTGTGCGCGCTGGTGGCGCTGGCGGCGGCGGCGCCGATGATGGGGGTGGCGGCCCGGGTGGAGCACGACGGGTGGTTCGCGCTGGTGTTCCGGTTCGTGGTGATCCCCTCGACGCTGTTCGGCGGGGTGTTCTTCCCGGTGGAGCGGCTGCCGGCGGTGGTGCGGCCGCTGGCGTGGCTGTCACCGCTGTGGCACGGGGCGGAGCTGAACCGGGCCGCGACGCTGGGCGGCGTGCCGCCGTGGCCGGTGGCCGCGCATCTGGGCGTCCTTGTGGCCTTCGCGGCGGCCGGCGCGGTGTTGGCGTGGCGTTGCTTCTCCCGGCGGCTGGAGGACTGACCGTTGATGACGATGATGGCCGCCGCGAGGGTGGCGGGCCGGGCGGCCGGGGTGTCGCCCGGGCGGGTCGGGGCGGTGATCGCCCGCAACGTGGGGGCGTTGCGCTCGGGGCCGGCGTACTGGTGGGTGCTGCTGTCGGGGTTCTTCGAGCCGGTGCTGTACCTGCTGTCCATCGGGGTCGGGGTGGGCGCGATGGTCGGGACCATCGAGGCGGGCGGGCGGGTGATGTCGTACGCGGCGTTCGTGGCACCGGCGATGCTGGCGGTGGCGGCGATGTCGGGGGCGCTGGCCGAGACGACGTTCAACTTCTTCTTCAAGGTCAAGTACGGCCGGACGTTCGAGGCGGTGCTGGCCACGCCGGTGCGGCCGGTGGAGATCGCGCTGGGCGAGCTGGGCTGGGCGATGATCCGTGGCTCGGTGTACACCGGGGCGTTCATCGTGCTGCTGGTCGCCACCGGGCTGTCGTCGGTGGCGGGTGGCCTGCTGGCGTTTCCGGCGACGATGCTGGTGGGGGTGGCTTTCGGGGCGCTGGGCATGGCGGCGAGCACGCTGATGCGCGGCTGGCAGGACTTCGATCTGATGGCTGCGGGGCAGTTCGCGTTGTTCCTGTTCTCGGGCACCTTCTCTCCGGTGGGTGACTATCCGGCGGCGGTGCGGGCGCTGGTGGAGGCGCTGCCGCTGTATCACGCGGTGGAGCTGGTGCGCGGCCTGACGGTGGGGCCCGGCGGCTGGGCGCTGGCGGGGCACGCCGGCTACCTGGTGGTGCTGGCGGCGGGGTGCCTGGCGGTGGCGGCGCGGCGGCTGGAGCGGCTGCTGTGCCGGTGAGCGGCCGCCGCCGCGGCCGGGAAAGGTGCCGCGGGTCGGGCTCGCAGCCCGGGGGCGGGCGGGCCGGTGAGGCCGTGACCCGGGCGCGGGGGCGGGCCGCCGGCGCCGGGGTGAACCGAGCACGGGCCGGCCGGGCGCGGAGAAATCGGGTGCGGGAGGGCCGGGCGCGGCGGGTCAGCGCGGCGGGCCGGCGGGGGTGTAGGGGGTGACGGTGGTCACGGCGGCGACCGGGACGGGGCCGTAGATGTGCGGGAAGGCCTCGGCGGCGCCGGGCGGGACCTCGGTCACCACCGGGCAGCCCAGCCGGCCGGGGTCGATGGCCAGCACCACCAGCGGCTCGCTCACCCCGGCGTAGTAGCGGCCGGCCACGCCGTGCAGTTGCCGCTCGTCGGCGCAGGCGTGGATGAAGCCCTCTTGTGCCAGGGTGCGGCCCAGGGTGGAGACGCGGTACTCCCCCGCCGCCACCGCGGCCCGCCAGTCGGCGGCCAGCGCCAGATGAAGGATCGTCACTCCGCCCAGCCTAGGGGTGATGTCGCGGCCGGCCCAGGCCCTGTGCCCGCCGGTAGGCCCCGGCCTGCGCGACACCGGCGGTGGCGGCCGGAGAGGGCGGCCGGAGGGGGCGGGGGTGCCGGTCGCCGCGGGCGCGCCGCGCCCGCCGCTCCCCCGCCCCGCGGATGGGCCCGACCGGGCCGATTCCGGTCGGTCCGGGACGGGAAAGGCGGATCGGGGCGGTGCGGTGTTCGGGTTGCCACCGGTATCGAATGCGTGTTCCACTGTTGGTCATGCGTTTCGACGCCCTTCCTCTCGCCGGACCGGCGCCGCCGCCGCTGCCGCGGGTGGCCAGGCGCGCGGTGCGGCGCGTCGACGGCGCCACCACCTTCTACGAGGTGCCGGCCCGCACGGTGATCGAGCCGGTGCGCGACCTGGCCGAGCTCGGCCTGCGGCACGGGGTCAGCCCCTACCGGGGGTGCGGGCATTCGTGCCTGTACTGCTCGGCGCGGCCCGGGCACCGGGCGCTGGGCCTGGACGGTGCGCGCGACTTCGGCACCTCGATCGTGGTCAAGACCGATGCCGCGCGGCGGCTGCGGGCCGAGCTGGCCGCGCCGCGCTGGCGCGGCGAGATGGTCGGTATCGGGTTGAGCGGGGACTGCTACCAGCAGGCCGAGCAGACCTACCGGTTGATGCCGGGCATCGTGGCGGCGCTGCGGGACGCGGGCAATCCGTTCCAGGTGCTGACCAAGAGCCCGCTGGTGTTGCGGGACGCCGAGTTGCTGGCCGAGGCCGCCGAGGTGGCCGAGGTGCAGGTGCGGGTGTCGGTGGGGTTCGTGGACGACCGGTTGCGCCGGGCGGTGGAGCCGGGGGCGCCGCCGGCGCAGAAGCGGCTGGAGCTGTGCGCCGAGCTGGGCGAGCGGGGGGTGGCGTGCGCCGTGGTGATGGCGCCGGTGCTGCCGTGCCTGACCGACTCGGCCGACCAGTTGCGGGCGGTGGTGCGGCGGGTGGCCGAGACCGGTGCGGTGGCGGTCACCCCGGTGGTGCTGGCGCTGCCGCCGGGCACCCGCGAGTGGTATCTGGGGTGGCTGGCGGCCGAGCATCCCGGGCTGGTGGGACGCTATGAGGAGCTGTACGGGCAGGGGCCGCTGGCGGCGGAGTCCTACCGGGCACGGGTGGTGGCGCAGGTGGCCGAGCTGGCCCGGTTGTACGGCATCGGCGCGCGCCGGCGTGCCTGGCGGGCGCGCCGGTCGGCCGACCACCAGCTCTCGCTGATGTGAGCCCTGCCCGGTACGGGGCGGTCCGCACCGGCCCGGGCTCGGGCACCGGTCAGCCGGTGGGCGGGGTGCCGGGGCGCAGGGTGGTGGCGGCCTGGCCGGTGGCGGGGTCACGAGGGCTGGACAGGTGCTGGTGGATCATCGACCAGGAGCCGCCGGTGCGGCGCAGCACCCGCGTGCCGCGTGACCACATCTCCTGGGTGGTGCCGTCCGGGCCCGGCAGGCGTACCCGGTCCAGGCCCCAGGCAACGGCCAGGTCCCCGTCGCTGACCACGGTCATCTGTGGCACCGTCCATTCGGCGCTGCGCGGGGCGGCGGGCAGGTTGCGTGCGCAGACCTCCCGGACGGCGGCCGCGCCGCGGTACTCCAGCGGGCCGTCGTGCTCGTAGGAGACGACCTCGGCGGCGATGGGTTCCATCAGGCCGTCCAGGTCGCCGGCGGTGGTGCGCTCGAACCAGCGGTCGAACAGGGCGCGGATCTGGCGGTGGGCCTGTTCCGTGCCGGCGGTCCGGCCGGCCGGCCGCCGCTTTTCTGTGTCGCCGCCGGTGTCGCCGCCGGTGTCGCCGCCGGTGTCGGCGTCTCGGCCGGCGTCACGGCCGGGGTGGTGATCGGTGCCGGCATCCGGGCCGGGGGTGGCGGGGGCGTCGCGCAGCGGGAAGGAGTGGTGCTCGTGGGTGACGACCCAGCGGCCCGAGCGGCGGCGCAGGCCCAGCGTCAGCCGCAGCCGGACCCCGGGGGCCTCGGCAAGTCCGCCCTCGGTGCCGCAGCGCAGCAGGGCGTGGGCGAAGGCGACGTCCTGGCCGGCGGTGACGGTCAGGTCCGCCAGTTCGAACCGGGCGCCGCCGCGCTGCCAGGCCAGGAACGCCGGCCAGGCGGCGCGGTAGGCGTCGATGCCGCGCACGCCCTGGTCGGGGGGCGGCACGTCGAACATCACGATGTCGTCGTCGCGGCCGGCCAGCACGCCGGCCAGGTCGCCGGCGTCCACCGCCGCGACCCACCGGTGGATCAGTTCGGTGATGTGCCGCTCGGTGTCGGCGGCGGTAACGCCGGGGGCCGTGGTGTGGCCGGGTGGCGTGGTCATGGGTCCTCCAGGAGGTTGCCGGGGGCGGTCGCCGCGGTGGATGCCGCGCTCACCCCTACAACCCCCGGCGGGGGTGCCGACTCATCGCCGGACTCCACCCGGCTTCGCCCCGGGCCGGTCCGGGATGTGCGCGCGGGCCGCACCACCGCCCGTACGACGGGCCGCACCACCGCCCGTACCGGCCGGTGGTGCGGCGCGGCCAGGCCGCGTGCCGGTCGAGCGCCTTCCGCGCGGCCGGCACGCGGCCTCGGCCAGGCGGCCGCGGGGATCCGCCGGCGGTGTCCTCCGGTCCCACGGGGCCCGTCAGGTCCGGTGCGGCGGACGGCGGGCGGGGACGTGCGCGGCCGGTCAGGCGGGCAGGTTGGCCGGTAGGCCGAACGCGGCCGGGTCGGCCGACAGGAACGAGACGACCTCGGCGATGTGGTCGCCGCGCACGGTCAGCACGTCCACCCCGCCCGGGATGTAGTGGCCGCGCTCGCCGTCCCACCGGTAGGTGGCGAACGCCGGCTGGCCGTTGGCAACGGCCGGGCGGAACCGCCACCGCCACCGCAGCGGCCCGTCCGCGAGGAACGCCCTGATGGCGGCGCGGCCGCGGAACCATGCGGGTAGCGGCGGCATGGAGTACCGGGCGTCGGCGGCCAGCAGCGTGACGATGGCGTCCAGGTCGCCGGCCTGCCAGGCGGCGGCGTATCGGCGGGCCAGCTCCTTGACGCGCGGGTCGGCGGGCGATGGTGCCGGACCGCTCGCCGGCGGGCCGGGCAGCGCGCGGCGGGCCCGCTGCAGGGCGCTGTTGACGGCCGGCACGGTGGTGTCCAGCAGGCCGGCGACCTCGGCGGCGGTGAAGCCGATCACCTCGCGTAGCAGCAGCACCGCGCGCTGGCGGGCGGGCAGGTGCTGCACGGCGGCGACGAAGGCCAGCTCCAGGCCCTCGCGGGCCACCAGCGTGTCCTCCGGGGCGCCCTCGGCGGCAGGGGGGCGGGGCGGGTAGGGCTCCAGCCAGCTGATCTCGGCGGCATCGGCGCCGGCGGCCAGGCCGGTGGGCAGCTCCCGCCGGCGCCGCCGCTCGATCATGGTCAGGCACCGGTTGGTGGCGATCCGGTAGAGCCAGGCGCGGGCCGTGCCGCGCTCGTCGTAGCCGTCCAGGCCGCGCCAGGCGCGCAGCAGCGTCTCCTGCAGGGCGTCGTCGGCGTCGTGCGCCGAGCCGAGCATCCGGTAGCAGTGGGCGTGCAGTTCGGCCAGGAAGGGTCCGACCAGCGCCTCGAAGGCGTCGCGGTCGCCGGGGCGCGCGGCGGGCGGGTCGGGGAGGCGAAGGTGTGCCGGTCCGGCCATGGCGGACATCCTAGGTCCGCCCGGGCGTTGCCGGGCCGGGAGGGGGCGTGCCAGAGTGTCGGGGTGATCGCGCACAGACCGCTCACCGAGGTGCCGGTTCCCGGGCCGATCGCCGCGATCGCCGGCGGGGACGAGGTGCGCGCGGTGTGGCGCAACGAGCGGGACGGGCTGACGTTCGAGCTCACCGGGCCGCACCGGCGTCGGTTCGCCAAGTGGGCGCCGGCGGGCAGCGGGCTTGACCTGGCCGCCGAGCGGGAGCGGCTGGCGTGGGCGGTGGAGTTCACTGCGGTGCCGCGGGTGCTGGAGTGGGGGTCGGGGCAGGGCGGTGAGTGGCTGGTGACCGCGGCGCTGCCGGGTGACAGCGCGGTGTCGGGGCGCTGGCCGGCCGATCCGGCGCCGGTCGTGGCCGCGATCGGGCACGGGCTGCGGGCGTTGCACGAGGCGCTGCCGGTGGCGTCCTGCCCGTTCTCCTGGGGCGTGCCCGAGCGGGTGGCCCGGGCCCGGGCCGCCGGGCCGCAGGACGCCGAGCGGGTCGGCTACGGGGGGCTTTCGCCGGCCGAGGCGCTGGCGGCGCTGGAGCGGGTGCCGCCGGTGGACCGGGCGGTGGTGTGCCACGGCGACGCGTGCGCGCCCAACACGCTGGTGGACGGCGCCGGGCGGTGGGTGGGGCACGTGGACCTGGGCGAGCTCGGGGTGGCCGACCGGTGGGCGGATCTGGCGGTGGCGAGCTGGAGTCTGGACTGGAACTACGGGCCGGGGTGGGAGCCGCTGCTGCTGGAGTCCTACGGGGTGGCGGCCGACCCCGAGCGGATCGCCTACTACCGGCTGTTGTGGGACATGACCCCCTGAGCGGTGCCGCGCCCCCGACCGGCGACGCGGGCGATGCGGGCGGGCGGTCAGGGTTGGTGCACAGGCCGGGCGGCGGGCGCCGGGGTCGCCACCGCCCGGCCTGTCATCGTGATCACTACGTCAGGAGAGCGGGGTTCGACATGAACAAGGCGACGGGCGCCATGGCGGGAATCCTGGCCGGCCTGTTATCGGTCCAAGGATGCGCGACCGGTGAGCGGCCGCCCGGGCCCTCCCCGACCGGTTCCTCCGCCGGGGCCGGTGCCGGGAAGGGTGCGGGAGCGGGGCCGGACTCCACGGCGGGTACGCCGTCACCGGCCTCCTCGCCGGGAGTGGGCACGGCGCTGGGGGTTCGGCCGCTGGCGGTGGGCGAGCGGGTGAGGGTGGAGCTGACGGCGCTGGACCGCGTCTCGCCGCGGCGGGTCGTGGCCCGCCTGCGGGTGCGCAACGACCAGGACGAGGAGTACGTCTTCGGCGCGTCGCTGAGCATCCCGTGGAACAGCACGCGGGTGAACTCCAACAACATCGGCGGCGTCTCGCTGGTGGACGGCAAGAACGGCAAGCGGTACTTCCCGCTCGGATACCGTGACCTGTCGTGCCTGTGCACGCGCGGCTGGCCGCGGATCAAACCCCATGCCTCGGTTGATCTGGTGGCCGTCTTCCCCGCGCCGGCCGCCGACGTGACGCACCTGGACGTGCTCTTCCCGCCCGCGCCCCCCTTCCTTGACATCCCGCTGGGCAGCGCCAGGCCCGAACCGCTGACCGTCGACGACTCCGGGAATGACCCGGTCGATCCCGACTCCGCCCGGGCCGGCGCGCCTGAAGTGCTGTCCCTGGTCGAGCAGGTGGACGACGCGGTCAAGTCACGCGATGACGACGGCGAGCGGCTGACCGTGCGGCTGTCGACGGACGTGCTGTTCGCGGTGAACAAGGCCAAGCTCACCGCGCGGGCGCGGCAGGCGCTGCAGCAGGTGGCGGCCGAGATCGACCGCTCTCCCGGTGATCGGGTCACCATCGAGGGCCATGCCGACAGCACCGGCACCGACGCCATCAACGATCCGCTGTCCACCCGCCGCGCCCGCAGCGTGCGGGCGGCACTGGGCCGGTTGGTGACGCGATCCGGTCTGGACTACCGGGTGCGCGGCTACGGCTCACACCGCCCCATCGCCGACAACGACAACGCCGAAGGCCGCCGCGTCAACCGCCGCGTGAGCGTCATCTTCGCCCGTCCCCGGCCCGCCGCCACCCCCGTACCGGTCCCCCCGACGCGATCGTCGGGCCGCACCGGACAGGCGGGCCTGCCCGTCATCGGCACCGCCCCGGCCGGCTCGGCGCCCTGGATCATCGGCCCGGAGTACTGGCCGAAACGCGCTGAGGTCCGTATCAATGAGCTCAAGCGTGACATGTACGGATATGTGGCTCTCACCTGGACGGTCCGCAACGATGACGAGCGGCCGCTCAACGTCTGGAGCTCCTCCCACGACCACAGCGGCCTTTACGCCGAGGTGACCACGAGCACCAGCGCCGCCTTCCTGGCCGACGGGGACCGGCGTTACCGCGCGCTGCGCGACGATCGCATTCGCCTCGCCCTCGGCCCCAACCTGCACAGCACCGACCGCGACCAGTACCTGGTGGAAAAGGGGGAGGAGTACACCCTGTGGGCGATGTTCAAGCTTCCCTCGCAGACGGCCAGGGTCACGGTCCACATCCCGGGATTCCAGCCGGTCGCCGAGGTGCCCGTCTCCTGAGCGTGGTCTGAGGCCGGCGGCCACGTCCACGGGCCGCCGGCGGGCCGCTCGGTGGCGGCGGTGCGGGTCCGGTGGGCGTCGCCGCACCGGTCCGGCTCGCCGGGGCGAGGCGGCCGGGCGGAGTGGGTCAGCCGGTGACCTTCAGGGCGCTGCCCTTCTTCCACTGCTTGAAGGGCATCTGCCAAAAGCCCCAGCCGTTGTTCCATTCAAGGGCCCGGTTGGTGCCCTTGATGACGACCACGTCGCCGCGGTGGAAGTTCTCGTAGTACCAGCGGGCCTGGTCGGGGCGGGCGTTGAGGCAGCCGTGGCTGACGTTGGCCCGGCCCTGGGAGCCGACCGACCAGGGGGCGCTGTGCACGTACTCGCCGCTGTTGGAGATGCGCACCGCGTGGTTGACGACCTCCTTGTAGTAGCCGGGGTCGCCCTCCTTCTTGCCCGGGGAGATCATGGTGACCGGGTTGCCGCGCTCCATGGTGAGGTGGACCCCGGAGGTGGTGGTGTACTCGCGGGTGGTGGCCTTGCCGGCGCTGATCGGCATCCGCTTGACGACCTTGCCGTCCCGGCGGACGACCATGGTGTGGGTGCGGGTGTCGGCGGTGCTGATCCAGGCGGCGCCGATCTTCATGGTGGCGGTGTAGTTCTTCACGCCCCAGGTGTCCTTGCCGGATTTGACGCCCTGCAGGCGGGCGGTGAACTTCACCTTCTGGTGGGCGGGCCAGTATTTGGCGGGCCGGTAGATGGCCAGGGAGTCGTCGATCCACCGCCAGGCGCCGGTGGTCTTCTTCTCGGCGGTGACGGTGAGGGACTTCTCCACCGCCTTGCGGTCGCCGACCGGCCGGGTGAACCGCACCATGATCGGCATGCCGACGCCGACGGTCTCGCCCTTGACGTTGGGGGTGATGTCGGCGATGCGGAGTTCCTGGGCGGGTTTGAGGGTGGTGAAGGTGCTGGTCACCGTGGCCGGTCCTCCGGCGCCTTCGGCCTTGGCGGTGACGGTGTACTTGGTGGCCGGCTTGAGCGGGCCCTTGAAGACCCAGCGGGTGCGCTCGGCGTCATAGGTGCCCTCGGCGGCGACGGTCTTGCCGCCGGCCTGCAGGGTGACCTCCTGCAGGGTGCCGCCGCCGGCGGTGACCTCGACGCCCTTGTCGGGGCGGACCTTGGCGGCGCCCTTGGCGGGGGTGACGGTGATGGCGGGGGCGGGCGTCGGGGGCGCCTGGGTCTCCCCCGCGGCGCCCGGCGGCGTGCCCGTGCCGCCGGTGGAGCCCGAGCATGACGCGGTCAGCGCGGCGGCCGTCGCGACGGCCAGGGCGGCGATCGGAGTCCTCAGACGCTGACGGTTGTCCCGCACAGACCTCTCCCCCACAGCGGCAAAGTGCATTAAAAAAACCCTAATAGGGATTGGCACCTGGTCGCGCAGGTTTCGTCCGACTTAGAGCACATTTCGACAACGAGCCTGGGTACGCGCCCCGAAAAGAGTCCGCCCGGCGCGGCCGCTCAGGCCTGCCGGCCGCCGGGTGATCGGCGAAAGCGCGCGGGAGGGGCGCGTGCCGGATGACGGCGGCGCCGCCGGTCAGGCCCCGTGACGGTCTCGCGCCGCGCACGGTGAGCGCGGCGAGGGGAGGGCGGCCCCGTCAGTCCTGGCGCAGGCGGTGGGTGAGCCCGGTATGCCGGCGGCCGGCGCCGCGGGTGCGCACCGCCTGGGCCAGCGCGCGCCGCGAACCCACCAGCACCACCAGTTTCTTGGCCCTGGTCACCGCGGTGTAGAGCAGGTTGCGCTGCAGCATCGTCCAGGCGCTGGTGGCCAGCGGGACGACCACGGCCGGGTACTCGCTGCCCTGGGAGCGGTGGATGGACACCGCGTAGGCGTGGGCCAGCTCGTCCAGCTCGTCGAACGCGTAGTCGACGTCCTCGTCCTCGTCGGTGCGCACGGTGAGCCGGCCGTCCTCGGGCCGCAGGTCGACCACCACGCCGACCGTCCCGTTGAACACTCCGGCGGCGCCCTTGTCGTAGTTGTTGCGCAGCTGGGTGACCTTGTCGCCGATCCGGAAGACGCGGCCGCCGTAGCGCCGCTCGGGCATCCCCTCGCGGGAGGGGGTGAGGGTCTGCTGCAGCTCGGTGTTGAGGTTGCCGGCGCCGGCCGCGCCGCGGTGCATCGGCGCCAGCACCTGAACGTCGCGGCGCGGGTCCATCCCGAAGCGGCGGGGGATGCGCCGGGCCACCACGTCCACGGTGAGCGCGGCGATCTCCTCGGGTTCCTCGCAGGGGAACAGGAAGAAGTCGTCCATGCCCGCAAGCAGCGGGTGGCGGCCGGCGTTGATGCGGTGGGCGTTGACCACCACCCCCGACTGCCCGGCCTGGCGGAAGATCTGGGTGAGCCGTACCCGGGGGATCTGCTCGGCGGCCAGCAGGTCGCGCAGCACCTCCCCCGCCCCCACCGAGGGGAGCTGGTCGACATCCCCGACGAACAGCACGTGCGCGCCGGGCGGCACCGACTTGGCCAGCTTGTTGGCCAGCAGCAGGTCCAGCATGGAGGCCTCGTCGACCACCAGCAGGTCGGCGTCCAGCGGATTGTCGCGGTCGAAGGTGGGATCGCCGCCCGGGCGCAGCTGCAGCAGCCGGTGCACGGTGGTGGCCTCGTGCCCGGTGAGCTCGGCCAGCCGCTTGGCGGCCCGGCCGGTGGGGGCGGCCAGCACCACCTTGGCCTTCTTGGCCCGCGCCAGCTCGACGATCGAGCGCACGGTGAAGCTCTTGCCGCAGCCCGGACCGCCGGTCAGCACCGCCACCTTGCTGGTGAGCGCCAGCCGCACCGCCTGCGACTGCTCGGGCGCCAGGTCGGCGCCGGTGCGGCCGCGCAGCCAGCTCAGCGCCGCCGGCCAGTCGACGCCGGTGAAGGCGGCCAGCCGGTCGTGCCCGCCGGCCAGCAGGCGGCGCAGCGTCCCGGCCAGCGACTGCTCGGCGCGGTGGAAGGGCGGCAGGTAGACCGCCGGAACCTCGCCCTGCTCGGCCGGGACGTCCTCGGCCACCACCCCCTCGGCGGCGGCCAGCTCGGCCAGGCACGCGGTGACCTGCTCGGACTCCACTCCGAGGATCTTCACCGCCTCGGTGACCAGGTTGGGGGCCGGCAGGTAGCAGTGGCCGGCGTCGGCGGCCTGCGACAGGGTGTAGCGCAGGCCGGCCTTGATCCGCTCGGGGCTGTCGTGCGGGATGCCCACCGCCTGGGCGATGGTGTCGGCGGTCTTGAACCCGATGCCCCACACGTCGTCGGCCAGCCGGTAGGGCTCGGTGCGCACCACGGTGATGGAGGTGTCGCCGTACTGCTTGAAGATGCGCACCGCGATCGAGGTGGACACCCCGACCCCCTGCAGGAAGATCATCACCTCTTTGATGATCTTCTGTTCCTCCCAGGCGGCCGCGATCATCTTGGTGCGCTTGGGGCCAAGGCCCGGCACCTCCACCAGCCGGCCGGGTTCCTTCTCGATCACCTCCAGGGTGTCCAGGCCGAAGTGGTCGACGATCCGCTCGGCCATCTTCGGGCCGATGCCCTTGATCAGCCCCGACCCCAGATAGCGCTGGATGCCCTGCACGGTGGCCGGCAGCACCGTGGTGTAGGACCACACCTCGAACTGTCGGCCGTAGCGCGGGTGGGAGGTCCACCGGCCGGTCAGGCGCAGGCTCTCGCCCACCTGCGCGCCCAGCAGCGGCCCGACGGCGGTCACCAGGTCGGCGCCGCCGCGCTCCACCGCCACCCGGGCGATGGTGTACCCGGTCTCCTCGCTGGCGAAGGTGATGCGCTCCAGGACCGCGTTGAGGCTCACACCTGGGGGGCGATCCGATCCGGTCGACACGCGATGCCCCTCTCCCCCAACGCTTTCGCCAAGGTTAGAGCAGCCGGCCTTCTCCCTGAGCGCTTCTCCCCGAGCGATCACCGCTCGATGCCCGGCGCGCTCGGGCCGGGCATATCGGCGGTCCCGCGCGTCACCGGCGCGGGTGTTCACCGGCGTCGTCCAGGACCTCGTCAAGAGCCGGTGTCGTTCGCCCGTCGGGCGAAAGGGGCGACTCGCTGCGTCGTGCTCGGGCCGCCGGTCCCGCACGCCGTGGCGAGATGCGGGGCCAGCGGCCCGCGGTGCCGCCGATGGCCGGGTCCGCGACGGATCCGCGACGGATCCGGCCATCGGCGTCTCACCCTCAGCGATGGATCTGCACCCCACCCGATGTCATGTCGCGCGGGAAGATCGAATCGACGTCCCAGTTGCCGTCGCTCGGGGCGTTGTCGTAGACGGTCGCCCCTGTGGCGCTGTTCAGGACCACCATCCGGATCCGGTCGTTCGGTATGTTCTGGCAGCCGCCGTCACCCGGGCAGGCGTCCCAGCCGTAGGTGATCCAGGTGTATCCGGCCTGCCCGCCGATCGTCCCGCTACCGAGCGCGGCCACCTTGCCGTCGGGTGTGACGACCAGCCAGTCCATGCCGGTGCCTTCGAAGCGGAACGTGGTGCCGTCCACCCACACCTTGTTCTGCCCGCTCGGCCGGGTCGCCGAGGTGTAGGCGCCGGTGAAGTGCAGCCAGCTTTGACCTGTGGCGGCGGGCTGGGAGGTCAGCGACCCGGCCGGAGTGGTGGTCGAGCCGTCGATGTTGGCCGAACCTGCCTCGGGGTCATAGACGACGATCATGACCTTGGCGAAGCCCTGCCCGCCGTCGTCGTCGGTGACCACCAGCTCGATGCTGTACATGCCGGCGTGCTCGTAGCTGCGGGTCGTCCCGCAGTTGCGGCCGGCGGCGGCGAACGGTTCGTCCCAGGCGTCGCCGGCGTCCCAGCCGTACTGGCACTGGTGGGTGTCGTTGGCGGCGTCGGTGATGGGCGCGTCGAAGACGATCGGCTGGCCGACGCGGAAGACCTGCCAGTCCTTCGGCGTGACGAACCGCACCGACGGCGGGCGGTTGAGCACCCGTACCCGGGTCCGGCCGGTGACCGCGGGATGAACACCGTCGTCCACGGTGACCGTGGCGATGAAAGTGCCATTGTCGTCACAGGTGACGGTGGGGGCCGCGATCGTCTCCTTGCTGAACTGGCAATCGGTGCCCGGGTCGGTGTCCGAGCCGGGTTCGGGAGCGATGCTCCACTGCAACGACGATGGGTTCCCGGTCACCGACGCCAGTAACTCGATCGGTTCACCTTCGAAGCCCTGCACCTCGTCCAGCGTTCCCACCGAGGGCGGGCCGCTGACCGGGCCGCCGTCCCGGTCCCTGATCTCGACATAGAACGGATCCTGCTGGTACAGAATCCGGTCGTCATCGTAGAACCGGCGTAACAGGTTACCGGCCGACGAGTTCTGTGTCCCGGGCACGTATTTGACGGAGAAGTCCCATCGCGGACTCGATGCCCCTTGCAAGGTGCTGGCGAATGGATACTCGTCGCACTCCGGTCTTTCCATCCCGGCCGGCGGTGTGATCTTCGCGCACGCCCGCCCCACTTCGGCGCGGTTATCGCTGTAGGTGCTGCCCGTCGTCGTATCCGTGACGATCCGGGTGAGGTATCGGTCGTCGAGCAGGCCCGTATATTTCCCAGGGATGTCCTTGTCGCCGTCCGGCTTCACCGGAACGGTGCTGTTGGGATCATCCTGTGCCTGTCGAATGTGCTCGGCGACCGCGCGCTGGTTGGTGTCGTTGCCGTCCCGGTCGAGTATGGAGTACTGCAGGTGGGGGAGCACGGCGCTGAACACGCACGCCTTCGGCCGGGCGTTGAAGTAGTCGGCCGAGTCGCAGCGGAACCCGAAGTCGCCGAGCTTCTTGCTCTTGCCGTCCCAGAAGACCACATGCTGGTCGAACCAGTGCTGCGACATCTTGTCGGCGAGTGTGGAGAACGCCTCGTCGGAGCTGACGTTCCACCGGAACCAGTCGTCTGTGTTGCCGACCATCGTCAGCAGCTGGGCCATCGTGGCCCGGTGCGCCCCGCCGCCGCTACACCCGGCGGCGCCGAGGGAGCAGTCGACGGTCATCGAGATGATCGTCGCCGGTGTGTAGATTCCGCTGAACGACACGCTGGTGGGGCGGGCGTACAAGGCGACGTTGCGCGTGCCGTCGTCCCGGCCGTATCCGATCATCTGATAGGTCATGATCATGGAACCGGTCCGGGCGCCTCTCGAGTCGTACTGAATGTCAACGGCCACCGCATTGACGCACCATTCGATCCGATTCTTCACCCAGCCGTACTGGGAGCCCGATGCGGACTGGCCATGGCACTCGATCACGAAACTCGAGTCCGGAGTCGCCGGCGGCGTGAAGCGTTCCCGCAGCACGCTGAATTCCGGCGGGTCGAAGTAGGACCTGTTTCCCGACTCGCGCGCCTCCCGCAATGCCTGCCGTGTCGGGTCGGGCAGCCGCGCACGTTCGTTCGCCGCTTCGGCGGCGCGCAGGCCCGCCGCCAGATCCGGTTCACTGAACGCATAGTTCTCCGGCATCACGCCCATGACCCGCCGGCCGCTCGGAGCCGGCCCGGTAGTGGCGGCCTTGGCGGCGATCACCGGGTTCGGCGGTGGAGTCCGTGGCGCGGCCTGCGCCACGCCTGGGATCAGCAGTGTCCCGAACATCGAAATGGCCGCAACGACCGCGGCCCGCGCTCTTTTCCGCACGTTTGTCTCCCCGTATGAGACCACCCGCGAGCGAGGGTGTGAATTGAAGGGCGGGACCATGCCGCCCATGCGTACGTGCGGCGGTGACATGGCACCGCCCGAATCCCCGTTGCACACTAAAGGATCACTTTATAGTGAATATGCCGATATCGGGGACTAGTTCGCGATATGCCCATTTTCGGGTCATCCGATCGAACGCCACCGTGGCCCTTGTCCGGCCGGTCACCGGCCGGGAGCCGTTATCGGTCGACACGTTATGGAAAATATGGGGGTTTTGGGGCTCGCCAAGCAGGTGACGTGCGCCGGCAGCCTGGGGGTCGCCGGCGGCGGCGAAGGTGGTGATCGAGGCGTTAGGGTGGCTGCCGGATCAGGCGGCGGGAGAGGCGAGACAGGTATGGCGGCGGTTGGTTCGGGCACCGGGCGGGCGCTGCTGCGCCGGCTGGCCGTGGAACAGGTCGAGACGCGGATGCCGTCACTGGCGGCGATGGTGCTGCGGGCGGGGCGCCCGGTGTGGTTCGGCGGCCGCGGCCGGGTCGGCGGCGCCGAGCCCGGCACCGACACCCAGTACCGCATCGGATCGATCACCAAGACCCTGATCGGGGTGATGGTGATGCGGCTGCGCGACGAGGGCCTGCTCGATCTCGCCGACCCGCTGGACAAGCACCTCGGCGGCACCCCGGTCGGCGAGGTGACGCTCGGGCAGCTGATGTCGCACACCGCCGGCCTCACCGCCGAGCCACCCGGCCCCTGGTGGGAGCGCACGCCCGGCGCGTCGATGGACGACCTGGCCGCCGCGCTGGACGAAGGCACCGGCCGGTTCCGGCCCGGCCGGCGCTTCCACTACTCCAACCTCGGCTTCGCGCTGCTCGGCGAGCTGGTGGCCCGGCACCGGCGCACCGGCTGGGAGCAGGCGGTACGCGAGGAGATCCTGGCCCCGCTCGGCATGTCCGACACCACCGCCCGGCCGCGCGAGCCGCACGCGCGCGGGTACGCGGTGCATCCGTGGGCCGACGTGCTGCTGGAAGAGCCCGAGCACGACGCCGCCGCGATGGCGCCGGCCGGGCAGCTGTGGTCCACCCCGGCCGACCTGGCGCGCTGGGCGGCGTTCCTGTGCCAGGGCGACGAGCGGGTGCTGGCCGGCGCGACGCTGGCCGAGATGCGCGAGCCGGTCACCGTCGACGACGGCGACGCCTGGTCGGTGGGTTACGGCACCGGGCTGCAGCTGATGCGCCACCACGGCCGGCGGCTGGCCGGGCACGGGGGTTCCATGCCGGGCTTCCTGTCGCTGATATGGGCCGACCCGGCTGACGGGACGGGCGTGGTGCTGCTGGCCAACGCCACCTCCGGGCTGCGCCCGAGCCTGGCCACCGACCTGCTGGACATCCTGGACACCCTGGAGCCGGTCATCCCGCCGGCCTGGACGCCCTCGCCCGCCGACCCCGACCTGCTGGAGCTGACCGGCCCGTGGTACTGGGGGCCGGCCGCCTACCTGCTGCGCCTGCTGCCCGGCCGTGACCTGTCGCTGGGCCCGGTGGGCGGCGCGGGCCGGTCCTCCCGGTTCGTCGCCCGGCCCGACGGCACCTGGCGCGGGCTGTCGGGCTACTACGCCGGGGAGACCCTGCGGGTGGTGAGGCATGCCGACGGCACGCCGAGCCACCTGGACCTGGCCACCTTCGTGTTCACCCGCACCCCCTACGACCCGGCCGCGCCGGTCCCCGGCGGGGTCGCCGAGTCCGGCTGGACGGCCGGCTGACCCGCCCCGCACCCGCCGGGCCGCTCCCCGGCGCCCCGCCCGGCCCGTTCCGGCGGGCCGGCCGGGCACCATAGGCGCCCGGGCCGGCCAGTACCACAAGACCCGGCGGCGCGCCCGGCCGGGCGGATCCGATCGACCAGGCCGGACCGGCCTGACGAGGCTGACAGGGGCTGACGGGCCGGACACCTTCGCGCCGTCCGCGCGGCCGGAGCGGTTCCCGGTACGGCCAGGTTTCGGTAAGGCACGGCCCGGTCGTCCCGGGGCGTCCCCGGTCATACGCCGATCATCGACGCATGCGGCGCACGCCCGGACTCGGTCCCGATTCCCGGCATGCCCGCCGGTTCCCCGTCGACCCGGGGCAGGCGTGAGGGAAAGGCGCGGACATGAGCGGTGAGCGGACGACAACGGTGCGGTGGCCGTGGCACCGCCGCCGGCACGCGGCCGGCTCGGTGGCCGCGCCGGCGGTGGCCGTGGTGACGGCCGCCGTGACGGCCGCGGCGGCGGCCCTGCAGCTGATCGCCCCGCCGGCGGCCCTCGCCCAGGGGAACGTGCTGTTCGCGCAGGGCTTCCACGGCAACGTCCCCGACCCGGCCTACCCCGTCGTGCTGCCCGCCCTGCCGTCCGGGCCCGCGACCACCAACGCCGCCTGCCTGACGGCCACCGGCGGCGCTGGACCGGGCCTGCACAGCTGTGCCGACGCCGCCGACCCGCCCGGCGCGGGCGCGCTGCGGCTCACCGGCACCGGCGACTACCTCACCGGCGGGGTCTTCGCCGCCACCAGCGTGCCGGCCCCCCAAGGCCTGGACGTCCGGTTCAACACCTACCAGTACGGTGGGACCGGGGCCGACGGCATCGCCTTCGTGCTGGCCGCGGTGGACCCCGCCGACCCCCGCCCGCCCGGCACGCTCGGCCAGTCCGGCGGCGGCTTGGGCTACTCGATGGCTCAGGCCGGCCACCCGCCTGCCGGCCCGGTAGACCTACCGGGCTTGTCGCATGCCTACCTGGGCGTCGGCCTGGACGTCTACGGGAGCTTCAGCGCCTCCTGGCCGCAGGGACGCGACTGCGCCGACCCGCCGTTCATCGGCCGGCGCATGCCGGGGCAGGTGGTCGTGCGCGGCCCCGGTGACGGCACCACCGGATACTGCGGGCTGGCGAGTTCGGCGGTCAACCTGGAGTCGCCGCCGCTCAACCTGGAAGGCCCCACCCGGGCCGACTCGCGGGTCCCGGTGCAGGTGCTGATCAACCCCACCGGTACGGCGCACACTTCCGGCACCGGAGCGGTGGTGCCGGCCCGGTCGTTCTCGGTGGTGTTCACCGACCTGGGCGGCGTGCAGTACACGGTGGGCGGCCCGTTGCCCACCGTGCCCGCCGGGCTCTATCCGCCGGGGTGGCTCACCGCCGAGGGCACCCCGCGGCAGCTCGCCTTCGGCTGGGTGGCCAGTACCGGCGCCGCAACCGACGTGCACGAGATCGACGACGTCACCGTCACCGGCTTCACCGACGTACCGGTCCTGGGCGTGGCACAGACCGCCTACGCCCCGGCGACCCTGGCGCCCGGCGCCCCCGTCACCTACCTGGTGCGCCCCTCGGTCGCCGCCGGGGTGAGCGAGACCCGGCCGGTCACCGTGGTGGAGACGCCGCCCGCCGGGGTGGTGCCCATCGCCGCCGCCGGCGAGGGGTGGGAGTGCCGGCCCCCCGCCGCGGGCCGGATCAGCTGTACCAACGCCCAGACCCCGTTCCCCGCCGGGCGGCCGTTGCCGCCGCTCACCGTCAGCGCCACGGTGACCGCCGGCCGCGGCCGGGCCGGCGCGCTGGCGGTGACCCCTGACGACATCCGCACCGGGTCGGTGGTCGTCGCCTACTCCGATGACGCCGTCCCGGCCGTGGCCACCCTCACCCCGCTGGGCGTGCCGCCGGCGCCGCCCTCCGGGCTGTCGGCCACCCCGGCCGCCGGCCCGCCGGCCGGCGGCGGGCAGGTGGTCATCGCCGGCAGCGGGCTGGCCGGGGCCACCGTGGTGCGCGTCGGCACCCCCGAGCAGCAACAGGCCGGCACCGCGGTGGCGCTGCCGCGTTGCCCGGCCGGGCCGGCGGCCGGCTGCTTCACCCAGGACGCCTCCGGCCAGGTGGTCATCGCGGCGATGCCGCCCGGCGCGGCCGGCCCGGTGCAGATCACCGTGGTCACCCTGGGCGCCGCCGGTTCGGCCGCCTACACCTACCAGGCGGTGGCGCCGCCGGGCGCGCCGCGGGCCGTCTCGGCCGTCGCGGCCGAGCGTGCCGCCACCCTGACCTGGGTCGCGCCGGCCGGCCCGGTCACCGGGTACGTGGTGACGCCGTTCCGGCTGGGCGTCATGCAGCGCCCCTGGCATCTTTCCGGGGACCTCACCGGCGTCACGGTGACCGGCCTGGACGCGGGTGTGCCCTACACCTTCACCGTCACCGCGCTGAACGACTCCGGCGCCGGCCCGCGGTCGGCCGCCTCGGCGGCCGTGGTCCCCGGGCCGGTGCCGCAACCGCCCGGCGGCGGGTGCGCGGTACACCGGCCGGGCCGGTGCGCGCGCCGGTGAGCGCACGGCCGCCCGGCGAGCAGGCGGGCGGCAGACGGGCGGTTCAGCGGTCGCCGGCCAGCCGGCCGGCGACGTGGACCACCCGGCCGGCCAGGTGGTCCAGGGCCGCGAACTGCACCTCGGTCAGCGGATCGGAGTTGGAGCCGCCGGTGACATGCGAGACGCCGTAGGGGTTGCCGTCGGCGAACTTGAGCGGATCGGTGTAGCCGGGGGCGACCAGGATGCCACCGAAGTGGTGGACGGTGTTGTACAGCGCCAGCAGGGTGGACTCCTGGCCGCCGTGCGCGGTCATGGTGGCGGTGAAGCCGGCGTAGACCTTGTCGGCGAGCAGGCCCTGCTGCCACTGCGGGCCCAGGGTGTCGAGGTACTGCTTGAGCTGGCTGGCGACGTTGCCGTACCGGGTGGGGGTGCCGAACAGCACCGCGTCGGCCCACACCAGGTCGTCGGGGGTGGCGACCGGGATGTCCTTGGTCTGTTCGGCGTGCCGGCGCCAGTCCTCGTTGGCTTCGATGGCCTCGGCGGGGGCCAGCTCGGCGACCCGGCGCACGCGCACCTGCGCGCCGGCCTTCTCGCCGGTCTGGGCCAGCCGCTCGGCCATCGCGTGCACGGTGCCGGTGGAGGAGTAGTAGATGATGGCCAGCTTGACGTTGCTCATGCGGACGGCTCCCAGCCCCCCGATTGGGGGTTCTGTCGTGATTTATGTCCACCGGCATGTACTCGCTGGGCGAAGGGGTAAACCCCCGGCGCCGCCCGGCCACCGGTGCCGGCAGGCCCGCCCGGAACACGCCCGCCCATCGCCGCCATCCCGGCCGGCCTGCTCGCCGTCCCCGTCACGGGCGCCGCCCGGACCCGCCGGCGTCGCGGGGGGCCTCGTCGCGGGGGGCCTCAGGGTCGCCCGGGGCGCCGTCGTCGTCCAGCCGGGCGAGCACCTGGCCGGCCAGGGTGTGCAGCGCGGCGACCTGGTCTTCGGTGAGCGGGTCGAAGAACAGCCGGCGCACCGTCTCGACGTGGCCGGGGGCGGCGGTGGTGATCGCCTGGCGTCCGGCGTCGGTGAGCAGCACGTGCGCCCCGCGCCGGTCCTCGCCACAGCGCTCGCGGGTCACCAGGCCGCGCTGCCGCATCCGGGCGAGCTGGTGGGACAGCCGGCTCTGCTCCCAATCCAGCGCGCGCTGCAGCTCGTGCGGGCGCGCCCGGCCGCCGGCGGCCTCCGACAGGTGGACCAGCACCTCGTAGTCGGCCAGCGACAGGCCGCAGGCGGCCTGTAGTTGCCGGTTGAGCCGCGCGGCCAGCCGGGAGTGCATCAGCAGGAAGGCACGCCAGGCGCGCTGCTCGTCGGCCGCCAGCCATCGGGGCTCGGTCATGGCGCCATCCTACCTCCATAGATGATGTGTCATGGAGATGGAATAAACGGCCGGCCGCCCGCCTTTCACGCGGTACATGACACATCATGTGAACGAGGAGCGATGATCATGATCCGAACCGCCCCGGCTCCCCGGGTGGACGTCCGCCGCGCCGCCGACCGCTTCGCCACCCGCATCGCCTGGCTGGACAGCAAGCACTCCTTCTCCTTCGGCCACCACCACGACCCGGCCAACACCCACCACGGCCTGCTGCTGGTGAACAATGACGACGTCGTGGCGGCCGGCGACGGGTTCGACACCCACCCGCACCGGGACATGGAGATCGTCACCTGGGTGCTGCGCGGCTCGCTGGTCCACCAGGACTCCACCGGGCACAACGGCGTGATCTACCCGGGCCTGGCCCAGCGGATGAGCGCCGGCACCGGCATCCTGCACTCGGAGAAGAACGACTCCTGGCGGCTGGATGGCGGCGACGCCCACCGCGACCCGGTGCATTTTGTCCAAATGTGGGTGGTTCCGGACGAGAGCGGCGTCACTCCCGGCTACGAGCAGCTGGAGATCGACGGCGAGCTGCTGTCCGGCGGGCTGGTCCCCGTGGCCTCCGGCATGCCGGCCCACGCCGGCGAGGCCGCCATCCGGATCCGCAACCGCTACGCCGCGCTGCACGCCGCCCGGCTGGAGCCCGGCCGCGGCGTGCAGCTGCCCGAAGCGCCCTTCCTGCACCTGTTCGTGGCGCGGGGCGCGGTCGAGCTGGAAGGCGCCGGGCCGCTCGCCACCGGGGACGCGGTGCGCTTCACCGCCACCGGCGGCCAGCGGGTCACCGCCACCGAGCCCGCCGAGATCCTGGTCTGGGAGATGCACGCCACCCTGGCCGCCTGACCGCCTCGCCCGCCTTTCACCCGCCCACCCGCGACCCGGGGATCCGCCATGACCGCCCAGCGCACCGACACCACGCACCCCACCACCGGCACGCCCCGCACCAGGCGCGGCCCTCTCGGCGACACCGCGGCCGCCGGCACCGCCCCGGCCGGCACCGCCGCCGGCGGCCTGGCCGGTCCTGCGGCCCCGGCCCCGCACGCCAAGGCCGCCGACACCGCCGTCCCGGTGCACCCGCTGCTGGCCGGCCGCTGGAGCCCGCGCGGCTTCGACCCGGCGCACGAGCTGGACGACCACGCCCTGCTGGCGCTGCTGGAGGCCGCCCGCTGGGCGCCCTCGGCCGTCAACAGCCAGCCCTGGCGCTTCGCCGTCGCCCGCCGCGGCGAACCGGCCTTCGCCGAGCTGCTCGCCGCGCTGGCCCCGGGCAACCGGTCCTGGGCGCACACCGCCGGCGCGCTGGTGCTGGTCGCCGCGCGCACCACCGACGCCCAGGGCAGGTCGCTGCCCTGGGCGCACTACGACGCCGGTCAGGCGGTCGCCGCCCTCACCCTGCAGGCCGGGCACGACGGGCTGAGCGTGCACCAGATGGGCGGATTCGACGCCGCCGCCACCCGCCGCGTCCTCGGCCTGCCGGACACGCTGGCCCCGCTGGTGATCCTCGCCGTCGGCCGGCACGACCCCCGCGCCGACCTGCCCGCGCCGCTCGCCGAACGCGAGCGCGCCCCCCGCACCCGCCTGCCGCTGGCCGACCTGCTGCTCTCCCTGCCCGCCGGCCACCGCCGGGCCGCCTAGCACCGCCCCGGGCGGGCTCAGCGGGGGGCGGCGCCGATGGCCTCGATGATGCGGGGACGAAGTTCCGCGGCGCCGATGACCGCGTCGACCGAGCCGACCCGCACCGCGCGCCGGATGTCGTGCACGCGGTCGAACTCGGCGGCCACCTCGCCGAGCTTCTCGGCGCGCACCGCCGAGCGCAGCTCGTCCAGCTCGGCGGCCAGCGCGCCGCGGTCGGCGCCGGAGGCGGCCGCGGCGCGGGCCTCCAGCTCCCGCACCCGCGCATCGGCCGCGGTGCGGGCGTCGACGTCGCCGGAGAACACCACCGCGGCGGCCGGCGCGCCGCCGAGGACCGAGGCGAACGAGCCCTCCAGCGCGAGCACGGTCATGTTGGGGTTCAGCGCCTTGGAGAACACCACGAACGCGCCGCCGTGGTAGCGGGAGATGACGCAGAACACGATGGGCCCGCGGAAGTTGACGATCGCCCGGCCGATCTCGGCGCCGTACTCCAGCTGCAGCCGGCGCATCGACTCCGGGGAGCCGTCGAAGCCCGACAGGTTCGCCAGCACCACCAGCGGCCGGTTGCCGCTGGCCGCGTTGATCGCCCGCGCCGCCTTCTTGGACGACCTCGGGAACAGCGTTCCCGCGGTGTAGGTGTCGGGGCCGTCGGTGGGCGGGAAGCCGCGCCGCGGCACCGACCGCGACTCGATGCCGAGCAGGCAGACCGGCATGCCGCCCAGGTGCACGTCCTGCACGACCGCGGTCTCGGCCTCGGCCATGCCCGCCCAGCGTTCCAGCACCGGGTGGTCCTGGTCGGACAGGGCCCGCATCACGGTGCGGATGTCGAACGGCTTCTTGCGGTCGGGGTTGGCCTCGGCGGAGAAGATCTCGCCGACGGTGGTGAAGTCGCTCCCCGGCAGGGCGTGCGGGAAGTCGCGGACGTCGCGGTCGATCGGGTCGGAGGTCGCCGCCCGTCGCGGCGCGCTCTCGCCGGGGGCCACATAGGTGTGGTCGTAGTACGACATCAGCACGTCCCGCGCGGCGGCCAGGTTCGGCGCCCAGTACTGGGCCTGCCCGTTGGGGCCCATCACCCGGTCGTAGCCGCCGATGCCGAAGTTGTCCTCCGCCGACACCCCGCCGGAGAAGTCCAGCGACTGCTTGCCGGTGAGCACCATAGCCGAGTCCGGCGTCATCACCAGGATGCCGCGGGTGTGCATCAGCATCGTGGCCTCGGCGTTCCAGTACGGCTGCGCGCCGACGTTGATGCCGGCCACCACGATGTTGATCTCGCCGCCGGCCTGGGTGAACTCCACGATGCGCTTGAGCGCCGCGGCCACCCAGTCCATGTTCTCGGTGCCCGACTCCATGGAGATCCGGGCACCGGCCGACAGCGCGTACCACTCCAGCGGCACACCCATCCGCTCGGCCAGGTCCAGCGCCGCGATCACCCGGCGGCACTCCGGCTCCGACAGCGCGCCGAGCGATTTGGTGGGATCGCCGAGCAGCACGACCCGGGTCACGCCCTGCGGGTGGCGGCGGGTCGGCGTGCTGACCACGCCCGCGACGATCGCCGCGGTGTTGCGTCCCCGCGGCCGCTCCACCGGGACCAGCGCGTGGCCGGCGTCCAGGTCGTACTCGGTGAACTCACCGAGCAGCCCGGTCAGCTCGTAGGGGTACACGGTGTTGCGGGCGGCGGCGCGCAGCACCTTCTGCCGGTAGTCGTCGACCGGCTCGACCGGCTCGACCGGCGGCTCGCCGACGCTCACCCGGGTGCGGCCGGTGACGTCGAAGGCGACCCGCACCGCGATCTTGGCGAGCTCGCCGGTCCGCGGGTCGCGCTGCCGCGCGATGATGAGGATCTCCTCCAGCCCGGCGCCGGCGGTCGTCGGCAGCACCCGCCGGGCGATCCGCTGCAGCTCGGCGCGGGTGATGTCGCTGGGCGGCCACACGTAGAGCACGATCCGGTTGGTGGTGGAGTGCTGCCGGGACGACCGCTGGGAGCGGGCGCGGCGGATGGAGTCCAGGCAGGCGGCCAGGGTGTCCTCGGCCGTCGGCAGCGCGACCAGCCGGCCCGAGTGCTCGCGCAGCGCGGTCAGGTCGCGCACCTGGGCGAACGCGACGAGGCGGTCGTCGGCCGGGTTGCCCCGGGCCACGCACCGGAACAGGTAGACCTCCTCGTCGGAGGACGGCAGCCGGGTGAGATCGAAGGCGCTCAGCCGTTCCATCTGCATCCGCTGCGCGATGTAGGGGTGCAGGCCGCGGATCAGCCGTTCCTCGGCCATCCCGGTGGCCGAGGGGCGGAAGGTGAAGTGGTGGTGCATCACCGCGCCGCCACCGCCGGCGACGGTGGCCGTCAGCCTGCGGACCTGGGGCGGCAGCGGGTGCGCGGCGATGACCTGCTGCAACTCGGCCGCCATGGTCTCGGGGTCGGCCGGCTGCCGTTCCCAGGCCAGGTAGACGTCGGCGTCGATGGCGTCCTCGCCGCCGGCCAAGGCGGCGAGCCCGCGCAGCGCGCCGCCGAGGGCGGTGAAGTCGACCGCGCAGGAGGCCAGGCACGAGCCCGCCCGCTCGGCGACCACGAACGTGCAGCCCGACGCCTGGCGGGTGCGGACGCCGGTGAGACCCTTGTTGCCGTAGTAGCGCCGGGTCAGCACCTCCAGCATGACGCTGTTGTCCAGGTCGGTGCGGAGCAGCCGGCGGCCGAGCAGCCGCACCAGCGGTTCGGTGCTGCGCACCATGGCGGCGATGCGCTCGTCGCGGTCGGCGGCGCCGGGGTCGGCGTCCAGGTGGCGCAGGTGCCTGCGGACGTCGGCGTAGACGCGGGCGCGGTTGCGGCGCAGCAGCGGCTGGCCGAACCAGGCGAACACCAGACCGCGCGCCAGGTCGGCGATCACCGGGAAGCGGACCTGGGTCGCGGCCACCAGCCGCTCCAGCGCCAGGCCGGTGGGCTCGCGCAGCGTCTGGTCCGGCGGCGGCTCGCGCAGCCACGCCCGCAGCAGCGCGGCGATGATCGCGGCGTCGGCGGCCGCGCGCTGCTGGGCCAGGAAGATCCGGAACACCGCGGCCTCGAGCTCGGCAGAGGGCGTCAGGGTGGTGACGCCGTAGTGGCCGAGAGCCTTGGCGAGCCTGGCCTGGAAGGCCTCCGGCAGCCGGGCGCGTTCGACGTCCAGGCTCTGCAGGTAGGTGTGGAAGTACTCGCGGGCGCTGTGCACGTGGCCCTCGCCGCCGCCGTCCTCGCCGGCCGGGCGGTTGCGGCTCAGCTCGGCCAGGTCGGCGAACACGTCGAGCAGTTCGAGCTCCTCGGCCAGCGGCCGGTGGCCGCCGTCGGCGGCCTCCCGGCGGGCGGCCAGGTAGTCCTCCACGACCCGGCGTTCGTCGTGCGGGTCGACGTCGAAGCCGAGCAGCAGGCCGCGCAGGTCCTCCCGGCCGCGGGTGGCGCGCTGCCGGGCCGGGACGGCGGCGGGTGCGGCGGGCAGGTCCAGCTCGACGGTGGGCACCGCCGCGGCCGGGGCGGCGGCCCCGGCGTCGGTTCCGTCACCGAGCGGCTCCAGGCGCAGCAGCGGCGCGCCGGTCTCCACCTGGCCGCCCACCGACACGGCGCATTCCTTCAACCGCGCCCGGAACGGCGCCCGAAGCACCGTCTCCATCTTCATGCTCTCCAGCACCAGCACCGGCGCGCCGGCCTCCACCTCGGCGCCGACCGGCACCGGCGTGGCGACGACCAGCGCGGGCGCGGGCGAGCGGACGACGCCGCCCTCGTCGCGGCCGACCCGGTGGGTGACGCCGTCCACCTCCACCAGGTGGACCGGCCCGTGGGTGCCGGTGAGCAGGCGGTAGGGGGTGCCGTTGACGACGATCCGGCCGGTGTGGGCGTCGAAGCGCTCGAGTTCGACATCGGCGGTGCGGACCTCGCCGCCGGCCTCCACACCGACGCGGAACCGCTGCGCGCCGATCCGGGCGACGCGCACGCGGTAGGCGGCGCCACGCAGCGTGAGGTCCAGCGGGCGGCCGCTTCGATGCCGCACCTGCGGGCGGCCGCCGTAGGCGGTCGACAGCAACCGCCGGCGTTCGGCGTGCTCCTCCTCCTCGTAGGCCTCGATGGCGGCGGCGGCCAGCGCGACGGCCGAGTGGCGGTGGCCGACCAGGTCGCCCTGGGCGCGGACGCGGTCGATCCAGCCGGTGTCGGCGGTCGCGCCGATCACCTCGGGCCGGTCCAGCAGGTCCAGCACGAAGCTCTTGTTCGTCGCGCCGCCCTCGATGATCACCGTGGTCTGCGCCATCGCGCGGCGCAGCCGGCCGAGCGCCTCGTCGCGGTCGTGCCCGTAGGCGATGATCTTGGCGATCATCGAGTCGAAGTCGGCGGGGATGGTGTCGCCCTCGCTGACGCCGGTGTCCACCCGGATGCCGGGCCCGGCGGGCAGGTCCAGCCGGGCGATGCGGCCCGGGGCGGGGGCGAAGTCGCGGTCGGGGTCTTCGGCGTTGAGGCGGGCCTCGATGGCATGCCCGCGCTCGGGCGGGGGCGCGCCGGTCAGCCGGCCGCCGGAGGCCACCTGAAGCTGCGCCTTGACCAGGTCGAAGCCGGTGGTGGCCTCGGTGATCGGGTGCTCGACCTGCAGCCGGGTGTTGACCTCCAGGAAGGCGAAGAGCTCGTCGCCGGGGTGGTAGAGGAATTCGACGGTCGCCGCGCCGCGGTAGTCCACCGCCAGGGCCAGCCGCTCGGCCGACGCCTTGAGCTCGGCCACCTGCGCCGGGCCGAGCACCGGCGAGGCCGACTCCTCGATGATCTTCTGGTTGCGGCGCTGCACCGAGCAGTCGCGGACGCCGAGCGCCCAGGCGGTGCCCTGGCCGTCGGCGATCACCTGGACCTCGACGTGCCTGGCCCCGGTGACCAGGCGTTCCAGGAAGACCACGCCGCTGCCGAACGCCCGCGCGGCCTCCTGGCTGGTGCGCTCGTAGGCGTCGGCGAGCTCCGCCGCGTCGTTCACCACCCGGATGCCGCGCCCGCCGCCGCCCGCGGTCGCCTTCAGCATCAGCGGGTAGCCGATCTCCGCCGCCGCCGCCAGGGCGTCGTCCAGGGTCTGGACCGCGCCGCGGCTCCACGGCGCGACCGGCACGCCGACCTGTTCGGCGATCAGCTTGGCGCCGATCTTGTCGCCGAGCCTGCGCATGGCCTGCGGGCTCGGCCCGACGAAGGTGACCCCGATCTGCTCGCACAGCTCGGCGAACGCCGGGTCCTCGGCCACGAAACCCCAGCCCACCCAGGCGGCGTCGGCACGGGTGTGCACCAGCGCACGTTCCAGCGCCTTGAGGTCCAGGTAGGGACGCGCGGCGGCCGGGCCCAGGTC
Source organism: Sphaerisporangium rufum (assembly GCF_016863395.1). Lineage (GTDB taxonomy): Bacteria > Actinomycetota > Actinomycetes > Streptosporangiales > Streptosporangiaceae > Sphaerisporangium > Sphaerisporangium rufum. The sequence continues at coordinate 46,286 of NZ_BOOU01000044.1, read as the reverse complement.
GTAGGCGAGGTCGGCCTGGCGCACGAAGGTGGCAGCACGGTCGACGTCGGTGTGCAGTGCGACGGTCTCGATCCGCGTCCCGGCTTCGGCGGCCAGTTCCCGGACGGCGTGGATGAGCCGCATCGCGGCCTCCCCGCGGTTGACGATGGCGACACGACTGAACACCCGACCAAGCCCCTTTCCGATGGACCGACCTCTGCGCGCGCGGGACATGGTCGCCCCCACGGCATTGTCCACCCTTTCGCCTCTAAGACCGCGACGCCATGTCGGCGCCAGCGCACGCTTGGTGGCTTCAGTTGTGGAAACCGGCCAAGCCGCCGCCGAGCCGCCACCGAGCCGCCCTGCCGGCGCCGGCACGCTCCGGCCGGGTGTACCGTGTAGTTGGGCAGTCGACCAAGGCGGTCGCCCAACTCGGTTGCCCGGCAGACATCCCGACCGGTCAGGAGAGCGGATGGCGACGACGGCGGAGCGGGGAAGACAGGTGCGCCAGCGGCTGCTGCGTGCCGCCGCCGAGCTCATCGCCGAGCGGGGCTGGACGGCGGTCAGCACCCGGATGGCCGCCGAGCGGGCCGGGGTCGCCGCCGGGCTGGTGCACTACCACTTCGGCTCAGTGCAGGCCCTGCTCGGCGAGGCCGCGCTCGGCGTGATCCGCGCGGTGGCCGCCGACGCCGGGCCGGCGCTGCGCCGGGCCCGCGGCCCCGGCGAGCTGGTCGATCTGCTGCTGGCCGCCCTGGACGGCTTCAGCGGTACCGACCCGGTCTCCCTGCTGTTCACCGAGACCTACCTGGCCGCCACCCGCGACCCCGTCCTGCGCGCGGCCCTGGCCGAGGTCACCGGCGCCGCCCGCGCCGAGATCGCCGCCCGGCTCGCCGAGTTCGGGGTGGCCGCGCCGCACCGGGCGGCCGCGACGCTGACCGCCGCCGTCGACGGCGTGATGCTGCACCGGGCACTGGACCCGGACCTGACCGCCGCGAACGTCGCGCCCGTGCTGCGCGCGATGCTCCAGGGTGCCGGCAGGACCGGCTCGGCGCCGCAGACCGATTCGAGAGCAGGTGGACGAGGATGAAGGCACTGATCTGCGGGGCGGGCATCGCCGGGCTCGCCCTGGCCGAGCGGCTGGACGCCATCGGCTGGCAGGTGACCGTCGCCGAGCGGGCGCCGGGCCCCCGCCCCCAGGGCTACATGATCGACTTTTTCGGCCCCGGATACGACGCCGCGCGCGCCACCGGCCTGCTCCCGCGGCTGCACGAGCTCGGCTACCAGGTACAGGAGCTGGCCTACCGCGACGCGGCGGGACGGCGGCGGGCCGGGCTGGACTTCGGGCGGTTCGCCGGCGCGCTGGGCGGCCGGCTGGTCAGCATCATGCGGCCCGACCTGGAGCTGGCCCTGCGCGAACGCCTGCCGGACACGGTCGAGCTGCGCTTCGGCGCGGCGGTGACCGCGCTCGAGCAGCACGCCGGCGGCGTGCGCGCCACCCTGAAGGGCGGCGAGCAGGTCGAGGCCGACCTGCTGGTGGGCGCGGACGGGATCCACTCGGCCGTCCGCGCCCTGGTCTTCGGCGATGAGCGGCGCCATCTGCGATATCTCGGTTTCCACACCGCCGCCTTCGTGTTCGACGACGCCGCCGTGCATGCCGAGGTCGCCGGCACCTTTTCGCTGACCGACACCGCCGGCCGTCAGATGGGCTTCTACGGCCTGCGCGATGGGCGGGTCGCGGCGTTCGCCGTGCACCGCGCCGCCGACCCGGCGCTGCCCGCCGACCCGCGCGCGGCGCTGCTCGCCGCCTACGCCGGGCTCGGCTGGGTCGTCCCCCGCGCGCTGGCGGCCTGCCCGCCGGGCGAGCGGCTGTACTACGACCAGGTGGCCCAGGTCGAGCCGCCGGCCTGGAGCAGCGGGCGGGTCACCCTGGCCGGGGACGCCTGCGGGGCGGTGTCGCTGCTGGCCGGCCAGGGCGCCTCGCTCGCCGTCGCCGGCGCCTACGTGCTGGCCGACCGACTGGCCCGCGGCGGCCCGGTCGAGGCGGCGCTGGCCGACTACGAACGGCTGTGGCGTCCGGTGGTGGCGGACAAGCAGCGCGCGGCCCGCTCGGGGGTGAACTGGTTCCTGCCCGACACCCCGCTGCGGCTCGGGGTGCGCCGCGCGGCGCTGCGGCTGTCGGCCCTGCCGGGCGTGGACCGCCTGGTCGCCGGCGCCCTGACCGGCAAGTCCACCGCCCTGGTCACCGAACTCGCCGCCGCCGGCGATCGCCGCGGCGCCACGGGGCCCGGCCTGACCTCACGATAGGGACGATGATCGCGTGCGGCGGCCTCGGGTAGGCCTTGGGCGAGCCGGCCGGCACCGGGCGAGGCAAGGACCGTCGAGCCCCCGTCCCTGGGCCGGCTCGCGGCGGCTGGACCGGGGCGGCGGTGCGGGGCGGTCCGCCCGCAAGGTACCCGGGTCGGTCACTTGTGGTCGTTCTCGGCCAGCGGCACCACGTACGCCCGGCGCTCGCGGATCAGGCCGTCGCGCATCACGAACACCTCTGCCATCGCGGCGCGCATCACGGTGCCGTCCTTCTGGAGCGCGCGCAGGGTCATCTCCGCCATGACGACGTCGTTCTCCTCGACGATCCGGGTGATCGTGACCTCCGGGGGAACGCCGACCGGGTCGGGGCCTTCGATGTTGGCGTCGTAGGCCTCCTTGCCGGTGATCCGGAAGTGGCCGAACACGGTCCACTCGATGTCGTCGGTCAGGCACGCCAGGATCTGCTCGTGGTCGGACCGGTTGAACCCCTCGATGTACCGCTCGACGGTCCGCTTGTTGACGGAGCCCGCAGTGGACATGGTGCCTCCCTGGTTCGGTGTCGATCGTCCACTGGTCGTCGCCGATGGAGGGTTCTCGACATGCCGAGGAAGGAAAAGGCGATCGCCGGCGATGCGCCCGGACGCCGGCCGGCCAAGGCGGGGAGCACGCACCGCGGTACGGGCCCGGGCCCCGGCTGCCGGAGGTCGTGTCCGCGCGCGGGTGGCTTCGATATCACGCACCGGGCTGCCGGCGGCGGTGACGGCCGGGCCGGCGCGTCACGGGCCGGGCGAGGCGGCGCGGTGGCGGGGGCGGCCCTGGCAGCGGGGGTCGTCGTAGAGGCCGCGGCTGTCGGGGGCCAGCCAGGAGACCATGCTCTGCTCGACGTACCAGCCGAGCAGGTCGACCCGGCTGCGCGGCACCTCCCCCGGCTCCGGGCACAGGATCTTGGAGATCAGCGCGGTGTTGGGGATGAAGCGGACGGTGCCCTCCCGGTCCAGCATCGTCGACATCCGGTCGTCCACCGCGATCTCGTTGCCCACCACCACCTCGACCTCGCCGGACCGCGCCGGTGCCGGTGCCGCGCCGGCCGGGGCCGTGCCGTCCCGGTCCACCGCGACCTCGACGGCCACCAGCGGCAGGACCGGCACCCGCAGGAACACCGCGCCCACCATGATCGGCAGCAGGACGGCCACCGCCATCGCGATGCCGTGGGTGAACAGCCACGCCTGCGCGCGGGGGATCGGCCCGGTCAGCAGCAGGGCCAGACCCGGCGGCACGGCCAGCAGCGCCAGGGTGACCGGCTCTCCTTCGCGGACCGCGTCCACGATGGCCGGCGCCAGCGCCACGTAGGCGATGGCGCCCACCACCGCCGGGACCACGACGCAGGCCATCCGCACCGCGACGACCTGGTCGGGGAACCGGTCGCGCACCGAAAGCCCGGCGACCGCCAGCACCATCATCAGCAGGGCGGGCAGGAACCGCAGTTGCCAGCCCAGCAGCCCCGCGAACGCGGCCGCGACCACCACCCAGTCCGGCACCCGGTCGGCCAGCCCCACCAGCCATGACTTGGTGCCGGCGCTGACCTGGTACAGCCCGCCGAGCGCCCGGACGGTCAGCACGACGGCGGGGACGATCCAGACCGCGATGATGAGGATGGAACTGAGCATGCCGAGCGGGCTGACGTACTGCACCAGCAGCAGCAGGGTCTGGGTGTCCTGCCGGCCGGCGTACCAAAGGCGCAGCACCAGCAGCACCAGCGGGAACGCCGGCAGCATCCCGAGCAGCCACTGCTGGTTGTCCGGCGCGGCCCGGTCGCGACGCGGGCGCAGGGCCGGTGGCCGGCGAGGCGTCATCGGCGCGGGACGCCCCGCTCCCAGGGCCACCGGCGCACCTGCGGCTCGGCCACCCGGGGCTGCTCGCCGACGGCGACCTGCTGCCGCTCGTTGGCCTTCTGCGCGGGGGCGAGGTACCGGGCGAAGGCCTCCTCCCACCGCCGGTCGCCGGGGTCGGCGTAGGACCGGTACAGCGACAGGTCGACCAGGGTGCGCAGCGCCTTGTTGGTGCCGGTGTTGACGGCCCACTTCTCCGGGAGCGTCAGGCCGATGTCGTGGGCGCGCAGCTCGCCGGGCGCGGCGGCCACGAACCCGGCGAGGATGGTGGCGTCGGTGGACACCGCGTCGTAATGCCCCTCCTTCAGCCCCTTGATGCAGTCGCTGATCTGGTTCTTGCCGGTGACCAGCGCCCCCGCCCGGCCCACCGCGGTCTCGGAGGTGGAGGTGCCGAGGGTGCACACCTTCCTGCCGCGCAGATCTCCCAGGGCGGTGACGGGGTCGTGGCGGCGACGGGTCACCACCGTCTGCTCGTTCTCAAGGTAGGGGGCCGAGAAGGTGACCCCCGGGTTCTCCAGGCGTTCCTTGGTGATGCTGAAGGTGGCCACCACCAGGTCGACCGTGACGAACCGCCCGTCGAACTCGCGGGCCTGCATGCGCTCGCGGTCCTCGGTCTCGATGGACAGGAACCGCACCTGGCCGGGGGTGAAGCCCAGGTCAGAGGCGATCATGTAGGCGATCTCGACGTCGAACCCGGTGAACCGGCCGGTCGTCGGGTCGCGCAGGCTCACCCCGGGGGTGTCATCCTTGACGCCGACGAGCAGTTCCTTCTTGCCCACCAGGCCGGCCTCCTCGCGCAGGTCGGCCTCGGTCGGCGGCCCGCTCACCCACACCGTCCACGTCGCGACGACGACGGCCAGCACCACGGCGGTGACCAGGCCCAACAGCCGCAACCCCTGGAGCCGGTCGGCCGCCGGTGTGGCGGGCGCCCGGTCCGGTGCCGGTACGCGTGCCGCCGATCCCGGCTCCGAAGTGACCGGCTCCGAAGTGACCGGTTCGGTGTCGACCGGTTCGGTGTCGACCGGTTCCGAAATGGCCGGCCCGACGCCCTGTTCCGGGTCCTGCTCCTTGTTCGCGTTCTTCCCCGCACCCGGCCAGATACGGCGGCGCCTGCCCTCCGGCTCCGGCCGGTCGCTCACCCGCGCCTCCCGCCGGCCGCCCGGGGCGCGCCCACCCGGCGGGGCAAGTTCCTCACCCGTAAGCGCCTGCCGGCCCGCCCGCCCATCGTCCTGCCCTCAGTCATCGTCCCCCCTGCGACCGGGAAGGTCTGGGGGAAGGCTAGCGGCGCGGACGCGCACCGCGACAGCCTTGCCGCCATATATCCCGGATATGGCCGCGGGCCGGCGGGCTGGTCGCCCTGCTGCCCGAGGACGCGGTGCTGGAGATGCCGCCCGTCCCGCTGTGGTACCGCGGCCAAGAGCTCTACGGCCGGTTCATCGCCCGGGTCAGGGGGATGCGCGGTACCGGGTGGCGGATGGTGCCCGTGCCGGCCAACACCCGGCCGGCGCTGGCCGCGTACCGCCCAGCGCCGGGCGGCGGGCACGTGCTGCACACCCTGCAGGTGCTCACCGTCACCCGCGGGGAGTGCCCCGCACCGTGGTGTTCCAGGATCCGCGGGAGTTCCGCGCCTTCGCACGGCCCGCCGCGCCGCCCGGCTCCGGGAATCGGTGAGCCCGGCCACCCGGGTGGGGTCACCGCCTCCAGAACAGCAGGTGGGTGACGCCGCTGGGGCTCGGCACCGCCTCCAGGTGGAAGCGGTCGGTCAACTCGCGGGGATCCCTCCACAGCCGCTCGCCCCGGCCGAGGTCGATCGGCGCGATGGCGATGTGCAGGGTGTCGACCAGATCCGCATCGAGGAACGCGCGGATGGTGGCCACCCCGCCGCCCAGGCGCACGTCCTGCCCGCCGGCGGCCTGCCGGGCGCGGGCCAGCGCCTCGGCCGGGGTGGCGGTGAGGAAATGGAACGTGGTGTCGGCCAGGGTGAAGGACGGCCGGGGATGGTGGGTGAGCACGAAGACCGGCGTGTGGAACGGCGGGGTGTCCCCCCACCAGCCCTGCCACTCGTGGTCGGCCCACGGGCCGCGCTGCGGGCCGAACTTGTTGCGTCCCATGATCTCGGCGCCGATGCCGCGGGGGTAGTCGCGGGTCAGGTGGTCGTCCAGGCCGCGGGTGCCGCCGGGTTCGGTGCGGTTCACCCAGCTCGCGGTGTCACCCGCCCAGGACACGAGGTCGGCGGGGTCGACGTGGCCGAACGGCCGCGCAAGGCTCTGCCCCTCCCCCGCGCCGAACCCGTCCCGCGACACCGTGAAGCACTGCACCCTCAACAACTGCGACATGCGCCCTCCTGACACTTTGCGGACGCCCGGGGCGGGCGTCCGCAAAGGTGGTCGGAGCTGAGGGTGGATTCTTGATGTCCGCCGCGTGGTCCCTTCGCCGGCCGTCGGGCCGCCGGCCGGCGGTAGGGGTCCACGGTCGTCCGGTGCCGGAACGCCGCGGCCACGCGGGAGCGGCGGTCCGGCCGCGTGGACGCCGGTAAATGCGTTGCGGGGCCGCGACAGGCGGGGCATGCTGGGGCGATCGAGCGGCGGAGAGCGCTGCCTGGACTAAGGAGGGCTGACGGATGGCCATCACTGTGCTGCGGCATGTCCGCATCTGTCCCACCTCTCTGTTCAGGAGCACACCCGTTGTCTTCCGAGTACTACGAACTCTCTGACGTCCACGCCGACCTCGACTCCGCCCGCCCCGGCGAATCCGCCGGTGACCGGTCCCGGCCGGACCCGGCCGGATCCTTCGGCTTCACCTTCCATTCGGTCGATGAGGAGCTGGGGCCGGGCCAGCGGTGGTCCACCTGGCTGGACGTCGAGCGCGGCTCTCGCGGCCCGGAACCACGTCCCGGGTGGGTCGTCACCGACCAGGCCGCGATCGACACCGAGCTCGGCATCCTCAAGACCGGCAAGGAGGCCAACGTCTTCCTGCTGGAACGGGCCGTCGAGGCCATCGGTGACAATCCGGCGAAGTCCTCGCTGCTGGCCGCCAAGCGGTACCGCACCGAGGAGCACCGGTCCTTCCACCGCAGCACCTCCTACGTCGAGGGCCGCCGGACCCGCAACAGCCGCGACAGCCGGGCGATGGCCAAGAAGACCGCGCACGGCCGCAGCGTCGCGGCAGGTCAGTGGGCCTACGCCGAATGGGACGCCCTCAACCGGCTGTGGACGGCCGGCGTCCCGGTGCCCTATCCCGTGCAGGTCGACGGCACCGAACTGCTGATGGAGTTCATCGATGACGGCGAGGGGGGCGCCGCGCCCCGGCTCGCCCAGGTCCGGCCGTCCAGGGAACTGCTCGGCGTGTACTTCGAGCAACTCCGCGACGGCATGCGCGAGCTGGCCCGCGCGGGGCTGGCGCACGGCGACCTTTCGCCGTACAACGTCCTGGCGCAGGCCGAGCGGATCGTGATGATCGACCTGCCGCAGGTCGTCGACATCATCGGCAACCCCAAGGGCATGGACTTCCTGCTGCGCGACTGCCACAACATGGCCACCTGGTTCACCGGCCGCGGCCTGGAGATCGACGAGCAGGAACTGTTCGCCGACCTGCTGGCGATGGTGTTCTGAGCGGGAGCGGTGGTCAGGTGGTGGCGCGGGGCACCAGGGTGCAGTCCAGGACGATGTCGGCGGCGGGTTCGGCGTGGCGCATCCGCCGGTGCAGCCGTTCCAGGGCCAGCTCGCCGGTCTCGGCCAGCGGCTGGCGAACGGTGGTCAGCTCCAGGACCGCGGCCAGCTCGCCGTCGTCGTACCCCACCACCGCCAGCTCGCCCGGGACGGCGAGCCCCAGCTGCCGCGCGGCCGCCAGCACGGCGGCCGCCAGCAGGTCGTCGGAGGCGAACACGGCGGTGGGACGGCCGGGTGCGGTGAGCAGCTCGCGCGCGGCGGCGGCCGCGGCGGCCGGGTCGCGCACGGTGGCGGCCCGCCGGGCGTCGTCGACCGGGTGGCCGGCCTCGGCGAACGCGGCGGCGAACCCGGCCAGGCGCCGCTCGGCGGGTGAGACGTAGGCGTGCGAGCGCTGGGACTCGCCGAGGAACGCCACCCGCCGGTGGCCGCGCTCGAGCAGGTGCGCGGCCGCCCGCCGGCCGCCGGCGGTGTCGTCGGTGCGCACCGAGCCGAGCCCGGGGTGCCGCATGTCCACCAGCACGGCCGGCAGGTCCAGCTCGATCAGGCGGGCGACCACCGGCTCGTCCAGCGGCTGGCTGACGATCAGCAGGCCGTCCAGGCGGCCGGATCTGGGGAGCGAGGCCAGTAGCGGGGCGGGGGTGCGGGCGGCCGACGGCTGGTCGAACACCACCACCTCCAGCCCGTGGCGGGGCGCCGCGCGCAGCACGCCGCCGAGCCGGGCGGCCGCCGCCGGATAGGTGGTGAACGGGCCCACCGCGCCGACGCGGCCCACCCCGCGGCGGGCCCGCGCGACCGCCTCGGCCTTGGGAACGAACCCGAGGGTGTCGGCGGCGGCGATCACCCGCTCGCGGGTGGCGGCCGCGACCCGGTGCGGGGCGTTCAGGCTCAGCGAGACGGTGGAGACGCTGACCCCGGCCGCGGCCGCGACGTCGCGGATCGTCACCTGGGCCATCGTCGCGGTCTCCTTCCGGCCGGCGGCGTTGCGCCGTCCCGATGGTGGAGGCTAGCGTATCGAACTGGTTCGAAGAAATCAGTTCGACAGATGGGGGCAGGCGATGTCGGTGCAGGTTCACGTGGTCACCGGTGGCGGTGGCGGCATCGGCCTGGCGGTGGCGCGGCACCTGCTGGCCCGCGGTGACCGGGTCGTCGTCATCGAGCGGGACCGGGACGCGGCCGGGCGGGCCACGGCCGCGGGCGCGGTCGCGGTGCTCGGCGACGCCGGTGCCCGCGAGACCGCCGAGCGGGCCGCCGCCACCGCCGCCGGCCTCGGCACGCCGGCCGGCTGGGTCAACAACGCCGCCGTGTTCGACGACCCGCCACTGGAGCAGGGCCCCGAACCGGTGCTGGCCGCGATCACCGCCAACCTGGCGCCGGTGCTGGCCGGCTGCGCCGCCGCGGCCGGCGCCTTCCGCACCGCCGGCACGCCCGGCGCGATCGTCAACGTCTCCTCCCACCAGGCCGCCCGCCCGGTTCCCGGCGCCCTCGCCTACGCCACCGCCAAGGCCGCGGTGGAGGGGCTGACCCGGGCACTGGCCGTCGAGCACGGCCCGGCGGGCATCCGGGTCAACGCCGTCGCGCTCGGCTCCATCCGCACCGAGCGGTACGAGGCGCTGCTGGCCGGACGCTCCCGCGCCGAGGCCGGCCGGATCGAGCGGCAGATGCGGCTGCTGCACCCGCTCGGCCGGCCGGGCACCCCCGAGGAGGTCGCCGGCGTGATCGCCCACCTGCTGTCGGAGCAGGCCGCCTTCGTCACCGGCGCGGTGATCCCGGTGGACGGCGGCCGGGCCGCCCTGGGCCTGGACCCCGAGGCCCGCGGGCCCGGCATGCCGGACCCGTGCTGACCCGGCGGCCGTACCCGGCGCCGGTCGACCGGCTTGACCGGCCGGCGCCCGGGAGGCGCCGGCCGCGGCGGCCGGTACCGGGGCGGCCCGTCGAGGCCGGCGGCCGGGCGGACGGTCCGCTGCGATGACCGGTCAGGTGCCGGTCGGCCTGTCCAGGCCGGTGAGCCGGGTCAAGACGACCAAGCCCTCGTCGGTGCCCGGCCAGTGCCGGCGCACCACCTGCGGCCCGGCCCGGCGCACGACCGAGCGCAGCACGGCGGTGACGATGATGGCGTCGTCGGCGTAGCCGAGCACCGGGATGAAGTCGGGCACCAGGTCCAGCGGGAAGGCGAGGTAGGCGAGCAGCAGCGCGAGCCGGACGCGCACCCCGCGCGGCAGCGCGGGGTCGGCGGCCAGGCGGCGCACCAGGCGCAGCACGTCCGGCAGCAATCGCAGCGCCTCGCGCAGCAGGCCGCCGCGCGGGCGCAGGACCACCAGGGCGCCGGCCAGGGCGAGCCAGGCCACCAGCAGGCCGGCCGCGAGACCGATCAGCAGGTCCCAGCCCCACCGGCCGGTCACCGGCGCCCCTTTGCGGGCCGGGCGGGTGCCGCGGCGGACGGCGCCGGTTCCACCAGGTCCGCCAGGTCCGCTGGGTCCGCCGGGTCCGCCGGGCCTGCCGGGTCCGCCGGGCCTGCCGGGTCCGCCGGGCCTGCCGGGTCCGTCGCGTCGCCGGCCGTCTGGCCGGGGACGGCGGGCAACAGCCGGGCGAGCAGGGCGCGCAGCTCGCGGTCGCCGCCGGCGCCGAGCGCGTGTGACACCGTCGCCTGCAGTTCCTCGGCGGCCCGCCGGGCGGCCGTCACGCTCTGGCGGCCGGTCTCGGTGAGCTGTAGCGCGTAGCGGCGGCGGTCGTGGGGGTCGCGGCCGCGGGTGACCAGCTCGAGGCGGACCAGCTCGTCGACGATCTGGGCGGCGGCCGGCTCGGTGACCGCCAGCTCGCGGGCCAGCCGCTGCTGGGGGCAGGGCGCCAGCTCCTCCAGCACCGCCAGCGACTTGAAGTGCCGCGAGCGCAGCCCGGTGCCGGCCAGCAGGGCGTCGCCGGCGCGCCGCAGCCGGTAGTGGGCCTGGGCGATGAGGTGGGAGGTGGTGCGGGCCGGCTCGGGCTCGGGCAGCAGGGCGCCGAGCAGCTCGTTCAGCCGCCGCCGCTCGGCGGGCGTCAGCGCCGCGGTGAGCCGGGTGTCGCGCTCGGCCACCGCGCCGCGCATGTCCTCCCGGGCCCGCCGGCCGGCCTCGGTGATCGACAGCGTGTAGGAGCGCCGGTCGGTGGGGTTGCGGGTGCGAGTCACCTGGCCCGCCTCCTCCAGGCGGTCGACCAGCCGCACCATGATCGTGCGGTTGATGCCGAGGCGTTCGGCCAGCTCGTGCTGGGAGTCGGCGTCCTGGTCGGCCAGGGTGTCCAGCACCACGAAGTCGCGGGCCCGTGCGTCCTCGCGCAGCGCCTCCGCGGTGAGGCGCGCGTATACCTGGCGCAGCAGGCCGCCGGTGGACCGCCGCACCGCCGCCGCGAGTGTCCGCTCCGCCACGTCCCCACCTCCGACCGGCAGCCTACTCCGGCCCGGCCCGCGGGCCGGCCCGACCTGGCGGCCCGGCCCGCGGCCCGGGGCGGTGCCGGGTGAGCGTGCCGGACGTCGAGCAGGCTCCTCGGTCCGCCGCCGGGGAGCGGGCGGTGCCGGAGCCGGCGGCGACGGGCCCGGACGTGCCGGACCAGAAATTAGTTTAGCAAGTTGACGGTTAAGCAAGTCGATGGTTAACGTCATTGACGTTGACAGGAGGAAAGACATGCCCGAACCCCTCGACACCACGATGATGATCGCCGTCCACGACGCGCTACGCCGCGAGCTGGACCGGCTCGCCCGGGTCGCCGCTCGCGCCGGGGACGACCCTCGCCAGGTGCTGCGCACCGCGGCCGGCTGGCGGCTGTTCACCACCTACCTGCACGCCCACCACACCGCCGAGGACACCGCGCTGTGGCCGGCGACCGCCGCCCGGCTGGCCGGCCGTCCTGACGAGCTGGCCCTGCTGGCCGCCCTGGAGCACGAGCACGCCGCCGTCGACTCCCTGGTGAGCGCGATCGACGCCGAACTGGCCGGCCCCGCCGCGCCGGCCGGGCGCCTCGGCGACCTCATCGACGCGCTCGGCGTCGAACTGCGCGCCCACCTGCGGCACGAGGAGGCCGACGGGCTGCCGCTCATCGCCGCCACTCTGACCGAGCAGGACTGGGCCGGCTTCTCCGCGGCGCACCGCGAGCGGATCGGCGATGACGTGCCCCGATACCTGCCCTGGCTGCTGGACGGCGCCGGCGACCCGGCCGCCGACCGCGTCCTCTCCCGGGTCCCCGCCCCGGCGCGCGCCGCCTACCAGGCCGAATGGCGCGACGCCTACGCGGCGCTGGACCTGTACGCCGGAAAGGACGCCTGATGATGACACCTCCCGGCACGTTGCCCGCCCCGGCGGCCGCGCCGGCGCGTGCCGGCCTGGCGCTCCTGGTCATCGCCGCCGCCCAGCTCGTGCTGGTCCTGGACGGCACCATCATCAACGTGGCGCTGCCCGCGATCCGGTCGGCGCTGGCCATCCCCCCGGCCGACCTCAACTGGGTGCTCACCGCCTACGCCCTGACCTTCGGCGGCCTGCTGCTCGCCGGCGGCCGGGCCGGCGACCTGTACGGCCGGCGCCGGATGTTCCGGGCGGGCCTGGTGCTGTTCACCGCGGCCTCCCTGCTCGGTGGCCTGGCCACCACCGGCCCGGTCCTGGTCGCCGCCCGGGCCCTGCAGGGCGCCGGCGCCGCGGTGGCCGCGCCCACCGCGTTGTCCCTGCTCGCCGCCGCCTTCCCCGCCGGGCCGGCCCGCACCCGGGCGCTCGGCGTGTACGGCGCGATGGGCGGGCTCGGCTCGGTGGCCGGGCTGCTGCTCGGCGGGACGCTCACCCAGTACCTGGACTGGAGGTGGGTGTTCTTCGTGAACATTCCCCTCGCCGCCCTGGTGCTGGCCGGCACCGCCGTCCTGCCCGAGGGCGGGCGCGACGGGGGCGGCGCCGACCTGCCCGGCGCGCTGACCGCCACCCTCGGCCTGGGCTCGCTCGTGTTCGGCATCAACCGGGCCACGGTGGCCGGCTGGACCGCACCCATCGCCATCGGATCGCTGGCCACCGCCGTGGCACTGCTGGCGGCCTTCCTGCTCCTCCAGCGGCACGCCCGGGCGCCGATGCTCCCCCGCGGCGTGCTGCGTGACCGCGGCCGGGCGGGCGCCAACCTGATCATGTTCCTCACCGGGGCCGGGATGTTCGCCACGTTCTACTTCCTGACCCTCTACATGCAGGGCGTGCGCGGGTACGGGCCGCTGGTCACCGGGGTGGCCTACCTGCCGTTCGCACTCGGCATCGGCCTGGGCTCGGGCGCCGCCGGCCCGCGGCTGCTGGCCCGGCTGAGCGAGCGCGCCGTCACCCTCACCGGGCTGGTGCTCGCCGTGGCGGGCATGCTCTGGCTGGCCATGCTCACTCCCGCCACGCCTTATGCCGTGGTACTGCTCCCGGGGCAGCTCACCGCCGGGATCGGCCTCGGTCTCACCTTCGTCACCACCGTGACCGCCGGCGTGCGGGGCGTCGCGCCGGGTGACACCGGGGCGGCCTCCGGCCTGGTCAACACCAGCCAGCAGATCGGTGGGGCGCTCGGCCTGGCCGTGCTCACCGCGGTCGCCGCCGCGGCCACCGCCGACATGGGCGCGCCGGCCTCGGTCACCACCGGGTACACCACCGCGCTGCTGGCCGGCGCGGCCCTGTACGCCGCCGCCCTGCCCGTCACCGCCGTCACGCTGAGGCACCACCGGGCGGCGCCCCGGCCGGCGGACGGGGACGGCGGGCCTGCCCCCGCCCCTCGCCGCGATCGCCGGTGAGCAGGTCGGTCACCGGCCGGTCGGAGTCCGGTGGGGGCCAGGTGGTCAGGGCCGGCGAATCGCGTCGCGGCCGGCGGCCGGTCGGACGCCGGGTCGAACCCGCACTGTCAGACGTTGCCGAGGACCCGGGTGACGCGGATCTCCAGCACCACCCGGGCGGGGTTCGGCCGGGGCTGCCGATAGCGGGCGGCGTAGCGGCGCTCGGCGTCGGCCACCTGCTCCGGCTCGGCGCGCACCACCGCGCGGCCCTCCAGGGTCGACCAGCGGCGGCCGTCCACCTGGCACAGCGCCACCGGTGCCCCGGCCGGGCCGGCCGCCGCCACCAGCCGGGCCTTGTGCGAGGTGCCCGAGGTGATCACCCGGGCGACGCCGCCGGCCACGTCCAGCGTGGCGCCGACCGGCACCGCGTGCGGCGCCGCGCCGTCGCGGGCGGTGGCCAGCGTGCACAGGTGCCGTTCGGTCCAGAACGCGGCGAACGCCGCGCCCAGCTCTGCCAGGTCCACCGGACTCCTCCCCCTCGATCGGCCGGGACGCGTGACCACCGGGCAACCCTCGCCTATACCGCCGGAACAGGCGGTGGCCTGCCGATCTCCCGCCCCGAGCAGACCGTAGCATCGCTCCCGGCGACGGCTCGGGCGCCGTAGGCTCTCCTCGCCGCCCGGTGTCGAGAGCGCCCGGCCGGCTCCGACGTCTCCGATGAAAGGGCGCGACCGCAGGCGCCCGGCGGAGCGAGAAGGAGATCGTCCGATGAAATATGTGATCCTCATCCACGCCAACCCCGACCCCTGGGGGCACCCGACGTCGCATTACACCCCGGAGGGCCGGGCGCTGCCGGCCGAGCACCACCAGGAGATGGACCGGCGGTTCGAGGCGCTGCTGAGCGAGATCTCCGACTCCGGGGAGCTGGTGTCCGCCGAGGCGCTGGCCGATCCGTCGTCGGCCACCCTGTACCGGTGGAGCCCGCAGGGCCATCTGGCCACCGAGGGTCCCTACGCGGAGGCCAAGGAGCACCTGGCCGGGTTCTTCCTCATCGACTGCGCCTCCCGCGAGCGCGCCGAGGAGATCGCCGCCCAGTTCGCCCAGCCGGGAGGTGCGATCGAACTCCGCCCGGCGATGTGGCCCGGCGGAGATGATCGGTGACCGACCTGGAACGGGTGTGGCGCGAGTGCGCCCCGGACGTGCTGGCTGCCCTCGTCCGGGGCCACGGCGACTTCGACGCCGCCGAGGACGCCGTCCAGGAGGCGCTGCTGGCCGCCGCCCGGCAGTGGCCCGCCGACGGGGTGCCGGACAACCCCAAGGGCTGGCTGATCACCGTGGCCTCGCGGCGGCTGACCGACCGGTGGCGCAGCGAGCGGGCCCGCGCCGGCCGGGAGCTGCTGGTCGCCCGGCGCACCCCGCCCGGCGAGCTGCTCGTCCCCGCCCCGGACGCCGCCCCACGAGGCGGGCATGACGACTCGCTGACGCTTCTGCTGCTGTGCTGCCACCCGGCGCTCCCCGCGCCCTCGCAGGTGGCGCTGACGCTGCGGGCCGTCGCGGGGTTGAGCACCGCCCGGATCGCCCGGGCCTTCCTGGTGCCCGAGGCCACGATGGCGCAGCGGATCAGCCGGGCCAAGGCGAGGCTGCGGGAGAGCGGGGCCCGGTTCGGCGTCCCGGCCACCGAGCAACTGCCCGGCCGGATCGGGGCGGTGGCCCACGTGCTGTATCTGGTGTTCACCGAGGGGCACACCAGTACGGCCGGGGCGGGGCTGTGCGACACCTCGCTGGCCGTGGAGGCGATCCGGCTGACCCGCCGGTTGCACGCCTGCCTGCCCGCGGAGGGCGAGGTGGCCGGACTGCTGGCGCTCATGCTGCTCACCGACGCCCGGCGCGCCGCCCGCACCGGCCCCGAGGGAACGCTGGTGCCGCTGGCCGAGCAGGACCGCGCGCTGTGGGACCGGCAGGCCATCGCCGAGGGCATCGGGCTGGTCGAGCGCGCGCTGCCGGCCGGGCCGGTGGGTCCCTTCCAGTTGCAGGCCGCGATCGCCGCCGTGCACGCCGAGGCCGCCAGCGCGCCCGACACCGACTGGCCGCAGATCAAGGTCCTGTACGGCATGCTCCACGACCTCGCGCCCAGCCCGGTGGTCACGCTCAACCACGCCGTCGCCGTCGCCATGGTCGACGGCCCGGCCGCGGGACTCGCCATGCTCGACCCCTTGGTGCCGGAGGGGCCGCTGCGCCGGCACCACCGGTTGCACGCCGTGCGCGGCCACCTGCTGGTGATGGCCGGCCGCGACCGGGAGGCCCGGGCCGCCTACGCCCTCGCCGCCCGGCTGGCCACCAGCATTCCCGAGCAGCGGTACCTCAACGCCAAGGCGGCACCGCCGCCGGCAGATCCCGGGTGAGGCCCGATCCCCGGCACACCACCCGCGCAACCTCGACCCGCATCCGGTGACGCCCGTGGAAAGGACGCCATGTCCGACTCGATCATTCTCAGTTCGGTCGCCGTCAACTGTCCCGACGCCGGGAAGCCGGCCGCCTTCTACGCCGGCGTGCGGTGCCCTACCAGTGGGCGGGCCGGGTGTGGGACGGGGGAAGCACGGTGGTGGCGTCGCCGCGGGCGGCGTCCAGCTGGGAGCGCAGCAAGAACAGGGCGCCGGTGAGGTCGGCGCCGCGGACGTCGGCGTCGCGCAGGTCGGCGCCGGTGAGGTCGGCCGAACGCAGGTCGGCACGGCGCAGGTCCGCGCCGATCAGGCAGGCGCCGCGCAGGCTCGCGCCGCGCAGGTCCGCGCCGGCCAGCCGGGCACCGGCCAGGTCGGCGCCCCGGTGGTCCCGTCCCCGGCGGCGCACGCTCGTGCGGGCCAGCTCGCTGGCGCGCAGCAGCAGCGGGTTGGCCCGGACGCGCAGTGCGCTCACGTCCAGGGCGAGCAGCTCGGCGGCGGGACGCCCGGTCAGCGCGTCCACCTCGTCCCGGGCGGCGCGCAGCTCGCGGTGCACCGGCCGGGCGGCCGGCAGTTCCAGCGCCTCGGTCAGGTACCACAGCAGCTCGTGCAGGTCCCGCATGACCGGGAACACCGCGAACATGTCCGCGGCGACCTCGGGGTACGCGCGCCAGTCCCGGCCGGCGAAGGTGTGCCGGGACACCTGCTGCCCGGCGCCGAAGCAGTCGTAGACCGTGCACCCCTTGAAGCCCGCGGCGCGCAGCCGGGTGTGGATGCCGCACCGGAAGTCCGGCCGCAGGTTGGCGCAGGGCGACCCGGCGGGCTTGGCGACCGCGAAGTCGGCGGAGGCCGCGAACGCGGGCGCCACGCAGCACAGCGCGAAGCAGTCGCCGCAGTCGGCGCTCAGCCGTGCGCGTTCGGTGGAAGCGGGCACTGTGACGCTCTCCTGGGAGACGGGATTGCGGCCGGTGGACGGGCCGAGATTACCCGCGCCGGCAATGGGCGGCCTAATCCCCGTGACCGGTCCGGCGTCGAGATCAGGGCAGGCCGGCCAGGCGGAGCAGGGCCGTGGTGGCGGCCGCGGCCACCACGATCACCGGGAACGGCGCCCGGCGCAGTGCCAGGACGGCGGCGACCAGCACGCCGGCCGGCCGGGCCCACCCGGCGAACCCGCCGCCCTCGGTGAGGGCGCTTGTGACCACCAGCGCGACCAGCAGGACGACTGCGGCGATCGACAGCAGCCGCTCCAGCCGCTCGGGGAGCCGGATCCGGTCGCGCAGCAGCGGGCCGGCGATCCGGAAGGCGTAGGTTCCGGCCGCCAGGACGACGATGGCGAGCAGGGACATCAGCCGTCCTCCCCCTCGCGGCCGGTCCGCGATGCCGCGGCGTCGGGCCCGTCCGAGTGTGTTGAGCCGTCTGCGCCGGTCGCCGGCCGGCGGCGGGCCGCGAAGGGCAGGCCGGCGAGCGCGAGCAGCACCGGCAGGCCGGCGGGCAGGAACGGGGTGGCGGCGACGGCGACGGCCGCCCCCGACAGCGCCGCGGTCCGGGTGCGGCGGTCCTTCAGCGCCGGCACGACCAGGGCCAGCAGCACGGCGGGGAAGGCCGCGTCCAGGCCCAGGGCATCGGTGTCGCCGATGCCCTGGCCGGCCAGGGCGCCGAGCGCGACGGCGAGGTTCCACACGGCGAACAGGCCGACGCCGCTCACCCAGAACGCCGCGCGGCGGCGGCGCTGATCGGGCTGGCGCAGCACGAACGCGACGGACTCGTCGGTGATGACGTGGGCCCCGGCCAGCCGGGCCGCGCGGCCGCGGCCGAGCACGTCGGCGACCGCGAAGCCGAACGGCAGCAGGCGGGCGTTGAGCACCAGCGCCGCCGTCACCGCGGCCACCGCGCCGCCGCCGGCCAGCGTGACCGCGACCGCGGCGAACTGGGCGCCGCCCGCGAAGACCAGCAGGGACATGGCCATGGGAACCCACAGCGGCAGCCCGCCGGAGACGGCGATCGCCCCGAACGCGGCGCCGACCAGCGCGTCGGCCACGCAGACCAGGCCGATGTCGCGCAGGGTGGCCCGATCGAGTGTTCGCCAGAACGAATACATGTCCATTAGAATGAACGCACAGGTCAATGTTCGTCAAGCCGAACAATCCGTAGTCTGGAGCGAACAGGTGGGGAACGGGTCACCGGGGCCGGCCGACCGGCGGCCGGACGGGCTGATCGCGTCGATCTCGGCGTCCATCCGCCGCGAGCGCGAGCACGCCGGGATGTCGCTGACCGAGCTGGCCCGCCGGGCCGGCGTCGCCAAGTCCACCCTGTCCCAGCTCGAGTCCGGCTCGGGCAACCCCAGCGTGGAGACGCTGTGGGCGCTGGCGGTCGGCCTGGACGTACCGCTGAGCCGGCTGGTGGACCCGCCGCGGACCCAGGTGCGGGTGATCCGGGCCGGCGAAGGGCCGGTCACCTACTCCGAGCAGGCCGAGTACGCCGCCACCCTGCTGGCCTCCTGCCCGCCGCACGCCCGCCGCGACATCTACCGGATCACCGCCCAACCGGGCGAGCCACGTGTCTCGGCGCCGCACATGCCGGGCACCGGCGAGCACGTCATGCTCGGCGGCGGCCGGGCGCTGGTCGGCCCGGCGGACGCCCCGGTCGAGCTCGGGACCGGCGACTACATCGCCTACCCCGGCGACGTGCCGCACATCTTCCGCGCCCTGGAGCCGGACACCATCGCCGTGATCGTCATGGAGCACGTCTGACGCTCCGCCACCTCCGGTGAACCCGACATCCGGTGGCTAAAGGTACAATTACCAGTGGTGTGCCGGGAAGTCTGGTCGGCGAGCACGCGACCCGTCCCTGCGCACGAGCGGAGCCACATGCCCGGCACCACCTCACGTCCTTACCGCCTGCTCGACCGCGGAACCTGGCCGGAGGCGCGGCGGATCGCCGACATCCTGCGCAAGGAGACCATCGGCGGGATGCTGTTGCTGGCCGCCGCCGTCGCGGCGCTGGCGTGGGCGAACTCGCCATGGTCGGCCGGATACGAGGATCTGCGCGCGCTGCGGCTCGGCCCGGCCGCGCTGCACCTGGACCTGGACCTGGCCACCTGGGCCGCCGACGGGCTGCTGGCCGTCTTCTTCTTCGTGGCCGGGCTGGAACTCAAGCGCGAGTTCGTCGCCGGCGATCTGCGCGACCCGCGGCGGGCGGCGGTGCCGGTGGCCGCGGCGTTCGGCGGGGTGCTGGTGCCCGCGCTGCTATACGTGGCGGTGGCCGGCGGCGGCGCGGCGCGCGGCTGGGCCATCCCCACCGCCACCGACATCGCCTTCGCCCTGGCGGTGCTGGCGGTGGTCGGCCGCTTCCTGCCCGCGGCGCTGCGCACCTTCCTGCTCACCCTGGCGGTGGTGGACGACCTGATCGCCATCGCCATCATCGCCGTCTTCTACACCGCCGAGCTGTCGTTCCTGCCGCTGCTGGCCGCGCTGGTCCCGCTGGCCGCCTTCGGGGTGCTGGTCCAGCGGCGGGTGCGCTCGTGGTGGCTGCTGCTGCCGCTCGCGTTCGTCACCTGGGCGCTGGTACATGCCTCGGGCGTGCACGCCACGGTGGCGGGCGTGCTGCTGGCGCTGACCGTGCCGGTGATCCGCAGCCGCAAGGGGGGCGGCCCCGAGGCCGGCCCGGGGCTGGCCGAGCACTTCGAGCACCGGTTCCGGCCGATCTCCGCCGCCGTCGCGGTCCCGATCTTCGCCTTCCTGTCGGCCGGGGTGACCGTGGGCGGGCTCGCCGGTCTCGGCACGGCGCTGACCGACCCGCTCGCGATGGGCATCATGGCCGGGCTGCTCATCGGCAAGCCGGTCGGCATCCTGGCCGCCACCTGGCTGGTCGCCCGGTTCACCCGGGCCCGGCTGGACGACGACCTGGCCTGGATCGACATGCTCGGCCTGTCGATCCTGGCCGGCATCGGCTTCACCGTCTCGCTGCTCATCGGCCGGCTCGCCTTCGGCGAGGGCAGCGCGCAGGACGACCTGGTCAAGGTGGCAGTACTGGCCGGCTCGGTGGCCGCCGCGC
Organism: Sphaerisporangium rufum; assembly: GCF_016863395.1. Classification (GTDB taxonomy): domain Bacteria; phylum Actinomycetota; class Actinomycetes; order Streptosporangiales; family Streptosporangiaceae; genus Sphaerisporangium; species Sphaerisporangium rufum. Next base: position 26,212 of record NZ_BOOU01000044.1, on the reverse strand, counting down.
TGCTCGCCGCGGTCGTGCTGCGGCTGCGCTCGGCCGCCTACCGCCGCATCCACGAGCTGGAGACCCTGGACGCCGACCACGACGACATCCCCGACGTCTACGAGCAGCCGGCTCGCTGACCGGCGGATTCCTCGGCGATCGCTTCGTGTCGTGCGGGGGTTGCGCCGGCGCCCGCATGTCCTGCGATCGCGGCCGGGGTGCGGGCCCGGCCGTGATCGGCCGCCGTCAGGCGCCGGGTCCGGAGCCGAGCCAGACCAGGCTCAGCCCGAGCCGGTCGGCGGGCCGCTCGCAGCTCGTCCAGCACCCGTGCGGCCGCCCGCCCGTCGTGATCGTCGCCGCCGTGCCGTCCGGCAGCCGGATCCCGTAGAACTCCACGCCTCCCTCGTCACCGTACTCCTCGTCGGCCTCCCGCAGCAGCGCGAACAGCCGCACCCCGCCATCCAGCCCCACCCGGGGCGCTTTCGCCTCGCTGTTACCACCACCGTGATCGACAGCCGGCACGCTGGAATCGGGCCACTCATCCACTGAATCCTCCCTTTCTCCGGCGATCCGGCCGGAACGGGCACAGCTGCCGCAAGCACGCCTCACCCAGGCCTGTCATGTCGACTTCCATGCGCTCTGTAGTCGGAGTATCACGGAAAGCATGTCGGCGAACCGGAAACTATGCAAGATTGGGCGGGCAAGAAATTGATGACATGCAATTCATTAAGATATGTCCGTTTTGCGTAAAGGGTGAGGTGCATGGCCGTCCGGAAAGGGTCGACGCTTCGCGCCCAGTGGCTGGGCAAACAACTCCGCGAACTTCGTGAATCAGCGAAACTCACGTTGAAAGACGCCGGAGATTACATCCAGCGCGACCCATCGTCTCTCAGCCGAATGGAACAGGGCATTACGCCCATGCGGGTCCCTGACGTCCTCACGTTGCTGAACCTCTACGGAGTGAGCGACGCCCGCCTGCGGGATGGTCTCGAACGTCTCAGTCGCGACATCTGGCAGAAGAACTGGTGGGACGGCTATTCGGACGTCTTCACCGGTCGCATCATCGACCACGCGTGGCTGGAGTCCCGTGCGCAGAGACTGCGCTCCTACGACGCCATGGTCGTGCCAGGGCTTCTCCAGACCCGCCGGTACGCCGAAGCGGTGATCGGGGCGGCCGACCCGCACAAGCCCAAGGAACGCATCGCCCGCTGGGCCGAGTTCCGGCTGCATCGGCAGCGAGTGCTGAGCGGCGACTGCCCGTTGCGTCTGTCCGTCATTCTCGATGAGGCGGTGTTCTATCGTGCCGTGGGCGGTCCGGAAGTTCTCCGCGACCAACTCGGGCATCTCGTCGACCTGGCGCAATGCTCCACGATCAGCATCCGAGTCCTGCCTTTTCGCGCGGGCGTCGGCGCGAGCCCTGAAGGCCCGTTCACAATCTTCGACATGCCCGACCCGTATCCCGATGTGGCCTACATCGAGACGCGAGCCGGTGCTCTCTACGTAGAAGGAGACGAGGCGGCAGGTTTCGCACATGCGTACGCGAGTCTCGACGAAACCGCCCTTGCGCCAGACGAGTCCGTCGCGTTCATTAGAAATGCGGCAGAGCAGACTATTTGACCGTTGGAGGCGTCGTGCAGGCCACTCCCGAAGAGATCGCGAGCGTTCCCGTCTGGCATGTCAGCACCGCGAGCGCCAACGGTGGCGGTGAGTGCGTCGAGGCGGGTCCGTTGGGGGACGGGTCCGGGCGGGTGGCCGTGCGGCACAGCCGGCGCCCGGACGCGGAGGTCATCGTCTACACGCGCGGTGAGTGGGAGGCCTTCCTGGCCGGCGTCCGCGCCGGCGAGTTCGACTTCTGAGGCGGGGCCGGGCGGCTCAGGTCGTGGGCCGGCCGGGAGGAACCTTCAACGGCGGCTCGCCGGCTGCTCGGCCTGCTGACCGTCCGGCTTGGACGTCCGCCGCCGTCCGGGCCGCGGTCAGCCCCAGGCCGGCGAACGCGGCGCAGGCCAGCGTCACGGCACCCGCGGCGAGGAAGGCGCTGTCGAGACCGGATTCGAAGGAGCCGCCGCCGGACTGCCGCGACTGGACGATCGCCCCGAGCACCGCCACGCCGAGCACCGCGCCGATCTGCCGGGTGGTGCTGCTGACGCCCGAGGCCAGGCCGCCCTCCTGCGGGCCGACCGCCTGGATGGCGGCCCCGGTCAGCGGCGAGATGGTGAGCGCGAACCCGATGCCGACGACCGCCAGCCGCCACCACACGTTGCCGTAGCCGGTATCGGCGTGCACCAGGCCCAGGGCCAGCAACCCCAGCCCGGCCAGGGCCAGGCCGGCGCCGGCGATGGCGCGGAAGCCGTACCGGGCGGCGAGCCGGCCCGCGTACGGGCTGACGAGCACCATGGCCAGCGTCGTGGGCAGGGTCCGCAACCCGGCGACCAGGATCGAGGTGCCCTGGACGTGGACGAAGAACTGCGAGAAGAAGAACGTCGACCCCATCAGCGCGAACCCGACCACGACCATCGCGGTGTTGGACACCGTGAACAGCCGCCGGCGGAACAGCCGCAGCGGCAGCATCGGCGCCGACGAACGCCCCTCGACCACGACGAACGCGGCCAGCAGCACCAGCCCGGCGGCGAAGGCACCCATGATCACCGGCGAGGTCCAGCCCCGGGAACCGCCCTCGATCAGGCCGTAGGTCACCGCACCCACCCCCGCGACGGACAGGAGCGTGCCGGGGACGTCGATCGGCGGTGCGCCCGGGTTACGGGACTCGCGCAGCACCCGCAGCCCGGCCGGCAGCAGGACCGCCCCGATGGGCACGTTGACCAGGAAGATGGCGGGCCAGCCAAAGGATTCCACCAGGATCCCGCCCGCCAGCGGTCCGGCGGCCAGGCCGATGCCGCTGAACCCGGCCCAGAGCCCGATCGCCCGGACCCGATCCTTCGGGGCGGGATAGGCGGCGGCGAGCAGCGCCAGCGAGGCGGGGCTCAGCGCCGCGGCCCCGACGCCCTGCAGCACCCGCCCGGCGACCAGCCAGCCCATCGAGGACGCGAGTGCGCACACCACCGACGCGGCCGTGAACACCACCACCCCGGCCAGGAACACCCGCCGGCGGCCGAACCGGTCGGCGAAGACGCCGCCCGGCAGCAGCAGCATCGCCACCAGCAGCACGTAGGCGTCGACGATCCACTGCAGGCCGGTCAGCCCGGTATGCAGCCGCTGCTGCATGTCGGGCAGCGCGGCACCGACGATCGTATTGTCGAGCAGCACCATGAACTGGCCTGCGCAGGTCAGTGCGAGCAACGATTTCCCGCGAATCCCGGTCGATTCCATGAATGTGCACCCTAATGGCCTGCCATGAGCGCCGGAAAACCCGGAAAAACCGCTTCCGAGACATCACGTCCCAGGTCAGCGGACTAGTGATAGGGGGGCCACAAAATGGCGGCCTGGGCAATGAGATACATATCTCCATCGTCGCCGGAGCGTGGCCATGGCGAGCGGCATTTGTCCAGTGGTCGAAATGACTATTCTGGAGCCCGCGTGTCGGCGGGTGCAGACCCACAGGTGGGACGGGCGGGTCAGCGGTGGTCGTCGGGGACGGTGACGAGTCCGGCTTCGTAGGCGGCGATGACGAGCTGGGCCCGGTCCCGCGCCGGCAGTTTGGCCAGGAGACGGCCGATATGGGTTTTGACCGTGCCGACGGTCAGGTGGAGGTGCCCGGCGATCTCGGCGTTGGACATCCCCTCGCCGACGAGGGTGAGCACCTCGCGCTCGCGCAGGGTGATGCCGTTCAGATCGCGCACGATCGGGGCGGGCTGCGCCTCCTGCAGGAACCGGGTGATGAGCCGGCGGGTCACGGTGGGCGCGAGCAGCGATTGGCCGGCGGCCACGATCTGGACGGCGGCCAGCAGCTCGGCCGCGGAGGAGCTCTTGAGCAGGAACCCGCTCGCTCCGGCGCGCAGCGACGCGTACACATACTCGTCCAGGTCGAACGTCGTGAGGATCAGCACCCGGACACCGGCACCGTCCGGGGCGCCGCAGATGCGCCGGGTCGCCTCGATGCCGTCCATATCGGGCATGCGCACGTCCATCAGGACGACGTCGGGCCGGTGACGGCGGGCCAGGAGCACCGCCTCGGCGCCGGTGCCGGCCTCGCCGACGGTGGCCATTCCCGGCGTGGTGTCGATGAGCACCTTGAGGCTCTCGCGGACCAGTGCCTGGTCCTCGGCGATCAGCACCCGGACAGGCGAAGGCTGGGGGTGCGAAGCGGTGTCCGGAGTCACGCGCCGCCGCCGTCCGGTTCGTACGGCAGCCGGGCCGACACGCGAAAACCGCCTTCGGGCCGGCGGCCCGCGTGGAAGGTGCCGCCGTACATCCTGACCCGCTCGCGCATGCCGACCAGGCCGTGGCCGCCCCGGCGGATACGCGACTGCCGGCCGTGGCGCGGGCCGTCGTCGACGACCTCGATCACCGCCTCCCGCTCGTCGATGTCCACGGTGACCGAGCAGCGGGTGCGCGCCGCGTGCGTGACCACGTTGGTCAGCGCCTGCTGCACGATCCGGTACACCGACATCGCGACCGCGGGCGGGAGCGCGGCCTCCTCGCGGACGGCCAGATCCACCTCCACGCCGGCCGAGCGGGCGTGGACGGCCAACTCGGGCAGGTCCGCCGTACCGGGCATGGGTGCCGGAGGCTGGTGGGAGTCGCCGTCGGAGCGCAGCAGGTCGAGCACCCGATGGATCTCGGTGAGCGTGCTGCGGCTGGTCTGCTCGATGACGGCCAGCGCGGCGCGCGCCTCCTGCGGCCGGGCCTCGGCGACGTGGTTGGCCACGGTGGCCTTCACGGCGATCAGGCTCATGCTGTGCCCGATGACGTCATGCAGTTCGCGGGCGATACGCCTGCGCTCGTCGGCCACCGCCGACTCGGCGAGGTGACGGACCAGACGATCGGTGGTGCCGCGCTTCCAGCGGACGGCGGTCCCGACGGTCCATCCGGCGGCCAGCAGCACGCAGATCACCCCGATCTCGATGGGCCAGGCCGTTGGCAGCTCGCTGGGATGGGCGGCGGGGACGAGACGCGGAAAGATCTGTCGGTAGAAGATCAGCACCGCGATCACCGCGGTGGACGCGCATCCGGCCAGCCCCGCCACCGACCATGCCGCCGAGGTGGTGGCGGCCACCAGGTAGAGCACGAGCGCGGCCGGGAGGAACGACATCCAGATCGCGCCCGCCGCGACGGCACCGGCCACGGTCGCCAGCCCGGCGGTGGCACACGCGAGGGCGAGCATGGCCCGCGGCCGGCGGCGGCGAACCGCGACCGGCAGGCCGACGATCGCACCCACCGGCCAGGCCGCCCAGTCCGGCCACCACGACGAAGCCCCAGGTGGATCCACGACGGCGTAACCGATGAACAACGCCAGCACGACCGCGGCCACCGCATCGGCGACGTCTCGTCTGGCGAAGCGCCGTCCCGCCCGTTCCATGTACCGGACGCTATCGTCCCGGCGGTTCCCTGGCATCTGCCCACGGTCGGACATCCGACCCGGTCCAGGGTCGTAGCACCCCGCCGGCGGCCGGCACCGGGATGCGACCCGGGCCAGACGCGCCCGCCCCCTGCCGGCCGCCACCATACCGATGTGCCCGGCGAACCCACCGGGCGGCCGGAACCGACAGGACGGGAAAGACCATGACCATCGATCTTCGCGGACGGGTGACGCGGTGGCGGCAGGCCACCACGGATCGGCGCGCGGCCAACGCCGCGGCCGTCCGGGACCACCCCTACCCGTTTCCCGGACGCTGGGTGGGCGGCGTCTCGCTGATCGCCGGTCCCCTGCTGATCATGACCGGGACCATCCTGCGCTCGCAGTTCTACTTCTTCGTCCCGTACCAGCTCGCCGCGTACAGCCGGCATCCCGCTCTCATCACCGCCGCCTACACCTGCTTCGCCGCCGGGTTCGTGCTGTTGTGGCCGGCGGTCCTGACGCTGGCGCAGCGGATCACCGCCACCAGTCCATTGTGGGGACTGTGGGGTGGCTGCCTGGTCATGGTGGGACTTTTCACCCGGGTCTTCCAGTTCGGCACGGATCACCTGGCCTTCCACCTGACCGACAGCCTCGGCCTGCCGGCGATGCTCCACGGCATCGACGCCTATTACACGGCGTGGCGGGACACGCTCTGGCATCCGTTCAAGACCATGTCCGCGCCGGCGTTCTTCGGCTGGGTGGTGCTCGCCATCGGCGCCTACCGCTCCGGTGCCCTGGGGCTGGGCCGCGCCATCGCACTCGGGCTGATGTCGGCCCTGGCCCTCGGGACGCTCAAGGGCACCGAGATCCCGCAGTCCTTCATCGCCGTCGGCGGCCTGTGCGTCGCCTTCATCCCGATGGGCATCTCGCTGCTGCGCAGCGGCCCCCCACCGACCCGGCGCGCCATGGTGTGGATCGTCATCCTCATTCTCGTCCACATCCTGATGACGGCCTTCGGTCCTCGAGGCTGAGAATTCCGCCATTGTCCGCGCCGGTTCGCGATCGCGGACCTGGTGAGCGCGGTCAGCGCCTACCCGTGCCGACCGGTGCACGGTGAATAGGCGCCTACGGTGACGGTGTCTTTCGCGGTTATGGCTGAATCCTAATACCACAGTAAGATCATTTGGACGCTGCCCGAGATGGCGGGTGCCGTCCGGCCGCGAGCGGGTCGGCCGGCGCGCGGGCGGTGAAATTCTGGCGTTTCCCGCGGACACGTAGTGAGCGAAGCGCAAAACTACGGAGGTCCGATGGGGATGGCGCGTGGATGAGTCAGATGACCGGCACCGGTTCGAGACCGTGTACCGGCAGACGTACGAGCGGATCCTCGGTTACGCCATGCGGCGATGTTCCTCGCCGGAGGACGCGGCCGATGTGGTGGCCGAGACCTACGTGGTCGCCTGGCGGCGGATCGCGGAGTTGCCCGGCGGGGAGGCCGCCAGGTTCTGGCTGTACGGGGTGGCCCGGCGGGTCCTGGCCAACCACCACCGGGGTGAGCGGCGCCGGGCCACCCGGCACGCGGAACTCACCTCCGAGGCCGAGGCCCTGTACGCCGCGTCCGCTGCTCCGGCCGCGAACGACCGGGTGGGTGCGGCCCTGGATCTGCTCTCCGACGCCGATCGCGAGCTGCTGACCCTGGCGGTCTGGGAGGAGCTCGACCCGGGGGAGATCGCCGTGGTGCTGGGCTGCTCGCGCAACGCCGCCCGGGTTCGCCTGCACCGGGCGCGCAGGCGCTTCGCCAGGGCGCTGGAGAAGACCCGCCCGACCATGCCCCGCCTCGACGCGCGGCCGCTCACCGAGAAGGAGTCCCGATGATCAACGACCAGATCCTGAAGAACCGGGCCCGGGTGCTGGACACCGACCTGGCCGGCCGGGCCTCCAGCGCGGGGGCGGATGAGCTGCTGGCGGAGGTCGTCCGGCTGGAGCGGGTGCCGGCCCGCCGGCGGGTCCTGCCCTCCCCGCGTCGGGCGCTGCTCGGCCTGGCCGCCGCTTCGGTGCTGGCCGGCGGCTTCGTCGTCGTGCCCTCCTTCTTCTCGGGGGCCGAGCAGGTGTACGCGAGCCAGGCGGTGACCATCGACCGCGACGGTGACTCGTTCGTCTTCTACATCACCGACGGCGACCTTGATCCCGCGGAGCTGGAGAAGGCCTTCCGGAAGGTCGGGCTGGACAACCTCACCGTCGGGCTGATTCCCGTCTCACCGCGGCAACGCGAGCCCGTCGTCGGCTTCGACAAGACCGACCCGGACGCCGTCATGGGATCCACTACCGGCGACTGTCGCGTGCGGGTCGAAGGGTGCCTGACGGCCTTCCGGGTCACCGCCGACATCGAAGGGCCCGCGGAGTTCCGGCTGGGCCGCCCGGCCAGGCCGGGCGAGAGGTACGCCTATCCGGCCGACGCCGGCTGGCCGGGTGAGGCGCTGGCCGGGATCCGGCTGCGGGGACGTTCGGTCGCCGAGGCGGTCGAGGTCGTGCGCGAGCACCACCTGAAGGTGGCTTACGGGCTGGACTGGCCGATCCGGAACGGGGAGGTGGGGATCCGCACCGAGCAGGATGTGCCCGCGTCCCGCATCGATCCCGGCTGGCAGGTGACGGCGGCCGAGACCTACAACGACGGCGTGATCACCTTGCGCGTCGCCCCGGGGGACGGCGCGACCCCGCCACCCGGCTTCTGAACCCCGGAAGAGTGGGGCCGGAACCACCGGCCCCACTCAATAAGACTTGACTTATATAAGTGCTCTTTGAAACTATGACGAGGTGCACGCGTTCGACGTACTCGGTGATCCGGTTCGCCGGCGGATATTGGAGCTGCTCGCGGCGGGCGAGCAGCCGGCCGGCGCGCTGGGGGCCGTCGTCCAGCGCGAGTTCGGCATCTCCCAGCCCGCCGTGTCGCAGCACCTGCGCGTGCTGCGGGAGTCGGGGTTCGCGACCGTCCGGGCCGAGGGCACCCGCCGCCTTTACGCGGTCGACGCCGAGCCGCTGCGGGAGGTCGACATCTGGCTGGAGAACTTCAGACGGTTCTGGAACCAGCACCTGGACGCGCTGGGCACCGAACTCCGGCGCGGCCGGCGCGACCGCCACGAACGGCCCGCAGATCAGGCGTCGGACGACCCGCCATCCATCGAGAGTGAGGAAGAAACGTGATAGACGTCATCAACCAGGTCAACGCCGCGCACCGAGAGATCGGCGAGCAGCCGGTCGCCGCGGGACCGGGGCGCTCGTTGCTGCTGCGCCGCACCTACGACCACGCCATCGAAGAGGTGTGGAGCGCGTGCACCGAACCGGACCGGATCGGCCGGTGGCTGGCACCGGTCAGCGGCGACCTGCGGCTCGGCGGCACCTTCCAGCTCGAAGGCAACGCCGGCGGGGAGATCCTGCGCTGTGAGGAGCCGCACCTGCTCAAGGTGACCTGGACCTACGGGGAGGGCATGGCCACCGAGGTCGAGGTACGGCTGGCCAAGAGCGACGATGGTGGCACGCTCTTCGAGCTGGAGCACGCCTCCCCCGCCGCGTTCGTCGACGAGATGGTGAAAGCCCACGGTCCCGGCGGCACGATCGGGATCGGCACCGGCTGGGATCTCGCGCTGCTCGGGCTGGACCTGCACCTGCGCGGCGAGGACCTCGATCCGGCGACCTGGCAGAACGCGCCCGGGGTCAAGGAGTTCGCGGCCGGCAGCAGCCAGGCGTGGGGCCGGGCGATCCAGCAGGCCTGGGGCACCGGCGACGAAGAGATCGCCGCGGCGGTCGCCTTCGCGACGCAGTTCTTCGCCCCGGGAACCGGCGGCTGAACCATGCCGGCGGCCTTTCCGTAGGCTGGTGCTCGCGGTGACGGACAGGAGGCGGAGATGACCGAGGCGACGCCGGTCGAGGACGTGACGGTGGCCGAGGTGATGGCCGAACTGGCCGCGCTCGAGGACCCGAGGGCACGCGGGGTGAACGAGCGACACGGTGACGACCACGGCGTGAACCTCGGCAGACTGCGTGCCCTCGCCAAGCGGCTGAAGACCCAGCAGGAACTCGCCGGCCGGCTCTGGGAGACGGGCGACACCGCGGCACGGCTGCTGGCGCTGCTCATCTGCCGCCCGAAGGCGTTCGGGGATGCCGAGCTGGACGCCATGCTGCGCCAGGCGCGCACCCCCAAGGTGCACGACTGGCTGGTGAACTACGTGGTGAAGAAGAGTCCGCACGCCGAAGAGCTGCGGTTGATCTGGTCGGCCGATCCGGATCCGGTGGTCGCGAGTGCCGGCTGGGCGCTGACCACCGATCGGGTGGCGAAGAAGCCCGCCGGCCTCGACCTTGCCGGGCTGCTCGACGTCATCGAGGCCGAGATGAAGGCCGCACCCGATCGCCTGCAGTGGGCGATGAACGGCTGCCTGGCGCAGATCGGCATCGACCACGCCGAGCACCGCGCCCGTGCCATCGCCATCGGCGAGCGCCTGCAGGTGCTCAAGGACTACCCCACTCCCCCGAACTGCACCTCCCCGTACGCACCCATCTGGATCACCGAGATGGTGCGCCGGCAGGACCGGGGTTGACGCGCTGCCCGGCGTGAGGCCCGCGACCGCAGAGCCCCGCACGCCGCGGTAGCGCGTTCGGTCATCATTTTTCCCGCCATGGCCGCGACGGCCAAGTCGAGCATCAGTCACCTCGGCGCGTCCAGGCCCGCCTCCTCGAAAGCCCTGCGCGGGACTCGTCCCCGGGCAACCGCTCCCCGGTCACCGGTCTCCATCCGCCCGCGGTTCAGGTTCACGCCTCGAGTATTCGGTGTTGCTAGGTACCGGTAGTCAGTGTTACTTTGTACCGGTAGTCAGCGACACCGAGTAGCGGGAAGGGGGGGTCCATGGGCAAGCAGGCGACGGAGATGCTCAAGGGAACGCTGGAGGGCATCGTCCTGGCGATCCTGGCCGGCCGGCCCGCGTACGGCTACGAGATCACCGCGTGGCTGCGCGACCAGGGCTTCTCCGACATCGCCGAGGGCACCATCTACGCCCTGCTGGTGCGAGTCGAGCAACGCGGCCTGGTCGACGTGGCGAAGGTCCCGTCCGAGAAGGGCCCGCCGCGCAAGGTGTACTCGCTCAACGCCCAGGGGCGGGAGTACCTCGAAGAGTTCTGGACGACCTGGAGCTTCCTCGCCGAAAGGCTCGAGCAGCTCCGCAAGGGAGGAAAGTAGACATGGCCACCGAGTCGAACGAGGAGAAGGGCCGCTACCTGCGGTACCTAGAAGTGATCACCGGATCGCTGGACGACAAGCGGCGCTACCGGGAGTACAAGGCGCGCGTCCGGCGGCTTCCGGAGAACTGGCGCACGGCGGTCGAGGCGCTGGAGCGGTACCTGATGCACTTCGGCCCGATGGACGGTGCCGGGTGGATCTCGATGTACGAGGATCTCGCCGATCTGGTCGAGCGGAGCGTGGCGGACGGCACGCCGGTCCGCGACGTCTTCGGGGAGGACCCGGTGGAATTCGTCGAGGCGTTCATGGCCAACTATCCGGCCGGGCGGTATCGGGCCCGGGAGCGCAGGCGCTTCACCGACGCCGTGCGGCGCGCCGCCGGTGAGGCGCCGGGAACCGAGGACGAGGCCGGCTGATCGGGTGCGGCGTCCCGGGCGACGCGAAGTCCACGGCCCGCGCCGCCGGCAGCGCCGGCAAGCTTGCCTCAGCGGACATTCTTAAGAAAATCAAGATCAACATAAATAAAGTTGAGAAAGATGTGCCGCAGTCGAGAAGATCGAGCTATAACTGAACTGTGAGCATGCTGTCGAGCGTGAGGGGCCGCGGGTGGACTGGCAGGAGCTGACCGACCTGACGCGCGGGCGACCGTTCGTGGTGGAAAGAGTCCGGCTGACCGGGAGCGACATCGCGATCGAGGGCCGGTTCGAGCCGCCGCAGCTGGCCCGGCTCAGCGTGGAGGACCAGGTGTTCGTCGCCGCGTTCGTCCGGGCGCACGGGTCGATCAAGGAGATGGAGCGGATCTTCGGGGTCAGCTATCCGACGGTCAAGTCCCGGCTGAACCGGATCGCCGGGCAGCTGGACTTCGTCGAGACCGATCCGGCCCCGAGCGGCGCCGACGTCGTCGACCGGCTGCGGCGCGGGGAGATCAGCGTCCAGCAGGCCCTGGCCGAGATCGAAGGCCCGTGATGATCCCGCAGCTGGTGACGATACGGCACCGGCGCGACGGCCGGGTGCGGCGGCTCTACATCCCGGTCGTGCCGCTGCTGCTGGTGCTGTCCCCGCTGCTGCTGCCGGCCGTGGCGGCCAGCCTGATCACCTGCCTGTTCTACCAGGTGCGCCCGGTGAGGGCGCTGTACGCGCTGGGGCGGCTGTTGTGGACGCTGCCCGGCACCCGGATCGAGTACGTGGAGGGCCGGACGGCCCTGCTGGTCAGCGTCAGATGAATCAGAGGGTGAGGAACCGACCATGAACGAGCAACGCCGGCAGATCCTGGAGATGCTGGCCGAAGGAAAGATCACCGCGGACGAGGCCGAGCGGCTGATCACCGCCCTCGAACGATCACAGCCAGAACCACCGCCGGCGGGCGCGACCGGCCCGAAAACCCGGCCCCGATATCTGCGGGTGCTGGTGACCTGGGTGGACGACACCGTGGGCGGCGAGCCGGGCCGGATCAACGTCCGGGTCCCGCTGCAGCTGCTGCGGGCCGGGGTCCGGCTCGCGACCCTCGTCCCCCCGCAGGCGCTCACCAGGGCCAACGACGCGCTCAGCCGGTCGGGGGTACCGATCGACCTTACCCAGCTCAAGCCGCAGGACCTCGAGGAGCTCGTCGAACACCTCGAGGAGGTCGACATCGACCTGGACGAGCCCTCCTCCACGGTGAAGGTGTTCTGCGAGTGAGCCTCCGACAGCACGACGAAGGAAGAAGCACATGACGACATACGCCATCCAGGTCCAGGGCCTGGAGAAGTCGTACGACAGGCTGCGCGTGCTGCGCGGCGTGGACTTCGCGGTGGCGCGGGGCAGCATCTTCGCGCTGCTCGGCTCCAACGGGGCCGGCAAGACCACGGCGGTGAACATCCTGTCCACCCTGCTCAAGGCGGACGCGGGCACCGCCCGGGTGAACGGCTTCGACGTCGCCACCCAGGCCGCGCAGGTTCGGGAGTCCATCAGCCTCACCGGCCAGTTCGCCGCGGTCGACGAGATCCTCACCGGCCGGGAGAACCTGGTGCTGGTCGCCCGGCTGCGGCACCTGAACGACGCCGGCGCGATCGCCGACGACCTGCTTCGCCGTTTCTCGCTGACCGACGCCGGCGCGCGCAGGGTGTCGACGTACTCGGGTGGCATGCGCCGCCGGCTGGACATCGCGATGAGCCTGATCGGCGATCCCCCGGTCGTGTTCCTCGACGAGCCGACCACCGGGCTCGACCCCCAGGCGCGCATCGAGGTGTGGCAGGCCGTCCGGGCGCTCGCCGACAACGGCACGACCGTGCTGCTCACCACGCAGTACCTGGAGGAGGCCGAACAGCTCGCCGACCGCATCGCCATCCTGCACCAGGGCCGCATCATCGTCGACGGCACCCTCGCCGAGCTGAAGCGGCTGCTCCCGCCGGCCAAGGTCGAGTACGTCGAGAAGCAGCCGACCCTGGAAGAGGTCTTCCTCTCGCTCGTCGGCGCCGGCGGCAAGGACGGCGACCCCGGCGGACCCCGCGCCCTGCTACCCCGGTAAAGGAACCACGTTGAACAGACACTTCTTCGGCGACACCATCGTCCTGCTGGGACGGTCCCTGCGCCACATCACCCGCAGCCTGGACACGATCATCACGACCGCCGTCATGCCGATCGCCTTCATGCTGCTGTTCGTCTACGTGTTCGGCGGCGCGATCGACACCGGATCGGTCCCGTACGTGAACTACCTGCTGCCCGGCATCCTGCTCATCACGGTCGCCTCCGGCATCGCCTACACCGCCTTCCGGCTGTTCACCGACATGAAGAGCGGCATCTTCGCGAGATTCCAGTCGATGCCCACCGCGCGGTCGTCCCTGCTGTGGGCGCACGTGCTGACCTCGCTGGTCGCCAACGCCATCTCCCTCACCGTCGTCGTGATCGTCGCGCTGCTCATGGGCTTCCGTTCGGCGGCGGGGGTGGCGGCATGGCTGGCGGTCGCCGGGATCCTGGTCCTGTTCACCCTCGCGCTGACGTGGATCGCCGTCATCCCCGGACTCACCGCCAAGACCGTGGACGGCGCGAGCGCGTTCTCCTACCCGCTCATCTTCCTGCCGTTCATCAGTTCGGCGTTCGTGCCCACCGGCACCATGCCCGGCTGGCTGCGCGCCTTCGCCGAGAACCAGCCGGTCACCGCCATCGTCAACACCATCCGCGCCCTGTTCGCCGGGCAGCCGGCCGGCGACGGCATCTGGACCGCCCTGGCCTGGTGCGCCGGCATCCTCGTCATCGCCTACTTCCTGGCCATGAACACCTACCGCCGCAAGATCTCCTAGTCCCGCCGAGCGGCCCCGCCGGGCCTGGCCCGGTCCGGCCCCGAGACGCGACTCCCCGAACCGCCGCCATCAGCAGGCGCGCGTCCCCCATCGTCCCGGGCAGGCGTCCATGCCCCTGCCACCCCGATGTCCTCCACCGGGGTTCCCCGCGCGGCCGCCCGCCGGCCGCCGTCCCGCCGCTGCAGGACGCCGCGGTTCCGCGCGACGCATCTCGCGAACTCCACTTCACTTCCTCCAGCGGCTTCCTCCAGCGTCAGACAAGGAACGACCATGCCCGAATCCGTGTACACCGTCACCACGATGCCCGCCGCGCGCCGGCCCGGCTGTCCGTTCGATCCGCCCGCGGAGCTGCTCGAGGCCCGCGAGCACGGCCCGATCAGCCGCTACCTCTTCCCCGACGGCCACCAGGGCTGGCTGGTCACCGGCTACGACCTGGTCCGCGCGGTGCTGGCCGACCCACGGTTCAGCTCGCGCAGGGAGCTCATGCGCCACCACCCGCTGATCGACTACGGCGACATCGAGGTCCCCCCGGCGCCGCCCGGCGAGTTCCTTCTCATGGACGAGCCGCGGCACGGCCGCTACCGCAAGCCGCTGGTCGGCAAGTTCACCGTCCGCCGGATGCGGCAACTCACCGAGCGCGTCGAGCAGATCACCGCCGAGCACTTGGACGCCATGCAGAAGGCCGGTCCGCCGGTGGATCTGGTGACCGCGTTCGCCAAGCCCATCCCCGCCATCATGATCTGCGAGCTGCTCGGCGTGCCCTACGCCGACCGGGGCCTGTTCCAGGAGCACATCGACCTGCTACTCGGCGGCGAGGCCACCGACGAGGAGCAGGTCGCGGCCTACCTCGAGGTGCAGCGGTACCTCGCGGCACTCGTGGCCGCCAAGCGGGCGGATCCGACCGACGACGTGCTCAGCGACCTCACCGACGGCGACCTCACCGACGAGGAGCTGCAGGGAATGGCATTCATCCTGCTGGCGGCCGGCTTCGACACCACCGCCAACATGCTGGCGCTCGGGACCTTCGCCCTGCTGCGCCACCCGGCGCAGCTCGCCGCGCTGCGCGCCGACCCCGCACTCGCCGAACCGGCGGTGGAGGAACTGTTGCGCCATCTGAGCGTCGCCAAGACGTTCCTGCGGACGGCGCTGGAGGACGTCGAGCTGGCCGGCCACACCATCGAGACCGGTACGACGGTGATCCTGTCCTACAGCACCGCCAACCGCGACCCCGGCCGCTTCCCCGATCCGCACACCCTCGACCTGGGCCGGCAGCAGGGCGGGCACCTGGCCTTCGGCCACGGCATCCACCAGTGCCTGGGCCAGCAGCTCGCCCGGGTCGAGATGCGGGTCGCCTTCCCCGCGCTGTTCGCCCGCTTCCCCACGCTGCGCCTGGCCGTGCCGGCCGACCAGGTCCCGCTGCGCCCGGAGACCGCCGACATCCACGGCGTCAAGAGCCTCCCGGTCACCTGGGACACCTGAGCCCGGGCCGCCGGGCGGTCACGCCGGCACCCTGACCGGCCGCGGCCCTCGCTTCTGGACAGGGCGGTCAGGGGCGCGGGGTGACCAGGCCGGACTCGTAGGCCAGCACGACGAGCTGGGCGCGGTCGCGGGCGTGCAGCTTGGTCATCGCCCGGCTGACGTGGGTCTTGGCCGTGGTCGGGCTGATCACCATGTGCGCGGCGATCTCGTCGTTGGACATGCCGCGCGCCACCAGGGCCAGCACCTCGCGCTCGCGGTTGGTGAGCACCGCCAGCGCGTCCGCCGCCGGCCGCGGGCGGCGGGCCAGGTACTCGCCGATCAGCCGGCGGGTGATCGACGGGGACAGCAGCGCGTCGCCGCGCGCCGCGGTCCGCACGCCCTGCAGCATGTCGGCCGGGTCGGTGTCCTTCACCAGGAACCCGCCCGCGCCCGCGCGCAGCGCGTCGTAGACGTACTCGTCCAGCCCGTAGTTGGTGAGGATCACCACGTGCACCCCGGCCAGCTCGGGGTCGGCGGCGATCCGGCGGGTGGCCTCGATGCCGTTCATCACCGGCATCTGCACGTCGACCAGCGCGACGTCCGGCCGGTGCGTGCGGGCCAGCTCGACGGCCTGCCGCCCGTCGGCGGCCTCGGCCACCACCGCCATGTCGTCCTCGGCCTCCAGCAGAGCGCGGAATCCGGCCCGGATCAGCGCCTGGTCGTCGGCCAGCAGCACCCGGATCACGGCCGCTCCCCCGCGGGCAGCTCGGCGCGCACCGAGAATCCGCCGCCGGGCCGGGGCCCGGCCGCCAGCCGGCCGCCCAGCGCGGTGACCCGCTCGCGCATGCCGGACAGGCCCACGCCGGGGGCCACCGGTGCCTGCGGGCGGGCGTCACCGTCGTCGTCGACCTGGACGACCAGCCGTTCGGGGTCGTAACCGAGGTGGACGTCGGCCGCCGCCGGGCCGGCGTGCCGGGCCACGTTGGTCAGCGACTCCTGGACGATGCGGTAGGCGGCCCGGTCCACCGCCGCCGGTAGCGGGCGGCGCTCGCCGCTGACCGTGACCGTCACCGGCAGGCCCGCCGCGCGCGCCCGGCCCACCAGCTCCTCCAGCCGGTGCAGCCCGCTGGCCGGCGGCCCGGCGGCCGGATCGTCGCCGCCGGGTGTGGCCGGGGCGCCGCCCGGTCCGCCGCCGTCACCGGCGGCGGCGCCCGGATCGGCGGTGTCCGAGCCGGTGGCGGGCGGGTCGGCGGTGCCCGGGTCGGCGGGGGGCGGGTCGCGCAGCACCTCCAGCGTCTCGCGCAGCTCGCGCATCGCCGCCGCGCTCGCCTCCTGGATCGCCAGCAGCGCCGGCGGGACCTCGTCGCCGCGCTTGCGCGCCAGGTGCACCGCCACCCCGGCCTGCACCTTGATGATCGAGATGCTGTGCGTCAGCGAGTCGTGCAGCTCGCGGGCGATGCGCAGCCGCTCCTCCCCCGCCCGGCGCAGCGCCGCCTCCTCGCGGGTGCGCTCGGCGTCCAGCGCCCGCTGCTCGACCTGCGCCAGGTAGGCCTGCCGGTGCCGGGCCATCGCGCCGGCCACTCCGGCGGCGACGAACCAGCCGAGCAGCAGCGGCGTGCCCTGCACGACCTGCGGGTCGGGCCGGCCGCCGGCGGCGGTGTAGGCGGCGGCCAGCGTGCCGCCCAGGTACGCGACGGAGGCCAGCGCGGCGGGCACTCGGTGACCGGCGAAGGTGGCGGTGGCCATGGCGATCAGCACCGGGAAGGCGGCCGCCGGCCCCGGCTGCGCGCGCACCGTGTACAGCAGCATGCACGCGGTCGTCACCGCCAGGACCGTCCGCGGGGCCCGCCGCCGGCCGGCCAGTACCAGCGAGCCCGCCAGGATGGCCAGGTGATCGGCCAGGCCGACGTCGGCCGGCGAGGACACGGCCCCGATCTCCTGGAACGCGGCGATCGCCACGGCCAGGGCGCCGTCGGTCATCGCCGGGGACCACCGGCGCGCAAGGTTCACCGTTGCACCCTAGGACGCCGGCCAGGGCGGTGTCCTCCTCGCCGGGTCGTATCCCGCGCCTACTCCCGGCGGGGTAGCCGCCGTCCACCGGCACTCCCGCAAGGCGCCGCCGGTGCCATCACGTGGACGACGACCGGTGGCCGTCGGATGCGCGACGATCGGCCGCGGGCGCGCGGCCGACGGCGTGCCCAAAGGAGAATAGGAGAGACGATGGCACGCTTCCGGTACGTGAGACCGGTGGACCCCAGGGACGCGGCCGGGCGGGTGGCCGGCGTCTACCGGCAGATCGCCGCCGACTTCGGGATGGCCCGCATGCCGGTGTTCATGACGCTGTCCCCGGACGAGGACGTCCTCGTGGCCGCCTGGGCGGCGGTCCGCGAGTCGCTGCTGGCCGGGCCGGTGCCGCGGGCCGGCCGGGAGATCGTCGCGCTCGGGGTGTCACTGGCCAACCGCTGCCCGTTCTGCGTCGACGCGCACACCACGCTGCTGCACGCCACCGGTGACCACCGGTCGGCCGAGACGATCGCCGCCGGCGGCACGCCCGAGGATCCCGGGCAGGCGGCGCTGCTGGCCTGGGCCCGGTCCACCCGCGCCGCCCGGGCCGCCGCGCCGCCGTTCGAACCGGGCACCGCCGCCGAGCACATCGGTACCGCCCTGGCCTTCCACTTCATCAACCGGATGGCCTCGGCGCTGCTCACCGACAACCTGCTCCCGGGCAATCTGCAGCGGTCCCGGCTGGTGCGGGCGGCGGGCGGCCGGGCGCTGGCCGGCGCGGTCCGGCGCCGGCTGCCGGCCGGCGAGAGCCTGCCGCTGCTGGACGGGCCGCCCGCCGCGCCGGCGCCGGACTGGGCCGGCGGCGCCCCGGCCGGCCGGGCGCACGCCGCGCTGCGCGCGGTGGCCGCCGCCGGTGGCGACCTGCTCGGCCCGCCCGCCCGCCGGGCGGTGGAGCGCGCGGTCGCCGGCTGGGACGGCCAGCACCCACCGCCGGGCGCCGGGTGGCCGGCCGAGGCCCTGCCCGGGTTGTCCACCGCCG
The DNA here is from genome assembly GCF_016863395.1 of Sphaerisporangium rufum. Lineage (GTDB taxonomy): Bacteria > Actinomycetota > Actinomycetes > Streptosporangiales > Streptosporangiaceae > Sphaerisporangium > Sphaerisporangium rufum. The sequence goes on along the minus strand of NZ_BOOU01000044.1, from coordinate 7,775 downwards.
ACCGGCCCGGGGCCCGGCTGGCGCTGCTGGCGGCGGTGGCGCCCTACCGGATCACCGACGCCGAGGTGGCCGCCTGGCGCGGTCCCGGCCGTACCGACGCGGAGTTGGTCCGGCTGGTCGCCTTCGGCGCCGGCATCGCGGTGGGCCGGGCCGAGGCGGCCATCCTGGCGGGCGCCCGCGACCCCTCGGCGGCGCGGGCCGGGCAGGGCGGATAGGAGGGACGGCATCGACAGGGCCGGGCACCTGGACCGGCGGCCCCGGTCGCCGTCCCGTCTCCGCGGCGGGCCGGCCGGGCGGGGTCAGCGGGCGCTGCGGGGGCGCATGTCGGTCCAGACCTCCTCTATGTGGGCCAGGCAGGCGTCCTTCTCGCCGCGGAACCCGGTGGCCCGCCAGCCGTCGGGGGTGTCCCGGTCCACCGGCCACACCGAATACTGCTCCTCGTCGTTGATCACGACCTGGTAGTCGCTCATCAGCTCTCCTTCGCCAGGGCCCCGCGGCTGCGCAGGGTCTCGAATCCGATCAGGTCGTCGGGCAGCGCGTCGGGCACCAGCTCGTCGAAGTCCCACAGCACCCGGCGCCGGCGCGCCACCAGCACGCACAGCGCGATGGCGGTGCCCAGCAGCACGTAAAGCAGGCCGATCCCGCGGCCGGCGCCGGTGCCGATCACCTGGCCGACGGTGCCGGCCAGCGCGCCGCCGGGCATCAGCATCGGCTCCAGCCAGGCGGTGCCCAGCGGGGCGACCACGGCGTAGCCGAGCGGCAGGGTGGAGAAGGCGACCAGCTGGTTCAGCGCGAACACCCGGCCGTGGTAGCGCTGCGGGATCTTCACCTGGACGATCGTGGTGTAGACGCCGTTGAGCAGGGTGAGTGACAGGAACATGCCGAACACCCCGGCGGTGATCACCACCAGGTCCTCCCGCGACCCGATGACCACCGCGGCCAGGCCGAGCGTCAGGGTGAACATCAGCTGGCCGCGGAAGCGCCGTTCCCGCGGCCCGCCCCACACCGCCATGGTCATGCCGCCGAGGAACACGCCGAGCCCGCCGAAGAACGAGACCCGGCCGACGTCGCCGAGGGTGGCGAACGACAGCACCAGCGGCGAGATCATCATGAACAGCGCGGCCATGAACAGGTTGACCACCGCGAAGAAGGTGACCATGCGGCGGAAGCCCTTGTTGCCGAACGAGTAGCGGAAGCCGTTGATCAGCTCGGCCGTCATCGACTCGCGGCGGCGCAGCGCCATGGTGGCCGGGAAGCGGATGAGCAGCAGGCTGCCGATGGCGATCGCGTAGCTGACCACGTCGATGACCAGGATGCCCTCCAGGCCGATCAGCGCCATCAACCCGGCCGCGGCCAGCGGGACGATCAGCTGCGCCACGCCGTTGATCATGCCGACCACGCCGTTGGCGTGCCCGAGGAAGCGTTTGGGCACCAGTTGCGGGATGGCCGAGCCGTAGGCGATGCGCTGGAAGGCCAGCGCCACCGACAGGCAGCCCAGCAGCGGGTAGATGTGCCAGATCTGCAGGTTGCCGGTCCACAGCAACAGGCCCAGCGTGAGCTGCGCGCCGCCGGCGCCGACGTCGCCGAGCAACATGACGCGGCGCCGGTCGTTGCGGTCGATGATGGTGCCGGCCAGCGGCGAGACCAGCATGCCGGGCACCAGGGCGAGCACGGAGAACAGCGCGAAGTCGATCAGCGACCCGGTGGTCAGGTAGATCCAGATGGGGATGGCGAACTCGGTGAGCGCCGAACCGATGATGGACAGGGCCTGCCCGCCGGCGACGCCGAAGAACCGCCGCATGCTGGGCCGCGGCCCGGCCGCCTCGGCGGTGACCGCGTCCGGGCCGCCGCCGGGGGTGTCGGGGGCGGTGGAGACGCCCTGCAGCCACCAGGTCTCCTCGCCGGTGGCCCGCTCCAGCGGCGCGGTGCGGCCCTCGGCGATCGCCCGGTGGGTGCGGGTGACGATCTCGGCCAGCTCCCCGGCGCGGTACTTCACGAAGAAGTGCGCGGCCTCGTCCAGCACCGTGCAGGCGGTGACCGGGGACAGCACGTGCCACTCCCGGTACCGCTCCTGGTAGAACTCCGTAATCGGGTCGCGTTCCCCGGCGACCGTGATCACCGGTGCGGCCAGCCGCGACGCCTGCCGCTCGAACAGCCGGGTGAAGTACCGCTCGGCCTCTCGGGTCTCCTCGCGCCGGTTGCGGACGATCAGCGTCAGCTCTTCGGGGGTGAGCTCGGAGACGTCCAGCCCGGAGGCGGTCAGCGCGTTCACCCGGGCCTGGTCGCCGCGCAGGTCGTCCAGCCGGTGCCGCAGCCGGGTCAGCCGGCCCTCCGGCCGGGCGAACGGGAAGACCCCGCCCAGGTAGACGGCCTCGACCGTTCGGCCGGCGGCCTCCACCAGCCGGGCGATCTCCGCGACGATCAGGGCGCCGATCCCGCAGTGCCCGTACAGCACCAGCGACCCCGGGACGGTCGCCAGGATCTCTTCGGCGCAGCGCCGGGCCACCTCCTCCGGCGGCACCGCCTCCTCGCCGAGCTCGTGGCCGGGCACCGCGATCGAATACAGCGCCCAGCCGCCGGGCAGGGCGTCGGCCAGCGGCTTGTAGATCACCGCGCTGCCGCCGCCGTAGGGCGCGCACACCAGGGAGGTGGCCGCCGCGCGCGGCGGGGTGAGCCGGTGCAGCAGCCCGCCGGCGCCGGTGTCCGCCCCTTCGGTCAGCAGTTCGGCGGTCTCGCGCACGGTGGTGCGCTTGAACAGGTCCATCAGGGTGATCCGCCGGTCCGGCGCCAGCCGGCGCAGCCGGGTCAGCACCTGCATGGCCAGCAGCGAGTGACCGCCGAGGTCGAAGAAGTCGTCCAGCGCGCCCACCTGGGCCAGGCCGAGCACCTCGGCCCAGATGGCGGCGACCGACTCCTCGGCCGGGGTGGCCGGCGGCACGAACGCGGCGCCGGCGGCGGCCTGGTCGTCGGCGGGGTCGGGGAGCCTGGCCCGGTCGACCTTGCCGTGCGATTTCAGCGGCAGCTCGTCCAGCCACACGTACCGGGCGGGGATCATGTAGTCGGGCAGCCGGTCGCGCAGCCAGGCGCGCACCTCGGCGGCGGGCGGCCGCTCCGGGCCAGCGGCCTCGTCCGGCAGCAGGTAGCCCACCAGCCGGTCGCCGCGCAGCTCGGCCACCGCCTGGGCGACGGCCGGGTGCTCGGCCAGCACCGACTCCACCTCGCCCAGCTCGACCCGGTAGCCGCGCACCTTGACCTGCAGGTCGCGGCGGCCGAGGAACTGCAGGCTGCCGTCGGGCAGCCACCGGCCGAGGTCGCCGGTGCGGTACATGCGGGCGCCGGGCGGGCCGGCCGGGTCGGGCAGGAACCGCTCGGCGGTGAGGGCGGGCCGGCCCAGGTAGCCGCGGGCCAGCCGGTCGCCGCCCAGGTAGATCTCCCCGGTCACCCCGACGGGCACCGGGCGCAGCCGCGCGTCCAGCACCTGGACGCGGGCGCCGGGCAGCGGGCGGCCGATCGGCAGCGTCGTCGCCTGCTCGGGTTCGGCCGGGTCGACCGCGAAGGTGGTCATGCCGACCGTCGCCTCGGTGGGGCCGTAGTGGTTGACCACCGCGCAGTGGCCGAGGGCGGCCAGCTCGCGGGCCCACGCCCAGCCGGAGGCCTCGCCGCCCAGGATCAGCAGCCGGCGCGGCAGCAGCTCGGCCGGCGCGGCCTCGGCCAGCAGCGCGGCCAGGTGCGACGGAGTGATCTTCAGGTAGTCGGCGGGCTCCCGGGCGAAGTGCTCGGCCAGCTCCAGCGCCGAGGTGCGCGACGGGATCAGCTCCAGCCGGCCGCCGGTCATCAGCGCCAGGTAGAAGACGGTGACGCCGAAGTCGAAGGCCAGCGACTGCAGCAGCGCGAAGCGGGCGCCCGGCTCGACGGCGAACCGCTCACGGACCCCGGCCAGGTAGGTGACCACCTCGCGGTGCTGCACCGCCACGCCCTTGGGCCGGCCGGTGGTGCCGGAGGTGTAGATGACGTAGGCCAGGTCCGCGGGGCCGATCCCGGCGTCCACCGGCTCGGGCTCGGCGTCCGGCATCGGCTGCTCGTCGATGAGGATCTCGGTGAGTCCGGCGGGCAGCGGCCCGCGGGCCGGCGCCGAGGTCACCACGGTGCGCACCCCGGCGTCCTGGACCATGTAGGCGATCCGCTCGGCGGGCTGCTCGGGGTCCAGCGGCACGTATGCCGCGCCGGCCCGCAGCACGCCGAGCAGGGCCACCGCCACCTCGGCGGACTGCTCCAGGCAGACCGCCACCCGGTCGCCGGGGCGGACCCCGAGGTCGCGCAGCCGGCGGGCCAGATGGCCGGCCTGGTGCTCCAGCCCGCGGTAGGTCAGCGTCGCCCCGGCGAAGGCGACCGCCGGGGCGTCGGGGGTGCGGGCCGCCTGGGCGGCGACCAGCTCGTGCAGCAGCTGCGCCCCGGCCGGGGCCGGCGGCGGGGCGGCGCCCAGCTCCAGCAGCCGGGACCGCTCGGCCGGCGACAGCACCTCCAGGTCGGCCAGCCGGGTGTGCGGGGCGGCCACCGCCGAGCGCAGCAGCGCGGTCAGGCCGGCCGCCATCCGCTCGACGGTGTCCGGCCGGAACAGCGCGGTGTTGTAGACCAGCGTGCCGTCCAGCCCGCCCGCGCCCTCGTGCAGGTAGAGGCTCAGGTCGAACCGGCTGACGTGGGTGTCGGTGGCGAACCACGACACCGAAAGGCCGCGCGGGTCGACCGGGCGGGCGGTGTAGTTCTGCAGCGCGAACATCACCTGGAACACCGCCGACCGGCTGACGTCCCGCTCGACGTTCAGCTCGTTGACCAGCTGGTCGAAGGGCAGTTCCTGGTGGGAGTAGGCCGACAGCGCCGTGTCGCGCACCCGGCCCAGCAGCTCGGCGAAGGTCGGGTCGCCCGACAGGCGCGCCCGCATGGCGAGCGTGTTGACGAACATGCCGACCAGCCCGTCCAGCTCCGGCAGCCCGCGCCCGCTGACCGGGGTGCCGACCGCGAAGTCGTCCTGGCCCGACCAGCGGCCGAGCAGCGCCTGGAAGGCGGCCAGCAGCACCATGTACCGGGTGGCGCCGTGCGCCTCGGCCAGCGCCCCGGCCGCCGCCACCAGATCCGGCTCCAGGCGGAACCCGTGGGCGGCGCCGGCGAAGCCCTGCTCGGCGGGTCGCGGCAGGTCGGTGGGCAGCTCCAGCGGCGCAACCCCGGCCAGTTCGTCCAGCCAGTACTCCACGTCCGCCCGGTGCGCCGGGGTGCCGGCCCGGGCCCGCTGCCAGATCGCGTAGTCGCCGTACTGCACCGGCGGCGGGGGCGGCGGCGCGGGGTCGCCGCCGCCGGCGGCGGCGTGCAGCGCGAACAGCTCGTTCAGCAGGACGTCGCCGCTCCACCCGTCGGTGACCGCGTGATGGGCGGCCAGCAGCAGCACGTGGTCGCGGTCGTCCAGCCGGACCAGCAGCACCCGCAGCAGCGGGCCGGCCGCCAGGTCGAAGGGCCGGGTCAGCTCGGCGGACACCATGGTGCGTGCCGCTTCGGCGGAGGCGGCCTCGGTCACCCGGAATTCGGTGCCCGGCTCGGGGTCGATCACCACCCGGGGGGTGCCGTCCTCGGCGGTGACGAACCGGCTGCGCAGGGTCTCGTGCCGGGCCGTCACCTCGTGCACGGCCCGGCGCAGCGCCTCGGCGTCCAGATCGCCGCGCACCCGCGCGGTGCACGAGACGGTGTAGGCGGGGGTGCCGGGCAGGTACTGCTCCAGGAACCACAGCCGCTCCTGGGCGTGCGACAGCGGCGGCTCGGTGCCCGGCGGGCGCGGGGTGATGGTGGCGGTCGCGCCGCGGCGGCGCAGCCGCTGGGCCAACAGCGCCTGCTTGGCCGGGGACAGGCTGGTCACGGCACCTCCGTGGTGTCGAGCAGGCGCATGGCCTCCTCATCGGACAGGCCTTCCAGGTCGGCCAGCAGCAGCTCCTCCACCGCGGCCGCGAGCCGCTCCACCGTGCGGTGGGTGAAGAAGGTGCGGATCGGCACCTCGACGTCGAGGGTGGCCTTCAGCCGCGCGGCGGCCCGTACCGCGAGCAGCGAGTGCCCGCCGAGATGGAAGAAGTCGTCCAGCGCGCCGACCCGGGTGACGCCGAGCAGGTCGCTCCACACGTCGGCCACCAGGGCCTCGGCGTCGCTGCGCGGCGCCAGGTGACCGGGCCGGCCACCGGCGCGCGGCACGCCGACGGTGGGCTGTGCCCCGAACGGGCCGAGCCGCGTCACCCGCCCGCCGGGATGGCGGCGGGCTCGCAGCCCGGTCGGTGCCGGGCGGCCGTCCTCGCCCGGCACATGCAGCTCGCCGATCGCGCCGGGCGGGACCGGGGCACCCCACGGGTCGAGCACCAGGTCGTCGCCGGTCCAGCCGGCGATCTCCGCCTCGTCGGCCGGAGTGTGCGACGGCAGTTCGGAGACGCGGCGGCCGGGGCCGGCGGCGATCCGGTCCAGCAGTACGGCGAACCGCCCGGCGATCCGCTCGACGGTCGCCGCGTCCAGCAGCGCGGCGTCGAAGTCGAAGTCCAGTACGAGGACATCGCCGGAGCGCCGGGCGATCAGGGCCAGGTCGTAGGTCGCCTCCGGCGGGCGGGACGCGAACTCCTCGTGCGCCGGCCCGCCGAACGTCGCCGGCACCGGGGCGGGCTCGCCGGGCAGGGCCAGCACCGTCTGGAAGAGCGGTTCCTGCGCCGGGTCGCGCTCGACACCGAGCGCCGAGACCAGCCGCTCGGCCGAGATGTCGGCGTGCTCGGCCGACTCCGCCTCGGCGGCCCGGGTCCGGGCCAGCAGCTCGGTGAACGGCGGGTCGCCGGACAGGTCGGCCCGCAGCACCAGGTGGCGGGTGAGGTTTCCCACGACCGCATGGAGCTCGGGCAGCTCGCGGCCGGTGACCGGGCGGCCCACCAGGAATCCGCTCTGGCCGGTGTGCCGGGCCAGCAGGATCTGGTAGGCGGCGAGCAGCACGGTGGACAGGCCGCCACCGGCCGCGGCGCCCAGCCGTTCCAGCGCCTCGGCGCCGGCCAGGCGCAGCTCGTGCCGCCCGTGCGCGCGGGCCGCCACCGCCGGGCGGGGGCGGTCCAGCGGCAGGTCCAGTACCGGGGCGCCGGCCAGCCGGCCGCACCAGTCCTCCAGCACCGCCGCGGCCGCGGTCTCCCGCCGGCTCCGCCAGATCGCCACGTCACCGGCCTGCACCGGCGGCGCCGGTAGCTCGCGCCGTTCGTACAGCGCGGACAGGTCCGCCAGCAGGATGTCGAGCGACCGGTGGTCGGCGGCGATCGGATGCACTGCCAGGCACAGCACGTGGTCCTCGGTGGCCAGCCGGATCAGTGCCGCCCGGACCGGTGGCGCGGCGGCCAGGTCGAACGGCTCGTCGGCGCAGGCGCCGGCCAGCCGGCGCGCCTCGCCTTCGGCCGCGCCCGTGGGCAGGCCGGTGAGGTCGTGCCGGTCGAGCCGCGGCGTCCAGGTGATCTCCACCACCGGCCGGGGCCGGCCGCTCTCGCCCTGGTACCGGGTGCGCAGGCTCTCATGCCGGGCGGTGAGCCTGGCCAGCGCCGCGGTCAGCGCGTCCACGTCCAGCGGCCCGCGCAGCCGGCGGGTCAGGGCCAGGTGGGCGGCGGGCTCGCCGCCGAGGAACTCTTCGACGAACCAGATGCGTTCCTGGGCCGGCGAGGGCGGCACCGGTGTTCCCGGCTCGCGGGGACGCAGCGGGACCTGCACGGCGGCCCGGTCCCCGGGGA
>NZ_BOOU01000043.1 GCF_016863395.1 Sphaerisporangium rufum | reverse complement strand
TGATCGGTGGGCTCCTCATCGGCCCGGCCGGTCGGGCCACCCGGCGCCGCGCGGTGGGCGCGGCGGTGGTCGGCGCGTTCGTGCTCGTGGCGCTGGTGAACTTCTGGTGGCTGTACCCGGTGATCAGCGCCGAGATCATCCCCTACGACGACTGGCACCGGCGGATGCTCTTCGACCGCTGGATCTGACCCGGGGCCACGGGGGCCCCACCCGAGGTCCAGAAGGTGGACGTGCTCGATCACGGCGGCCGCGGACGCCGGGGCCGCCCGATCGGGCGACCCGGCGGCTCCCGGTCAGGGGGCGGCGGCCGGCTCCCCGGCGCCGGCCTCGGGCTCCGGCTCAGGGCGGCGGGCCGGTCCGGACCGCGGGGCCGGTCCGGGGTCGGTGGCGGGCTCCGGGGCGGACCCGGGCCGCCGGACGGCGCCGGTCCGGACGGCGGGCGTCCCGGCGGCGGGCTCCGGTTCCGCCGCCGTTCCGGGCTCGGGCGATGTCACGGCCATGGGAGCCGCGCGCTCGCCGGACCGGCGGGCCGTCGGGCCGGCGGCGCCCGCCGGCGCCTGGGCGGCCGGGCGGGGACGCAGGCCCCGGCGCAGCACGATCGCCGCCGCGAGGAACGCGAGCGGCGCCGCGGGCAGCAGGTAGCGGTAGTCGAACTCCGCGGTGGCGGCCGGCGCGACCACCAGCGCGCTCGCCGCCAGCAGCGGCAGCACCGCCGGCCCGCCCAGCGTGCGCCAGCGCGCCACGACGCCGGCGAACCCGGCCAGCAGCGCCAGCCCGAGGCCGAGGCCCGGCAGGTACGCGACCCGCTGGTAGCGCTCCATCATCGTCGCCCACGGCCAGTACACCCTGGTGCTGGCCCGGCCCCGCTCGTAGGCGACCATGTCCCGGTCGACCGTGCCGTGGTAGCTCGGCCACTTGGGCGGCGACATGAGCAGCCGCACCGGGTCGCCGGAGTTCACCCCCTTGGCGAAGAACTGGTACTGGTTCCAGGTGTTGGCGTCCGGGAACACCGGCCGGTCCCAGCGGAAGCTGCGCATCAGGTCGCCGGCGACGGCCGAGAGGTAGTCGCCGGGCTGCGCGAGGATGGCCCGCTTGGCGAACCGGCCCGCCGTCTCGTTGACGGTGCGGTCGAACTTCTCGGTGCCCCAGCGGTGCAGCACCTCGCCCTCGCCGCTGTACCACAGGTAGATCTGCGAGAAGGGGTGGTGCTCCCGGCTCGGGTTGTTGCACAGCGGGATCAGGTCCTGCTCGCGCTGCAGGTCCGGCTTGATCTCCTTGCAGTCGGCGAACTTGGCGGTGCGCATGTACAGGATGAGCCCGTCGCTCTGGGTCAGCGCGAACTGCCCGTGCACCGCGGCGAACCACGCCATGTAGGCCGCGACGGGCACGCCGCAGGCCGCCACGACCGCCACGATCGGCCGCCATCCGGTCCGTTTGACCAGGAGGTACACCACCACGACCGCGAGGATCGGCAGCCCGATGCTGCGGGTGAGCGCGGTGAGCGCCAGCAGCAGGCCGACCGCGGCGCCGACCCGCCAGGTGGGCCGCCGGTGCCACAGCACCAGCACGGTCAGGCCCACGATGAGCAGGGTGAACATGGAGTCCGACATGATCAGCTGTTCCAGCTGGATCTGGTAGGCGTCGAACAGCACCGGCATCGTGGCCAGCGTCGCCCCCCAGTCGGGAAGGCCAAATCTCCGGCGGAGAAGCGCATAGATCAGCACCGCGGTGGCCAACCCCATGAGGTGCTGGGTAAAGACCACCATTGCGAAGCTGTGAAAAGGCTTGAGGATCAGCAACCAGAAGCCGTATCCGTCCGGGCGGATCGGGTGCGGGCGGGGGTGCAGCGCGACCGACACGTACTCGTAGGAGTCGTTGAACCACATCGCCGGCCGGTAACCGAGCATCGCGATCAGGCGCAGCGCGGCGCCGAGCGCCACGGCGGTCACGAAGAAGGGCCGCCGCCGGAGAAACCGCAGGACACGCGCCCAGCGGGCCGGCGTCGGCATCCCGGCCTGCTCCGGCCCGGCAACGGTCACCATGGTTTACAGGATGCCAGCCCTTTCGGGGACTTGACCCGAGCACCGGGGGGCAGAGGGCATCATGGTGGAACCAACGCACCGAATGATCGAGGCGCGAACGAGGGGTCCGACGTGGAACTGACCGTGGTCATGCCTTGCCTGAACGAGGCGGAGACCGTCGAGACGTGCGTCCGCAAGGCACTGGCCTGCATGGCGGAGCACGGCATCGAGGGCGAAGTCGTCATCGCTGACAACGGCAGCACCGACGGATCCCAGCAACTCGCCCGGGACGCCGGCGCCCGGGTCGTCCACGTGGACGCCAAGGGGTACGGCAACGCGCTGATCGGCGGCATCCGCGCCGCCCGCGGCCGTTACGTGATCATGGGGGACGCCGACGACTCCTACGACTTCACCGCGCTGCTGCCGTTCGTCACCGAGCTGCGCGCCGGGGCCGACCTGGTGATGGGCAACCGCTTCCGCGGCGGCATCGCGCCGGGCGCCATGCCGCCGCTGCACCGCTACCTCGGCAACCCGGTGCTGTCGTTCATCGGGCGGCTGTTCTTCCCCAGCTCCATCCGCGACTTCCACTGCGGCCTGCGCGGCTTCCGGCGCGACTCCATCCTCAACCTCGGCCTGCAGACCGGCGGCATGGAGTTCGCCAGCGAGATGGTGGTCAAGGCCACCCTGCAGGGGCTGGACGTCCGCGAGGTGCCCACCACGCTGAGCCCGGACGGCCGCTCCCGCCCGCCGCACCTGCGCTCCTGGCGGGACGGCTGGCGCCACCTGCGCTTCCTGCTGCTCTACAGCCCGCGCTGGCTGTTCCTCATCCCCGGCATGGCGCTGATGACCCTCGGCCTGGTGGCGGGCACCGCGCTGACCTTCGGCCCGGTCTACATCGGCAAGCTGGCCTTCGACGTCGACACCCTGGTCGGCGCCTCGGCCATGGTGGTGATCGGCTTCCAGGCGGTGCTGTTCGGCCTGTTCACCAAGGTCTACGCCGCCGAGGAGGGCTTCCTGCCCGAGGATCGCCGCATCCAGCGCCTGGTCGACGTGGTGACCCTGGAGAAGGGCCTGATCGCCGGCGGCCTGCTGGCGGCGGGCGGCTTCGCCGGCCTGATCGCCTCGGTCGCCCACTGGCAGGTGCGCAACTTCGGCCCGCTGATCCCCGCCGAGTCGCTCCGCCTGGTGGTGCCGTCCGCGACGGCGCTGGTGGTCAGCTTCCAGACCATCTTCGCCGCGCTGTTCATCAGCATCCTGGGCATCCGCCGCACCAAGGAGACCCCGGTCGACGTGGCCGCCTCCGCCGCCGAGGAGGCCGCCGAGGCCGTCCAGCGGGAGGCCACCCCGGCCGGGTGACCGGCCGGCGCCGGGCCGGCGGCGGCGTAGGGGTGGCCCCGCCGCCGCCGGGCGGGCCGGGTAATCCGTTCGAGGCGCCGCGCGCGGGCCTCTAGGCTTGTCCCATGGCCCAGCACATCCTGACCGCCGTGGCGTGGCCCTACGCCAACGGCCCCCGCCACATCGGGCACGTCTCCGGATTCGGCGTGCCGTCCGACGTCTTCAGCCGCTACCAGCGGATGGCGGGCAACCACGTGCTGATGGTCAGCGGCACCGACGAGCACGGCACCCCCATCCAGGTGCAGGCCGACCGCGAGGGCGTGACCGCCCGCGAGCTCGCCGACCGCTACAACCGGGTGATCGCCGAGGACCTCACCGCGCTCGGCCTGTCCTACGACCTGTTCACCCGCACCACGACGAGCAACCACTACGCCGTCGCCCAGGAGATCTTCAAGGGGCTGTACGCCAACGGCTACATCTTCCCGAAGACCACGCTGGGCGCGGTGTCCCCGTCCACCGGCCGCACCCTGCCCGACCGGTACATCGAGGGCACCTGCCCCATCTGCGGGTACGACGGGGCGCGCGGCGACCAGTGCGACAACTGCGGCAACCAGCTCGACCCGGTCGACCTGATCGAGCCGCGCAGCCGGATCAACGGCGAGAAGCCGAAGTTCGTGGAGACCGAGCACTTCATGCTCGACCTGCCGGCGTTCACCGAGGCGCTGGGGAGCTGGCTGCAGTCCAAGCAGGGCGAGTGGCGGCCGAACGTGCTGAAGTTCTCGCTCAACCTGCTCGGCGACCTACAGCCGCGCGCGATCAGCCGCGACCTCGACTGGGGCGTGCCCATCCCGCTGGACGGCTGGCGCGACCGCGGCGACAAGCGACTGTACGTCTGGTTCGACGCGGTCATCGGCTATCTCAGCGCGTCCATCGAGTGGGCGCGGCGGTCCGGCGACCCGGACGCCTGGCGGCAGTGGTGGCAGAACCCCGACGCCCGCGGCTACTACTTCATGGGCAAGGACAACATCGTCTTCCACTCCGAGATCTGGCCGGCGATGCTGCTCGGCTACAACGGCAAGGGCGCCCGCGACGGCGACCCGGGGTCGCTGGGCGAGCTGGCGCTGCCCTCGGAGGTGGTGTCCAGCGAGTTTTTGACCATGGAGGGCCGCAAGTTCTCCTCCAGCCGCCAGGTGGTCATCTACGTCCGCGACTTCCTGTCGCGCTATGACGCCGACGCGCTGCGCTACTACATCGCGGTGGCCGGCCCGGAGAACCAGGACACCGACTTCACCTGGTCGGAGTTCGTCAACCGCAACAACGGCGAGCTGGTCGCGGCCTGGGGCAACCTGGTGAACCGCTCGATCTCGATGGCGGCGAAGAACTTCGGGGCGGTGCCGGAGGCCGGCGACCTCACCGACGCCGACCGGGCGCTGCTGGCGCGGAGCAAGGCGGCCTTCCCGGCCGTCGGCGCCGAGCTCGGCCGGTCCCGGTTCAAGAACGCGGTCACCGAGGCGTTCGACGTGGTGCGGGACGCCAACCGCTACCTGGCCGAGCAGGAGCCGTGGAAGCGCAAGGACGAGCCGGAGCGGGTGAAGTCCATCCTGCACGTCGCGCTGCAGGTGGTCGACGACGCCAAGACGCTGCTCACCCCGTTCCTGCCGGCCTCGTCCAACAAGGTGCACGCCATGCTCGGCGGCCAGGGCGTGTGGTCCGGCATGCCGGAGATGCGGGAGGTCGCCGACGAGGACGGGCGCGGCTACCCCGTCATCACCGGCGACTACCACGGCGCGGCGAAGTGGGAGCCGGCGCCGATCCGGCCGGGCACCCCGCTGGCCCCGCCGACGCCGCTGTTCGCCAAGCTCGACCCCAAGCTGGTCGACGAGGAACTGGCCCGCCTCGGCGAGTGAGACCCCCGGCCCCGCGGCAGGCGCCCGCGGGGCCGCCGCGGCCGCCCCGATGGAGAAAGATCACATGACCACGGTTCCGCCCCCGCCCGAGCCGCTCGGCGCGGAGGTGTTCGACAGCCACTGCCACCTCGACATCATGGTCGGCGACCGCAGGGCCGGCGACCCGGTCGGGCTGGCCGCGCAGGCGGCCGGCGGCTCGGTGGAGCGCATCCTGGCCGACGCGCGCGCGGTCGGGGTGACCCGGCTGGTGACGATCGGCTACGACCTGCGCTCGTCGCGGTGGAGCGCCGAGACGGCCGCCGGGCACCAGGGGGTGTACGCGGGGGTGGCGATCCACCCCAACGAGGCGCACGCCGCCACCCCCGAGACGCTGGCCGAGATCGAGAAGCTGGCCCGCGAGCCGCGGGTCCGGGCGGTCGGCGAGACCGGCCTGGACTTCTACCGCGACTGGGCGTCCCGGGCCGACCAGGAGGCCTCGTTCCGCGCGCACATCGAGATCGCCAAGCGCACCGGCCGGGCGCTGGTGATCCACGACCGGGAGGCGCACGACGACGTGCTGCGCGTGCTGGCCGAGGAGGGCGCGCCGGACGTGGTGGTCTTCCACAGCTACTCCGGTGACGCCGAGATGGCCCGCCGGTGCGTCGACGCCGGATATTTCATGTCCTTCTCCGGGCCGGTCACCTACAAGAACGCCGGGTACCTGCGGGAGGCGGCCCGGCTGGCGCCGGCCGAGCTGCTGCTGGTGGAGACCGACGCCCCCTACCTGCCGCCCACCCCGCACCGGGGCCGGCCCAACGCCCCGTACCTGATCCCGCTCACCCTGCGCTGCCTGGCCGAGGTGCGGTCCACCGATCCGGACGAGCTGGCCCGGGCGATCTCGGCCAACGGGGAGCGGGTCTTCGGCGCCTGGTAGTCCGGGGCGCCGGTCAAGGACGGTCGATCGGCGGGCCTTGGTTCGGTCGATCCGGCCGGCGTCCCCGGGCGGTGCCGCTAGCGTCGTGGGCCGGTCTCTTTCCGAAGGACGGGCGCAGTGGATCGATCACCGTTCCGAAGATCGGGCGTGCGGCGGGCCGGGGTCCGGCGGGCCCGGCGGCGCCTGGTCCGCTTCGCCGGTGCCCGCCGGGCCGGATCGCGCCGCGCCGCCCGGCCGGGCCGCCGGACGCGGGCGGGCCGGCTCGTCCGGACGGGCCGCGCCGCCCGGGCCCGCCGGGTCGCGCGGGCCGGGTCCCGGCGGGCCCCGCGCCGGCCGTGCCGGCCGCTCCGCGCGCTCCGCGCCGTCCGTCTCGGCCCGTGGACGGTGACCGGGGTCGCCGCCGCCGGCGGCATCCTGGCCGGCGTGCTGGCCGGGATGGCGATGACCAAGGAGGTGCGGCTGGTCGTCGACGGCGGCGAGACCACGGTCCGCCGGTTCGGCGGCACCGTGCGGGACGTGCTGGCCGCCCGGCGGGTGCCGGTCGGCCCGCGTGACGAGGTCCACCCGGCCCGCGACACCGAGATCCGGGACGGCACCGCGATCGTCGTCCGGCACGCCCGCCCGCTGGAGCTGACCGTGGACGGCCGGCACAGCCGGCACACCGTCACCGCGCTGAACGTCGGCGAGGCCCTGCAGCAGCTGCACCTGAACGGCCACCGGGCCACCCTGTCGGACTCGCGGATGCGGCAGATCCCGGTGTCGGGGTTCGCGTTGAAGGTGCGCACCCACCGGCGGGTGACCGTGGTCCGCGGCGGGGTGCGCTGGGACGTGGTCACCACCGCCGCCACGGTGCGCGCCGTGCTGGCCGAACACGGCATCACCCTGGCCCGCGGCGACCGGCTGCGGCCCCGGGCGGGCGCCTTCCCGGCGGACGGGCAGATCATCCGGATCATTCCGCTGCCGCCGCCGCTGCCGCCGCACCTCGTGCCGGTGCACCCGTTCGTGGCCGCGCTCAACTGGGCGGCGCTGGCCCGATGCGAGACCGCCGGCGACCCCAAGGCGTTCGACCCCGGCGGCCCTTATTTCGGGATGTACCAGTTCAGCCTGCCCATGTGGCGGGCGGTCGGCGGCACCCGGACCCCGCTGGACTGGCCGGCCGCCGAGCAGACCTACCGCGCCCAACTGCTCTTCCAGCGGGTCGCCGGCCGCTGGCGCGGCCAGTGGCCGGCCTGCGGCCCGCACCTGTTCCTGCGCTGACCCTCCCGCCGCCGTCCCGGCCGGCCGCCGCGGGGTTCGCTCCGCTCCGCCGGGACGGCGAGCCCGCGGCGGGCGTGCGGTTCCGCGGCGTTCCGGCCGGGTTCAGCCCGCGGTGGCCGTACCGAAGCGGCCGCCGGCGTCCCCGCCGGGGGCGCCGTCCCCGCCGGGCTCCAGCGGCCGGACCGGGGCGCCGTCCCGCAGCAGCAGGGCCACGCCTCCGTCGTCCGGCCGGCCGCCGGTGCCGCCGTCCGGGTCGCCGCCCGGCAGGCCGGCGACCAGCCCGGTTCCCGGCGCGTACGGCTGGGGGGCTCCGGTCGCGGCGAGCGACCAGCCCAGCAGGTCCCAGGGCCGCGCGGTGGCGGAGCGGTAGGTCCGCTCGCCGCCGTTCCCGGCGAGCGGGAACTCCCGCACCGATCCGGTCCTCGCCCGGCCGTCGAACGGGCTGCCGGCCGCCAGGTACAGCGTGTCCCCGCCGGCGGTCATGTCCAGCGACCAGCCGAGCCCGGTTCCCCGCCCGGTGTCGCGGATCGTCCGATCCGGCGCGAGCCGGCCGTCCGGGCCGCGCCGGAATATCTGGATCAGGCCGGTGCCGGCGGCGGTCCCTTCGGTGGCCGGGGCGCTCACTGCCAGGAACACCTCCCCCTGGTACTCGGCGTATGCCAGGGCATGGCCGAAGCGGGCACCTTGGGCCTGCGACACCGTGCCGGCCGGGGCGGGCGGGCCGAACTTGGTGGTCCGGTACGGGCCGGTGGCGGAGGCGGCGTCGTAGACCACCTCGACCGCTCCGGCGTCGGCGATGCCGGCGTCGCCGCGCTGGCGGCCGGCGCCGTCGTCGTTCTCGTACGGGGCACCGATCACCAGGTCGGGGTCCCCGGCCCGGCCGCCCAGCCGGCCGAACACCAGCGACCAGCCGAACATGTCGCCCTGCTCGCCGTTGCCGGTGACGCCGGGGGACTCCTGGGTGATCCGGCGGGCCGGGAGCGGCTCGCCGGGCGTGCTCATCCGGAAGGTGTAGACGGCGCCGGAGTCGGCGGTGCGGTCGGCGTCCTCGTGCGGGGCGCCCACCGCGATCAGCGACTCGCCGGCCCCCGGCGAGCGGACCGCGGCGACCGACCAGCCGAAGTGCGCGTCCTGCTCCGGCGCGGGCGCCGAGAGCCGGGTGACGGCGGACGGGGGGACCGTGCCGCGGTAGGGGCCGCCGCGGACCAGGTACACCGCACCGGCCGCCGATCGCCCGCCGCTCGCCGCGTAGGGGGCGCCGATGATGAGGTCCAGGCAGCCGTCGGCGTCGAGGTGCGCGGCCCGCACCGTCCGGCCGAACCCGTCGCCGCGCCGCCCGTCCGGTGCGGCGATGGCGAGGCCGGGGCCGCCCTCCGCGTCCAGCGGCCGGATGAACACGGTGCCCGCGCCGGCCCCGCCCGCCGCGGTCGCCCGCGGGGCGCCGATCGCGACGTCGTCCCGGCCGTCGCCGTCGAAGTCGTTCGGGCCGGCCGCCGAGCAGTCCGCCGGGCCGGTGACCCGGGCGAAACCGGGTGCGGTGGCGCCAGGATCCGGCGCACCGCCCGGCCCGCCGCTGTCGCGGACGGTTCCGGAGCGGTCGGCGAACGTGACGGCCAGCAGGCCGCCGGCGGCGGCCAGCACCGCCAGCAGCAGGAGCACGAGCGGCCACCGCCGCCGGCCGGCCGGCCGGCGCGCCGGCGTGCCCGACATGGCGGGTATGGCAGACGAGGTGCCGGCGGCGGGCTCCACCACGGTCGCCGGCTCGCCAGGACCGCCACCCGGCACCGTGAGCGCGGCGCCGGGATCCGGCCCCGGCACCGTGCCGGCCGGATCGGGCCCGGGCGGGCCGGGAGCCGGGGTGGGCGTCGTGGCGGCCGGGCCGGGGCCAGGCGCCGGGACGGCGGCCGGGAGGCCGGGCGGCGGCCCGGTGGGTGTGGGCGGGTCGGGGATCGCGGCGGCCACGTTCGCCGGGGGCTCCCACGCCTGTTCGAGCAGCGCGGTCGCGTCGAGCGCCGGCGGGCCGGCCGGTTCCGCGGCGGGCCCGGGCAGGGTCACCTCCCCGCCGACCAGGGCGATGAGGAGTTCCTGGGCGGTGGGCCGGCGCGCCGGGTCGGGCTCGGTGGCCAGCCGGGCCAGCCGGTCGAGCGGCGCGGGCAGCGCTCCGAGGTCGGGCCGGCCGTGCAGCACGCGGGCCGCCATGGTCATCAGGTCGCCGTGGCCGAACGGGTGCCGCCCGTTGCCCGCGTAGGCGACCAGGCATCCCCAGGCGAAGACGTCCGCGGCGGGCGTGATCTCCTCGCCGCGCACCTGCTCGGGCGCCCACCAGCCGGGCGTGCCGAGCAGCTCGCCCGATCTGGTCATCCCCTGGGTGGCGTCCAGCGCCCGGGAGATGCCGAAGTCGATCACCCGCGGGCCGGAGATGGACAGGATCACGTTGGCCGGTTTGAGGTCGCGGTGCACCAGGCCGGCCACGTGGATCGCGGCCAGCGCCGCCGCCACGCCGAGCGCGACGCCGTGCAGCGTGCCCGGCTCCAGCGCGCCGTGCCGGGTGATCTGCCGGGACAGCGGGGTCCCGGCGATGTACTCGGTCACCAGGTAGGGGCGGCCGTCGTCGGCGTCGCCGTTGTCCAGCACCCGCGCGGTGCAGAAGGACGCCACCCGGCGCGCGTTGGCCACCTCGGCGTGGAAGCGCGCCGCGAAGCCCTCGTCCAGGGTGAAGGACGGCTTGACCACCTTGACCGCCACCGGGCGGCCGGCCGGATCCCGCGCCAGGTACACCGTTCCCATGCCGCCCTCGCCGAGCCGGCCCGCCACCAGGTAGGGGCCGATGCGGGGCGGGTCGTCCGGGCGCAGTGGGGCCGCACCGGTACGGTCCATCGGGGAGGCCTCCTCGCTGTCGGGCACGCCCATTGTGGCCGTGGCCGCTTTCGGACCGCTTGCCGGTCGATAACGGCCGGGCCGCGGCCCGGCCGGCCGGCGTGCGTCCATCTGTCGTTCGATGCGACACACTGGATGGATGGGAAGTTCGATTGTCAGCCTGCTGGGCCCCGCAGATATACGTAATTTGGCTGACAAGTTGGATCTACGGCCGACCAAACGGCTCGGGCAGAACTTCGTCATCGACGGCGGCACGGTCCGGCGCATCGTCCGGGCGGCCGGGGTGACGCCGCCGGATGTGGTGCTGGAGGTCGGCCCGGGGCTGGGCTCGCTCACCCTGGCGCTGCTGCCGGAGGCCGGCCACGTGGTCGCGGTGGAGATCGACCCGGTGCTGGCCGGACAGCTGCCGGTGACGGTGGCCGAGCGCGCCCCCGCGCTGGCCGGTCGGCTCACCGTGGTGCGCGCCGACGCGATGCGGGTGCGGCCGGAGGAGCTCGGCCGCGAGCCGGCCGCGCTGGTGGCGAACCTCCCCTACAACGTGGCGGTGCCGGTCGTGCTGCACCTGCTGGAGGTGCTGCCGTCGCTGCGCGGCGGGCTGGTGATGGTGCAGTCGGAGGTGGCCGACCGGATGGCCGCCGGCCCCGGCTCCAAGGTGTACGGCATCCCCTCGGTGAAGGCCGCCTGGTACGCCGACGTGCGCCGGGCCGGCCCGGTGGGCCGCACGGTGTTCTGGCCGGTGCCGAACGTCGACTCCGGGCTGGTGGCGCTGACCCGGCGGGAGCCGCCGCCCACCTCGGCCACCCGCGAGGAGGTCTTCCAGGTGGTCGACGCGGCGTTCGCCCAGCGCCGCAAGACGCTGCGGGCCGCGCTCGCCTCCTGGGCCGGCACCCCCGCGGCCGCGGAGGGCGCGCTGCGCGCCGCCGGCGTCGACCCGTCCCGCCGCGGCGAGCAGCTGACGATCGAGGACTTCGCCCGGATCGCCGAGCACCGCCCGCGCTGACCCCGCGCCCGCCGACAGAAGTCGCCCGGACGTGGCGCCGGACGTGCGGCCGGCCGGGCGCCGTTCGCCGGTGGGTCAGCCGGCCAGTGCCGCGCCGAAGTCGACGACCTGGGCGGGCCGGCGCGGGTCGGCCACCGGGACGGTCCCGTCCCCGGGGCGCAGCATCACCACGTGGCCGCCGGTGGGACGGGCCAGCGCGACCGCCCCGGTGCGCTCCCGGTCGGGCACGCCGATGACCAGCCAGCCGCCGCCCGCGCCGCCGACCGCCCAGCCGAAGTGGTCGTAGGTCTGCGCCACCCGGGAGGTGATCACGGTGGCCGGCCCGGTCGGCGGGTCCGTCCCCGGTCGGTCCGGCTCGCCGATCGGCACGGCGTGCACGGCCCCGGTCTCCGGATGCCCGGCGGCGTCGCCCTCGAAGGGCACGCCGACCGCCAGCACGCCGCCGGCGAAGGCCAGCGAGAAGCCGAACCGGTCCCCCGGCTCCGCGGCGTCACCGATCTGGTGCGCCCCCTGCCGGAGCGTGCCGGCCGGGCGCGGGTCACGGCCGGGGTCGCCGGCGCGCAGCAGCTGGACCGCCCCCGCGTCCCGGACCCCGGCCGCGTCGGCACCGGGCGCGCCCACCGCCAGGTAGTGCCGGCCGTCCCGCTCCCCGCTCGCCAGGGCGTACCCGAACAGGTCGCCCGGCCGGGCGGTGACCTCGGTGCCGAGCGTGGAAAGGTCGGCGGGCACGCCGCGCGGGACGCCGCCGCCCGCCGGGTCGAGCAGCACGGTGAGCTTGCCGGCGTCCGGCAGCGCGGTGCCCGCGACGTCCCGGTCCTCGTAGGGGGCCCCGACGGCCAGGTCCGTGCCCGGCCCGCCGCCGAGCGCGCCGAGGGCGAGCGACCAGCCGAACAGGTCGCCCGGCTCGCCGTCGCCGGGCACCCCGCCCGTCTCCTGGGTGAGCCGGCGGGGCGGGCCGGCCTGCCGGCCGCCGGCCCCGCCGAAGCGGAACAGGTAGGCGGCGCCGGAGTCGGGCACGCCGTCCGCGTCCTCGTAGGGCGCGCCGGCGGCGAGCAGGCCCGGGGCGACGGCGAGCGACCAGCCGAAGTGGGCGCCGTTGCGCGGCTCGGGGGCGCGCAGCTCGGTGCGCGGCGCGCCGGCCCGGCCGAAGCCGGGGCCGCCCCAGTACACCTGGACGGCGCCCGCGCCGGGCACCGCGGTGACCTGGCCGCCGGCCCGGGCGCCGTCCTCGGCCCGGTACGGGTTGGCCACCACCAGGTCCAGGCAGCGGTCGCCGTCCAGGTGCCCGGCGCGGGCCACCCAGCCGCCGTCGCCGGCGGTGTGCGCGAAGGCCGCGGCGCGCACCGCGGGCAGGCCGTAGGGCGTGCCGGCCAGCAGGTAGAGCCGCCCGCCGCCGACCCAGCCCTCCAGCGGGTCGCCGAACGGGTCGCCGACCACGATGTCGTCATGGCCGTCCCCGTCGAAGTCGGCGGCGCCGGCGCGCGCGCACGGGTCGGTCGCCGGCCGCGGCGAGGGCGGGGCGACCGGAGGCGGGACGGCCGTGGCCGTGGTGACCGGCCCGGAGGTGGCCGGGGCCGGCGTGGCGCCGGGCGAGCCGGTGCCCGGCGGCGGGGCGGACGGCGGCGGGCTGGGCGGCGCGGGGGAGCCGGCCGGCGGGCTGCTCGGCGTCGGGGGCGGCGGGCCGGAGGTCGGCACGCCGCTCGGCTCGGGGTTCGCCGGCGCGGCCCGCACCGTGGCGGCCGGGACGGCGCCCGCGGCCGGGCCGGGCCCGGCCAGCGCGGGCAGCGCGAGCAGCATGGCGGTGAACAGCAGCGGGCGCTTCATGGTCGCACCTCGGCCGGGGCGGCGGCTGGACGGCGCCGGAGAGCGCGGGCGATGGCCGCCGCACGACCGGAGTCGGCCGGGGCGGCGCCGGGCGGCGCGGGCGGGAGTCTCACAGCCGCACCTCGACGGGGGCGGCGCCGGACAGCAGGGCGCCGGACAGCGCGGCCGGGGTCCGCCCGGCGGGCAGGACGTACTCGCCGGTGAACGGCAGCACCTGCCCCGGCTGGACGTCGATGGACGCGTCCGGGCCGGCGGGCGCGGTGCCGCCGAGCATGGGGAGGCCGGCCGGTCGCCCGGCCCGGGTGGCGGGGTGCCGCTCGTGCCGGTCGTCGACCAGATCCGGCAGGCCGGCCAGCCGCACCGGGGCCGCGCCCAGGTTGAGGACGAACCAGGAGGCCAGGCAGGTCTGCCGGTCGGCCAGCCGGCGGCCGGCCTGGTAGGCGGGCAGCCCGCAGCGCGGCGCGGCGGGGAGCAGGATCTGCAGGTCACCGGTGATGATCCGCCGGCCGATGTCGTCGGCCCGATCCGGGCCGGCCTGGACGGCCGGGGGGCGCCGCCCAGCGCGCTGCCACAGCGACAGGGCGAGGACGCCGCCGCCGACCAGCACCACCAGGGCCAGCAGCCCGGCCGTCCAGGCCAGGCGCCGCCGCCCCCGCCGGGGGCGCTGCTCCGGTACGGCCGGCGCGGGGGCGGCCGGCTCGGTCCCGGCGGCGGCGGCGTGGAGGTTGCCGGGCGGCTCCCACATCGCCTCCAGCACCCGGGTGGCCGGTTCTTCGGCGTCCGCGCCGCCGATCAGGGCGAGCAGCAGTTCCCGGGCGGTGGGCCGGGCCGCCGGGTCGCGGTGCACCGCCCGGCGGACCAGCGGTTCGAGCGAGGCGGGCAGCCCGCCGAGGTCGGGCTCCTCGTGCATGATGCGGTAGGCGACCGCCATGGCGCCGCCCGCGCCGAAGGGGTGGCGCCCGTTCCCGGCGTAGGCGACCAGGCAGCCCCAGGCGAAGACGTCCGTGGCCGGGGTGACCGGCCGGCCGTCGATCTGCTCGGGGGCCCACCAGCCCGGGGTGCCGACGACCTCGCCGGTCAGCGTGGGGCCGGTGGCGGCGTCCAGCGCGCGGGCGATGCCGAAGTCGATCACTCGCGGTCCGGTGAGCGAGAGGATGACGTTGCCGGGCTTGAGGTCCCGGTGCACCAGCCCGGCCGCGTGGATCGCCGCGAGCGCGGCGCACACGCCGAACGCCAGCCCGACCAGGGCCGAGCCCGGCAGCGGGCCGTGCTCGCCGATCTGCGCCGACAGCGGGGTGCCGGCGATGTACTCGGTCACCAGGTAGGGGCGCCCGTCGTCGGCCACCCCGTCGTCCACCACCGCGGCGGTGCAGAACGACGCGACCCGGCGGGCGTTGGCCACCTCGGCCCGGAACCGGGCGGCGAAGCCGCCGTCCTCGGCGTGGCGCCGCCGCACGACCTTCACCGCGACCGGCCGCCCGCCGGGGGCGGTGCCGAGATAGACCGTTCCCATGCCGCCCTCGCCGAGCCGGCGGGTCAGGGTGTAGGGGCCGATCCGCGCCGGGTCGTCGTCGCGGAGCGGGGCGCCCGGGGTGCTCCGATCGTCGATACCGCTCTCCTTAGCCCGTCACCCGGCCGCCCGGCGCGCGCCGGTGCCCGGCCGGGCCCCCGCGATCACCGTACAGATATTCGCCGCAGGCCGCTGGGACGTTCCCCCATATATCGGCCATTGTCCGGCGAGATGGCTGGTGGTCTGGTGCCGGTTATCATCGGGTCCCGTGATTTCCGTGACGGTCCGGGTGCCGGCCAAGGTCAACCTCCAGCTCGCCGTCGGCCCGCCCCGCGCCGACGGGTACCACGACCTGGTCAACGTCTTCCACGCCGTCTCGCTGTTCGACGAGGTCACCGCGTCCGCCGCCGGGTCCGCCACCGGGTCCGCCACCGGGTCCGGCACCGGAGGGTCCGGGGTCACCGTCGAGGTCACCGGGGAGTCGGCGGGCGAGGTGCCGCTGGACGAGGACAACCTGGCCGTCCGCGCCGCCCGCGCCCTCGCCCGGCACGCCGGGCGGCCGCCCGGCGTCCGGCTGGTGATCCGCAAGGCGATCCCGGTCGCCGGCGGCATGGCCGGCGGCAGCGCCGACGCGGCCGCCGCGCTGGTGGCCTGCGACCGGCTGTGGGGGCTCGGCCTGCCCGCCGCGCGACTGATGGACATCGGCGCCGAGCTGGGCAGCGACGTGCCCTTCGCGCTGCTCGGCGGGACGGCGGTCGGCACCGGGCGCGGGGAGCGGCTGTCGCCGCTGCCGGACGCCGGGCCGTTCCACTGGGTGTTCGCGCTGGCCGGCGGCGGGCTGTCCACGCCCGCGGTGTACGCCGAGTGCGACCGGCTGCGCGCGGCCGCCGGCCAGGACCCCGGGGAGCCGGCCATCTCCACGGCACTGGTCGCCGCGCTGGCCGCCGGCGACGCCCGGGCCCTCGGCGCCGCGCTGGCCAACGACCTGGAACCGGCCGCGCTGGCCCTGCGCCCGTCGCTGGCCGGAGTGCTGGCGGCCGGTCGCGAGCACGGCGCGCTCGGCGCGCTGGTCTCCGGGTCCGGTCCGACCTGCGCGTTCCTCGCCGGGTCCGCCGGCCGGGCGAAGTCGCTGGCCGCCGCGCTGCGCGCCGCGGGCGTCTGCCGGGCCGCGGTCACCGCGGCCGGGCCCGTCCCCGGCGCGACCGTCGTCTCCGGCGGCTGAGCGGCGCCGGCAGGGTGCGGGCCGGCCGGCGGGGTGCGGCCGGCCGGCGGGGTGCGGACGGCTGGCGGGGTGCGGGCGGCCGGGACAGGGGCGGGCTGCCGATAGGCTTTGAGGGCGATGAATCTGGTCAATCTCGAATCGGTCTCCCATGCCTACGGGCCCAAGCCGCTGCTGGCGCAGGTCTCGCTCGGCATCGAGGCGGGCGACCGCGTCGGCGTCGTCGGGCGCAACGGCGACGGCAAGACCACCCTCATCTCGCTGATCGCGGGCACGCTCGCGCCCGACTCCGGCCGGGTGACGCACAACCGCGGCCTACGGGTCGGCCACCTGTCCCAGGGTGACCGGCTGGATCCGGCGGCGACCGTTCGGCAGATCGTGCTGGGCGACCGCGCCGAGCACGAGTGGGCCGGCGACCAGGCGGTCCGCGAGATCCTGGCCAACCTGCTGGGCGACATCGACCTGTCGGCCCGGGCCGGCGAGCTGTCCGGTGGCGAGCGCCGGCGCACCGACCTGGCCCGCCTGCTCATCGAGGACCACGACCTGGTCGTGCTGGACGAGCCGACCAACCACCTCGACATCGAGGCCATCGCCTGGCTGGCCGCGCACCTGACCGCCCGCCGGTCGGCGCTGCTGGTGGTCACCCACGACCGGTGGTTCCTGGACGCGGTGTGCACCCGCACCTGGGAGGTCGTCGGCGGCACCGTGCAGCGCTACGAGGGCGGTTACGCCGCGTACGTGCTGGCCAAGGCCGAGCGGGCGCGCATCGCCCAGGCCGCCGAGGAGCGCCGGCAGAACCTGATGCGCAAGGAGATCGCCTGGCTGCGCCGCGGCCCGCCCGCGCGCACCTCCAAGCCGAAGTTCCGCATCGACGCGGCGCAGGCGCTGATCGCCGACGAGCCGCCGCCGCGCGACACCGTCGAGCTGGTGCGGTTCGCCGCCGCCCGGCTCGGCCGCACGGTCTACGACCTGGAGGACGTAACGCTGCACGCCGGTGGCCCCGGCCAGGGGCCGCTGGTGCTGGACCGCTGCACCTGGCAGCTCGGTCCCGGCGACCGCGTCGGCCTGATCGGGGTGAACGGCTCGGGCAAGTCGTCGCTGCTGCGCCTGCTGTCCGGCTCGGTCGTCCCGGACGCCGGGCGGGTCGTCCGCGGCCGGACGGTCCGCCTGGCGCACCTGTCGCAGGAGCTGGCCGAGCTCGACCCGGCGCGCCGGGTGCTGGAGACGGTGGAGGAGGTCCGCAAGTTCATCCAGGTCGGCAAGCGCGAGTGGACGGCGTCCCAGCTGCTGGAGCGGCTCGGCTTCCGCGGCGAAGCGCAGTGGAAGGTCGTCGGCGACCTGTCCGGCGGCGAGCGGCGCCGCCTGCAGCTGCTCCGGCTGCTGATGGACGACCCGAACGTGCTGCTGCTGGACGAGCCGACCAACGACCTGGACATCGAGACGCTGAACGAGCTGGAGGACCTGCTCGACGCCTGGCCGGGCACGCTGGTGCTGGTCAGCCACGACCGCTACTTCCTGGAGCGGGTGACCGACCGGTGCGTCGCGCTGCTCGGCGACGGGCGGCTGTCGATGCTGCCCGGCGGCGTGGAGGAGTACCTCCAGCGGCGGGCGGCCGGTGCCGCGCTCACCGCCCGGGCCGCCGCCGCGGCGCCCGGGTCCACGGTCGCCGCGGCCACCGCGCCGGGGACGGCGGCCCCGGCCGCGCCGGCCGGCCCGTCGGCCAAGGAGGCGCGCGAGGCGCGCAAGGAGCTGGCCAGGCTGGAGCGCCGGCTGGACCAGATCACCGGCAAGGAGGCCACGCTGCACGCGGCCATGGCCGAGGCGGCCGCCGACTACGCGCGGCTGGCCACGCTGGACGCCGAGCTGAAGGAGCTGGCGGCGCAGAAGGAGTCCGTCGAGCTGGAGTGGATGGAGCTGGCCGAGCGTCTCGGCGACTGAGCCGCCCGCCCGCCAGGTGTGCCCCCGCCCCGCCCGGCTCCGTGGGTCCCCTTGCCCCGGCCGCCGTGGCCGGCCATGTTGCTCGGATCACGCTGTTCGGATCACGCTGCTCGGGCCATGTTGTTCGGATCACGCTGTTCGGGCCATGTCGTTCGAGCCCCGCTGCTCGGCCGCCGCGGTCAGCCGCCGTTGTGGCCCGCGTCGAACGGGGCGAGCAGGGTGCGCAGCAGGTCGGCCAGGGTGCGCTGGTCGTGCTCGGGCAGGCCGGCCAGCAGTTCGCGCTCGCGCCGCAGCAGGTCGGCGAAGGCGGCGTCCACCCGTTCCCGGCCGAGGTCGGTGAGCGAGACCAGCACGCCGCGCCGGTCCTCGGGGTCGGGGCGGCGCCGCACCAGCCGGGCGGCGGCCAGCCGGTCGATGCGGTTGGTCATGGTGCCCGAGGTGACCAGGGTGGCGCGCAGCAGCGCGCCGGGGCTCAGCTCGTACGGCTCGCCGGACCGGCGCAGCGCGGTGAGCACGTCGAACTCCCACGGCTCCAGGCCGTGCTCGGCGAACGCCGCCCGGCGGGCCCGGTCCAGATGGCGGCTGAGCCGGGAGACCCGGCTCAGCACCTGCAGCGGTGACACGTCGAGGTCGGGACGCTCCTGGTGCCAGGAGCTGACGAGCTCGTCCACCTCGTCCCGCACGGGGCCGGTGGCGGCTTCGCTTCGGCGCGTCGACATGAGATCGAGTCTATCTCTCTTGACATCGAGACATCTCACCCGATAAAAGATATCTTGATGTCAAGAGATATTTGGGACCCGGCGGTGTACGGGCGATACGCCGGCGAGCGGGCACGTCCCTTCCACGAACTGATCGCCCGGATCCCGGCCGAGCGTCCGGAGCGGGTGGCCGATCTCGGCTGCGGCTCCGGCGAGCTGACCGTGGAGCTGGCCCGGCGCTGGCCGGCCGCGACGGTGACCGGCCTGGACTCCTCGGCCGCCATGATCGCCAAGGCGCCGGCCGGGCACGACCGGGTGAGCTTCACGGTGGCCGACATCCGCACCTGGCGCCCGGAGCGCCCGGTCGACGTGATCGTCTCCAACGCCGCCCTGCAGTGGGTGCCCGAGCACCGCGACCTGCTGCCGCGCCTGGCCGGTGACCTGCGGCCCGGCGGCGTGCTCGCCTTCCAGGTCCCGGGCAACTTCGACGCGCCGAGCCACGTGGCCGTGCGCCGGCTGTGTCGCTCGGCGGAGTGGCGGGACGAGCTGGCCGACCTGGTGCGTTACGAACCGGTGGACGACCCGCAGGGCTACCTGGCCCGGCTGGCCGGCCTCGGCTGCCTGGTGGACGCCTGGGAGACGACCTACGTCCACGTGCTGCCGGGCGACGACGCGGTGCTCGGCTGGATCAAGGGCACCGCGCTGCGGCCCATGCTCGACCGGCTGGCCGATCGGCCCGAGCGCCGTGCCGCCTTCCTCGCGGCCTGCGCGGAGATGCTGGCCGAGGCGTACCCGCCGCGCCCGTACGGCACCCTGTTCCCGTTCCGCCGCGTCTTCGTGGTGGCCCGCGCGCCCGGCTGACGGGTATCGCACGGTCCCGGAGGCCGGGTTCCCTCAAACCGCTTAAATCCGTCGAAAACGGCTATCAATCAGCCCCGGACGAGGGGCGTCCCGGCGGGCTTGGGGGAGACGATGGCGATCGAGATCGAGGACAAGTTCGATGTGCCCGAGGGGTTCGAGGTACCGGACCTCTCCGGGGTGCGCGGCTGCGCCGAAGCGGTCGAGATGGTCGGCCACCGGCTGGTCGCGGTCTACTTCGACACCGCCGACCTGCGGCTGGCGGCCCGCGGCGTCACCCTGCGCCGGCGGCGCGGCGGCGACGACGCCGGCTGGACCCTCAAGCTGCCGGCCGCCAAGGGGGCGCGGGAAGAGATCACCTGCCCGCTCACCCGCAGTGCCAAGATCGTCCCGGCCGAGCTGGCCGGCACGGTCCTCGGCTACACCCGTGGCGCGCCGCTGGTCCCGGTGGCCGAGCTGCGCACCGTCCGCGCGGTGACCGTGCTACGTG
>NZ_BOOU01000042.1 GCF_016863395.1 Sphaerisporangium rufum | reverse complement strand
CCGCCGGACGTCCGCTGGCCGAGGTGGCCGACGACCGGGTCCGGGGCACCGTGCTCGCCGCGGCCGGCGACGCGGACCGGCGCGTCGAGCGCTGGCGCGAGATCGAGGTGGAGCTGGCCGAGGGGGACGCCAAGCTGCTCCGCCGGGCCGGCAAGGCGCTGCGCGCGGCCGGCGCGACGCCGGCCGCCACCGGCAGCAAGCTGGCCCGCCTGCTCGGCCCGCTGGTGCCGGCCGCCGGACCGCCGGTCGGGCCCCCGGCGGGCACCGCCGGGCAGGTCGTCTACGACTACCTCAGGGCCCAGGTCGACGCGCTGTACGCCCAGGACCCGCAGGTGCGCCGCGCCGGACCGGACGCCGTCCACCAGATGCGCGTGGCGAGCCGCCGGCTGCGCAGCGCGCTGAAGTCCTTCGCCGCCGTGGTGCCGGAGACCGGCGCGCTGCAGGATGAGCTGAAATGGATCGCCGGCGTGCTCGGCGAGGCCCGGGACCTGGAGGTCATCCGGGAGAGGTTCGCCGGGTCGCTGGCCGGCCTGGACGAGACCCTGGTGGTGCCGCCGGTCCGCGAGCGCCTCGGCGGCGACCTGGCCGAACGCGAGCGGGCGGCGCTGGCCCGCGCGCACGAGGCGATGAGCGGCGACCGCTACCACGCCCTGCTCGACCGGCTGGACGCGATGATCCTCCGGCCGCCGCTCGCCCCGCTCGCCGCCCGCCCGGCCGGTGCGGCGCTGCCGAAGATCCTGCGAAAGGAGTGGCGCCGGGTCGAGCGGCGGTACGCGGCCGCGCGGGCCATTGAGGACGCCGCGCGCCGCGAGATCGCGATGCACGACGTGCGCAAGGCGGCCAAGCGGGCCCGCTACACCGCCGAGGCGCTGGCCGGCCCACTCGGCGCCGAGGCGGCCGCGATGGCCAGGCGCGCCAAGACCGTGCAGAAGGTGCTCGGCGAGTACCAGGACGGCGTGGTGGCCCAGCAGATCCTGGTGGAGGAGGCCGGGCGGGCCCGGGCGGCCGGCGAGGACACCTTCACCTACGGCGTGCTGGCCGGGCTGGAGCGCGCGGCGGCCGAGCGCTCCCACCAACGGTTCCCCGAGGTGTGGGCGGAGGTCACCGGTTGACCGCTCCCCCCCGCCTCGCCGCCTCGCCGCGCCCTCCGGGCCGAGGTGGCGGCTGACCGCCGCACCACCCGCGGCCGTCCCGGCCGGCCCCCGCGGCGGCCGGGCGATGGAGGTGACCTCGCCGGCCTCGGCTCGGGCAGGCCGAGCCGGTGAGGGGGTGCCGGTGAAGGGGCGCCGGTGAGGGAGTGCCGGTGAGAGTGTGCCGGTGAAGGTGTGCCGCGCCGGCTCGCCGCCGCGCTCACACGTCGCGGCGGCGCAGCAGGACCAGGCCGGCGGCCGCGATCACCGCGCACCACAGGCAGTAGACGCCGAACCCGGCCCACGGCCCCAGCAGGTCCTCGTTCACCCGGGTGACCATCACCCGGCTGCCCGCGTTGGACAGGAAGTACCGGCTGAACGTCTGCCCCCACTCGCCGGGCAGCGCCGCCACCAGCGGCGGCAGGATGAACAGCAGCGCGACCGCCGTGGTGATCGCCCCGGCGGTGTGCCGGATCAGCGTGCCGAGCCCGAGCCCGATCAGGCCGGTCACCGTCAGGTAGAGGGCGGCGCCCACCACGGCGCGCACCGCCTCCGGCTGCCCGAGCGACAGCTCCAGGCCCTTGCCGCCCAGGATCGCCTGGCCGATGAAGAAGGCGCCGAACGCCGCTACCAGGCCGGTCACCAGGACCGTCCCGGCGAACACCGCCGCCTTGGCGGCCAGTACGCCGGCCCGGCGCGGCGCCGCGGTGAAGGTGGTGCGGATCATGCCGGTGCGGTACTCCGCGCTGATCGTCAGTACCCCGAGCGCGACGATGGCGAGCTGGGCGAACGAGGCGCCGAGCAGTACGCGGTCCGCGGTGGGCATGCCGTTCCCGTCACCGCCGGAGGTGGCCGAGGCGGCCAGCGCGGCCGCACCGATCATGATCACTACGGTGATGAGCAGCGTCCAGACCGTCGAACGCACCGAGCGGAGCTTGGTCCACTCCGAGCGGAGCAGGTTGCCCGCGGTGCCGAGGGCCGAGGTGCGGCGGACCGGAGGCGCCGCACCCGGCGCGGGGGAGAGCCGGGTTTCCGTCATGACGCCACCGCCTCGTACTCGACGCTGTCCTTGGTGAGATCCATGTAGGCCGCCTCCAGGGTGGGCCGCTGGTCGGCGAGCTCGTGCAGGGCCAGCCCGGCCGCGCAGGCCAGCTCGCCGATCCGCGCGGCGGTCAGCCCGGTGACCCGCAGCCCGTCGCCGGCCGGGTCGACACCGGCGCCCTGGCCGGTCAGCATCGTGGCCAGCTCGGCGGCCCGCGGCGAGCGGACCAGCACGTGGGCGCGCGCGCTGCCCTGGATGAACGCCTCCATCGGCAGGTCGGCGAGCACCCGGCCGCGGCCGATCACGATGAGGTGGTCGGCGGTCTGCGCCATCTCGCTCATCAGGTGGCTGGACACGAAGACGGTGCGGCCCTCGGCGGCCAGGCTCCGCATGAAGGTGCGGATCCACAAGATCCCCTCCGGGTCGAGCCCGTTCACCGGCTCGTCGAACATCAGCACCGGCGGGTCGCCGAGCAGCGCGGCGGCGATGCCGAGCCGCTGGCCCATGCCGAGCGAGAAGCCGCCGACCCGCCGGCGGGCGACCTCGGTCAGCCCGACCATGGCGAGCACCTCGCGTACCCGGCGGGCCGGGATCCCGTTGCTCTGCGCCAGGCACAGCAGATGATCGTGCGCGCTGCGCCCGCCGTGCACCGCCTTGGCGTCGATCAGCGCGCCGACCGTGCGCAGCGGGTCGCGCAGCTCCCGGTACGGCTTCCCGTCCACCAGGACGGTTCCGGAGGTGGGCCGGTCCAGCCCGAGGATCACCCGCATCGTGGTCGATTTTCCGGCGCCGTTCGGCCCGAGGAAGCCCGTCACCATCCCCGGGCGCACCGTGAACGACAGGCCGGCGACCGCCGTCGTCCTGCCGTAGACCTTCGTGAGGTCGTTCACGTGGATCGTTGTCATGCCTCCACGATGGCAGCGACCGGCGCGGCGGCCATCCGGCCACAGGACGTTCCCGGAGGGGGACCAGGGTCCTATACCGCGCCGCCGGGTCGGACCTGGGGCCTACGCCGGGGCGGGACATCGCCGGCGGGCGGTGCCGGCGGGCGGTGCCGGGCGGCGCGGGACGGGCGGCGCCAGCCCGGCGGTGCGGGACGGCGGCGCTAGCCGGGCAGGGCGACCAGGCCGGACTCGTAGGCGACGATCACGGCCTGCGCGCGGTCCCGAGCACCGATCTTGGCGAACACGCTGGTGACGTGGTTCTTCACCGTGGAGCCGCTGAGCCCGAGCTCGGCCGCTATCTCGGCGTTGGCCCGGCCCCGGGCGATGAGCAGCAGCACCTCCCGTTCCCGCTCGGTCAGCCGGTCCAGCAGGCCCGCCGCGGCGCTCTTCGCGACGCTCGGCGCCGGGCCGATCAGGGTGCCGATCAGCCGGGTCAGCAGCCGGGGGGTGACCACCGCCTCCCCCCGGTGCACCACCCGGACCGCGTCCACCAAGTCCTCCGGGGCGATGTCCTTGGTGAGGAACCCCGACGCCCCGGCGCGCAGCGCGGCGACCACGTACTCGTCCAGATCGAACGTGGTGAGCACCAGCACCCGGGTGGCGGGCGAGCGCTCGGCGATCCGCTCGGTCGCGGCGACCCCGTTCACCCCCGGCATCTGGATGTCCATCAGCACCACGTCCGGCGTCAACTCGGCCGCCCGGGCCGCGGCCTCGGCGCCGTCGGCTGCCTCGCCCACCACCGAGATGTCCGGCTGGGCACCGAGGATCATGCGGAAGCCGGTGCGGATCAGGGCCTGATCGTCGACCAGCAGCACCCGGATCATCTCCGCCACCCTGCGACCGGTTTGCGGGCGTACACCCGGAACCCACCTCCCGGACGGCATCAGTGCACAGAACGCCTCACATGATGCCATCCGTCCGGGCGTCACGCGTCGCGGCGGCGCAACACCAGATAGCCGCCGACCAGCGCGGCGGTGACCCAGACCACGAGCAGGGCGAGCCCGGTCCACGGACCGTAGGCGCGCGCCCACCGGGGATCGTCCGGCGGCCCGGACACATGGATGATCACCATGCCGAGCTGGTCCGGCAGATACTGCATGACCGGCTTGAGCTGCGGCATGTTGCCCAGCCCCTGCGAGCCGAGGAACAGCAGCGGCATCAGGATGCCGAGCGCGCGGGCCGAACCGCGCAGCATCGTGGTCACCCCGGTGGCGAACAGGCAGATCAGGGTGAGATAGGCACATCCGCCGACCAGCGCCTCGACGGTCCCGGGAGCGCCGAGACCGACCCCGCGCGGCCCGAGCGCCGGTTGCGCGGCCAGGAACGCGGCCACCGCGGCCACCGCCGAGACGCCCGCCGCCGGCAGCGCCACCGCGAGCACCTTGCCCGCGTAGAACACCCCGCGGCGTGGCACCGCCGCCAGCGAGGCCCGGATCGTCCCCGCGGAGTACTCCGCGCCCACCGCGGTCACCCCGAACGTCACCAGGGCGAGCTGGGCCAGGGTGAGCCCGTAGAAGGCGGCGAACAGCGGGTCGAACGCGCCCCGCGCCCGCCCGCCGCCCAGGCTCAGCGCGACCAGGTATCCGAGCGCGGCGGACAGCACGACGGTGGCCCCCAGCGCCCACCAGGTCGACCGGACGGTACTGAACTTGGTCCACTCGGCGAGCACCGCACCGCGCAACGCACTACCGATCACCGCGCGCCCCCGCCCCGGTACTCCGTCAGGTCCGCGGTGAGCCGCATGAACGCCTCCTCCAGCGACGCCTGCCGAGCGCCCACCTCGTGCACCACCAGGCCGCGCGCCGCGGCCAGCTCGCCCACCGCCGCCGGCTCGGCGCCGTGCGCCTCCAGGGCACCGTCCGGGCCCTCGGTCACCTCGAACCCCGCCGCGGCCAGCGCGGCCCGCATCCGGCCCGGCTCGGGAGTGCGGATCACCGTGCGCGGCCGCGAGTTCGCCCGGATGAACTCCGGTACCGGGGCGTCGGCGAGCAGCCGGCCCCGGGCGATCACCACCAGGTGGTCGGCGGTGAGCGCGGTCTCGGCCATCATGTGGCTGGAGACCAGCACGGTGCGGCCCTCGGCGGCCAGATCCTTCATCAAAGTGCGGATCCACCGGACGCCGTCGGGGTCCAGGCCGTTGACCGGCTCGTCGAACAGCAGCACCGGCGGGTCGCCGAGCAGCGCGGCGGCGATGCCCAGCCGCTGGGTCATCCCGAGGGAGAACCCGCCGGCCCGGCGCCGGGCGACGCCGGACAGCCCGGTCAGCGCCAGCACCTCGCCGACCCGGGACCGGGCGATCCCATTGCTGCGCGCCAGCCACAGCAGGTGGGCGTACGCGCTGCGGCCGGGGTGCAGGCCGCGCCCGTCCAGCAGTGCGCCGGCCCGGCACAGCGGCCGGGCGTGCTCGCGGTAGGGCCGGCCGTCCACCAGCGCCCGGCCGGCCGCCGGCCGGTCCAGGCCCAGCACCATGCGCATCGTGGTGGTCTTCCCCGCCCCGTTCGGACCGAGGAACCCGGTCACCCGGCCCGGCCGCACGGTGAACGACAGCCCGTCCACCGCGACGGTGTCCCCGTATCTCTTGGTCAGTTCGCGAACTTCGATCACCGGGCCCACGCTAGGAACGCCCCTGCGTGGGCGCAGCCCCCGAAAGTGACCGCGTCCGTCCACCAAAGTGAACATCCACCCCGCAGCGGACGGCGTGGCCGGGGTGCCGCGAGGTCCGCCATATCGCTGTCCGACCGCCGCCGAGCGATCGCCCCCGTTCCGCGGGAACCCACCGGGGCGTCCGGACCGGTCGGTGGTGCCCGGTCAGTGGTGGTGGGGTGGGTGGCCGGCGGGGGAAGTGCCGAGGTCGTCGTCGTGGCCGGCCTTGAGGCGGGACCACTGGGCGGTGGGGCGGCCGTCCTGGCTGAACTGGCCGCCCAGGGAGTCCCAGTGCTGGGGCCACCCCGGCGGGGAGTCCTCCCAGAACTCCTGCCGGCCGTAGGCGGTCCGGTCCAGCAGTCCGTAGGACGGCGCCATCACCTCGTTGCCGCGGCCGGTGGTCCAGTAGGTCTCGTAGACCTGGTCGCCGTCCCGGAGGTAGCTGACCAGGATGCCGAAGTGCCGGCCGGCGACCAGCCGGTCCACCGACTCCGGCGGCACCGAGTACCAGGGGATCGTCCAGCCCATGAAGTCGCGGTAGCGGGAGCTCTCCTCGTACGGTCCCTGGCAGAAGGTGGCGTAGCTCACGTCCCGCGAGTGCAGGTAGGACAGCTCGTTGATGTGGCTGGTGGAGAAGGTGCAGCCCACGCACTGCTCGGCCGCGGGCCGGCCGGTGTGCCACATCTGGAAGTAGGCGATCAGCTGCGACCGGCCGTCGAAGACGTCGATCAACGGCACCGGGCCGCCGGAGCCGATCAGCGGGGTGCGCGGGTCGACCTCGACCATCGGCAGCCGGCGGCGTTCGGCGGCGAGCGCGTCCCCGGCCCTGGTGTGGGCCTTCTCCTTGAGCCTCAACTCGTCGATCCTGGCCTGCCAGGCCTGCCGATCGGTGATCTGCGGGAGGGCGGGGCGGGCCGCCGATCTCTCTGTCACGCGACCTGTATAGCCCCGCCGCCGAGTGCGGCACAACACCACCGGCAGCTCGTGGAGTATCGAGGCGGCCGATCCGGCGCCGGGATCCGCGCGGTGCGAGGCTCCTGCCCGGCCCGCCGCACCGGGGTGGCGGTGCGCCGGCGGCGAGCAGCCGGCCCCGGTACGAAGTCCGGAAAGTCAGGTGATCGGGCACCGGAGCGGGGGATGGCGGGCGAGCATGGAGGGGTGCCGATGCCACGCCGCCTCCTGAACCGCCGGATGATGCCGTCCCTGGGCCGACCACCGGGGGTACGCCGCGTCCTGGCGCCGGTCGCCGCCGCGGCCGGCGACATCGCGCTGTTCGCGCTCGCCCATCCCGGTGGCGGGCCGGCGCCGCTCGTCCTCGCCGGGTACGTCCTCGCCGCGGCGGCGGCCGCCGCGCTCGGTGCCGCCGCCGGGCCACGGATGCCGCTCGCCGGGCTGGTGGTGGCGCTGGCGCTGGCCGCGCTGACCGGCCGCGGCCACATCGTGATGTTGTGGACGTCCTACCGGGCCGGCCGCGCGGTGGTGTCCCGCGCGGGTTTCGCCGGGGCCGCCGGCGCGGCGGTGGGCACCGCGACGGCCTTCATCATGTTCGCACCGGCCGCCCGGGGGTCGGAGTCGCCGCTGGTCGCCGGCTATCTGATCTTCGTGGCGTTGCCGCTGCTGGTCGGGCGGTACCTCGCCCAGCAGGAGCGCCTGATGTCGGCGCTGGCCGAACGCAACCGCGAGCTGGTCCGCCGGCGAGAGCTGCTGGCCGAGCAGGAGCGCCTGGCCGAGCGGCTGCGCATCGCCCGCGACGTGCACGACTCGCTCGGCCACCGGCTCAGCCTGGCCTCGGTGCAGGCCGCGGCGCTGGAGGTGTCCGCGCTGCCGCCGGAGCATTCGCGCGCGGTGCGCCGGCTGGCGGGCACGGTGCGCGAGGCGATGGACGAGCTGCAGGAGCTGGTCGGCACGCTGCGCGCCGAGGACGACCGGGGTGCGGTGCCCGGCGCCGGGGAGATCGGCGCGCTGGTGGCGGGCTTCCGTACCGCCGGGGTGCCGGTGGAGCTTCGGGAGAGCGGGCCGCGCTTCCCGCTGCCGCCGGCCGCCGGGCACGCCGCGTACCGGGTGGTGGAGGAGGGGCTCACCAACGCCGTCAAGCACGCCCCCGGACGGCCGGTCGTCGTGCGGGCCGAGTGGGACCCGGACGCCCTGCTGGTCACCGTCACCAACCCACTCCCACCGGCCGGCCCGGCCGGGGACGCGATCGGGGACCCCGCCGGGCGTGCGGACGGTGCCCGGCTCGGCACCGGGGGCGCGGCCGGCGACCCGGTCGGGCGCCGCACCGGGGAAGCGGCCGGGTACGGGCTGGCCGGGCTGGGGGAGCGGGTGCGGGCGGCGGGCGGGCTGCTGCGGCACGGCCCGGACGGCGACGATTTCCGGCTGTCGGCCATGCTTCCGGCCATGCTTCCGGCCGGCGCGCCGTCCCCGGCGGAGGATCCGCCGGTGGCCACCCTGGCCGGCAACACCCGGGTGGCGCTCGCCGGGGTGGCGGCCGCGCTGCTGATGTTCGGGCTGCTGCCCGCCGGCATGCTGATGGGCCTCCGATGATCCGCGTACTGGTGGCCGACGACGAGCCGCTGATCGTCGAGGGCATCCGGGCGGTGCTCGCCGCCGCGCCCGGCATCGAGGTCGTCGCGCAGGCCGCCGACGGCCGGGCCGCGGTGGCCGAGGCCGTCCGGCACCGCGCCGACGTGGCGCTGCTGGACGTGAACATGCCGCTGCTGGACGGGCTGGAGGTGCTGGCGGAGCTGGGCCGCCGCGCGCCCGGGGTGCGGGCGGTGATGCTGACCGCGTTCGGCACCGAGCCGAACGTCCGGCGGGCGCTGCGGCACGGCGCCGCCGGGTTCGTGCTGAAGAACTGCGCGCCGGACGAGCTGGTCCGCGCGGTCCGCGCGGCGCATCAGGGCGAGGCGTTCCTGTCGCCGGCGGTGACCCGGCTGGTCCTCGGCATGGTGCCCGGCGCGACCGGCACGTCCGGGGCGGGGACGGGCACGGCCGGCACGACGGGCGTGGTGACGGGCACGTCCGGGGCGGTGACGGGCAGGACGGGCACGTCCGGGGCGGTGACCGGCACGTCGGGGGCGGCGACCGACATGACCGACATGACCGGCATGACCGGCATGGCGGGCGGTGCGGCGGCGCGGCGCGCCCGGGAGGCCGCCGATCGGCTGTCGGCGCTGACCGCCCGCGAGTCGCAGGTGCTGGCCCTGGTCGCCGAGGGACTGTCCAACGCCGAGATCGGCCGGCGGCTGCGGACCAGCGAGACCACCGTCAAGACCTACGTCAGCCGGGTGCTCGCCAAGCTGGGTTGCGCCAACCGGGTCCAGGCCGCCCTGCTCGCCCGGGACGCCGCCACCCGTCCCGGCGCGGGCTGAGCCGGGCGCCGCCGTGGACCGTCACCGGGTGCGGCCGGCCGGGCCGGCGTGCGGTGCCGGTAGCCGGTGCCGGTGACGGGTGCCGGTGACCGGCCGGAGCGAGACCGGCGCCGAGGCCGAGTTCTGCTGGCCGAGTTCGGCCGGCCGATCAGGTTCGGACGGTCGGTGGCGTCAGGTGAGGTGCCGTTCGACGGCGACGACGCGGCCGGCGGCGTGGTGCAGGACGGCGACGCCGCCCTTGGGCAGGTGGAACTCGGCCTCGCCGTCGCCGGCGCGCTCGCGCAGCACGCCGGCGACCAGGTCGGGCAGCACCTTGCCGTGGCCGCACAGCGCGGCCGGCCCGCCCGCGTCCAGCAGCGACAGCGTGAGGTCCAGCGCGGCGTCCGGCTCGTACTCGGTCTCGGTGTAGACGCGTTCGGTGCGGACGCCGAGGCCGTGCCGGGCGGCGTACGGCGTAAGGGTCTGCACGCAGCGCAGGCTCGGCGAGCTGACCAGCGACCGCGGCCGGTATCCGGCGAGCACACCGGCGATCGCCGCCGCCTGGGCCCGGCCGCGGTCGTCCAGCGGGCGCAGGTCGTCGTCGCCGGACCACTTCTCCCGGGAGCCGGCCCGCGCGTGCCGGACCACCGCCATCGGCCAGGTGTCGAGCGGCGCGGCCCGCAGCCGGTCCAGCGTCGCCCGGTCCCAGTCCAGCCGCAGCCGGGTGGCGGCCTCGGCCACCGGCACCCACTCGATCCGGTCCACCTCGTCGGACGGCAGGTGCGGGGCGTCCTCGGCGACCCGGGCCACCCAGTAGTCCACCTGTTTCGGCAGCCCGTCGACCAGGTAGCGCGCCGGGGGGAGCGGGCGGCCGAGTACGACGCGCAGGCCGGTCTCCTCGGCCACCTCGCGCAGCGCGGCCGTCACCCGGTGCTCGCCCGGCAGCAGCTTGCCCTTGGGGAACGACCAGTCGTCGTACCTGGGCCGGTGGATCAGCACGATCTCCGGATCGCGCGGGTCGCCGCGCCAGACGACCGCGCCGGCCGACCGGATCGCGGGTTCCGCCGGTGCGGCCCCCGCCGCGGGTTCAGCCATCGATGGTCCTCCAGCGGCGCTTGCCGATCAGGTGTGACTGCAGGTCCGTGAGCGGCTCGCCGTCCGGGCCGCGGTGGTGGCGCTCCCAGCCGCCGTCGCCGGCCAGCCACCAGCTGCTGGTGGTGTCGGCCATCGCGAGGTCGAACAACTCCGACAGGTACGCGCGGTGCTCGGGGCTGGTGACCTTCACCAGCGCCTCCACCCGGCGCTCCAGGTTGCGGCGCATCAGGTCGGCGCTGCCGATCCAGATCTCCGGGCGGCGCGGGCCGCCGAACTCGTAGATGCGGGAGTGCTCCAGGAACCGGCCGAGGACGCTGCGCACCCGGATGTGCTCCGACAGGCCCGGGATGCCTGGACGCAGCGTACACACGCCGCGCACCCACAGGTCGACCGGCACGCCGGCGTTGGACGCCGCGTAGAGCGCGTCGATGACCGGCTCGTCCACCAGCGAGTTGGTCTTCATCCTGATCCGGGCGGGCCGGCCGGCCCGGTGGTGCTCGATCTCCCGCTCGATCCGGGCGAGCAGCCCGTCGCGCAGCGAGTGCGGGGCGACCAGCAGCCGGCGGTACTCCGAGTGCATGGAGTACCCGGTGAGGTGCATGAACAGGTCGGTGACGTCCTCGCCCACGGTCGGGTCGGCGGTGAGCAGCCCGAAGTCCTCGTACAGCCGCGCGGTCTTGGGGTTGTAGTTGCCGGTGCCGATGTGGCAGTACTGGCGCAGCTCGCCGGAGGGCTCCTGCCGGACCACCAGGGCCAGCTTGGCGTGGGTCTTCAGCCCGATGATGCCGTAGACCACGTGGCAGCCGGCGCGCTCCAGCTTGCGCGCCCAGGAGATGTTGGCGTGCTCGTCGAACCTGGCCTTGATCTCCACGACCACCACGACCTGCTTGCCGGACTCGGCCGCGTCGATCAGCGCGTCGACCACCGGGGAGTCGCCGCTGGTCCGGTACAGGGTCTGCTTGATGGTCAGTACGTGCGGGTCGGCCGCCGCCTGCTCGATGAAGCGCTGCACGCTGGTGGCGAACGAGTCGTAGGGGTGGTGCACCAGCACGTCGCGCTCGCGCAGCATCGCGAAGATGTCGTCGTCGGCGTGCACCGCCTCGGCCGGTACGAACGGCGGGAAGCTGAGTTCGCCGCGGTCCAGGTCGGCGATGGCGTTCAGCCCGGTGAGGTCGAGCGGCCCGGGCACCCGGTAGATCTCGTGGTCGGAGACGCCGAGCTCGTCGACCAGCAGCTCCAGCACGGCCGGGCTGATCGTGTCCTCGACCTCCAGGCGCACCGGCGGGCCGAACCGCCGCAGCAGCAGCTCCTTCTCCAGTGCCTGCATGAGGTTCTCGGTGACGTCCTCGTCCACGTCGAGGTCCTCGTTGCGGGTGACCCGGAAGGCGTGGTGCTCCACGATGTCCATGCCCTTGAACAGCTGCCCGAGATGGGCGGAGATGACGTCCTCCAGCGGCACGAAGCGGTGCGGGGAGGCGGTCACGAAGCGCGGGAGCTGCGGGGGGAGCTTGACCCGGGCGAAGACCGTGTGCTTGGTGCCGGGGTTGCGCACCAGGACGGCGAGGTTCAGCGACAGGCCGGAGATGTAGGGGAAGGGATGGGCCGGGTCCACCGCCAGCGGGGTGAGCACCGGGCGGATCCGCTCCCGGAACAGCTTGCGCATGGCGGCCCGCTCGTCCCGGTCGAGCTGGTCCCAGCGGACGATCTCGATGCCGACGCCGGCCAGCTCCGGGCACAGCAGCTCGTGGTAGGCGGTCGAGTGCCGCTGGGCCAGCTCGCCGGCGACGGCCGCGATCCTGGCCAGCTCCTCCTGCGGCTTGAGCCCGCTCTTGGTGCGGCGCAGCAGGCCGGTGGCCATCCGGCGGCGCAGGCCGGCCACCCGGACCCGGAAGAACTCGTCGAGATTGCTGGCGAAGATCGCCACATAACGGGCCCGTTCGAGCAGCGGGACACTCGGGTCCTCGGCGAGATCGAGGACGCGTTCGTTGAAGTGGAGCCAGCTTTCCTCGCGGTTGAGGAAGCGATCCCGCGATGTGATCAGCGGGGTGGGCTCTTCGGACGGCATCGGGAGGACCTCGGCGGACATATGACCTAAATGCCCCGCC
Source organism: Sphaerisporangium rufum (assembly GCF_016863395.1). GTDB lineage: Bacteria > Actinomycetota > Actinomycetes > Streptosporangiales > Streptosporangiaceae > Sphaerisporangium > Sphaerisporangium rufum. The sequence goes on along the minus strand of NZ_BOOU01000042.1, from coordinate 44,399 downwards.
TGATGGAATGACACGTTAACTTTTCGGCAACGGCAGATAACACTTGGCCGCCGCCCGGGTGCTCATCCCTGCTGGTCACCCGGCACGTTGGCCGCCTCGCGGGGGCCGGCCTGCTCGCGCAGCCGCTCGTCGCGCTGCCTGGCCCGCTCCTGCTCCCGGGCCAGCCGCTCCTGCTCGCGCTGCTCGCGGGCCCGCTGCTTCTCCTGCTCCTTGGCGAGCTTCTCGTGCTCGCGCTGCTCGCGGGCGCGCTGCCGCTCCAGCTCCTTGAGCTCCTTCTCGCGGGCCTTCTCCAGCTCCCGGAGCTCCTTCTCCCGGGCCTTCTCGAGGTCCTTGAGCTCCTTCTCGCGGGCCTTCTCCAGCTCCTTGAGCTCCTTCTCGCCGGCCCGCGGCGCCGGCTCGCCGGGCGGCGGCAGGCCGGCCCGGGCCCGGACGGAGGCCGCGGTCAGGCCGGGGCGCGGCTCCAGCCCGGTCAGGCCGTTCCAGGCCAGGTTGACCAGGTGCGCCGCCACCTCCTCGCGGTCCGGCCGGCGGGCGTCCAGCCACCACTGGCCGGTCAGCGCCACCATGCCCACGAGCATCTGCGCGTACATCGGCGCGAGGGTGGGGGTGTATCCGCGCTCGGCGAACTGGTCGGCCAGCACGTCCTCGACCTGGCTGGCGATGTCGCTGATCAGGCTGGCGAAGGTGCCGGTGCCGGAGGCCGCGTGCGAGTCGCGGACCAGGATGCGGAACCCCTCGCTGGACTCCTCGACGTACTGGAGCAGCGCCAGGGCGGCCCGCTCCAGCCGGACCCGCGGGTGGCCGGCGTTCAGCGCCCCGGCCACCAGGGAGAGCAGGCGCTGCATCTCGCGGTCGACCACGACCGCGTAGACGCCCTCCTTGCCGCCGAAGTGCTCGTACACCACGGGCTTGGAGACCTTGGCCTTCGCCGCGATCTCCTCGATGGAGGTGCCGTCGAAACCCTTCTCGGCGAACAGCGTGCGGCTGATCCGGACCAGCTGCTCCCGTCGCTCCTTGCCGGTCATTCGGACGCGTGAGCGGGGTTCTGCCATGGGTTCAATAATGACCGGCGCCGGGAGCGGATCAACCACCAATGTCCCGGTTTGGCCTGCTATATCGCTATTTGACAGGGGGGGTTGCGCCGGAAGGGGGATGCGGGCCGCCGGAGGGCGGCCCGACAGCGAGGCTGGATCAGCCAACTCGCTTCGCCGCCAGCCGCTCGGGCGTGGGCCACCGCACGGCGGTCGCCCAGCCGGCCTGCTCGAACCAGCGGATCACCCGCGCGCTCGGGTCGAGCTGTCCCTTGAGGGCGCCGTGCCGGGCGAGGGTCGGGTCGGAGTGGTGCAGGTTGTGCCAGGACTCGCCGAAGGACGGGATGGCCAGCCACCACACGTTGCGGGACTTGTCGCGGACCTCGAAGGCCTCGTCGCCGAAGACGTGGCAGACCGAGTTGATCGACCAGGTGACGTGGTGCAGCAGCGAGATGCGCACCAGGCTGCCCCAGAAGAACGCGGTCAGCGCGCCGGTGATGGACCAGGTGACCAGGCCGCCGATCACGGCGGGCAGCACCAGGGAGGCGAAGACCAGCCACGGGAAGGCCTCGTGGATGCGGCGGACGTCCTTGTCGTTCAGCAGGTCCTTGGCGAACCGCTCGCGGTTGGTGCGCTCGGAGGAGAACATCCAGCCGATATGCGCGAACAGCAGGCCCTTGGTCAGCGCCTTCCAGTCGTTGCCGAACCGCCACGGCGAGTGCGGGTCGCCCTCCTTGTCGGAGTACTTGTGGTGCCGGCGGTGGGTGGCCACCCAGTCGATGACGCCCATCTCCAGCGACATGCTGCCCGCGATGGCGAGCACGATCTTCAGCGGCCGGTTCGCCTTGAACGAGCCGTGCGTGAAGTAGCGGTGCAGGCCCACGGTCACCCCGAGGCCGGTGAAGATATAGAAGACGGTGGCGATGACGACATCGCTCCAGCCGAGGAAGCTGCCCCATGCCATGGGCACCGCGGCGACGAGCGCGAGGAACGGGACCGCCACGAAGATGACGAGGAGGACGCGTTCGAAATTGCTCTTCGGCTCGGGCTCGAGATCCGGGCGGGGCGGCGGCGGCTGAGCCGCGCGATCTTCAACGACGGTCATGGGCAACCTCACGTGGTTCGGAACCGGACTGCTGAATCTCTCTGGCTACGTAACCGTAACCTACGCCATCGTAAGTTAGGAATTCCTAAGTGTGGAATGTGGGGAAGATGACGGTTCCCGGGACTTCCCGTGGCGCTTCCACGCCTTGCGAAAGGGGGCCGGCATCTGCTAAGCCCTCCTGCCCGTTGTGAGCCCGGTCATGCGTGGGCCGTCCGGCGCGGACGCTCCGGTGAGCGCCGCGGGCGCCGGGGTGGGTATTCTTGTCACCGCGAGTTCGGGAGGTCCTCCCACCGGTCCGGCGTAGGGTAATTGGCAGCCCACCTGCCTTTGGAGCAGGGTTGTCCTGGTTCGAGTCCAGGCGCCGGAACACCGATCACGCAGCCCGACGGCCGCGCCCCGCACGTCCAATATGTGGAGGGGGCCTGGATGTCCTCCGGCCCCCGGCGGGTATCCTCACGATGTCGGACGGGTGACCGGGCGGTGTCCCGCGCGCCCGCCCGCCGTGTCTCAGCCGCGACGCCGAGGGAGCCTCAGTCCGTGAGTGTGCCGCGCCCGGCCGCCGTCATCGTCCTCGCCGCAGGTGAGGGCACCCGCATGAAGTCCAGCACCCCCAAGGTCCTGCACGAGCTGTGCGGCCGCGCGCTCGTCGACCACATGCTGGCCGCCGCCCGGGGCCTGTCGCCGGAGCGGCTGATCATCGTGATCGGTCACGCCCGCGAGCAGGTCGAGGCGCATCTGGCCGGCTCCGGCCCGGACGCCCGCGCCGTCGTCCAGGAGGAGCAGAACGGCACCGGCCACGCCGTCCGCACCGTCCTGGAGACCGTCGGCACCATCGCGGGAACGGTCCTCGTCACCTACGGCGACACGCCGCTGCTGCGCACCGAGACCCTCGCCGAGCTCCTGGCCACCCACGCCGCCGAGGGGAACGCCGTCACGGTGCTCACCGCCGAGGTGCCCGACCCCACCGGCTACGGCCGCATCATCCGGGACACCACCGGCGCCGTCCTCGCGATCGTCGAGGAGAAGGACGCCTCCCCCGAGCAGCGCGCCGTCCGCGAGATGAACTCCGGCGTCTACGCCTTCGACGGGCTGCTGCTCGCCGACGCCGTCAAGCGCGTCTCCACCGCCAACGCCCAAGGTGAGGAGTACCTCACCGACGTGCTGTCGATCCTTCGCGAGGAGGGCCACCGGGTGGGCGCCCACGTCGCCGCCGACCACGTGGAGGTCGAGGGCGTCAACGACCGCGTCCAGCTCGCCGCCGCCCGCCAGGTGATCAACGCCCGCCTGCTGGAAGGGCACATGCGCGCGGGCGTGACGATCATCGACCCCGCCTCCACCTGGGTGGACGTCGGGGTGCGCATCGAGCCCGACGCCGTCGTCCACCCCGGCACCCAGCTGCACGGCGCCACGGTGATCGGCGCGGGCGCGCAGGTCGGCCCGGCCAGCACGCTCACCGACACCACGGTCGGCCCCGGCGCGGTGGTGCGCAACGCCGTCTGCGACCACGCCGAGATCGGGCCGGACGCCTCGGTCGGCCCCTACGCCTACCTGCGACCGGGCACCGTGCTCGGCCGCAAGGCCAAGGCCGGCACCTACGTCGAGATGAAGAACGCCCGCCTCGGCGACGGCTCCAAGGTGCCGCACCTGACCTACGTCGGCGACGCCACGATCGGCGAGGGCAGCAACATCGGGGCCTCCAGCGTGTTCGTGAACTACGACGGCGTGGACAAGCACCACACCACGATCGGCGACCACGTCCGGGTGGGCAGCGACAACATGCTCATCGCCCCGGTCGTGGTCGGCGACGGCGCCTACACCGCGGCCGGCTCGGTCATCACCAACGACGTGCCACCCGGCGCGATGGCGGTGGCCCGGGCCCGGCAGCGCAACGTGGCGGGCTGGGTGGAGCGCAAGCGTCCCGGCACCGCCGCCGCCCGCGCGGCGCGCGAGGCGGCGGACCAGGCGGCGGACCAGGCGCCCGTGACCGGCGACGAGGACGAGCGGGGAACCGATGGATGACACGGCGCGATCGACCGACGGCACGACAGGGCGCGGCATGACCGGCGTGCCCGGCGGAAAGGGCACCATGAGCGGCAAGAAGGCGGCCGGCGAGAAGCACCTGATGTTCATCTCCGGCCGGGCCTATCCCGAGCTGGCCGACGAGGTCGCGCGTCACCTCGGCATCGAGGTGACCCCCACCAAGCTGCACGACTTCGCCAACGGCGAGATCTACGCCCGCTACCTGGAGTCGGTCCGCGGCAGCGACGCGTTCGTCATCCAGTCGCACACCGACCCGATCAATACCTGGGTCATGGAACAGCTGATCATGGTGGACGCGCTCAAGCGGGCCTCCGCCAAGCGCATCACCGTGGTGATGCCGTTCTTCGGCTACTCTCGGCAGGACAAGAAGGGGCGCGGCCGCGAGCCGATCACCGCCCGCCTGATGGCCGACCTGTTCAAGACCGCGGGCGCCGACCGGCTCATGTCGGTCGACCTGCACACCCCGCAGATCCAGGGCTTCTTCGACGGGCCGGTCGACCACCTGTTCGCGATGCCCGTCCTGCACGGCTACCTGGCCGACAAGCTCGACCCGGCCACCACGACCATCGTGTCGCCCGACACCGGCCGGGTGCGCCTGGCCGAGCGCTGGGCCGACCAGCTCGGCACCGCGGTCGCGTTCATCCACAAGCGCCGCGATCTCGACGTCGCCAACCAGGTCAAGGTGCACGAGGTGGTCGGCAAGGTCCGCGGCCGTACCTGCGTGCTCATCGACGACATGATCGACACCGGCGGCTCGATCTGCAAGGCGGCCGACGCCTTGTACGAGCAGGGCGCCACCAACGTCATCGTGGCCGCCACCCACGCGATCTTCTCCGACCCGGCGGTCGACCGCCTGAAGAACTCGCGGATCTCCGAGGTGGTCGTCACCAACACCCTGCCGATCCCCGGCGAGAAGCGGTTCGACAAGCTCACCGTGCTGTCGATCGCCCCGCTGCTGGCCCGGGCGATCAGCGAGGTCTTCAACGACGGCTCGGTCACCAGCCTCTTCGAGGGGGACAGCTGACCGGTGGCCGGACGGGTACCGCAGGTCCGGTAGTCTCTTCAGGGTTGTCCGCGCTCGTAACGCCTTCCGCTAGGGCGGGTGAGGGTGAGCGCTTTCACTTGAGACTCCCTAGGAGAGATCCGTGTCCGAGGTACGCATCGCCGCCGAGCAGCGCTCCACGTTCGGCAAGGGCGCCGCGCGCAAGATCCGCCGCGCCGACAAGGTCCCGGCCGTCCTGTACGGGCACGGCATCGAGCCCAAGCACCTGACCCTGCCGGGTCACGACCTGCTGCTCGCGCTGCGCACGCCGAACGTGCTGATCCGGCTGGCCGGCGAGGGCGTGGACGAGCTGGCGCTGCCCAAGGGCGTGCAGCGCGACCCGATCAAGGGCTTCGTCGAGCACGTCGACCTGCTGCTGGTGAAGCGCGGCGAGAAGGTCACCGTCGACATCCCGGTGACCACCACCGGTGAGGTCGCGCCCGGCGCGCTGCTCGACCAGCAGCTCGTCTCGGTCGGCGTCGAGGCCGAGGCCACCCACATCCCCACCGGCGTCGAGGTCGACGTCGACGGCCTGGACGTCGGCGCGGTGGTGACCGCCGGCGACCTGAAGTTGCCCAAGGGCGCGACGCTGGCCACCGACCCCGAGACGGTCGTGCTGCAGGTCAGCGTGATGCCGACCGCCGAGGAGGAGACCACCGAGGGCGCCGAGGGCGAGAGCGCCGCCGTCGGCGGCGAGACCGCCGAGGCGCCGGCCGACGAGTCCGCCGAGTAACCTCCCGTATCGTCGGCAGGGCAGCCAGGGGGCCGGGAACGGCCGTCCGGGCTGCCCTGTTCGGTATGGCGGCCCGGGTCCGGTCCGCGAGTGGTGCCGAACGGGCGGGCGGCCCGCCCGCCCCCGATGCCCCCGGGCGGCGGACCCACCTGAGGCAACGGAACGGAGAGGTCGGTCGTGGACCGCTGGTTGATCGTCGGGCTCGGCAACCCCGGCCCGGAGTACGCCGGAAATCGGCACAACGCGGGTTTCATGGTGCTGGACGAGCTGGCCGCCCGGGCCGGCGGCCGGTTCAAGGCGCACCGGTCGCGGGCGGAGATCGTCGAAGGGCGGCTGGCCGGGGCACCGGTGGTGCTCGCCAAACCCCGGTCGTTCATGAACCTGTCCGGCGGTCCGGTCAAGGCGCTGGCCGACTTCTACAAGGTCACCCCGGCGAACATGATCGTGGTGCACGACGAGCTGGACATTCCCTACGGCGCCCTGCGGATCAAGCTCGGCGGCGGCGACAACGGGCACAACGGACTTCGCTCGATCACCAAGTCGATCGGTACCCGCGACTACCTGCGGGTGCGGTTCGGCGTGGGCCGCCCGCCCGGCCGGATGGACGCCGCCGACTACGTGCTGCGCGACTTCGCGACCGCCGAGCGCAAGGACCTGCCCTTCCTGGTCGACCGGTCCGCCGACGTGGTCGAGTCCCTGATGACCGCCGGCCTGGAGGCCACCCAGAACACCTTCCACCCCCAGGACCTCAAACCCCTCAGACCACCGCGCTGAGTTCTGGAAAAACGGGGGAGCGGGTCGGGGCGCATGGCTAGCATCCTCACGCATGGTGTTCTTCTGGTCACCTGGAGGAGGCGTGAGGGAAGGCGAGCGGGCTCCGGGCGCCGTTCATGGCGGTCCGGCGGCCCCGGGGGTGGTTTCCGGGCCGGCGGTGGGCTGGGCGGTTCCTGGAGGGCCGTCGCGCGCGGGACGGCTGGGGAAGGCCGCGTTCGAGCGGGCGGTGGCCGCCGCCGCCCTGCTGCTGCTCGCCCCGGTGCTCGTCGCGCTGGCGATCGGCGTGCGGCTGACCGGGCCGGGTCCGGTGCTGGTCCGCCGCGCGAAGGTGGGGCGCGGCGGCGCCCGCTTCACCGCCGTCGCGCTGCGCACCATCCGGCTCGACGCGCCGGGCGGCCAGGGAGGGTGCCATCCCGTCCGGCGTGGCGGCGGCCGGGGCGCCGGCGGGCACGGCGCGTTCGTCCGGTTGCGGCGGGACTCCCGCCTCACCCGGTACGGCGCCTGGCTGCGCCGGCACTCGCTCGACGAGCTGCCCCAGCTGCTGAACGTGCTGCTCGGCCAGATGTCGCTGGTCGGGCCGCGGCCCCGCGGCCCCGGCGAGATCCCCGCGGGCGCCGCCGGAGCGGCCGGGGCGCTGCGCCGGCTGCCGATGCGTCCCGGCATGACCGGCCTGTGGCAGGTGGACGGCGGCCCGGACCTCTCCTTCGAGGAATCGGTACGGTTGGACTTACGTTATGTCGAGCACTGGTCTCTCGCTTTGGATCTTCATATCCTGTGGAGGACCTGGTCCGTGGTGGCGCGCGGTCCGGGGGCGCGTCAGCCCGGGAACGCCAGGAGCTCCGAAGAGCAGCACCAGGAAGGGCATCGTGACGACACGCGACGACCACGCGCTCGCCCGCGATCTCGCCGCCGAGGCGGGTGAGCGGCTGCTGGCCCTGCGGGACCGGCTCGGCTTCGCCGACCCGGTCGCACTCCGGCGGGCCGGCGACCGGGAGTCCCACCTCCACCTGATGGAGTCGCTGTCCCGGCTGCGGCCGGACGACCGCGTGCTCTCGGAGGAGGCGACCCAGCAGGAGCGCTCCGATCCGCGCCGGCGCACCGCCGAGCGAGTGTGGATCATCGACCCGCTGGACGGCACCCGCGAGTTCGGCGACGACGGCCGGGCCGACTGGGCCGTCCACGTGGCGCTGTGGCGCCGCCGGCCGGGCGACGGCACGCCGGCCGCCGGGCGGCCGGCCCCGGAGGGCGAGCTGGTCGCCGGGGCGGTCGCGCTGCCCGCCCAGGGGGTGACGCTGTCGACCGCGGCGCCGCCGAAGCCGCCGCCGCGCCAGGAGGGCATGCGCATCGCGGTCAGCCGTACCCGCCCGCCGGAGTTCGTCCAGAAGCTCGCCCGGCTGGTCGGCGCCGAGCTGGTGCCCATCGGCTCGGCGGGCGCGAAGATCGCCGCGGTGCTCACCGGCGAGGTCGACGCCTACGTGCACGCCGGCGGCCAGTACGAGTGGGATTCGGCCGCGCCGGTGGCGGTGGCCCTGGCGGCCGGCGCCCACGCCAGCCGGATCGACGGATCGCCGCTGCGGTACAACCAGAAGGACCCGCTACTGCCGGATATTCTGGTATCCCTACCGGATCTGGCGCCAACGTTGCTCGCCGGCATCCGCGACGTGCACCGCCAGTGAAGCCTTCCGGAGGACCGCAGATGCTCCCGAGCGATTACACGACGTCACAACTGGACGTGCTGGAGGCCGAGGCCATCCACATCATGCGCGAGGTGGCGGCCGAGTTCGAGCGGCCCTGCCTGCTGTTCTCCGGCGGCAAGGACTCGATCGTCATGCTGCGCATCGCCGAGAAGGCGTTCTGGCCGGCGCCGATCCCCTTCCCGCTCATGCACGTGGACACCGGGCACAACTTCCCCGAGGTGATCGAGTTCCGCGACCGGCGGGTCGCCGAACTGGGCGCCCGGCTGGTGGTGGCCTCGGTGCAGGCGTCGATCGACGCCGGGCGGGTGGCCGAGGAGACCGGCCGGCGGGCCAGCCGCAACCGGCTGCAGACCACCACCCTGCTGGACGCGATCGAGGAGCACGAGTTCGACGCCGTGTTCGGTGGCGCGCGGCGCGACGAGGAGAAGGCCCGCGCCAAGGAGCGCGTGTTCTCCTTCCGCGACGACTTCGGCCAGTGGGACCCGAAGAACCAGCGCCCCGAACTGTGGAACCTGTACAACGCCCGCATCCGCAAGGGCGAGCACATCCGGGTCTTCCCGCTGTCCAACTGGACCGAGCTCGACATCTGGGACTACATCCGGCGGGAGAAGATCGAGATCCCGGCCATCTACTTCGCGCACTCCCGCACGGTCTTCGAGCGGGACGGCATGCTGCTCGCCGACTCGGAGGTGGTGCACCGCGGCGACGACGAGCCCACCTTCGAGACCGTCGTCCGCTACCGCACCGTCGGCGACATGACCTGCACCGGCGCCGTCCAGTCCACCGCCGCCACCATCGAGGAGATCATCGCCGAGATCGCCGCGACCCGCATCACCGAGCGCGGCGCGACCCGGGCCGACGACCGGGCCTCGGAGGCCGCCATGGAGGACCGCAAGAAGGAGGGCTACTTCTGATGATGACCGCGCCCCGCCCCTTCACCCCTGCGACCTCTGGAGACCGGTTCTGATGGACATCCTGCGTTTCGCCACGGCGGGCTCGGTCGACGACGGCAAGTCCACGCTCATCGGGCGCCTGCTGTTCGACTCCAAGGCCATCTTCGAGGACCAGCTCGAGGCCGTCGAGCGCACCAGCCGCGACCGGGGCACCGAGTACACCGACCTGTCGCTGCTCACCGACGGCCTGCGCGCCGAACGCGAGCAGGGCATCACCATCGACGTCGCCTACCGCTACTTCGCCACCCCGCGCCGCAAGTTCATCATCGCCGACACCCCCGGGCACATCCAGTACACCCGGAACATGGTCACCGGCGCGTCCACCGCCGACCTGGCCATCGTGCTGATCGACGCGCGCAAGGGCGTGCTGGAGCAGTCCCGCCGGCACGCCTTCCTCACCTCGCTGCTGCGGGTGCCGCACCTGGTGCTCGCGGTGAACAAGATGGACCTGGTCGATTACTCGGCCGAGCGGTTCGAGGAGATCCGCGAGGAGTTCACCGCGTTCGCCGCCAAGCTCAACATCGCCGACCTGACCTTCATCCCCATCTCCGCGCTGCACGGCGACAACGTCGTGTCCCGGTCGGAGAACATGCCCTGGTACAACGGCACCTCGCTGCTGCACCACCTGGAGAACGTGCACATCGCCTCCGACCGCAACCTGGTCGACGTGCGATTCCCGGTGCAGTACGTCATCCGGCCGCAGCGGGCCACCGACCACGAGTTCCATGACTACCGCGGCTACGCCGGCCAGGTGGCGGGCGGCGTCATCAAGCCGGGCGACGAGGTCATGCACCTGCCGTCCGGCCTGGTCACCCGGGTCGCCGCGATCGACACCTTCAATGGGCCGGTGGAGGAGGCGTTCCCCCCGATGTCGGTCACCCTGCGGCTGGCCGACGACATCGACATCTCCCGCGGCGACATGATCTGCCGGCCGAACAACCGGCCGCAGGTCGCCCAGGATCTCCAGGCGATGGTGTGCTGGATGGCGGACGGCGTGAAGCTCGCGCCGCGCACCAAGCTGGTGATCAAGCACACCACCCGCACCGCGCGGGCGATGGTCCGCGACCTCAACTACCGGCTCGACGTGAACACCCTGCACCGTGACGAGTCGGCCCAGTCGCTCGGCCTGAACGAGATCGGCCGGGTGTCGCTGCGGGTCACCCAGCCGCTGTTCGTGGACGACTACGCCCGCAACCGGCTCACCGGCGGGTTCATCCTGATCGACGAGTCCACCAACGGCACCGTCGGCGCCGGCATGATCACCGACGCCCGCTGACCGGCCCGCCCGCCCGCGCGCATCGGACGATGCCTCCGGGCGCGCGGGCCGGCATCGACCCGGAGTCACGTTCAGCCCGATCACCGAGCACGCCAGGTCATCTCTTCGCCACGCTGCTGACCGGTCGCTGAACCCCGTTCTGCGTTCGTCGCCCGCCACCATGCACCCGGTGACGCGAGCGTGAACCGAGGGCGGGGGATGTGGAGAGACGTGGGGACGGATCTGATCTCCCCACGAAAGGCCGGCTCGATGCCATGGTGTCGAAGATGACCGCTCCGCCGACCGCACCCGGCCTGGACGCGGAGTTGATCGCCGAGTCCAGGACCCGGCCGGAGACGTTCGCGGTGCTGTTCGACCGTTACTCAGCGATGCTCTACCGCTACGTCTCCCGCCGGCTCGGGCCGGAGGTGGCCGAGGATCTCGTCGGTGAGACGTTCATGGTCGCCTTCGCCCGCCGCGACCGGTACGACCTCGGCCGGCCGGACGCCCGGCCCTGGCTCTTCGGCATCGTGACCAAGCTGATCGCCCGGCATCACCGCTCCGAGGCGGCCCGGTACCGGGCGCTGTCCCGGCTGCCGATGTCGCCCGACACCGAACCGGTGGCCGACCGGGTGGCGGCCGGGGTGAGCGCCGCGGCGTCGAAGGCGCGGCTGGCGGCGGCGCTCGCCGGGCTCGGCAAGGGAGACCGGGACGTCCTGCTGCTGCTCGCCTGGGGCGATCTCTCCTACGAGGAGGTGGCGGAGGCCGCCGGCATACCGGTCGGCACGGTGAAGTCACGGCTCAACCGGGCCAGGCGCAAGGTGCGCGCGGCCCTCGGCGACATCGACCCGACCCGGGACGAGGAGTAGCGGTGGACGACCTCAAGATGCTTCGTGACCTCGGCCGTGATCTGGAGCACGAACCCGCCGACCTGCTGGCGCGGCAGCGGGACCGGTTGCTCGCCATGTCCATGGCCGGGAGCGGTCCTGATCACTCCGGGCGACGGGCCCGCCTGCCGCGCACCACCCGGGCCGGCAGGTCCGCTGGAGGTGGGCTGCCGGTTCGGCGGCGGCGGTGGGCGTGGGCCGCCGCCGCCGCGGCGGTCGCCGCGGTCACCGTCGCCATCGCCGTCGTGCCCGCCATGCTGGTCCGCGGCTCGGTACCCGCCGCGCGGGTGGTCGCCGGCCCGTCCTGGGATCGGCCCGCCAAGCAGGGGACGAGCACGAACGTCCTGCTGGTGGCGTCGGATCGACCGTCGCCGCAATCGGGGCTCGGAGTGAGGGCGGACGCCATCATGCTCCTCCACCTCGCGGCCGATCCGCGGCGGACGATGGTGATCACCATCCCGCGACGCTCGGTCGTCCGCATCCCCTCATGCCCGGCCGCGACCGGGGGGACGGCGCCGCGGCTGGACATGATCAACCGGACGCTGGACATCGGCGGTCTGGAGTGCGTGTGGAAGACGGTCGAATCCCTCACCGGGCTACATGTCGACCATGCCGTCGAGGTCGGTTACTCCGGGTTCGCCGCCATCGTGGATGCGATGGGCGGAGTTTCGGTCAAGCTGCCCGCGGCCATCGACGACCCCAAGGCGAAGCTCCGGCTGCCCGCCGGGACGTCGGTGCTCGATGGTGCGCAGGCGCTCGGCTACGTCCGCAGCCGGGCCGCCGGCGACGGCTCCGACCTGGCCCGGACCAGGCGGCAGGCGGCGCTGCTGCTCGAACTGCTGCGCAAGGCCACCGCCGAGAGCGTGCTGGACGACCCCGCCAGACTGGCCAGGCTGCTGGAGGCGGTCAGCCGGTCGATCACGACGGACCGGGAACTGGACGTGGCCACGATGACGTCCATGGCGCAGGCACTGGGATCGGCCGGGCCCGACATCCGGTTCGTCGACGTGCCGTGGGAGCCGTACGTGAACGACCGGAACCTCCCCCAGTGGAAGCAACCGGAGGCGGACCGCCTCTTCGCCACCCTGGCGAAGGACTAGCTCTTCGGCCTTGCCGCCGCGGATCCGGACGCGTCCCGTCCGGATCCGTCGCCCGGCGGCCGTGCCCGACGCCCTAGCCGAACAGTTCGTCGATCGTGCCGATCGTGGCCGCGCGGCGGCCCCAGCTCTCGATCTTTTCGCGGTCGGTGCACTCAAGGATGCGGGCTCGGATGTCGTCGGGTACGGCGATGCCCCGGCCGTCCAGTACGAGCAGCAGCATCCTTGCCTCGCCTTCGGCCAGCCCTTCGGCCAGCCCTTCGGCCAGTCCTTCGGCTCTGCCCTGGCCGAAGTAGCGGCGGGCGTAGTCGCTCTTGTACTCGCGGGTACCGGTGCGCATCATCGCCTCCAGGATCTGTCCGGCCGCTGCTGGAAGCATCGCCATGACCTCATCAATATATCTTTCCGCCTGGTCGAGCTCGGCGTGTTCGAGCCCGTTGAGCATCGCGGCCAGCACCTTTTCGCCGTCGTCACCGGCGCCGTGGGTGATCGCCGACAGTACGGCCAGTTCTAGGTTGTCTTGCGCCTGGGCCGCATCGATGATCTTCGGTATCTGTGCGGGACCGAGGACCAAGGGTTTGAGCACCAGACCGGGGTGGCCGAGGACGAGGGGATGGGCACACCACCGGGCGACGGCCGGCTTGGGGCTGATGACGAGCAGGGTGACCGGGCATTTAAGCCGGGCGCGCAGGCCGGCCAGGTAGACCGGCCAGCTCCAGCGCTTCCCGTCGTCCCTGCCGAGCTGGACCTCCACGATGAGGGCCATCGCGGGCTTGCCGCCGGCGCGGAGGCCGACCACGGTGTCGGCGCGGTATTCGGTGGGTTGGTGCTGGGTGAGGTCGGCCGACTCCACACGAGCCTCGGTGAAGGCGGGGACGGCGCCAGGCTTGACGCAGCTGAGCAGATCGACGGCCAGAGATGGTCGTTCCTTGATCAGTTCAAGCCAGATCTGGTGATCACGCTTAGGCATGATGTGAACACTATTAGTATTCACATCGCTACGTTATGTAGTTGGCAAAATCCCCGCCGTCGGCCGGGGTGATCAGGGCGGAGGGCGCCGGGGAATGCGCCGTCGCCTGGGGGTGCTGTCCGACCTCGCACCAGACGGTGCGTCCGGCACCGCCCGGGGCGGTGGATCTGTGGCCCGGTGATCTGTTCCGGTGGCACCCGGAGTAATGTTCTGCGGGTCCGGGGGTGGATATGGAGAGATCATGTCGTACGAGGCCTCCACCGTCATCGAGGCGGGTGCGGAGCGGGTGTGGTCGGTGCTGTCGGACATCGACCGCTGGCCGGAGTGGTCGGAGTCGGTGACCTCCGCGCGGCGGCTGGACGGCGGCCCGCTGACCGTCGGCAGCCGGGCGGCGGTGACCCAGCCGAAGCTGCGGCCGGCGACCTGGACGGTCACCGAGCTGGAGCCGGGCATCCGGTTCGACTGGGTGTCGAAGAACCCGGGAGTGGTCACCGTGGGCGGCCACCGGCTCACGCCCCAGGGCGACGGCCGGACCGCTGCGGTGCTGACGATCGAGCATCGGGGCCCGCTGGCGCCGCTGGTCCGGCTGTTCATCGGCCGGCTCACCCGGCGCTACATGGAGATGGAGGTCGCCGGCCTGAAGCGCCGCAGCGAATCGGGCTGAGCGCCCGGCCGGTCACCGGGCCGCCGGTCACGGGATGTCGGTCGTCGGGTCGTCGGTCACCGTGGCGCTGCGCCGTGCCCCCGGGCCGCCGGGACGGTGGTCCGGGGCCGGCGCAGCCGGGCGGCGGCGCCGAGGACCGGGACGAGGCGGGTGGCCAGGTTGCGGACCGCGATGCCGGGCCGGCTCGCCGGGATGAGCAGCGCGGCGGTCATCGGCATGGCCCGCTGCTTGGCGTCGGTCAGCACCCGGTGCCCGGCCTCGTACCGGCCGAACGCGGCCCGGTGGTCGGCGGGCGCCTCGGCGAGCGCGCCGGCCAGCGCGAAGGCGCCGGTCACCGCGAGGGTGGAGCCGTCGCCGAACAACGACACGCAGGACGCGGCGTCGCCGAGCAGGGCGACCCGGCCCCGTGACCAGGGGCTCACCCGGACCTGGCTCACCGAGTCGAAGTACAGCTCGTCGCTCTCCAGCGCGCGGGCCAGGATCTCCGGGACCCGCCAGCCGGCGCCGGCGTACGCGGCGGCCAGCAGCCGCCGGTGCTGTGCCAGGTCGCGGTGGTCGAATCCGGGCACCGCCGGGGCGCGGAACATGAAGGCGGCGCCACCGTGGCCGTCGCGGCCGGGGTGCACGGCCACCGCGCGGCCCGGGGTGTTGTACATGACGACCTCGCGCTCGTCACCGGCGAGGCCGTCGATGGGCACGGTCGCCACGTAGACACCGCGGTGGCGGACGAAGTCCGCCTCCGGCCCGAACACCAGCCGCCGCACGGTCGAATGCAGCCCGTCCGCCCCGATGACGAGGTCGAAGCGGCGGGGCGCGGCGCGTTCGAAGGTGACGTCCACCCCGGCGTCGTCCTGCTCCAGGGTGGCGATGGAGTCACCGAAGACGTATTCGGCGTGGTCGCGGCTCGTCTCGTACAGGATGGCGGCCAGGTCGTCGCGGGGGATCTCGACCTCGCCGTCACCTTCCCGCAGGGCTCCCATGGCGATCCGCCCCGCCCGGCGGCCGGTGGCGGTCACGAAGGACAGCGCGGCGACCTTGGTCGCCGCGGCCCGGACGCGGGGCATGGCGCCCATCTGTTCCACGACGGTGACGGCGCCGCCGCGCACGTCGACCGGGTTGCCGCTGGACCGCAGGCCGGCGGCGCGTTCGATCACCGTGGGCCGGAACCCGTGCCTGGCCAGCCAGTACGCGAGCGTCGGCCCGGCGATGCCGGCGCCGGAGATGAGGACGGTCCGGTTCTGCATGGCGGCTCCTGTACCTCGAACATCAGGTCAACTGGAGGAAAATCCTCCGGTTAGCCGTTACGGTAACCTAACCGGAGGAGAATCGTCCAGTTGTCGAAGAGGTCGAGCGTGGCGGGCAGGGCGGGAGACGCGGAGCTGCGGGCGGACGCCCGGCGCAACCGGCAGCTGATCATCGAGGCCGCGCAGCAGCTGTTCCTGCGCGACGGCGCCGATGTGCCGCTGGAGGAGATCGCCCGCCGGGCCGGGGTGGGCATCGGCACGCTGTACCGCCGCTTCCCGGACCGGAACGCTCTCATCCACGCGGCCGGTCTGGCGATGCTGGAACGCCTGGCGGAGCTGGCCGAGTCGGCCTGGCGGGAGGAGCCGGACGCCTGGCACGCGCTGCGCCGCTTCCTGCGCGGCGCGCTCGAACTGCGGCTGGGCGCCCTGCAGTCGGTGATCGAGCCGCGGCTGCACGCCGCCATGCGGGCCGCGCCGGAGTTGCGGGAGATCCGGCAGCGGATCATCGTCCTGGTCGAGCGGATGATCCGGCACGCCCATCAGGACGGCGCGCTGCGCCCGGACGTCGAGCCCGGCGACATCGCGCTGATGATGACGATGCATGTCCAACTGCCGGGGGCGGCGCCGGACGAGCGGGCGGTCCGGCGGGTCGTGGAGATCATGCTGGACGGCCTGCGGGCCGGTGATCAGCCGGAACTGCCGGACGGGGCCATGCCGATCGGTGCGGTGCAGCCGGATCCCGTGGAACCCTGATCCGCGGTGGCCCGGATCGGGCGGCCGCCCGTCCGGCGGCCGCACCGGACACCGGTGACCCGGGTGTCCGGTGGTCCGAATGCCGTCGGCACGCGTCCGGCCGCCGGCGCGGGCCGGAGTGGGACATCCGGCGTAGATCCTTTACTTTTCACCGGTGTTTCGATTACGCAGCGCGATAATATCTGCACGTTACGTGTTGACCGCCATCCCTCGGGGGGTCCTGCCGATGGCCGTGCGTCTGATCTTCATAGGTGGGCTGGGCCGCAGCGGCACGGCCCTGCTCGAGCGGCTGCTCGGCGAGGTTCCGGGTGTCGCCGCGCTGGGCGAGGTCGTGCATCTGTGGGAACGGGGGGTCGCCGCGCGGGAGCTCTGCGGATGCGGCGAGCGCTTCACGAGTTGTCCGTTCTGGCGGCGGGTGGGGGTCCGCGCGTTCGGCGGCTGGTCCACCGGGCTGGCCGACCGGGTGCTGACGTTGCGCCGCCGGCTCGACCGCACCCGGCACATTCCGGCACTGGCCGCCCGGGGGGCGCGGGCCGGGCTCAGCGGCTACACCCGGGCCTACACCCGGGTGTACGAGGCGGCGGCGGAGGTGGCCGGCGCTCCGGTGGTCGTCGATTCGAGCAGGCATGCCTCGCTGGCCTTCTGCCTGCGCACCTCGCCGGTGGTCGATCTCAGCGTGGTGCACGTGGTGCGCGATCCGCGCGCGGTGGCGCACTCCTGGCGGCGCCGGACGGACCGCATGCCCGATCCGGGCCGGGCGAGCCGGCGGCCGTGGCGGACCACCGCCCACTGGATGGTGCAGAACCTCGCCTTCGAGCTGCTCGCCCGCCGGGGCGGTACGGTCATCCGGGTGCGTTACGAAGACCTGGTGGCCGACCCGGTCGCGGTGCTGTCCGCGCTGCTGGTCCGGCTCGGGCTGTGCCGGGAGCACGAGGCCGAGGCGCTGGCGTTCCTGCGCCCGGGCGCCGCCGACCTGTCGGTCGCGCACACCTGTGCGGGTGATCCGATCCGGTTCCGGGCCGGGCCGCTGGCGCTGGGCCGGGACGAGGCGGGGTGCGAGCGGCTGTCCCGGCCGCACCGGTGGCTGGTCACCGCACTGGCCTGGCCGCTCATGGTCCAGTACGGCTACCGGATCCGCGACCGGCGGCCGCCGGACGGCCTGCCCGCCGGATGGCTGCCCGCCGGGGTCACCCCCCAGGAGTGCCGGTGACCGCGATCCGGCCGGAGCCGTCCGGCACCGGCCGGGCGGTCCGGGCCCGCCGGGCGTTCCGCGGCCACGGACGCCGGTGCTCATTACCGCCAGATAGCGGTTGATGCCGCGACAAATCCTCATTCGGCGCGTCCGGCCACCTAAGATCATGCCTGACGGCGATCGACGGTGCACGCCCGTGCGGGCGGGTGGAGGGCGACATGGCGGACGAACGGCCGGCACCGAGCGGCATCGACACCCGCATCCCGAACGGGGCCCGTATCTACGACTACATCCTCGGTGGCAAGAACAACTACGCCGCGGACCGGGCGGCCGGCGACCAGATGATCGGCACCAATCCGGGCGCGCCTGCCACCGCCAAGGCCAACCGCGCGTTCCTCGGCCGGGCCGTCCGGTACCTGGCCGAGGAGTGCGGCATTCGGCAGTTCCTGGACATCGGCACCGGGCTGCCCACGCAGCAGAACGTGCACGAGGTGGCGCTCGCCGCGGTGCCCGACGCCCGCGTCGTCTACGTCGACTACGACCCGGTCGTCGTCGCGCACGGGCAGGCGCTGCTCGCCACCAGCGATTCGGTCACCGTGATCCAGGGTGATCTGCGCCGGCCCGGGGAGATCATCGACCATCCGGAGACCCGGCGGTTCATCGACTTCGGGGCGCCGGTGGCCGTGCTGATGGTGGCCGTGCTGCACTTCGTCTCCGACGAAGAGGATCCGGCGGGCATCCTGGCCCGGTTCGCCGAGGTCATGGCGCCCGGCAGCCATCTGGTCATCTCGCACACCGTCAACGAGGCTCCCGACCAGGTCATGGAGTCCGCCAAGCAGGGCTTCCGCGGCGCGGGCGCCCCGCTCACCCCGCGGACCCGGGACGAGGTGCGGGCCTTCTTCGCCGGCTTCGAGCCGGTGGAACCGGGCCTGGTCGAGGTGGCCCGCTGGCGCCCGGCGATCGAGCCGCCCGCCGGCCGGAAGTCACCCTGGGTCATCGTCGGCGGCGTCGCCCGCAAGCGGTGATCCGCATGGCGGCATAGTGGTCTTCGCCGCTATCGGGACGTCGTCCCATCGGAACGCGCCGGGCGACCGGCCGGCCCCTCACCAGATGGCCTCCTGGGCGTCGATCACCGGGGTCAGCCAGTCGGCGGGCGGGCCGAGCGGGTGATGGCCGTCCTGCTCGTAGCGGTCGGCGATCGCGATCAGGTAGTGCACGGCGGCCTGGCGCGCCTCTCCGGCCGACAGGCCGAACGGGGCGAGGGTGCGGAACGAACGGGCGACGCAGGACTCGGCGGCGGCGCGCGGCCGCATCCGGCGCAGCGCCCGCTGGAAGGCGTGGTGCAGCGCGTCGAAACCGAGCGGGACGCCGGTGGCGAAGCGTTCCCAGTCCCACACCAGCAACCGGCCGCCGGGACCGGGCGCGATGTTCCACGCCGAGAAGTCGCCGTGCCAGGCGTGCCCGGTGGTCGTCTGCGGGCCGGCGCCCGCCATGGACCGGCCGAGCAGGGCGATCTCGTGCACGGCCCGGTTCAGCAAGGCGGCCGGCACCCGGCCCCGGCGCACCGGCAGCGGGGCCAGGGCCAGCAGTTCCAGCCCGTGCCACTCGTCGTGGTACAGCACGTCGGGCGCCGTCACGACCTGCGGCCGGGCGGCGGCGACCAGCCGCAGGGTCTCGGCCTCGTGCCGGACCAGCGCCCGCGCGCGGTCGTGGTCGCCGACCTTCACGAAGGCGAGCGGCCTGCCGGACGGCCCGCGTACCGCCAGGACCGGCTTGCGGCCGGCCCGCCGGTCGGGCCGGACCAGCGGGACGGCGCGGACCGGATGGCCGAAGACCTCGGCGAGATGCGCCTCGATGGTGTCCGGCACCGGGGACGGCGCGCGTCGCGCGGCGAGCCGGCGCGCCCAGGGCGCCGGGCGGCGGCGTGACCCGGTCGGCGGCATCGGGTGCGGGGCCCGCCCGATGGCGGTGCCCGCGCCGTCCGCGCTCGCGCCGCCGCTCAGGTCCACGCCCGCCTCGGCGGGGTCCGGGACACCGGGCGGGGAGGTGCCGTCGGCCGGTGCGGCGGACTCGGGTGCGGTCCGCGGGGACGGGACGGTGGCCAGCAGCGGCCGGCCGGGCAGGCCCGGGCCGGATGTCCGGGCGGATTCGAGGGGATCAGAGGCCGCCGGGGCGGCGGAGGACGGACGCGGGGCCGGCGGGGGATAGCGCAAGCTGATCACCTCTTCGAGATGGCGGAGCGGCGGCCGGTCGGTTCTGCCACGGACTCATGCCCAGCAGGGCCGATTCCTCACCGGCCGGTCGTCCCGGCGCAGGAAGACGGGCGGAACGCGGCGCTGACGGTCGCTTCCCGCCGTTCATGACGCGGGCGGGGGCTCACGAGGCGTGCGCGGCCGGACCGGCGGGGTGGCGGCGGCCCGGCCGGGGCGGCGGCTCGCCGCCGGGTGACATGACGACGCCGAGCACCGGGGTGCCGGTGCGGCGCAGCCGGTGGACGGCGCCGGCGAGATGCCAGGTGCGGGTGTCGCCCCCGGCGATCAGCAGCAGCGCGGCGTCGGCCCCGGCGGCGTGGTCGGTGCGCACCCAGATCGGGGCGAGCCCGGCCATGGCCGTGCGGAGTTCGTCGGCGAGAGGCTCGGGGTCGGCGCCCGGGGTGACGGCCCGCACGAGCAGCTCGCCGCCGTCCCGCAGCCGCCGGGACACCGAGATCGCCAGCTCGCGCAGCTCGTGCGGACCGTCACCCTCGCACAGCACGGTCAGGCCGGTGCGGCGCTCCACGTCGGCGGGGTCGCGCAGCCGGGTGTCGAGCCGGTCGCGGGCCAGGGCGGCCCCGATACCGGCCAGCAGGCCGGCGAAGACCCCGCCGGCCAGGTAGAGCGGCGGGCCGGGCCCGGCGGGCGCGGCGGGTGGCCGGGCGTCGCTGATGACGGTGCCGGGGGTGACCGCCACGGTGGTCAGCGCGTCGTACCTGGCGGTGAGCGCGTCGAGCTGCCGGGCCAGAACGCGCTGCCGGTCGGCGGCGACGGCGTGCCCGGCCGAGCCGGGTGCCAGCCGGGCGAGCCGGGTGGCCGCGCCGGACAGCGCCGCCTCGGTCTGCCGCAGCCGGGCCGACAGCGCCTTGGCCTGGAGGTCCAGCGTCGCGGCCGCCGTCGCCGCCCGGTCGTCGAGATAGGCCTGGGCGAACGCCGCCGCGCCGGCGGCGGCGTTCGCCGGGTCACCGGCGGTGAAGGAGAGGGCGAGCACCGCCGACCCGGAGGGCACCGCCACGGTGACCCGGTCGCGCAGGGCGGCGGGGTCGGCGGCCTTCAGCGTGCGGGCGGCGCGGGCGGCGACGGCGGCCGAGCGGGCCAGCCGGGCCTCGGTGCCGAGGTCCGGCGGCTCCCGGCGGCCGGTCGCCGGGCCGGCCTGGTCCGGTACGCCGGTGGCCAGGACGAGCACCTCGGCGGTCGCGGCGTAGGAGGGCGGGGTGACCGCGAGGGCGGCGCCGCCGCCGCACGCCCCGGCGAGCAGGAACGCGATCAGCACGGTACGGCGCCGCCGCAGCGCCGCGCCGAGACCGATGACCCCGCGCCCGGGGCGGGGGACGGAGAAGGAGGACGCCGGGTGGCTCATCGAAACGGCCGGCCTCTCGCTGTGGGGGTTCGCCGAGGGATCTGCCCGGTCGCGGAGTGACTGCCGTCTCTGGTCGCCTCCCCCGTGGCGCAGACCTAGAGAACTATAGGCGCAACCCAAGATTTTCCGATCCGGTACCGGCGTTTTTCTGACCTGCCTTCCTTTCGGATTTTGTAATAAATGCCAATTTATTGGCGGGCACACTCGGGCGCTACCTGCGGGTTCTGCCGATGGCGTACCCGGGATCCCGGTCGGCGCGCGACCGGCCGATCATGGATGAGTTTCCGGCGATCGGCCCGGATCGATGGGAAGGTGAATACCGTCCGGCCGGCTGCGGCCGGTGCGGGCAATCGCACGGCAGGAGGTTTACGGGTCTTGCGTAGAATGGCGGGAATATGGTTTTTCGCGGCCGGTCTCGCCGCCGGCTGCGGGCTGATCGTCTACGCCATGGTCTCCGCGCGTCCTCCCCGGCCTCCGCTGGCCGACGAGCGCCCGCCCCCGGGGTGGACGGCGAGCGGCGCGCCGGGATGCGCGGCCACCGCCAAGCTCATCCCGGGCTGCGGCGCCTGGTGGGGAGTGGCACCGGACCTGGCCGGCGGGCGGCGGCCCGCGGCGGCCGTCGCCGCCGCCGAGAAGCGGATGGGCCGCCGGGCCGACATCCTCCACGTGTACCACCGCGGCGGCGATGATTTCCCCACGCCGGCCGAGCGCCGGCTGGCCAGGCACCGGTTGCTGCTGATCGACTGGACGCCGTCCCCGGGCGACACCTGGGCCGAGATCGCCGCGGGTGCGGCCGACCGCCGCGTCGACCGGCTCGCCGAGCGGATCCGGCGCCGGCTGCCCGGCCGGTTCTTCCTGGCCCTGCACCCGGGGCCGGAGCGCGACGTGCGCGAGCGGCCCGGTTCGGGGATGACCGCCGCGGACTACGCCGCGATGTTCCGGCACGTGGTGCTGCGGCTGCGCCGGCACGGGGTGCGCAACGCCGTGACCGTGATGACCTTCGCGGGGCCGGCCGGCCGGCCGGACGGGCCATGGTCCGGGCGGCTGTACCCCGGCGACGACGTGGTGGACTGGATCGGCGTCGAGCGCTACGCCGGCGGGCGGGCCGGCGACTTCGCCGCCCTGGTCGACCACCCGCGCCGGTCCGGGTTCTACCGGTGGACCCAGCGGCATTACCCCGGTAAGCCGATCATGGTGGCGGAGTGGGGGGTCGCCGAGCGTCCGGACGACCCCGGCGCCAAGGTCACCTTCTACGAGACGGTCCGCCGGCAGATCCGTGCGTACCCGCAGATAAAGGCGCTGGTCTACGCCGAAGCCGCGGCCGGGCCGCGCGGGGACACCCGATTCGACACCACCGAGGCCGCCGGCCGGGCCTTCGCCGAGCTGGCCCGCGCGCCGTACTTCAGCTCGACGCCGGTGCCCGGCCGGTGAGCGGGCTCAGCGCACCCAGCCGCCGGTCTCCAGCAGCCGGACCACCGACTCCACGGCCCGGTCCACCGGCACGCCGGTCGTGTCGATGGCCAGATCGGCGTCGCCGGGCTCCTCGTAGGGGTCGGAGATCCCGGTGAACTCCGGGATCAGCCCGGCCCGCGCCTTGGCGTACAGGCCCTTGCGGTCGCGCCGCTCGCACTCCTCCAGCGGGGTCGACACGTGCACCAGCAGGAAGTCGGCGCCGACCTCCTCCACCATGTGCCGCACCTCGTCGCGGGTGGCGGCGTACGGTGCGATCGGCGCGCAGATCGCCAGGCCGCCGTGCCGGGCCACCTCGGCGGCCACGAAGCCGATCCGGCGGATGTTCAGGTCGCGGTCGGCACGCGAGAAGGTGAGGCCGGCCGACAGCAGGCGCCGCACGACGTCCCCGTCCAGGTAGGTGACCGTGCGGCCGCCACGCTCCAGCAGCGCGTCCCGCAGGCAGCGCGCGATCGTCGACTTGCCCGAACCGGACAGGCCGGTGAAGAAGACCACCAGCCCGCGCCGGTGCGGCGGGCCGGGCAGCGTGACCGGTTCCGGACCGGCCAGGTGCTCGGTGGCGCCGTAGGCGGTGGCCAGGTGCTCGCGCAACTCCAGATCGATCTCCGGCTCGCGCGGGGCCAGCGGCGCCACGACCACCCGGGTGCCGGCCGGCAGCCGGTCGCGCGCCTTGAGCGCCGCCCGCACCACCCCCGGGCCGCTCTCGCCGAAGGCCAGCGGCAGCAGCAGGATCGCCGCGTCCAGCTCTTGGGCGGTCGCGGTGATCTCGCCGAGGTCGTCCAGCGGCCCCCGCATGGTGACGGCCAGCACCGGACGGCCGCCGGCCTCGGCGCGCACCTCGGCCGGCGGGCGGCGCAACCGGGCGAACGGGCCGTGCTCGGCGGCCCCCAGCGAGCGCACCGGCCCGGCGACCAGCCCGTCGGCGGTGCGCTCGGTGACGGCGAGCACGGCGAGCCCGGCGCCCTCCGGGTCGCGCAGCACCAGCTCGTCGCCGGCGGACACCGGATGGTCGTGCGGGAGGTACAGGGTGACCGGGTCGGGCCACGGCGTGCCGTCGGCGAGCCGGCCGTTCTCGGTCACCGAGGCGACGTCGGCCGAGCCGAGGAAGCCGGTCAGCGGGCCGAAGGCGCCGCCCAGCAGCAGCTCCAGGTCGGCCAGCTCGCGTGCGTCCGGTGTCCACGACAGGTCGGGTCCGGCGTTCTCCGGCGCGACGGCCGTCCGCTCCACGTTTCCCACCGGCACAGGATAGTGAACCGGAGAGCCCGCGGTAGAGGCATAGCCGGGGTGGTCCCAGAGCGTCAACAGGAGGACATCCAACCCTCCGGAGGTGATCGTGGACGTTGCCGAGGAGCGACGTTTCCGCGAGTTCGTGGCGTCGCGCTCGCCGGCGCTGATGAGGCTGGGCTACCTGCTGACCGGCGGTGACCAGCACGCGGCCGAAGACCTGCTGCAGACGGTGCTGGCCCGGGCCGCGGCGCGCTGGGAACGCGTCGACGATCCCGAGCCGTACGTCCGGCGGGCCATGTACCGCGAGCAGGTGAGCTGGTGGCGCCGCGCCGCGCGGCGGCCGGAGACCGTGGTCCCCGAGGCGCCGGACGTGCCGGGCCGCGACGACACGCACGCGGCCGAACTGAAACTCGTGCTCCGCCGCGCGCTCGCCCGGCTGACCGCGCGCCAGCGCGCCGCCCTGGTGCTCCGCTTCTTCGCCGACCTGCCGGAGGCCGAGGTGGCCCAGATCATGGGCTGCTCCGTCGGCACCGTCCGCAGCACGGTCCACCGCTCGCTCGCCCGGCTGCGCGTCCTGGCGCCCGAGCTCGCCGACCTGGACTCCGCGTCCCGGCCCTCGATCAAGGAGGTCCAATCATGACCCTGCGCCCCCTGGTGTCCGAGGCGCTCAAGGAATGGGCCGAGGAGGCCCGGATCCCGCCCGACCTGGCCGACCGGGCGCTGCGCGGCCGGCGGCACCGCACCGCCCGCCGGTCGGGCACGATGGCGCTGGCCGCCGCCGCGACCGCCGCGATCGTGACCGGCGGCATGCTCGCGCCCCGCCTGCTGGACGGCACCCCGCCCGCCGCGACCGACCCCGCGTCCCCGGCCGCCACCTCCCCGGCGTCCCCGGCGCCGACCTACCCCGCCCCGACGCCGGTGGACACCGGCGCCCCGGTGCCCGTACCGCGCGAGGTGACGCCCGCGGAACTGCCGGCATCGCTGGACGTCCACACCGACACCGGCGACTCCCCGCCGAAGAAGCTGATCGCCGCCGGGCGGATCGCGGTCGCCGCCTACTACGTCTCCGGCACCGAGAAGATCGGCAAGAACAGCGACCGTGCCCACAGCACCTGGTACCTGTACGACCCGGGCACCGGCTCCTACGAGGAGACCGGCTGGTCGCAGGTGGACGTCGCGCCCGGGCTGAAGTACGCGGCGGTGCTGGAGCGCGACCTGCCGGCCCGCCGGGTGGGCATCCTGGACATGGCGACCCGGCAGGTGCGGTGGATCGCCCTGCCGCAGCCGGCGACGGACGTGGCCTGGTCGCCGGACGGTTCCCGGATCCTGGTCACCTCCTTCGACCAGGACCCGTCGGTCCGCATCGACATCTCCGCCGACGGGAACAGCTGGAAGAGTTCGCCGACCCGGCGCCTCGGCTTCCACATCGTGGACGCGGCCTCCGGGCAGGTGGCCTTCCACCGGGGGGCTTCCGGCGCCGACGGGCTGTTCGACGCCACCCCGTTCCGGTGGAGCCTCGACGGAACCCTGGTCATCGAACCGAACCCGGCGGCGCAGCGCCCGCCGGCCGAACCGGGCGGCGAACCGGTACCGAACGAGCTCTTTTACGACCTGGACGGCCGCCTGCGGCCCCCGTCCGTCCAGGACGTGGGCGGGACCTACCAGGCCGCCTACTCGTCCGGCGAGGCCGGCTACTCGCCCGGCGGACGGTTGTACAGCGGTCGGGTGAAGCCGAAGATCCCCGAGCCGGCCCGGACGTACTCCGGCGAGGAGCTGGAGCGCCCTCCCGCCGACCCGGGGCCGCTGACCGAGGTGCTCGACGTGGCCACCGGCCAGGTGGTAGGCCGGCAGAAGATGCTGCAGGTGAACGCCTGGGCGGACGATGGCCACCTCATCGGCTGGCAGTGCCTGGGCGAGTGCGAGGACGAGTTCGACGCCCGGCTGGCGCTGGTCAGCCTGGACGGCTCGAAGATCGTCCGGCTCTCCGGGGAGGCCCGTGACAGCCAGAAGTACGGCAGCTGGCATCCGCTGCTGACCCGGCGCTGACCGGCGCCGGCCCGCCTCGCGTCCGGGCGGTCCGGGCCGGCGGGCGACTCCGCTCCCGCGAGCCCGGCGCCGCCGGGCCGGGCCGCCCCGGAGCCGATCGCGGGGGCGCTCCGGTCCTGCCGGTCGTGCCGGTGGCCGGCCGGTCCACCGGCCCGTGCGGCCCGTGCGGCGTGACCCGTGCGGCGCGGGCGGCCGGCCGGTTCCGCGGCCGGCCCGCCCCGCCGGCCCTGCCTGGTGTGGGCCGGTCAGCCGGTCGGGCGATATTTCATCAGATAGCGCTCGACGTTGTCGGCGTAGGTGACCCAGTTCGGCGGCACGCCGCGGTAACGGAGCATCGGCTCGACCCCGGTGCGGTACAGCCCGCTCAGGTTGCGCACCGGGTCGCCGGGCACCGAAGTTATCTTGGGGCCGAGCGTGCAGAAGAACCGGCCCAGGGCCGGAATGGACAGCTTCGGAGATAGCGGCGGCTTCGGCTCCGGCCGGCTCAGGCCGCCGGGCTGCCAGTGCCGCAGCACGCTGGGCGTCCACCGGGCGATGCCGTATTCGTCGTTGCGCCGGTCGGCCAGGTGGGTGTCGAAGCCGCTCTCCGTCTTGAGCAGCGCCGCGATGAACGCGGGGCTGAGGCCCGGCTGGGTGCACATGGTGCCGGCCTGGATGATGAGCTTGCGGTACTTGGCGGGGATGTCGCTGTCCAGGTTCAGATAGCGCGAGTCCGGCCCGGCCGGCGAGCGGATGGCGACCGGCGCGGGCGACGACGACCCGGTCGCCGAGCCTAACGGGCTGCTCGCCGCGCCGGGCGTCACCGAGCCGGTGGCGCCCGTCGGCGCCTGCCGGCCGACCGGCAGCAGGTCGAACCCGGCCAGGACGGCACCCGCGGCGACCGCCGCCAGCACCGCACCGGCGACCACGGCGCCCGGACGCCACCGCCCGGCCCGGGACGCGGCGTCCGCCTCCGCCGAGCCGCCGGGGCCGCCACCGGAGAAGGCGGGACCGGTGCCCGCGGCGGCCGGATGGGTGGCGGTGCCGTCGCCGCCGGTCGCGCCCGGCCTCCCGGTGTCGCCGTCCGGACGGCCGGGGGCCACGGTCGTCTCCGCGCCGGGCGGCGGGATGGCCGGGCCGGTCCCCGGCACCACGCCGGCGGCGGGCTCGCTCGCGGGGGTGGGCTCGCTCGCGGGGGTGGGCGCGGCGTCGCTCGCCGGCCCGCCTCCGGCGGCCGACTCCAGGGCCGCGACGAACTCGCCGACCGTCGGCCAGCGCTCCTCCCGGTCGGCGGCGAGCGCCTTCATCACCACCTGGCCGACCGCCGCCGGCACCTCCGGCCGGTCGGTGCCGGGCGGCGTCCGCTCGCCGTACGGCGCGGGCGCCCGCCCGGCGAGCAAGTGGTAGACCAGCGCGCCCATGCCGTAGACGTCCGCGCGGGCGTCAAGGTCGTGGCCGATGGCGAGCTGCTCGGGCGCCGCGTATCCGAGCGTGCCGAGGCCGGCGGTCGCCCCGCCCATGGTGGCGAACTGCTTGGCGATGCCGAGGTCGGCCAGCAGCAGCCGCTCCTCGCCGGCGGAGGTGGAGCGGACCAGCACGTTGGACGGCTTGACGTCCCGGTGCACGACGCCCATGTCGTGCAGCACCGTCAGCCCCGCCGCGACGCTCGCCGCGGCGCGCACCGTCTCGCCGAGCGGCAGCGGCCCGCCGGCCAGCCGCTGCTCCAGGGTGCCACGGTCGGCGTACGACATCACGAAGTACGGCCGGCCGTCGGGCAGCTCGCCGATGTCGAAGACCTGGACGATCAGATAGGAGTCGGCCTGCCGCAACAGCCTGGCCTCCTGGAGGAACCGCCGCCGGACCCCCTGCCGGCCGGCCCAGTGCTCGTCGAGGATCTTGACGGCTACCGGCACGTCGAGCCGCTCGTCGTAGCCGAGCCAGACGTGGCAGAACCCTCCCTCGCCGAGAAGGCTGTCGATGCGATAGCGACCCGCGTGCGTCGGGCGGCTCATGCGGCCAATTTAGTGATTCCTTGCTGGAGCTTGTCAACGGTTGTAACCGTCTGGTGATGGTCGGGCCGGCCGGTGTCCGGGACGCGCGCGGGCCCGCGGGCTACGGTCATGCCATGCAGACGGTGCTGATCCAGACGGAGGCCGACGAGGCCGACAGTCCGCGCTCATGGGAACTCGTACCAGGTCAGGAGGTGACGTTCGGGCGCGGCGCCCCGGATGTGGCGGTGGACGTCGAGATCGCCGACCCGGCGGTCTCCCGGCTGGCGGGCCGGATCCGGGCGGTCGACACCTACTGGGTGCTGACGAACCTGAGCGGCACGCACACCTACGTCGTGGAGAACCCCGAAGGCGGCGGCGAGTTCGTCAAGGTGGCACCCGGCCGGGTGGACGCCCCCATCCCGTTCGAGTTCGCCCGGGTGGTGCTGCCCGGCGGGCGCGAGCCGGTGTCCTTCCTGGTCTTCGCGGCGGTGCACAACTACCTCGACCCGGTCTCGCTGTCCTCCGGGGCGGGCACGTCGCTGGCCTTCCCGCTGGACCCGACGGCCAAGTACTTCCTGGTGCTGGTCGCGCTGTGCGAGCCGCGGCTGCGCGACCCGTCCAGCCAGGTCATCCCCACCGTCAGCCAGATCATCGACCGGCTGGGCGACAGCGGGCTCACGCCGAGCGCGGTGGCCTTCCACATCAAGTACCTGGCGACGGCCAAGCTGCGGGTGCGCCAGGACGGGGAGGGTGGCCGGGCCGACTGGCAGCGCGCCGCGCTGATCTCCCTCGCCCTGCGCTTCGATCTGGTGCGGGAGGAGCACCTGGCGCTCCTCCCGCGGCTCTAGCCGTGCGGTTCAGCAGTTCGGGATGTCCCGCCCGCTGTTGTCCTTGGCCTGGTCGTTTCCCCAGCGCTTGAGGTAGTAGGCCGACACCCACTGGTTCCTGGTGGGGCTGCCGGAGTCGAGGTCGGTCTTCAGCCACCAGTGGTTGTAGTCCGCGCCGACCTGGACGTTGGGACCCCAGACGCGGCAGTAGACGTAGTTGGTGCCCTTGTTGAGCGTTCCGGTGCGGGTGCCGCCGGGTGTGGCGTACCCGGGGGCGTCGGCGTGGGTGTCCACCCAGTAGGTGGGCGGTGGCGTGGCGCAGGTGTTCCCGCTGGTCACGTTCCGCCAGGTCATGCTGTTCGCCGTGCCGTAGACGACGCCGCCGATCGTCGGTCTGACCCGCTCGGACCCGGCCTCTCCCCAGCTGGCGGAGCCGTCACCGTTCTGGTCGAAGCCGAGTTCGAAGTGCAGGTGCGGGTGGTCGTTCGCCGTCGGCCCGCTCTTGCCGACCAGGCCGATCGTGGCGCCGGCCGCCACCTTCGCCCCCACCTGGACGGCGCGTGACTGCAGGTGGAGGTAGGTGGTGAAGTAGCCGCCGCCATGATCGATCTGGATCATGTTGCCGGCGTTGGCGTGGTAGAAGGACTGCTTCACGGTGCCGGCCAGCGGGGCCACGACGGTGGCGCCCAGCGTGCCGGTCTGGTCGGGCTCCTTCACCATGTCCAGGGCAGGGGCGTGTCCCCAGGTGTCCAGCCGCCACTTCTGCCCGCAGGGGAAGGGCAGCTGGATGTTCGGCGCCGCCGCGCGCCCGCTGCCCGCCGCCGTGGTCGTGCCGGTCGCCGTGGTCGTGCCGGCCGGCCTGGACGCGGCCGAGGCCGGAGCGGCCGTGGCGAGTGCCGCGCCGAGCAGCGCGGCGACGGCCGTGGCGGACATCGCCGCCACGGTGGTGCCGGTGGCCGGTGCGGTGTCGGTTAATCGGGTCATATGAATCGTGCCCCTTGGAGTCGGGTCTGGTGGGCCGGTCCGGGTGCCGGACCGGCCTGGTGCCGGCCGGTGGCCGATGATGGCGGACGCCCCCGTGGTGCCCGCCATCACCGGCCGCCCCCGTGGCGTGCGATGGCGAACGCCCCCGCGCGCCCGCGGACCCCGCAGGTCCGCCGTCCCGGCCGTCTTCGTCCGATGACCGAGAGCAAACCGCAAACGCCCCGCCGCCGACACCTCCCGGTCGGGAGGGGGCCCGGCGGGAACCCTCACCGGAGGTTCCGCCGTTCCCCCGCGGTGCGGGCCGGGCGAGCCGCCCCCGCGGTGCGGAGCCGGCTCAGATGAGGCGGGCGAAGTGGTTCTGGGGCTTGCGGACGACGAAGGTGATCTCGTCGCGGGAGGCGGGCAGGCGCTCGCCGGACAGCTTCTCCACGACGCGGCACACCATCCGCACCAGGCGGCCGTGCGGTCCGCGCAACGCCGGCCCGGAGGCGCCCGGCAGCTCTTCGGAGATCATCAGGCCGCGCATCAGGCAGTACGACTGGATGCCCTCCCGCGAGGCCACCGGCTCGTACACCGCGGGCAGCGGGCCCACCGCGCCCCGGGGGGCGAGCCTCGGCCACAGGACCCGCCGGAGCCGCCCGCGCACCATCCGGTCGCACAGGCCGTACGCCGACGAGCGGTCGCGCATCCGGATCAGCAGCAGGCCGCCCGGCCGCAGCGTGCCCTCCAGGCGGTCCAGCACCAGTTCGGCGTGCCTTATCCGCTCCAGCACGAAGGGAAGGTGCACCACGTCGAACGCGCGCGGCGGCAGCGGGGCGGCCCGCAGGTCGCCCAGGTAGCAGGCCGCCAGGTCGGTACGGGCCCGCACGGCCGCGCGCAGCGCCGGGAGGTCCTCGTCGATGCCGGTGATCCTGGTCTCGACACGGTCGGCGCTCACGCCCTCGCCTCGCCCGCAGCCGACGATGAGGACGTCGAGCCGCCGGCCGAGCTGTTCGGCCCACAACTCCCGGATCCGCCGGCCGAAGAGGTCGTCCTGGGTCGCCGGGCGCCACCGCACGTCTGACATGCCACTCAGCGTATCCATCCGCGCGCCCTGGGTGACGGATCGCCGGCGGGGACAGGCCGCCCGGCGGATCCGCAGGCTCGGCTTTCCCCATCCTCTTCTCGTATGCCCGCGAATCTGGCGGACCGGTGGTTCCCGGCATGCCGCGGTCCGGCGGCAAGTAGCCTTGAGGGGACCCCGCGACCGATCCGGGGCCGCCCCCGCCGCCGCGCAGGGTCACCTGCGGCGGACCGAGCACGCCGGCCGGCGGGCGCGCGGCGTTGCGGCACGCGGGCGTGTCGTCACGCGGGCGTCCGCGCCGGGCCGCTCGCGAGGCGATCGAACAGACGGGCATGACCATGTGGGGGCATTTCTGATGAGTCTTTCCGGACTGCTCGATCTCGTCGTGGCGGACGCCGACCTCTCCGGCGCGCTGGAGCGGGCGGACCAGGACGTCGACCTGGTGGCGCCGCCGGCGCTACGGCCGTTCGCCGTCGCCGCCCTGGCGCGCCTGCGGCCGGTGCTCGCCGTCACCGCGACCGGGCGCGAGGCCGAGGACCTGGCCGCCGCGCTCTGCGGGCTGGTGGCCGACGACGCGGTGGCGGTGTTCCCCGCCTGGGAGACCCTGCCGCACGAGCGGCTCTCACCGCGCAGCGACACCGTCGGCCAGCGGCTGGCCGTGCTGCGGCGGCTGGCCCACCCGGTCCAGGGCGACGCCGCCGCCGGCCCGCTGCGCGTGGTGGTCACCCCGATCCGGGCGCTGCTGCAGCCGCTGGTCGCCGGGCTCGGCGACCTGGCGCCGGTCCGGTTGCGCGCCGGTGACGACGCCGAACTGGAGGAGGTGGTCGAGCGGCTGGTGGCCGGCGGCTACCACCGGGTCGACATGGTGGAGAAGCGCGGCGAGGTCGCGGTGCGCGGCGGCCTGCTGGACGTCTTCCCGCCCACCGAGGAGCACCCGCTGCGGCTGGAGTTCTGGGGCGACACCGTCGAGGAGATCCGCTGGTTCAAGGTCGCCGACCAGCGTTCCCTGGAGGTGGCCGAAGACGGGCTGTTCGCCGCGCCCTGCCGCGAGCTGCTGCTCACCCCGCAGGTCCGGACACGGGCCCGCGAGCTGGCCGGGCGGTACCCGGCGCTGGCCGAGATCCTCGACCAGCTGGCCGAGGGCGTCCCGGTCGAGGGCATGGAGGCGTTCGCCCCGGCGCTGGTCGACGGCATGGACCTGCTGATCGACCACCTGCCCGCCCGCGCGGCGATCTTCGTCTGCGACCCCGAGCGCATCCGCGGCCGGGCCGTGGAGCTGGTGCACACCAGCCAGGAGTTCCTGGAGGCCTCCTGGATCAACGCGGCGGCCGGCGGTGCGGCCCCGATCGACCTCGGCGCGGCCGCCTTCCGTGACCTGGCGGAGGTCCGGGGGCACGCGGGCGAGCTCGGCCAGCCGTGGTGGAGCATCGCGCCGTTCGCGACCACCGGCACCGGCGACGGCGCCGCCGCGGCCGGCCCGGCGGCCGGCGATCCGCACCTGTACGGGGACGGCACGGCGGTGGAACTGGCCGCCCGGGAGGCGGAGGCGTACCGCGGGGACACCCAGCGGGCACTGGGCGACATCAAGGGCTGGCTCGGCGACGGCCGGTCGGTGGTGCTGCTCAGCGAGGGCCACGGCCCGGCCGAGCGCATCGTGGAACTGCTCAGGGGGGTGGACGTCGCCGCCCGGCTGGTGCCCGGCCTGCCGGAGGCGCCCGGCCGGGACGTCGTGCACGTCACCACCGGCCGGATCGAGCACGGCTTCGTCACCGACCGGGTCGCCGTGCTCACCCACCTGGACCTGGTCGGCCAGAAGGCGTCCACCAAGGACATGCGCCGCCTGCCGTCCCGGCGCCGCAACATGGTCGACCCGCTGCAGCTCAAGGTCGGCGACCACGTGGTGCACAGCCAGCACGGCGTCGGCCGGTACGTCGAGATGGTGCAGCGGTCGGTGCAGGGCGCCACCCGCGAGTACCTGGTGATCGAGTACGCCAAGGGCGACCGGCTGTACGTGCCGACCGACCAGCTCGACGAGGTCACCCGGTACGTCGGCGGCGAGTCGCCGAGCCTGAACCGGATGGGCGGCGCCGACTGGGCCAAGGCCAAGTCGCGGGCCAAGAAGGCGGTCCGCGAGATCGCCGGCGAGCTGATCCGCCTGTACAGCGCCCGGATGGCCTCGCCCGGCCACGGCTTCGCCTCCGACACCCCCTGG
This sequence comes from Sphaerisporangium rufum, assembly GCF_016863395.1. Classification (GTDB taxonomy): domain Bacteria; phylum Actinomycetota; class Actinomycetes; order Streptosporangiales; family Streptosporangiaceae; genus Sphaerisporangium; species Sphaerisporangium rufum. The sequence goes on along the minus strand of NZ_BOOU01000042.1, from coordinate 11,551 downwards.
CAACGCGAGATGGAGGACGCCTTCCCCTACGCCGAGACCGGCGACCAGCTGGAGGCCATCGACGAGGTCAAGCGGGACATGGAGCGGCCGGTGCCGATGGACCGGCTGATCTGTGGCGACGTCGGCTACGGCAAGACCGAGATCGCGGTGCGGGCCGCGTTCAAGGCCGTCCAGGACGGCCGGCAGGTCGCGGTGCTGGTCCCGACCACGCTGCTCGTCCAGCAGCACCTGTCGACGTTCGGCGAGCGGTTCGCGAGCTTCCCGGTCGTGGTGAAGCCGGTGTCACGGTTCCAGAGCGACGCCGAGGTCAAGGCGACGCTGGCCGGGCTGAAGGAGGGCGGCGTCGACATCGTGATCGGCACCCACCGGCTGCTCAGCCCGGAGGTGCGCTTCAAGCAGCTCGGCCTGATCATCATCGACGAGGAGCAGCGGTTCGGCGTCGAGCACAAGGAGGCCATGAAGCACATGCGCACCCAGGTGGACGTGCTCGCCATGTCGGCGACGCCCATCCCGCGCACGCTGGAGATGGGCCTCACCGGCATCCGCGAGATGTCCACCATCCTCACCCCGCCGGAGGAGCGGCACCCGATCCTCACCTTCGTCGGCCCGTACGACGAGAAGCAGATCACCGCGGCGGTGCGGCGCGAGCTGATGCGCGACGGCCAGGTGTTCTTCGTGCACAACCGGGTGTCGTCCATCAACAAGGTCGCCGCCCGGCTGCGCGAGCTGGTCCCCGAGGCCCGGGTCGCGGTCGCGCACGGCCAGATGAACGAGCAGCAGCTCGAGAAGATCATGGTGGGGTTCTGGGAGCGCGACTTCGACGTGCTGGTCAGCACCACGATCGTGGAGTCGGGGCTGGACATCCCGAACGCCAACACCCTGATCGTGGACCGGGCCGACAACTACGGCCTCTCCCAGCTCCACCAGCTGCGCGGCCGGGTCGGCCGGGGCCGCGAGCGCGGCTACGCCTACTTCCTGTACCCGCCGGAGGCGCCGCTCACCGAGACCGCGCACGAGCGGCTGGCCACCATCGCCCAGCACACCGAGATGGGCGCCGGCATGTACGTGGCGATGAAGGACCTGGAGATCCGCGGCGCGGGCAACATCCTCGGCGCCGAGCAGTCCGGCCACATCGCGGGGGTGGGGTTCGACCTGTACGTCCGGATGATGGCGGAGGCCGTGCAGGAGCAGAAGGCCAAGCTGTCCGGGGCCGAGACCGTGCCCGAGCGCGCCGACGTCAAGGTCGAGCTGCCGGTCAACGCGCACGTGCCGCACGACTACGTCACCTCCGAGCGGCTGCGCCTGGAGGCCTACAAGCGGCTGGCCGCGGTGACCTCCGGCGCCGACATCGTGGCGGTCCGCGAGGAGCTGGTCGACCGGTACGGCCGCCCGCCGCAGGAGGTGGACAACCTGCTGGAGGTGGCCCGGTTCCGGGTGCACGCGCGCGAGGCCGGGTTGACCGACGTCGCGCTGCAGGGACAGCACATCCGGTTCGCCCCGGTGACCCTGCGCGAGTCGCAGCAGGTGCGGCTGAACCGGCTGCACCCCAAGGCGATCTACAAGCCGGCGGCCGAGACCCTGCTGGTGCCGGTGCCCAAGACCAAGCCGGTCGGCGGCCGGCCGCTGCGCGACCTGGAGCTGCTCGCCTGGTGCGCCGACCTGGTGGAGGCGATGTTCCTGGAGCCCGCGCGGGCCGCCGCGGCTCGATGAACGGCCGGTGGCGGCGGCCGAGTAAAGTTACCCGCGTCTGTCGAAGGGACCGCTAGTGAAGTCGAATCGTCTGCGCGTGCTGCTCGCCGCGGCCGCCGCGACCGCCGGGCTGACCGCCTGCTCCTCGCCGGTCGGGGTCGGCACCGCGGCCACCGTCGGCGGCGAGCGCATCACCACCGCGCGGCTCAACGCCGACGTCGTGGAGTTCCAGAACGCCGTCCGGACGGCGAAGATCCCGCCGGACCAGTTGCAGATCCAGTCCTCCGTCCCGCAGGCCGTGCTGCTGCAGCTGGTGCAGATGCGGCAGTTCCGGCAGTTCGCCGAGCGGCAGGGGGTCACAGTGAGCGACGGCGACCTGGACAAGTTCGTCGCCGAGCAGGGCGGCCTGGAGAAGATCGGGCCGAACGCGCTGATCCGCGGCGTGCCGCCGTCGGAGACCCGCGAGTGGATCCGCACCGCGCTGATCTACCAGAAGTCGCTGGAGCGGTTCGGCGCCAACCTGACCGACCAGGCCTCCCAGCAGGCCGCGCAGGCCAAGCTGTTCCAGCAGCTCGACACCATCCCGATCAAGGTCGCGCACCGCTACGGCACCTGGGACACCCAGCGCGGCCTGGTCGAGGAGCCTCGGTTCGGCGCGCCCGCCCAGGCCGAGGCGCCGGCCGGCGGCCAGGGCCAGGGCGGCGGCCAGGGCGAGCCGGACCCGGCCACCGGCCAGTGAGATGACCCTCGTCGTGCTGACCACCTCGCCCCGGGTGGCCCCCGGGCTGCTCAGCGGGCGGGCCTGGTCGGTGCTGGGGGCCGGGCGGGTGCTCACCGGCACCGCCGATCACCCGCTGCTGCCGTATCTGTCGGACGAGGGCATCGCGGCGGAGGTCGTGCCGCCGGACCCGGCCGGGGTGGCGCGGGAGAGCGTCACCGGCACCCTGGTGTGGCTGGCCGCGCCGGACGGCGACGAGGACTTCCTGCGCGCGGTCGGCCAGGCCGCCGTCGCGCTGCCCGAGCCGCCGGTCATCGAGGTGGTCCCCGGCTCCTACGACCTGCCGGGCGCGCGGCTGCTGGATGTCGCCGGCGTGATGGACCGGCTGCGCCGCGACTGCCCGTGGGACCGGCGGCAGACCCACGAGTCGCTGAAGCCGTACCTGATGGAGGAGGCCTACGAGGTCCTTGCGACCATCGAGGACGGCGACCGGGCCGCGCTGCGCGAGGAGCTCGGCGACCTGTTGTTCCAGGTGGTCTTTCACGCCCGGCTGGCCCAGGAGCGCGACGCCGCGGACGGCGGCTTCGACCTGGACGACGTGGCGGCCGGGCTGGTGGAGAAGCTGGTCCGCCGGCACCCGCACGTGTTCGCCGGCACGGTGGTGAGCGACGCCGACGAGGTCAACGAGAACTGGGAGGCCATCAAGGCCGCCGAGCGGGCCGCCAAGGGCCGCGGGTCGGTGCTGGACGGCGTGCCGATGGGCCAGCCCGCGCTCGCGCTGGCCGCCGGCCTGCAGCGCCGGGCCGAGCGGGCCGGTGCTCCGGAGTCGCTGGGGCGGGCGGTCGGCCAGGGCGTCGGCCGCGAGCTGTTCGACCTGGTGCGACGGGCCCGGGCGGCCGGCCTCGACCCCGAGGCCGAGCTGCGCGCCGCGGCCCGGGACTACCGCGACCGGGTGCATGCGTGGGAGCGCTCCCGCGAGACGCCGGAGCCGGGGAGCGGGCCGCACGCCGGCCGGTAGGTGCCGCTAGGCTCAGCAGGCGAACCGTCCGCATCGCGCACGGCAGCGCCGCCGTGCAGGGCTTACCGGGGAAGGCCCCCGGGCAACGAGAAATAGGAGCACCTGTGGCTGCCATCGAGGCCGTTACCGCCCGCGAGATCCTCGACTCCCGGGGCAACCCCACGGTCGAGGTCGAGATCCTGCTCGACGACTACAGCACCGGCCGCGCGGCGGTGCCGAGCGGCGCGTCGACCGGGCAGTTCGAGGCGGTGGAGCTGCGCGACGGCGACGACCGGTACGGCGGCAAGGCCGTGCGCAAGGCCGTGCTGAACGTCACCGACGAGATCGCCGAGGAGATCATCGGGCTGGACGCCGAGGAGCAGCGCCTCGTCGACCAGACGCTGATCGACATGGACGGCACCCCCAACAAGAGCCGGCTCGGCGCCAACGCCATCCTGGGTGTGTCCCTGGCCCTGGCCAAGGCCGCCGCGGAGAGCGCCGACCTGCCGCTGTTCCGCTACGTCGGCGGGCCCAACGCCCACCTGCTGCCGGTGCCGATGATGAACATCCTCAACGGCGGCGCGCACGCCGACAGCAACGTGGACATCCAGGAGTTCATGATCGCGCCGATCGGCGCGGAGACCTTCTCCGACGCGGTGCGCATGGGCGCGGAGACGTACCACTCGCTCAAGGGCGTGCTCAAGGCCAAGGGGTACGCCACCGGTCTCGGCGACGAGGGCGGCTTCGCGCCGAACCTGCCGAGCAACCGCGACGCGCTCGACCTGATCCTGGTCGCCATCGAGAAGGCCGGCTTCACCCCGGGCACCGACATCGCCCTCGCGCTCGACGTGGCGGCCACCGAGTTCCACTCCGGCGGCGTCTACACCATCGACGGCAAGGGCAACAGCACCGACGAGCTCATCGCCTTCTACCAGGACCTGGTGCGCTCCTACCCGCTGGTCTCCATCGAGGACCCGCTGGACGAGGAGGACTGGGCGGGCTGGCAGGCGATCACCTCCGTCCTCGGCGACCAGGTGCAGCTGGTCGGCGACGACGTGTTCGTCACCAACCCCGATCGGCTGGCCCGCGGCATCGAGGAGCGCGCGGCCAACGCCCTGCTGGTGAAGGTCAACCAGATCGGCACCCTGTCGGAGACCCTGGACGCCGTCGACCTGGCCCACCGCAACGGCTACCGCTGCATGATGAGCCACCGGTCCGGCGAGACCGAGGACACCACGATCGCCGACCTGGCGGTGGCCACCAACTGCGGCCAGATCAAGACCGGCGCCCCCGCCCGGTCGGACCGGGTGGCCAAGTACAACCAGCTGCTGCGCATCGAGGAACTGCTGGACGACGTCGCCCGCTACGCGGGTCGCGCCGCCTTCCCGCGGTTCCGCGGCTAGGTTTTCCCTACGGCCTGCCCGGGTTCGTCCGGGCGGGCCGGGGAAACGGGGAGGGCCATGAAGAAGCGACCGCAGCTGACCGGCCGGGCCGCGATCCTGGCGGTCGTGGTGTGCGCCATCGCGATGAGCCTCGCCTACCCGGTGCGGGAGTTCATCGCGCAGCGCCGCCAGATCGCCCAGCTGGAGCAGCAACGGGCCGAGGCGCTGGAGGATCTGCGCGAGCTCGGCGAGCGCAGCAGGCTGCTGCAGGATCCCGGCTACATCAGCCGGGAGGCACGGTCCCGGCTGCACTACTGCCGGGCGGGCGAGAAGTGCTACGTCTGGAAGGACACGGCCCGCGGGTCCCGGTCGCCGGCGGCCGGCGCCCCCCCGCAGGCGAAGGCTCCCTGGTACCAGACGGTGTGGGAGTCGATCGAGGCCGTCGACCGGGGCACCGGCCGGCGGGTGGAGCCGGGGCGCACCCCGGCGCCGTGACCGTAGATCATCTCAGGAGTGGACATGGTGGATCCGGCCGACGCGGCCGCGGTCGAAGGTCAGCTCGGCCGCCCGCCGCGGGGCCTGAGGGCGGTGGCGCACCGCTGCCCCTGCGGGCTGCCGGACGTGGTGGAGACGGCACCCCGGCTGCCCGACGGGTCGCCGTTCCCGACCCTTTACTACCTGACCTGCCCGCGGGCGGCGTCGGCCATCGGCACCCTGGAGTCCTCCGGGCTGATGAAGCGGATGCAGGCCCGGCTGGCCGAGGACACCGAGCTCGCCGAGGCCTACGCCCGGGCACACGCCGACTACGTCGCGCGCCGGGACCGGGCCGCCGCCGAGGCCGGGGTGGCGCCGCTGCCGCCGGACATGCAGAGCGCCGGCGGCATGCCCGGCCGGGTGAAGTGCCTGCACGCCCTGGTGGGGCACGAGCTGGCGGTGCCGGGTGCCAACCCGTTCGGCCGCGAGGCGCTCGACGCGCTGCCGAAGTGGTGGCAGGACGGCCCGTGCGTGGCGGTGCCCGGCGGGCCCGAGGCGGCCGGTGACGGGGCCGGAGAATCACCGGAGGACGCATGACACGGGTGGCCGCGGTCGACTGCGGCACGAATTCGGTCCGGCTGCTGGTCGCGGACGTGCACGACGGCACGCTGACCGACGTCGAGCGCCGGATGGAGATCGTCCGGCTGGGCGAGGGCGTGGACCGCACGGGCACGCTGTCTCCCGAGGCGCTGGAGCGCACGTTCGCCGCGATGCGCGGATACGCCGCGCTGGCGGCCGAGCACGGCGCCGAGCGGGTGCGGGTGGTGGCCACCAGCGCCACCCGGGACGCGGCCAACCGCGACGACTTCGCGGCCGGCGTGCGGGAGATCTTCGGGGTGCCGCCCGAGGTGGTCACCGGGTCGGAGGAGGCGCACCTGTCGTTCCTCGGCGCCACCGCCGGCGTGAGCGGCCTGGCCACGCCGGTCCTGGTGGTGGACATCGGCGGCGGGTCCACCGAATTCGTGCTCGGCACCCGGGACGTGGAGAGCGCCATCTCGGTCGACATCGGCTGCGTGCGGCTCACCGAGCGGCACCTGGCCGGCGGGACGACCACCCAGGCGGTGGCCGCGGCCATCGCCGACATCGAGGCGGCCCTGGACCGGGTGACCGCCGTGGTGCCGGTGACCCGGGCCGCCACGCTGGTGGGCCTGGCCGGATCGGTCACCACGGTGGCCGGCATCGCGCTCGACCTGCCCGCCTACGACCCCGCGCGGATCCACGGCGCGCGCATCGGCGCCGAGCAGGTTCACGAGATCAGCGAGCGGCTGCTGGCCATGACGCACGACGAGCGGGCGGCGATCCCGGTGATGCACCCCGGCCGGGTCGACGTCATCGGGGCCGGCGCGCTGGTCCTGGACCACATCGTGCGCCGGTACGGCCTGCCGGAGGTCGTGGTGAGCGAGCACGACATCCTGGACGGCATCGCCCACGGCCTGGTGGCCTGAGCGGGCATGGGTCCCGCCGAGCCCGGTACGAGCCCCCGGACGAGCCCTCGGGTGAGGGCGGCATGAGCTCGGTGCCCCCCGGCAGCGGCCGGCCGGAGGATCCGGCCGGCCCCGAGACCCCGGTGGCGCGTACCCCGGCCGAGGTGGCCGTGCTGGCCGCCGGCAGTGGCACGCTCGGCGAGCTGACCGCGCGCGAGTCGGTGTGCCGGGCCTGCCCGCGGCTGGTGGAGTGGCGCGAGCACGTCGCCGACGTGCGGCGGCGCGCGTTCGCCGAGCAGACCTATTGGGGCCGGCCGGTGCCGGGGTGGGGGGCGGCCGACCCGCGTGTCCTGATCGTCGGCCTGGCGCCCGCCGCGCACGGCGGCAACCGCACCGGGCGGATCTTCACCGGGGACCGCAGCGGCGACTGGCTGTTCGCCTCGCTGCATCGCACCGGATTCGCCGCGCTGCCCACCAGCACGCACGCCGGGGACGGGCAGCGGCTGATCGGCGCCCGGGTGGTGGCGGCCGTCCGGTGCGCCCCGCCGGCCAACAAGCCGTCGGTCGAGGAGCGCGCCGCGTGCGAGCCCTGGCTGGCCCGGGAGCTGGAGCTGGTGGCCGGCACGGTGCGGGTGGTGGTGGCGCTCGGCGGGTACGCCTGGCAGGCGGGGTGGCCGGCGCTGCGCGCGGCCGGGTTCCAGGTGCCGCGCCCGCGGCCGGCGTTCGGGCACGGCGTCGAGTACGAGATCGCCGGACCGGGCCGGGTGGTGCGGCTGCTCGGCTGCTACCACCCGAGCCAGCAGAACACCTTCACCGGCCGGGTGACCGAGGCGATGCTGGACCAGGTGTTCGCCCGGGCCGCCGAACTGGCCGCCCGGGACTGACCCGGAGCGGATCCGGGGTAGGTGCCGAACAGGGGGCCCGACCGGCCGGTGGACGTGATGTCCGTCACTGTGCGCTGGTCGACCGGTGTTCCCCGGAAAATCTCCTGTCGATCAGGGCCAAAGGTCAATATATTCCAGACTTTCGCCCATGGCCGATTGGCGGCGAGATCTGGTTGTGACGTATGCTTGTGAATGGTTTCACAAGCGACCATGCCGCAAAGGGGCACTCACGTGGACCACAAGACGAAGCACATCCTGATCGTCGGCGGAGGGTACGTCGGTCTCTACACGGGCCTGCGGCTGCAGCACCGGCTGCGCCGCGAGCTGCGGTCCGGCGAGGTGCGGATCACCATCATCGACCCGCAGTCCTACATGACCTACCAGCCCTTCCTGCCGGAGGCGGCCGCGGGCAACCTGTCCCCCCGGCACGTCGTCACGCCGCTGCGCCGGATGCTGCCCAAGGTCCGCATCCTCAACGGGCGGGTCACCAAGGTCCACCACGCCGAGAAGACGGTCACCTTCCAGCCGGCCGCCGGGCCGAGCGAGGAGCTGTCCTACGACATCATCGTCATGGCGGCCGGCTCGGTCTCCCGCACGCTGCCCATCCCGGGCCTGGCGGACGCGGCCATCGGGTTCAAGACCGTCGGCGAGGCCATCGCGCTGCGCAACCGGGTGCTGGCGCTCTTCGACCGGGCCGACTCCACCGACGACGAGCAGGTGCGCCGGCGGGCGCTCACCTTCGTGGTGGTCGGCGGCGGCTTCGCCGGCGTCGAGGCCCTGGCCGAGCTGGAGGACATGGGCCGCGACGCGGTGCGCTACTACGAGAGCCTGAGCGAGGACGGCCTGCGCTGGGTGCTCGTGGAGGCCAGCGACCGCATCCTGCCGGAGGTCGGCCCCGAGATGGGCGCCTGGACGCTGGAGCAGCTGCGGGCCCGCGGCATCGAGGTCAAGATGCGCACGCTGCTGAAGTCCTGCGAGGGCGGCCGGGTGGTGCTGTCGGACGGGGAGACCTTCGAGTCGGCCACCATCGTGTGGACGGCGGGTGTGAAGCCGAGCCCGGTGGCCCACGCCGGGGACCTGCCGCTGGACGAGCGGGGCCGGATCAAGACCTCTCCCCGGCTGACCGTGGTGGGCACCCGCGACGCCTTCGCCGCGGGCGACGTGGCCGGGGTGCCCGACCTCACCAATCCCGGACAGTACTGCGCGCCGAACGCCCAGCACGCGGTGCGGCAGGCGAAGGTGCTCGCGGACAACATCGTCAGCACGGTGCGGGGCCGGCCGCTGCGCGACTACCGGCACCGGTACGCGGGCTCGGTGGCCGGTCTCGGCCTGCACAAGGGCGTCGCCAACGTCTACGGGATCAAGCTGCACGGATTGCCTGCGTGGTTCATGCACCGCACGTACCATCTGTCCCGGGTGCCGACGTTGAACCGCAAGGTCCGCGTGGTGGCCGACTGGACGCTCGCGCTGTTCTTCAAGCGGGAGACCGTCTCACTCGGTGAGATCGAGTCGCCGCGGGAGGAGTTCCGCGCCGCCGCGACCACCGGCTGACGGCCGATACCTGCGACCCGCGCCCCCCTCGCCGGGGGCGCGGGTCGTACTGTTCTGCCGGGGCATAACCTTGGCGACGTAGGGAGAAATTGGGCTTCTTGGGTGGTCTGTTGGGCATTGACCGAGTCACGGGAGCGCGTGACGGATACCGTTATCTTGCGCACAACGGATGGAAGAGCACAGACGTTGGCTCTGACCCGTTACGCAAGTGTGGTCCGTTACGTATGATTTACGGCGCCCCCGTAGCCCAATGGCAGAGGCAAACCCCTTAAAAGGGTTCCAGTGTGGGTTCGAGTCCCACCGGGGGCACCCGTGCCGCTATATCAAACGTCGCCGGGACCGCCTCCGCATCCGCTTCTCCGCTTCCGCGCGCCGATCGCCCGATGGCAGCGGGGGATCCGTTGCGCCGCTCGGCAAATCGTTACCGTTCCGTGATGTCGTCGAACGATGAGCGCGCGGGCCGCGGGATGCGCTTTGGGCCCCCTTGTCGAAGCGGTAAAGGGGATGAGGTGCCGTTACTCGCCTAGATGCGTCGTCGGCGCATCGAAAGGGATACCTTCCACAGTGGCCCTGGTGGCGGGGTCAAGTAATCAGTTGCCGGTTCGCCGGATAATGCGAAGAGTTTACTACCCGACATATCGATTAAAGTCGGACTCTCCTTGGTGTTATAGGCAGGACAGAACCTGGGTGCGCCTTCTCCATGGCGCGCACCGGTGGCGCGGGCCCGGCCGGGGGAGGCCCTCGCCGGGCTCGGCCCGTGCCGCTTCACCCCGCCGCGTCCCGCCGCTTCGCCCGTCGCATCTCCCGCCGGTTCCGCCCGTCGCGGGGCCCGCGGCCGGCGCCGCGGGTGGAAGATCGGAAAATACGCCGGGAAGTGGGCGCGTGCCGGAACTTCGGAGCGGCATACGTCGTTGTACCCGTTGCCGCTGGAGCTGGGATGCCGGTGCCGGCGGCGGAACACGGCAGGGGCCTCCCCCACCGCCACCGGACACTTAAGAGCTGAACGCGCCAGGCGGCACCGCCTGTACGGCCGAGCCGCACAGGCAGACGCAGGTCGCAGTGGAGGCATTGATGCAGAGCAAGAACCCGGTCATCGGGAAGCTGGGCCGGAACGGCCGCCAGGCATGGGGCGGCCCCCAGGCGAGCCCCGAATACCTGCAGAGCATGTACGACGCGCCGGCGTACGCCCCGCCCACCGCCGCCCGGCCGATGACCATCGACGACGTCGTCGTCCGCGGGTTCATCACCCTGGGCACCCTGGTGGCGTCCGCCGCGCTGGCCTGGTACCTGAACCTCGGCGCGGTGATCATCTTCCCGGCGGTGATCGTCGGCCTGGTGCTCGGCCTGATCGTGTCGTTCAAGCAGAGCACCAACCCCGCGCTGATCCTCGGCTACTCCGTCTCCTACGGGCTGGCCATCGGGGTGATCAGCAACTACTACAACGACCGCTTCGATGGCATCGTCTTCCAGGCGGTCCTCGGCACCATGGTCGCCTTCGGCGGCACGCTGGCGGTGTACGCGCTCAAGATCTTCCGGCCCACGCCGAAGTTCATCAAGTTCGTGGTCGCCGCCGGGTTCGCCGCGATCGGACTGATGCTGGTCAACTGGATCGCGAGCATCTTCACCGACGGCGGCCTCGGCCTGCGCACCGACAGCCCGATCGGCTGGATCTTCAGCGTCGCGATGATCCTGCTCGGCTGCTTCTTCCTGCTCCTGGACTTCGACGCCGTCGAGCAGGGCGTCCGCGCGGGCGTGCCGGAGCGCTACAGCTGGCTGATGGCCTTCGGCCTCACGGTCAGCCTGGTCTGGATCTACCTGGAGATCCTCCGCTTCGTCAGCTACTTCTTCAACAACGACTAGATCCACGTCAAAAACGCCCCGCCGGTTCTCCGGCGGGGCGTTTCGCGTCGCATGGCCGTGCACGCAGTGGGTACGCCCACTACCAGCGACCGATGATCTACCCCGGGAAGAAAAGGCAGGCCGCCCAGGTCTTGCCATCCCGGAGTCGGTGATGCAGTGTCTAGCAAAAGAGGCTTCACTCATGGAGGTGCCCATGTCGTTGAACCACTCACCGGAGCTGCAGAACAAGCTGATCGCCAGAGTCCCGGACATCACGGGTCGTGCACTCCCGGAGTGGTTCCAAGCCATCGACAACGGCCCGTCGTTCCTACGCTGTGACGAGCGGGCCAACTGGCTCGCCGACGAGCACGGGCTGACCCACGGCTACGCCGCCGCGATCGTCATCGAGCACGAGCGGCAGCGCCGTTCCCGGATGGGCTTCCTGTAGCCCCATCCCGTCCTCAAGCGCCCACGCCTGCCGGTGTGGGCGCTGCTGTGTTTTTTGGCGCTCGCTCCGCTCGTGCTGCGTTCGG
>NZ_BOOU01000041.1 GCF_016863395.1 Sphaerisporangium rufum | reverse complement strand
GAACCGGGTCTGGGCCGGCTGCGGGTGAACGGTTTGCCGGGCCGGTGGGGTGATGTCGAGCCATGGGGGTGGGTGGGCGGTCGGGTCACGAGATGCCTGATCATAGGGGGATGGATCTCGATCGAGCTCGTGAGTTCATCCGGGCGAACCACCGGGCCGTGATGTACACCCGGCACGCGGACGGACGGCCGCAGCTGTCACCGGTCACCGTGGGGGTGGACGCGGACGGATACGTGGTGGTGAGCACCCGGGAGACCGCCGCCAAGACCCGCAACCTGCGCGCGGATCCCGGCGTGGCGCTGTGCGTGATGAGCGACGCGTTCTTCGGCGACTGGGTACAGGTGGAGGGCACCGCCGAGATCGTGTCGCTGCCCGAGGCCATGGAACCGCTCGTCGAGTACTACCGCGACATCTCCGGCGAGCACCCGGACTGGGACGACTACCGCGCCGCGATGGAGCGGGACCGGCGCGTGATCCTGCGGATCACCCTGAACCGCGCCGGCCCCGACGTGCACGGCTGAGCGGCTAGCTCAGCCGCTCCAGCAGCATGGCCATGCCCTGGCCGCCGCCGACGCACATCGTCTCCAGCCCGATGGACCGGTCGTGGAAACGCAGACCGTTGATCAGGGTGGAGGTGATCCGGGCGCCGGTCATGCCGAACGGGTGGCCGACGGCGATGGCGCCGCCGTTGACGTTCAGCCGGTCCAGGTCGATGCCGAGCTCCTGGTAGGACGGGATCACCTGGGCGGCGAACGCCTCGTTGATCTCCACCAGGTCGACGTCGGAGATGGCCATCCCGGCCCGGGTCAGCGCCTGGCGGGACGCCTCGACCGGGCCGAGGCCCATGATCTCCGGAGACAGGCCGGTGACCCCGGTGGCGACGATCCGGGCCAGCGGGGTGATGCCGAGCCGGGCGGCCATCACGTCGCTCATGACGACCACCGCGGCGGCGCCGTCGTTCAGCGGGCAGCAGTTCCCCGCGGTCACGGTGCCGTCCGGCCGGAACACCGGCTTGAGCTGCGACACCGCCTCGTAGGTGGTGCCGGCGCGCGGGCCGTCGTCCTTGGCGACCACCGTGCCGTCCGGCAGCGTGACCGGGGTGATGTCGCTCTCCCAGAACCCGTTCGCCAGCGCCTTCTCGGCGAGGTTCTGCGAGCGGACCCCGAACTCGTCCTGCTCGCGCCGGCTCACCCCGCGCAGGCCGGCCACGTTCTCCGCGGTCTGGCCCATCGCGATGTAGATGTCCGGCAGCAGGTCGTCGGCGCGCGGGTCCGCCCACACCGGGCCGCCGGCCTGCGCGCGCGCGTCGGTCCGGGCCTTGGCCGCCGCGAACAGCGGGTTCATCGTGTCGGGCAGCGAGTCGGAGCTGCCCTTGGCGAACCGGGACACGCACTCGACGCCGGCGGAGACGAACACGTCGCCCTCACCGGCCTTGATCGCGTGGAAGGCCATCCGGGTGGTCTGCAGCGACGAGGAGCAGTAGCGGGTCACCGTGGTGCCGGGCACGCCGTCCAGGCCGAGCAGCACCGCCACCACGCGGGCCATGTTGAAGCCCTGCTCGCCGCCGGGCAGGCCGCAGCCCAGCATGATGTCGTCGATGCCGGCCGGGTCGAGCTGCGGCACCTTGGCCAGCGCGGCCCTGATCATCTGGACGGTGAGGTCGTCGGGACGGATGTCCTTCAACGACCCCTTGAAGGCTCGGCCGATCGGTGAACGCGCGGTCGCGACGATGACTGCCTCGGGCATGTGGCACTCCTGTGGTTCGTGGCCGTTACTGCAGAGTAACGTGCGAAGCCGATCAGCCGTACATGCCGGGGGTGGTGCCCTGGGTGTCGTGGACGGCGTGCAGGGCGCCCCGCTCGTCGCGCCAGAGGCGCCAGCCGTCGTGGCTGCCGGTGAACCAGGTGGGCGGCGGGGTCGCGCCGGGCACCCGGCGGCCGGTGGCCAGGTCGAACTCGCAGAGCGCGGCCACCGAGTAGAAGCCGGCCGGCAGGTGGGCGAGCGGCAGCGGCTTGGGGTCGGTGGTGCAGAACGACCAGCCGCGCCGGCCCTGTACCGGCGTGGCCCGGGCGGTCGCCAGGTCGAAGGCGGCGCCGGGGGCGGACGGCTTAAGGAAGCCGAGCTGGTTCAGGTCGTCCGGGAACGCCAGCCACCAGCCGGTGCCGGGCACCTTGTCCGCGGTGATCTGGCCGAGCACCCGTCCGGACACCGGGTCGAGCCGGGCGAACCCGCCGTACTGCCCGCGCCGGTCGACCGGGCGGACGATCGGCGCGACGCCGGGGTTGCCGCTCGGGTAGACGCGGACCACCGACGGGCGCAGCCAGTTGACCTTCCCGTCGGCCAGCCGCACCGAGAAGACCCCGAAGGTGGAGGTGGTGCGGCGCTTGGGGTTGGTGTACGGGGCGATGTAGCCGACCAGGTTCGTCCCGGCGGTGCCGAACGCCCAGCCGCCGGACAGGTCGATGCCGTGGCCGAGGGCCTTCTCCACCGGCAGCCGCCAGGCGGGCCGGCCGGTCTTCAGGTCCAGCGCGGCCAGCACCGGATGCCGGGCGAGCCGCAGCACCACGACCCGGGCCGAGTCGGACCATTGCACCTCGGCGATGCCGGGCAGCCGCCAGCGCACCTCGCCGGTCAGCGGGTCGAGCACCACCATGCGGGCCGAGGTGAGCGCGGTGTTCTCCGTCATGCAGAGGTAGGCGCCGCAGGGCTGGGGTCCGAAGGTGGAGCCGACCGGCCGGGTCCACCGCTGCCGGCCGGTGCGCGCGTCCACGGCGACCAGCGCCGCCTTGCGGGCACCGGACGCGCCGCCGGCGGCGGCCGGGGCCACCGCGGCGACCACCGCCTGGCCGGGGGAGGTGGTGACGACGGCGGGCGGCGGCACCCCCATGCCGGGCAGCCGCCCGGCCATGGTCGCCGGCCGGTCCCACAGCTCGCGGCCGGTGGACAGGTCGAGCGCCGCGGTGCGCAGCGTGCCGTCCGGCCGCAGCGAGGTCACGGCGGCCACGCCGCCGGCCGCGGCGACGCGGCTGACCGCCACGAGCCGGGTGTTGTGCCAGGCGGGCGGCGCGGCCTCGGTGGCGGCCGTACTGCCGGAGCAGCCGGCCAGGGCCAGGACGCCGGCAAGGGCCAGGGCCGGTTTCGCGAGGGGCCGGATCACGGATGAACCACTCCAATGCGGGAAGAGTGACGGCCCCGGCGCGGAGGGTCACCGTGGCCGGGCGTCGCGATGCACGGCCTCCGGCCGGCGGCGAAGGATGGCTGCCCAGCGGGTGTGGGGACCGGTCGCGCGGCCGGCGACCCGGGTCGCGGTGACCTCGGTGCCGGGCTCCTCCGCGGCGATGGCCGCCGCGAGCTGAATCGAGGGGGATTCCTCGCCGCGCTCGGGTGCGGGCTCGGGCCACAACCCCAACGCGGTGCATACAGAAGGTAGCACTGCGTGAGCGGCCTGTTGGTAGCCTCGCACAGATGGGTGGAATCGATCGGGTCCGAACATCTCGTCGGGGTTCGTGGCGAATTCCGGACCGAGGATGTCGGCGAACGCGACCGAGCGCCCGCCCTCCTCCAGGACGGCGACCGTCTGGGCCGCCGCGAGCTGGCGGCTCCACTGCCGGGTGACCCAGCGCAGCGGCTGGGCGATGGGCCGGACGGTGCCGAGGTCGGGGCAGGTGCCGACGACGACCTGGGCCCCGGAGTCGCGCAGGGCGCGCACCGCCTCCCGCAGGTGGCGGACCGCCTGGGCGGGCATGGTCTGGGTGGTGACGTCGTTGGCGCCGACGAAGACGACCGCGACGTCCGGCCGCGCCCGCAACGCCCGCTCGACCTGCCCGGCCAGGTCGGCCGAGGCCGCGCCGGACCGGCCAAGGACGTCCAGCCGGACCGGGCGCCCGGCGGCGGCGGCCACCCCGCGGGCGAGGATCACCGCGGGGGTGGTCTCGGGGTCGCGCATGCCGAGCCCCACCGAGGTCGAGTCGCCCAGCATGGCGAGGCGGATCGGCGGGTCGCCGGCCGCGCGACCACGCGGGATCTCCCCGTACAGCCCGTCGGCGGCGGGCCCGGCCATGCCGTGCGGGCGGCCGACGATCCGGCGCGCGAGCATGGCCTCGGTCAGCAGCAGGCCGTACACGGCCGCGCCGAGCGCCGTGACCCCGCCACCCCCGAGCGCGACCACCGTCGCGATGCGGCGGGCCGTCCATGCGGCCGCCGGAGTCTCCAACACGTCCACCGGTCTCCTTCCCCGGACCGTGCCGACCCCCCTCTTCCAGTAGAACGCCGCGGCGCCCGGAACGCGTGCCCGCCCGGCGGCGGACCTGTCCCGGCGGGGCGTGGCGGTGGCGGTACGGTGAGGAACTGAACCCGCCGGAGACCAGATGACCTGTCCGCGATCCGGCTTCGTCAAGCCGACACGGCTTTGGTAAATGAGGTGCAATACCGGTGCGCGTACACGACTCGCTCATCGAGCTCATGGGCGACACCCCGCTGGTCCGCCTGCGCAAGGTCACCGCCGGCGTATCGGCCCAGGTGCTGGCCAAGGTGGAATATTTCAATCCCGGCGGGTCGGTGAAGGACCGCATCGCGCTTCGGATGGTGGAGGCCGCCGAGCGGTCCGGGGCGCTGCGCCCGGGCGGCACGATCGTCGAACCGACGTCCGGCAACACCGGGGTGGGTCTGGCCATCGTGGCGCAGGACCGCGGCTATCGCTGCCTGTTCGTCGTCCCGGACAAGGTGGCCCAGGACAAGATCTCGGTTTTGCGCGCCTACGGCGCCGAGGTGGTCGTGTGCCCCACGGCCGTCTCGCCGGACCACCCGGAGTCCTACTACTCGGTCTCCGACCGGCTGGCCCGGGAGATCCCGAACGCGTGGAAGCCCGACCAGTACGCCAACCCGGAGAACCCGGCGAGCCATTACCACTCCACCGGCCCGGAGATCTGGGAGCAGACCGAGGGCCGGGTCACCCACTTCGTCACCGGGGTGGGCACCGGCGGCACGATCAGCGGCACCGGGCGCTACCTCAAGGAGGTGTCCGGCGGGCGGGTCCAGATCATCGGCGCCGACCCGGAGGGCTCGGTGTACTCCGGCGGGTCGGGCCGGCCGTACCTGGTGGAGGGCGTCGGCGAGGACATCTGGCCGGCCACCTACGACACCACGGTCGCCGACCGCATCATCGCGGTCTCCGACAAGGACTCCTTCGGGATGACCCGCCGGCTGGCCCGCGAGGAGGCGCTGCTGGTCGGCGGCTCGTGCGGCATGGCCGTGGTCGCCGCGCTGCGGGTCGCCGCCGAGGCCGGGCCGGACGCGGTCGTGGTGGTGCTGCTGCCGGACGGTGGCCGCGGCTACCTGTCCAAGATCTTCAACGACGAGTGGATGGCCGATTACGGCTTCCTGACCACCTCCAGCGAGGAGGGGATGGTCGGCGACGTGCTCGGCCGCAAGTCCGCCGGGCTGCCGGAGTTCGTGCACACCCATCCGCACGAGTCGGTGAACACCGCCATCGCGATCATGCGGGAGTACGGCGTGTCGCAGCTTCCGGTGATGAAGGAGGAACCGCCGGTCATGGCGGCCGAGGTGGTGGGCTCGATCGTGGAGCGCGATCTGCTGGAGGCGCTCTACCGGGGCCGGGTGCGCGGTGACGACCCGATCGCCGAGCACATGTCCGCCCCGCTGCCCATGATCGGCGCGGGCGAGCCGGTGGCGGTGGCCATCGAGGCGCTGGAGAAGGCCGACGCCTCGGTCGTGCTGGACGACGGCAAGCCGGTGGGCCTGGTCACCCGCCAGGACCTGCTGGCCTACCTGGCCGGCGCCGCGAGCGCGTAACGGCCCCTCAGGCGGCCTCCAGCGGAAACCAGGCGACGACCCGCCAGGCGCCGTCGGCGGCGGGGCCGGCGGTCAGCTCGCCGCCGAGCGCGGTGACCCGCTCGGCCATGCCGACCAGCCCGAACCCGCCGCCGAGGCGGGAAACGTGCGGGTCGGCGCCCGACCGCGGGTTGCGCACCAGCAGTCGCACCCCGCGGCCGGCGGGCCGCAGGTCCGCCTGCACCCAGCCGGCGCCCGGCGCGTGCCGGCGGATGTTGGTGAGCGACTCCTGCAGCACCCGGTGCAGGGTGGTGATCACGCCGGGGGGCAGCGTGGCGTCGTCGACGCCCTGGGCGATGTCGAACGTCACCGCCGGGCCGTCGGCGGCGAACCGCTCGACCAGCACCCGCAGGTCGCGCAGCGCGCCGCCCGGCACCCGGGAGGCGTCGTCCTCGGCGCGCAGCACGCCGACCAGCCGCCGCATCGAGGTCAGCGCCTCGCCGCCGGCGCCGGCGATCGCGTCCAGCGACGGCACCACCGCCTCGGGCCGGTGCTCGGCGACGGTGCGCGCCGCCTGCGCCTGGACCACGATGCCGGTGATGTGGTGGGCCACCAGGTCGTGCAGCTCGCGGGCCAGCTCCAGGCGCTCGGCCCGGCGCACCGCGTTCACCGTCTGCTCGCGGCGTTCCTGCAGGTAGCGCAGGTAGCCGCCGATGCCGGCCGCGGTCGCCCAGGCGACGAAGAACAGGAAGCCGTAGGCGATGGCCATGCCCTGGTTTCCGCCGCGGACCCACACCGACACTTCCAGGACGGCCATGGCGATCAGCGCGAGCAGCACCGCCGAGCGCAGCGGCCGCACCCAGCGCAGCGCGCCGACGGTGAGCAGCAGGATGGTGCCGGCCTCGGCGAAGCCCGGCAGGCCCATCCCGCCGAACACGCCGTGCACGGCGGACACCACGGCGGACGCGGCCAGCAGCACGCAGAACCCCGCGACCCGGTACCGGTCCCGGAGCAGGTAGATCATGATGCCGAGGACGCCGAGCACCGGGACCGGGATCTGCCCGGCGCCGCGCGACACCGCTTGCGCGGTGTCCGTCAGCAGCAGGATCAGCAGCCAGCCGACCAGGGCGATCTCGCTGAGCCTGCGTACCCAGCCCACGATGCGGGCGCTGTCCTTCACGGACATCGAGGGTAATCCGTACGAAGGACCACCGGATCGGCCATTCGGCCGAGCCGTCGAGCCCCCGGCAGGCCGTTCAGGCGAGGTGCCGGAGGCGGCCCCGGGGTGATGCTGACGGTGGGAGGGATCGACATGACCATCTTCGGAATCGTCCTGCTCATTGTCGGCATCGTGGCCATCGGGCTGTGCGCGCTGGCCGACCCGGTGCTGCTGTCCCGGATGACCGGCGGCGACGGCGACGGCGACCGGCGCCCGGTCCGGTCCGGCGGCCCGCGGCCGGGCGATAGCGTGGGCACATGATTGAAGGCTTCGAGACTCTGGCCGTACACGCAGGCCAGGAGGCCGATCCGCAGACCGGTGCGGTGGTGCCCCCTATCTACGCCGTGTCCACCTACAAGCAGGACGGCGTGGGCGGACTGCGCTCGGGATACGAGTACAGCCGGTCGGCCAACCCGACCCGGACCGCGCTGGAGGAGTGCCTGGCCGCCATCGAGGGCGGCACCCGGGGGCTCGCCTTCGCGTCCGGTCTGGCCGCCGAGGACACGCTGCTGCGCGCGGTGTGCAAGCCCGGGGACCACGTGATCATCCCCGGTGACGCCTACGGCGGCACCTACCGGCTGTTCGCCAAGGTGCTCTCCCGCTGGGGGCTGCACTTCGACCCGGTGCCGCTCGGCGACCTCGCCGCGGTGCGCGCGGCCGTCCGCCCGGACACCCGGATGATCTGGGTGGAGACCCCCACCAACCCGCTGCTGGGCGTCGCCGACATCGCCGGCCTGGCCGAGATCGCCCGCCAGGCGGACGCGCTGCTGGTGGTGGACAACACCTTCGCCTCGCCCTACCTGCAGCAGCCGCTGGCGCTGGGCGCGGACGTGGTCGTCCACTCCACTACCAAGTACGTCGGCGGCCACTCCGACGTGGTCGGCGGCGCGCTGGTCGCCCGCGACCGGGGGCTGGGGGAGGAGCTGACCTACCACCAGAACGCGATGGGCGCGGTGGCCGGGCCGTTCGACGCCTGGCTCACCCTGCGCGGCATCAAGACCCTGGCGCTGCGGATGGAGCGGCACTGCGACAACGCCGAGAAGGTCGTGGACCTGCTGCTGGCGCACCCGCGGGTCACCGAGGTGCTCTACCCCGGCCTGTCCTCGCACCCCGGCCACGAGGTCGCGGCCAAGCAGATGCGGCGGTTCGGCGGCATGGTGTCGTTCCGGGTGACCGGCGGCGAGGAGGCCGCGGTGCGGGTGTGCGACCGGGCGCGGCTGTTCACGCTCGGCGAGTCGCTCGGCGGGGTGGAGTCGCTCATCGAGCACCCCGGGCGCATGACGCACGCGTCGGCCGCCGGCTCGCCGCTGGAGGTGCCGGCCGACCTGGTGCGGCTGTCGGTCGGCATCGAGAGCGTCGGCGACCTGCTGGGCGACCTCACCCAGGCGCTCGGCGACGCCTAGCACCGGCCGACCGGGCCGCGCGGTCGCGCGGCCCGGTCAGGACGGCGGGTTGAACCAGACCATGAGCACCAGGATGACCAGCCAGATCAGGCCCATGATGGCGGACAGGGTGGCGATGCGGCCGGTCTGCACCTTGGCGTCGTCCTCGGGGACCTCGTTGGACAGCACCCGGACGGCGGTGCTCTGGTCGCGCTCGATCACCACCAGCAGCACCGCGCCGACGACGAACAGCGTCATCGAGATCGACAGGTAGGGCAGGCCGAGGTTGCCGCCGCCCAGCGCCAGGCCGAACAGGAAGACGGCGAGCGTCAGCACGCCGAAGATCCGGGTGGACCGGTGCAGGAACCGCAGCACGCCGACGTCGCGGGCCCGGATGTAGCGGGGGGTGAAGGAGGTCACGGCCGTCACCGGGCCGATCGCGAAGATCGCGAAGGCGATGTGCAGCCAGAGCAGGAGCTTGTCGAGGAACGACATGCGGCGAGGCTATCGTCTCGCTGATCGCCCGCGAAACGGCGGGGCGGCGGGCCGCGCGAATTTTCGCGCGGCCCGCCGTCACGGGGTGGGCATCTCCGGCGCCGGCGGGACGGCCGGCTCGTCGGCGACGGTGACCTTCGGGCGGCGCGGCCGGTTGTTCACCGCCAGCTCGAACATGGTGACGGTGACGACCATGACGAGCAGGAGAGCGATCGCCGCGATCATGGCACTCTCCTTCCGTGGCCGGGCCGGGCGGGCGGGACTCGGTACGTCATTCCTTAGGAATATCGTCGGAGATTGCATATCAATCGGCAAGTGATTAATGGTCACCGATAGGAAACACCGTATTCCGCTTATCCGGCAATTCTCCCAGATGGCGCATACCCCGCGAGAATGATTTTCAGTCCTGCCGGTCAGCGGGCGCGGCGGGACCGCAGGAAGTCGCTGACCACGTACTCGCCCAGCCGGTCGGCGCTCGGCGAGAAGACCCGGCCCCCGTTGCGCCGGGCCACCTCGGCCACGAAGTCCTGCAACCGCTCGTCGGTGGCCAGCATGAACACGTTGAGCGTCGCGCGCCGGCGGGTCATCTTGTCCACCTCGGCCATCGTCAGCTCCAGCGTCTCGGCGGAGGGCGGCCACTCGAACGCGTAGCGGCCGTCGCGCCGCAGGTGCGCGGTCGGCTCGCCGTCGGTGACCACCAGCACCACCGGCTCGAAGTCGGGGTGCCGGTCCAGGTGGCGGCCGGCGATCAGCAGGGCGTGGTGCAGGTTGGTGCCCTGGACCATGTCCCACTCCAGCCCGGCCAGCTCCTCGGCCTGCAGCACCCGCGCGTAGTTGGAGAACCCGATGATCTGCACCGCGTCACCGGGGAACCGGGACGCGACCAGCGACTGCAGGGCCAGCGCGGTCTGCTTGGCGGGGGCCCAGGTGCCGCGCAGCGCCATGGAGTACGACAGGTCCACCAGCAGGCAGACCGCCGCCGCGGTGCGGCGCTCGGTCTCGGCGACCTCGAAGTCGTCCACCGCCAGCCGCACCCGGCCGCCGGCGCCGCCGCGCCGCACCCCGTTGACCACCGTGCGCACCACGTCGAGGGGCTGCTCGTCGCCGAAGCGCCACGGCCGGGAGGACCCGGTCAGCTCGCCGGCGGCACCCGCGTCGTGCTGCTCGTGGTCGCCGCGCCGGCCGGTCGCCAGCGAGTCGAAGACCCGCCGCAGCGCCGTCTCGCCGAGCCGCCGCACCGCCTTGGGGGTGAGTTCCAGCTTCCCGCGGCGCCGCCGCAGGTAGCCTTGCTCCTCCAGCTCGCGCTCGATCCGGCGCAGCGCGGCCAGATCGTCCACCGCCGAGCGGCCGAGCGCGCGGCGGACGGCCTCCTCGTCGATGTCGTCCAGCCGGGCGCCGGGGTAGTCCTGGCGCAGCGCCGTCTCCAGGTCGTCCAGGTCGGCGAGCTCCTCCAGCGCGTTGACCGCGTCGCCCATGCCGAGCGAGCCCTCGCCGCCCATCTGCTCGCTACCGTCCCAGCCGAGGTCGGGGCGGCGGTCCCGCAGGGCCTGCCCGAGCCGGGCCATCTGCTCGGCGAGCCCGGCGTCCGCCAGGGTCTGCTCCACCAGGGCCTGCAGTTCGGCGCGCTGCTCGGGCGTCATCGAGGCGAGCATGCGCTGCGCGGCCGCGGCCCGGCGGGCCAGCGCGTCGACCAGCTCCGCCAGGTCGCGCGGATTCTCCGGAAAGAAATCCTGGTATTTCGCCATGAATTCCTGGAAATCATTTTGAGTATGCTCGCCCCGCGCGTCCCGATCGAGCATCTCGTTCAGATCCGACATCATCTGCCGTACCCGGGCCATCGCCGCCGGGTCCGGATCGCGCAGCGCGTCGCGCATGCCGCGGAACCGGCTGTCCAGCACCTCCCGGCGCAGCAGGTCGCGCAGTTCCTCGAACGTCCGGCGGGCCGCTGCCGAGCGCCATTCGTACGAGCCGAGCCGGCGCACCGCGCTCGCGGCGTCCGGCGGCACCGCGTCGAGCTCGGCCTCGCGCAGCCGCGCGTCGTCGGAGGGGTCGGGGAACAGCTCGGCCCGCTCCTCGCCGATGGCCTTGTCCAGCAGGGCGCGGGCCCGGTCCAGCGTGCCGGACAGCTCGCCGCGCCGGCGCAGCTCGCGCCGGCGGCGGCGCACCTCGCGCAGGAGCTCCTCCAGCCCGCGGCGGTCCGGCGCGCCGGGCAGGCCCCGGCGCAGCAGCTCGCGCAGCGAGTCCGCCGGGCTGGTGCCGGACAGGATCGCGTCGCCCATCTCGTCCAGCGCGGCGCGGACGTCGTACGGCGGCGCGAGGGGATCGGGGCCGTCGTGGTACTCGCCGTATCGGTATCCGCTCATGATCCTTCGCCCCCAGTGTCGACATCGTGCCCGGCGCGGTGCCGGGGATCGCGCCGCCCGGCCGCGAGCACCCGCCCGCGGCCACCGGCATGCCCGCCACCCGGCCGCCGTGCGACCACCGGGCGGCCTCCCGGGGACCGCCGTGCGGTCTCCGGCCGGCCGCGGCGGGCGCGCGGCGGGCCGGTCAGGTGCGGTAGACGGCGCCGCCGCCGTCGACCTCGTCCTTGGACAGCCGCCGCAGCAGGTAGAGACCTTCCAGGGCGAACTCCAGCGCGGCGGCGGCGTGCCCGGGGGACTCCTCGCCCTCGCCCATGCCGACCGCTGACATGATCTTCGACAGGCCGTTCACCTGGCCGATCCGGTGCAGCAGCTCGGCCGCGGTGGTCAGCTCGCCCGACTCGATCCGGGCGCCCTCGGAGAACTTGTCCAGCAGCGGGGACAGGTCCATGCCGCCGAGCGTGCCGCGGAAGGTCTCCGCGACGGCCCGCCGCAGCAGGTGGGCCAGCACCTCGACCTCGCGGCCCTCCTCGCTCACCTCGAACTCGACCTTGCCGCGCAGCGTCGGCACCATCGACGGCAGGTCGCAGACCCGGGTGACCGGACGCTCCTCACCGGTGATCGCCGCGCGCCGCACCGCCGAGGCGGCGGCGGTCTCGGCCGCGGCGATGGCGAAGCGGGCCGACACGCCCGAGCGCGAGTCGACCGCGGTGGACTCCCGGACCAGCCGGGTGAACCGCGCGATGATCTCGATGATGTGCTCGGGCAGGTCGGCGCTCAGCGCGCCGGTCCCGGCGCCGGAGTCCCGGCCGCCCCAGGAGAGCTCCGCCTCCTGGCGGATCAGGCCGAGCTCGTCGTCCAGGGTGAGCGGGTAGTGGGTGCGGATCTCGGCGCCGAACCGGTCCTTCAGCGGGGTGATGATCCGGCCCCGGTTGGTGTAGTCCTCGGGGTTGGCGCTGGCGATGAGCAGCAGGTCCAGCGGCAGGCGCAGGCTGTAGCCGCGCACCTGCACGTCCCGCTCCTCCAGCACGTTCAGCAGCGACACCTGGATGCGTTCGGCCAGGTCGGGCAGCTCGTTGACCGAGAAGACACCCCGGTTGGTCCGGGGGACCAGCCCGTAGTGGACGGTCTCCGGGTCGCCCAGCGTGCGGCCTTCGGCGATCTTGATCGGGTCCACGTCACCGATCAGGTCGCCGACGGAGGTGTCGGGGGTGGCGAGCTTCTCGCCGTACCGGTCCTCCCGGTGCCGCCAGGCGACCGGCAGGTCGTCGCCCAGCTCGGCGGCGAGCCGGCGGCAGCGCACGCAGGCCGGGGCGTAGGGATGATCGTTGATCTCGCAGCCCTCGACCACCGGGGTCCACTCGTCCAGCAGGCCGGTGATCGTGCGGATGAGCCGGGTCTTGCCCTGCCCGCGCTCGCCCAGCAGCACCAGGTCGTGGCCGGCCAGCAGCGCCCGCTCCAGGTGCGGCAGCACGGTCTCGTCGAATCCGACGATGCCCGGGAATCTCGGCGTCCCCCCGCGTAGCCTGTCGAGCAGGTTCTCGCGGATCTCCGCCTTGACCGTGCGGTGGATGTGTCCAATCTTGCGGAGGTCCCGGAGGGTACGGGCTTGCGGCGTCTCACTTCGCGATGTGGGCGATTCATGCACAGAACCGAGACTACGTGGCGAGGGATGGATGTGGCAGCCAATACAAATTTCGGATCTTGACCATTGCGTGACGCTACGGGGGCGTTGTAACTCCAGTAGTGGGGAGAATTCGGCCAAGAGGGGCGAACCGATGAAATGCTGCTACACCTGGCAAATGGGGAGGTGGGGCGGGTGGCCGTGCTGACCAGCCGGTTCGCGGACGGCCTGGCGGTGGGCACCGATCTGGTGGCCGCCGCCGAGGCCGCCGTACGCCAGGCCCTGGCCGGCCTGTCCGGCCCCGCCGACCTGGTGTGCTTCTTCATCTGCGGCGAGGACCCCGACGAGGTGGCCGAGGCCGGGCTGCGCGCCATGCGCATGGCCCCCGGCGCCCAGGTGATCGGCTGCAGCGCCACCGGCGTGATCGGCGACGGCCGCGGCGTGGAGCTGTCCTCCGCGGTCAGCGCCTGGGCGGCGAGCTTCGGCGCCGGCCGGGCCACCGCGTTCGCGCTGGAGACCCTGCGCACCTCCGACCGGTTCGTGGTCATCGGGCTGCCGGACCGCGAGCCGGAGGACCGGGTGGCGGTGCTGCTGGCCGATCCGTACTCCTTCCCGGCCGACGCGTTCGTCGAGCACTCCCGGGAGGTGCTCGGCGACCTGCCGCTGGTCGGCGGGCTGGCCAACGGGATGCGCGGCCAGGGGTCGGTCCGGCTGTTCGCCCAGGGCGAGATGTACTCCGAGGGCGCGGTCGGCTTCGTGCTGAACGGGCCGATCAACGTCGGCACCGTGGTCAGCCAGGGCTGCCGGCCGATCGGCCCGACCATGGTCGTCACCCGCGCGGAGGACAACCTGCTGCTGGAGCTCGCCGGGCAGCCCGCCCTCGCCCGGCTGGAGGACATCGTCAGCGGCCTGGACGAGTCCGAGCGCGAGCTGGTCGCCTCCGGGCTGCAGATCGGCATCGCCATGGACGAGTACGCCGAGATCCACGAGCGTGGTGACTTCCTGATCCGCGGCATCCTCGGCATCGACCCCGAGCGTGAGGCGGTCGCGGTGGGCGACGTGCTGGACGTCGGGCAGAGCGTGCGCTTCCAGGTTCGCGACGCCGCCGCCGCCGATGAGGATCTGTACGCCCTGCTCGACGCGCACGCCGAGGAACGCGGGCAGGTGGACGGGGCGCTGCTGTTCTCCTGCAACGGCCGGGGCGCGGCGATGTTCGGCAGCTCCGACCACGACGCGCTCGCGCTGCAGGACACCCTCGGGCCGATCGGCATGGCCGGGTTCTTCGCGGCCGGCGAGGTCGGCCCGGTCGCCGGGCACAACCACGTGCACGGGTTCTCCGCCGCGATCCTCGCCTTCGCCGGTGCGCCGCCGGACGGCCCCTTCCGGCGCGCGTGACGGACGGTACCCCGCCCGGCCTGCCCGATGGCCCGGTGCTGGCGGTGGACGTCGGCGGCACCAAGCTCGCCGCCGCGCTGGTCACCCCGGCCGGCCGGGTCGGCGCCGCCGAGTGGACCGCCACCCCGCCGGGCGGCGGCGCCGAGGAGATCTGGACCGCGCTGGCCGCCCTGGTCGCCCGGGTGCTGGGCCGGGGCGGCGGCGTGGCGCCGGCCGGGGTCGGCGCCGGCTGCGGCGGCCCGATGGCGTGGCCGGCGGGCGTGGTCTCCCCGCTCAACATGCCCGGCTGGCGGGACTTCCCGCTGCGCGAGCGGCTGGCCGGGCTGTGCCCGGGCGTCCCGGTACGGGTGCACAACGACGCCGTCTGCCTGGCGGTGGCCGAGCACTGGCGCGGCGCCGGCCGGGGCAGCGCCCACATGCTCGGCATGGTGGTCTCCACCGGGGTGGGCGGCGGCCTGATCCTCGGCGGCCGGCTGGTGGACGGCGGCACCGGCAACGCCGGGCACATCGGGCACATGGTGGTGGAGCCCGGCGGGCCGCCCTGCGGCTGCGGCGGGCACGGCTGCCTGGAGGCGGTGGCCCGCGGCCCCGGGCTCGCCGGCTGGGCGCTGGAACAGGGCTGGACGCCGGGCGCCGGCGGGCCGCCGCCCGGCCGGTACGCCGAGGCCGACGCGGCGACCGGCCGGCGGCTCGCGGCGGACGCCGCGGCCGGAGACGAGATCGCCCGGGCCGCGTTCGCCCGGGCCGGCCGCGCGCTCGGCGTCGCCATCGCCTCGGCCACCCACCTGTGCGACCTGGACGTGGTGACGATCGGCGGCGGGCTGTCCCAGGCCGGCGACCTGCTGTTCGGCCCGCTGCGCGCGGCGCTCGCCGACCATGCCCGGATGGACTTCGCCCGCCGGCTGCGCGTGGTGCCGGCCGCGCTCGGCCAGGACGCCGGGCTGATCGGCGCCGCCGCCCTCGTCCTGGCCGCCGACCGCTACTGGACCGCGACCGGGCGGGATCTGTAACGGTTCGCCGGCCTTCGTCCAAGCAGTCGTGTGAGACGAAAACGACGAGGGGAGCCGGGCCGGTGCCGCTGAAACAGGGGGGACTGGCCGGGCTCGCCACCGACCCCGAGGCGTTCGAGGACTTCTACCGGCGGCACTTCGAGGCGGTGACCAGGTTCGTGGCCCGCCGGACCGGTGACCCGCACCAGGTGGCCGACCTGGTCGCCGAGGTGTTCCTGGCCGTGCTCGATTCCTGCCACACCTACCGCCCGAAGCTCGGCGGCGAGACCGCCTGGCTGTACGGCGTGGCGCGCAACACGGTGCTCGGCGAGTGGCGGCGGGCGGCCCGCGAGCTGCGGGCCACCGGCCGGATCGCCGGCCGCCGGCTGCTGGACGCCGACGACGTGGCCCGGCTGGAGGAGCGGATCGACGCCGAGGATGCCGCCCGGCGGGCGCTCGCCGCGCTGGCCGAGCTGCCGGAGGGCGAGCGCGCCGTGCTGGAACTGGTGGCGGTGGACCAGCTCACCGTCCCGGAGGCCGCCGCGGCGCTGGGCATCCGCCAGGGCACCGCGCGGGTCCGGCTGCACCGCGCCCGGCACACCCTCCGGCGCGTCCCCGGCGTCACGCCCGCGCCGGCGATGGACGCCGTCCAGTAGATCGTGAATCTCGAAAGGAAAACCGATGAACCGCACGTTCCATGACAAGCTGCTGGACGAGCTCAAGGCGGACATCGCCGCCCGGGCCGGGCAGGCGCCGGTGCAAGTGGCCGCGGGCCGCCGGATCCACCGCCGGGTGCTCGCCGGTGCCGGGGTGCTCGGTGTCGCCGCCGCGGCGGCCGTGATCGTCCCGCTGACCGTGACGTCGCCGGCGCCCGCGTACGCGGTGACGAAGCAGCCGGACGGCACCGTCTTCCTGAAGATCAAAGAGCTCCGGGACCCGGAGGGGGCGGAGCGGGAGCTGGCCGCCGCCGGGGTGCGGGCCGACATCACCTACCTGCCGCTGGGACGCGCCTGCCAGGAGCCGCGCTACACGCGGGCGCCCGGCAGCACGGTGGACATCCCCGAGGAGGATCTGGAGAGCAAGGACCCGGCGGTGCAGCGACGGGTGCGGGCCGCGATCAGGCGGGCGGACGCGACCGCGCCGGTCGGGACCGGCCACGGCGGCGTGACCTTCCGCCCGTCGCGCATCGAGCCTGGGCAGACCGTCGTGGTGGTGCTGATGGAGAACACCGAGACGCCGACCGTCGAGAAGCCGGGGGTCGTCTGGCAGTTCTCCTACGGCGTGGCGACCGGGCAGGTCCCGCCGTGCGTGCCCGTCGACGACCCCGGCGCGTTCGACATCGGGGACGCCACCCCGCCGCCGGGGAGCTGATCTACCGGACCGGGCCCTGAATGAGCACACCGGGCGAAGGTCTGCAATGGCCGCTAGTGGGACACTACGGACATGGCACAACCCGAGGTGACCTACGAGGACGTGGTCGCCGCCCGTGACCTGCTGGCCGGCGTCACCGTCCGCACGCCGCTGCTGCACTCGCGCGTGCTGTCGGAACTGATCGGCGGTCCGGTCTACCTGAAGTGCGAGAACGTGCAGCGGGCCGGATCGTTCAAGGTCCGCGGCGCCTACGTGCGGATCGCCCGGCTCACCGACGAGGAGCGGGGCCGCGGCGTGGTCGCGGCCAGCGCCGGGAACCACGCCCAGGGGGTGGCGCTGGCCTCGGAGTTGCTCGGCTGCAAGGCCACGGTGTTCATGCCGCAGGGCGCGCCGCTGCCCAAGGTCGAGGCCACCCGCGGGTACGGCGCCGACGTGATCTTCGCCGGCACCACCGTCGACCACGCGCTCGCGGCGGCCAAGGAGCACGCCGAGGAGACCGGCGCGGTGTTCATCCACCCCTTCGACCACCCCGACGTGGTCGCCGGCCAGGGCACCCTGGGCCTGGAGATCCTCGACCAGCTCCCCGAGGTCGGCACGATCACCCTGGCGGTCGGCGGCGGCGGCCTGGCCGCCGGGGTGGCCCTGGCGGTGAAGTCGATGCGCCCGGGGGTGCGCGTCGTCGGCGTGCAGGCCGAGCGG
Source organism: Sphaerisporangium rufum (assembly GCF_016863395.1). Classification (GTDB taxonomy): domain Bacteria; phylum Actinomycetota; class Actinomycetes; order Streptosporangiales; family Streptosporangiaceae; genus Sphaerisporangium; species Sphaerisporangium rufum. The sequence goes on along the minus strand of NZ_BOOU01000041.1, from coordinate 123,821 downwards.
GCCGCCGCCTACCCCGCCTCGCTGGCCGCGGGCCGTCCGATGATGGTGGAGCCGGTGTCCACCATGGCGGACGGCATCGCGGTCGGCCGGCCGGGCGACATCACCTTCGAGATGGTGCACTACCTGGTGGACAGCGTGGTCACCGTGTCGGAGGAGACCCTCTCCCGGGCGCTGCTGCTGTGCCTGGAGCGCGGCAAGCAGGTGGTCGAGCCGGCCGGAGTGGCCGGGGTGGCCGCGCTGCTGGACTGGCCGCACGCCTTCGAGCCGCCGGTGGTCGCGGTGCTGTCCGGCGGCAACATCGACCCGCTGCTGCTGTCCAAGGTGCTGCGGCACGGCCTGTCGGTCGCCGGGCGCTACCTCGCCTTCCGCATCCACCTGCCCGACCGCCCCGGCGCGCTGGCCACCCTGCTCGGCCGGGTGGCCGAGCTGGGCGCCAACGTGCTGGACGTCGGGCACGAGCGGATGAGCCCCCGCCTGCACCTGGACGAGGCCGAGGTGCTGATGCACGTGGAGACCAAGGGCCCGGTGCACTGCGACGAGGTGCTGTCCGGCCTGCGGCGGTACGGCTACAAGCTCATCTTCAGCTGACCCGGGCCCCGGCGCACGTTCCGCCGCGCCCGACGGTCTTCGGTGGTGCCGCCGGCCGGTGGTGTCCCGCGGTCAGCCGCGGGCCAGGACGGCGGCCAGGACGTCGCGCACCGTGGTCTCCGGGTCGGGCACGGCGGTGGGGGACCGCCAGGCGACGTACCCGTCCGGGCGCACCAGCACCGCGCCGGACCCGGTGATGCCGTACCGGGCGGTCCAGCCGCCGGTGACCGGCTCCAGGTCGCGGCCCACCCGGTAGGCGGCCAGCTCGACGCCGAGCCCGCCGGCGGCCGAATCCGCGGCGGCGGTCCAGGCGTCCCCGTCCGCGCCCGGGCCGGTGAGCAGCACGAAGCCGCGGCCGAACAGGTCGATGACGGAGATCTCCCGGCCCTCCGTCCCCGCGCCGCCTTCCGGGCGCGCCCCTGCGGCACCCGGGGCGGCGCCGGCCGCAGGGGCGCGGACGACGGCGAAGTGCGGGGCCCGGCCGCCGGGCCGGCCGCTGAGATGGCGCGGGTCCTCGGTGAGCGAGCCGTCGTCCCCCGGCTCGGCGAGCACGGCGCCGGAGTGGTACCGGCAGCCGAGGATGATCGCGAACGGGTCGGCCGGCGCCTCGGGCAGGCCGGCCCGCCGGGTGGGCGGCATGCGCACGGCCATGTTGCCGAGCTGGCCGTCCGCGGTCATCTTGCCCACCGGCCGGCGTTCGGCGTCGTAGGCGTCGAGGAACCCCGGACCGGCCTGCCCGGAGATCACCAGGGCCAGCCGCCAGGCCAGGTCGCAGCCGTCCTGGAGCGCGGTGCTGCCGCCCTGTCCGCCGGTCGGCGGCATGGTGTGCGCTGCGTCCCCGGCCAGGAAGACCCGGCCGGCGGAGAACCGGGTGGCGACCGCGTGCGCGAAGGCCCAGGTGTTCTGGTCGACGATCTTGACGACCAGGTCCGGGATGCCGGTGCCGATGCGGACCAGCTCGACGCAGCGCTCCTCGGTGAAGTCCGCCTCGCTCTGGCCGCGGGCCGGGTCGAAGCTGACCGTCATGACGTGGACGCCGACGCCGGTTCCGGTGATGAAGGCCCCGTCGAAGTCCGGGTTCTGCAGGTACCAGAGGGTGACCACCCGCTCGTCCACCACCGATGACAGATCCGCCTCGAACAGGATGGAGCGGCTCATCCCCAGCTCGCCGAACCCCTCGACCGGGATGCCGGCGGCCACGCGGACCGGGCTGCGATGCCCGTCGGCGCCGATCAGGTAGCCGGCCCGTACGGTACTGGTCTCGCCGCTGCCCCGGTCGCGGACGACCACGGTGACGCCGCCGGCGTCCTGCTCGAAGGAGACCAGCTCGGTGGCGAACCTCAGGTCCGCGCCGTGCGCCTCGGCGTGCGCCCGCAGCACCCGCTCGACCTTCGACTGCGGAAGCCCCGCGCCGGCGACCGGGGTGATCTCGCGGACGAAGGCGAACTGGTCCTCGCTCTCCACGATCATGCGCGGGTTCGGGTCGGTGAGGGTGCCGGCGATCGCGATGCGCATGTCGTCGGCGATGCCGCGGGAGATCTCCATCAGGTCGTCCTCCACGCCGGGGACGACCCGCAGCATCTCCATCGCGCGCTGGTTGACGCCGAACGCCTTGGGCTGGACCGACGTGCTCGGATGCCGCTCCACCACCATGACCCCTACGCCCCGCCAGGCCAGCAGCAGCGCCGCCGACAGCCCCGCGTACCCGCCCCCCACCACCAGCACCGGAACCCGCTCGTCGTACATGCCCGCTCCAATCACGACATATCGCGTCTGCTTCGCCGCACACGATATGTCGCGTCCCACCTCAAAATCAAGATATGTCGCGAAACCCGCGTCAAGCCTCCCCGTCCGCGACAGCAAGCCGTTCCCCCACCGCCACCCCTCCCGGACCCGCGCGCGAAGCGCGCCGGCTAGCTGGGCCGGCGGGGCTGGTAGAGCCAGGCGTCGAACAGATCGTCCAGCTGCTTGCCGGACATCTTCTCGGCCAGCGCGATGAACTGTTCGGTGGTGGCGTTGCCGTACCGGTGCTCGCCGGTCCAGGCGCGCAGCAGCCGGAAGAAGGTGTCGTCGCCGATCCGGCCGCGCAGCACGTGCAGCGTCATGGCCCCGCGCACGTACACCGAGGCGTTGAACAGGTCGTCCGGTCTGGCCACGCCGGGCGGGTACTTCCACAGCGCCGCCTGTTCGGAGCCGTAGTAGTCCTGGAAGGAGCGGGCGGCGGTGGTGCCGCCGTTGTGCTCCGACCACAGCCACTCGGCGTAGGTGGCGAAGCCCTCGTTGAGCCAGAGGTCCTTCCACCGGGTGATGCTGACGCTGTCGCCGAACCACTGGTGGGCGAGTTCGTGGGCGATGATGCTCTCGTCCGGCTGGAAGCCGCCGTACATCGGCTTGGTCTGGTTCTCCAGGGCGTAGCCGGCGGAGAAGTCGTCGATCACCCCGCCGGTGGAGGAGAACGGGTAGTTCCCGAAGACCGTGGACCAGTAGTCGGTGACCTTCGCCGAGGTGCGGTAGAGGAAGTCCAGGTGCTCGCGGTACCGGGGGTCGGTGGCCGCGTAGACCGGCAGGCCGCCGGGGCTGCGGCCGGTGCGCACCTCGAACCGGCCCATGGTGATCGTGGCCAGGTAGGTGACCATGGGGTGGGTCTCCCGCCAGGAGAACGTGGTCCGCCCGCCGGTGGTGACCGGCCGGCCGCGCAGCTCGCCGTTGGCGATCACGGTCAGGCCGGCCGGCACGGTGACGTCGAAGTCGAACGTCGCCTTGTCGGCCGGGTGGTCGTTGGACGGGAACCAGGTGCGCGCGCCGTTCGGCTCGGCGGTGACGAACGCGCCGTCCTTGGTGGGGATGAAGCCGTAGGTGCCCAGGTTGGAGGAGTTGCGCACCGGCTCGGGGCGGCCGGCGTAGTCGATGGCGACCTCGAACCGGGCCCCTTTGGCGAGGGGCTGCGCCGGGGTCACCACCAGCTCGTCGTCCGCGCGGGAGTGGCCCGCCGCCCGGCCGTCCACGGTGACCGACCGTACGGTGAATCCGTGCAGGTCGAGGTTGAACCGGGAGAGCGCCTGGGTCGCGGTGGCGGTCACCCTGGCGGTGCCGGACAGCCGGGTGGCGGCCGGGTCGTAGGACAGCTTGAGCGCGTAGTGACCGACGTCGTAGCCACCGTTGCCGTCGGTGGGGAAGTCGGGGTCGCCGATGCCGTCCGCACCCGGCAGGCCGCCCTCCTGGGCGCGTGCGGGCGGCGCGCTCGGGGCGGTGGCGCCGTCGGACGCCGAGCAGGCGGTGGCCAGGCCGGGCACCGTGGCGAGCACCGTGGCGAGCAGTACGGCGGTCGCCGGCCGCACGGGGCGGGTGAGCTGCATGCGGAGCAGCCTACGTGAGAAATGCCTGGTCATCCGGCATCTACCACAAAGGTCGCGGCAGCTTTGTCGGGCAAAGCCGGCTACTTTCCCGGGCGAGCCGGCCGGGCGGACCCGACCGGCGACCGGCCGCCGTCCCGGAGCCGCCGGGCCCCGCCGCCGGGCGGGATGAACGGCGCGCGGCCGGCGCCGCACCGCCGCCCGGGAGGGGGGGTACCGGGCGGCGGCGGGCCGGTGGGGCGAGCGGTGGGCGCTAGAGGTTGCCGCGCCGGGCCTGCTCGCGCTCGATGGCCTCGAACAGCGCCTTGAAGTTGCCCTTGCCGAAGCCCAGCGAGCCGTGCCGCTCGATGAACTCGAAGAACACCGTGGGCCGGTCCTGCACCGGCTTGGTGAAGATCTGCAGCAGGTAGCCGTCCTCGTCGCGGTCGACCAGGATGCGGTCCCGCTTGAGGTCCTCGACCGGGACGCGCACCTCGCCGATACGGGCGCGCAGTGCCGGGTCGTCGTAGTAGGAGTCGGGGGTGTCGAGGAACTCCACGCCGGCCGCCCGCATCTCCCGCACGGTGCGGACGATGTCGTTGGTGGCCAGCGCGATGTGCTGGACGCCCGGGCCGCCGTAGAACTCCAGGTACTCGTCGATCTGCGACTTCTTGCGGCTGACCGCCGGCTCGTTCAGCGGGAACTTGACCTTGCGGGTGCCGTTGGCGACCACCTTGGACATGAGCGCGGAGTATTCGGTGGCGATGTCGTCGCCGATGAACTCGGCCATGTTCGTGAAGCCCATGACCCGCTGGTAGAACTCCACCCACTCGTCCATCCGGCCGAGTTCGACGTTGCCGACGCAGTGGTCGACGGCCTGGAAGAACCGCTTGGCCGGCGGGGCGACGATCGGCTCGGCGGCCACGTACCCCGGCAGGTAGGGGCCGCTGTAGTTGGACCGGTCGACCAGGGTGTGCCGGGTCTCGCCGTAGGTCGCCAGCGCGGCGGTCACGACCTTGCCGTGGTCGTCTTCCACGACGTGCGGCTCGGCCAGCCCGCGGGCGCCGGCGGCGACCGCGTGGGCGTAGGCGGCCTCGACGTCCGGGACGTCCAGCGCGAGGTCGATGACGCCGTCGCCGTGCTCGGCGACGTGCCGGGCGATGTCGGTGCCCGCCCGTACCGGGCCGCGCAGCTCGAACCGGGCGCCGCCGGAGGTGAGCACGTAGGCCACCTCGTCCCGGCTGCCGGTCTCCGGGCCCTTGTAGGCGACGAGTCGCATGCCGAAGGCGGAGGAGTAGTAGTGCGCCGCCTGCTTGGCGTTGCCCACCGCGAAGACGACCGAGTCCATGCCGTTCACCGGAAATACGTCGCTCATGACGCCACTCTGTGGCGATGTGTCCTATATGCGCAAGTGTCTGGTGGATCGCTGGGCAGATTGTTCAGTGTGAAGCCGGTGACCGGGGTATTTCTGTACACCATGACGATCGATGATCTGGACGCGCGCCTCATCGCCCTGCTGGCCGCCGAACCGCGGGTGGGCATCCTGGAGGCCTCCCGGCGTCTGGGGGTGGCCCGCGGCACCGTGCAGGCCCGGCTGGACCGCCTGGTGGCCGGGGGCGTGGTGACCGGGTTCGGCCCCGACCTGTCCCCCGGAGCGCTCGGCTACCACGTCACCGCGTTCGTCACGCTGCAGATCCGGCAGGTCAGCGGACACGACCCGGTGGCGAGCCTGCTGGCGGCCATCCCGGAGGTGCTGGAGGTGCACACCATCACCGGCGGCGACGACATGCTGTGCCGGGTGGTCGCGCGCAGCAACGCCGACCTCCAGCGGGTCATCGACCTGATCGTGGAGGTGGAGGGGGTGGTGCGCACCTCCTCGGTGATCGCCCTCGACACGCCGGTGGCGTACCGGATGCTGCCGCTGGTCGCCGAGGTGGCCCGGCGCCGGCCCGGCTGAGCGGTGACGCCGTGCCGGGAATCGCCGGAAATCTGGAATACGGCCGACCTGGCGGCCACGAAAACCGGGAACCCGGCGCGGTTTCCCATACGTTTCATTGGGAATTCCGGGGGCGACAGGGCCGGTCCGCCGGCCGGGCACTCGACGGGGCCGAGCATCGGTATCTATCGTTTAGTGTGGACGATCCGCCTGGGCAGGGGGTTGGACCCGGGCAGTAGATCGGGGGTTGAACCGTGCGGGACGCCGGGAAGGAGCGCCGCCCGAGGCGCCGTCTTCTCCACCGATTCCTGATCGCCGGAGGCATCGCTCTGCTGGCGCTGGCCGGGATGGTCGCGGCCGTCTGGGCGATGACCCCGATTCCGGACACCACGCAGAAGCTCGCGACCGCCGAGGGGTCGGTGGTGTACTACCGGGACGGCAAGTCCGTGCTGGCCAGGGTGGGGGTCAACCGCAAGACCGTCCCGCTGGAGAAGGTGCCGGCCGGGGTGCGCGACGCCGTTATCGCCATCGAGAACCGCACTTTTTACCAGGATCAGGGCGTTTCGCTGCCGGGTACCGCGCGGGCCATGTGGTCCACGGTGACCGGCGCGCAGATCCAGGGCGGTTCCACGATCACCCAGCAACTGGTGCGCAATTATTACAGCGGGCTCAGCCAGGAACGCTCGGTCACCCGCAAGCTCAAGGAAATCATGATCGCCATCAAGGTCGATCAGTCCAAGCCGAAATCCTGGGTGCTGGAGCAATATCTCAACACGATCTATTTCGGCCGCGGCGCCTACGGTGTCCAAGCCGCCGCCCAGGCGTATTTCGGGAAGGACGTGCAGAAGCTCAGCCCGGCCGAGGGGGCGTATCTCGCCGCCGTCATCCAGCAGCCGTCCCGGTTCGCCGACCCCAAGGGCGCCGACCTGGACGCCGCCCAGGCCAGGTGGCGCACGGTCGTCCAGGGCATGGTGCGCACCGGCGCGGTCACCCCGGCCGACGCGGCGGCCATGAACTTCCCCGAGCTGGCCAAGATGAAGAACCCGCTGGCGCTCAACGGCCAGAAGGGCTACGCCCTGGCCCAGGTGCGCGACGAGCTCAACCGGCGCGGCTACACCGACGAGGACATCCACCAGCGCGGACTCAAGATCACCACGACGTTCAGCAAGAGCCTGATGGCCGCCGCCGAGAACGCGGTACGCGACACCCTGCCCGACGGCACGTCCGGCAAGGTGCGCACCGGCCTGGCGGCGATCGACCCGCGGTCCGGCGAGGTCGTCGCCTTCTACGGCGGCAAGGACTACCAGGCCAACCAGTACGACAACGCGTTCTCGGCCAAGGTGCAGGCCGGCTCGACGTTCAAGCCGTACACGCTGGCCGCGGCCCTGGAGGACGGCCTGGACCTGAACACCCGGGTCAACGGGAACTCGCCGATGCGGATCGCCTCGGCGAAGAAGGCGATCCAGAACTCCGGCAACACCTCCTACGGCTCGTCCATCGACCTGGTGGAGGCGACGCGCAACTCGGTGAACACCGCCTTCGTCGATCTCGGGCAGCGGGTCGGGCTGGCCAAGGTGGCCGAGACCGCCGAGGCGGCGGGCATCCCGGCCGGCCAGATCGCCCGGCAGAAGGACTTCCCCACCTTCCCGCTCGGCACCGCCTCGGTGAGCGCGGTCCAGCAGGCGTCGGGGTTCGCCACCTTCGCCGCCGGAGGCGTGCACCGCGATCCGCACGTCATCCGCTCGGTGACCGACGGCGACGGCCGGACCCGGAAGTTCACCTCTCCCGCCGAGCGGGCGTTCAGCGAGCAGACCGCCGGCGACGCCACCTACGCCATGCAGCAGGTGGTGGAGGGTGGCACCGGCCGCGCCGCCCGGCTGGCCGACCGGCCGGTGGCCGGCAAGACCGGCACCAGCGACTCTTCCGGCTCGGTATGGTTCGTCGGGTTCACCCCGCAGCTCGCCACCGCGGTCGACATGTTCCGCGACGACAACAAGACCGTCAGCGTCCCCGGCTACGGCGCCCTGTACGGCGGCTCGCTGCCCGCGCAGGTGTGGCGGGCGTTCATGGCCGAGGCGATGGACGGCCGGCCGGTCGAGGACTTCCCCGGCCCGTCCTCCTACGACCCCAACCGCGGCTGGTACGACGGCTGGGGCGGCCCGAACGGCGGGAACGGCGACGGCCAGGGCGGCTGGGGCGACGGCTGGGGCGGGAACGGCCAGGGCGGCCCGAACGGCGGGAACGGCGACGGTCAGGGCGGCGGCGGGAACACCCCCGTCCCGCCGGACGGCGGTCCGGGCTCCCCGCCGCCGGGCACCGAGCCGCCGCCGCCCACCGACACCGGCCCGCCGCCGGACGGCCAGATCCCCGACCCGTCGGGCGGCCCGGGCGGCCCGGGCGGCCCGCCCCCCGCCGACGTACGGCCCGTCCGCCGCTAGTGCTGTGACCGGAGACCTGTGCCGGCTCAGCGCCTTCGCCGGGCCCGGTGCCCGGCCGCCTTTCCGTTCACGGCACCAGGGACCCGTGGCGCCGAGAACGGGCGTCCGGCCCTGGTAAGCGGCGGCGGACCGGAAAGCGGAAGGCGGACCGAAACGGGCAGTGTGCCGGGCGGCCGGCGACCGGCCGGTGATGGGTCCGGTGCGGGATGACCGGCGCGTCGTCCCCGCGGGGCCGGGGCCGCCGCCTGGCCCCAGGCGTTCACTTGCCGGCGAGGGCCCGGTCGAGCATGGTGACCAGCTCGTCGGCCGCGCGCGCGGTGTCGAAGGCCGGGTCGGCGAGGCTCTCGGACACGATCGCGTCGACGGCGCCGTTGATGATCACGGCAGTGATCTGCGGCTCGACGTCGGCTCGATATTCGCCGGCCGCCTTCGCGGCGCCGACCAGCCCGGCGACGGCCTCCCGGCGGCCGGCCTGGTCGGCGCTGTCGGCGCTGCCGGTGGCGCCGCCCAGTCCTTCGACGATCATGCGGGTATGGGCCGGATGGTCGCGCAGGTACGCCACCAGCGACCGGACGTAGGCGTCGACCGCCGCCGCGCCGGATCGCGCGTCGACCGCGGCGCCGACGTACTCGGTGAGCGACTCGAGGACCGAGGCGTAGGCGGCCTGGACGACCGCGTCCTTGGTGGGGAAGTGATAGAGGACGGCGGCCTTGGAGATGCCGGCCGCCTCGGCGATCCGGGCGAGTGAGGTGCCGGCATGGCCGTACCGCGCCACCACCTCGATGGTCACGCCGATCAGCTGCGCGCGCCGCGCCCGCTCGGTGATGGTGAGCGGCCGGGTGGCACGGGCCCGCGCGGGCGTGGAGTCGGGTGGCACCCGCCCACCGTACCGGTCCGCGGAGATCCACCTCCTGACCGAGTGGTTGGATTTTCTACCGTTCGGTCAGTAGTCTGACCGCATGGTTACTTCGAGCGTCCCCAAGCCGGCGGCGCGGGCCGGCCCGCGCCGCCGGCGACCGGCCCGGATCGCCGCGGTGCTCGCCGTGCTCGCGGCGGTCCTCGCCTACGCGCTGCGCGACCCGGCCCCGGTCGGGTACTTCGTCTCGGCGCAGGCGCACGACCGCTTCACCGCCGCGTACCGCGCGGCGATGGCCGGCCTGCCCGCCCCCGACCGGACGTCGGACATCCGGACCGGGTACGGCGTCGTGCGGGTGTACCACTTCAGCGGCGGCACCGACCCGGCCGCGCCACCCCTGCTGCTGCTGCCGGGCCGGGCGTCGGCCTCACCGATCTGGGCGGACAACCTGCCGTCGCTGCTGCGGCTGCGCAGCGTCTACACGGTCGATCTGCTCGGCGAGCCGGGCATGAGCATCCAGCAGCGCCCGGTCCAGGACGCCGACGATCACGCGCGGTGGCTGCACGAGGTGCTGCTCGCCCTGCCCGAGCCGGCGATCCACCTGCTCGGCGTGTCGTTCGGCGGCTGGACCGCGATGAACCTGGCGGTGCGCCGGCCGGAGAAGATCGCCGGGGTCGTGCTGCTCGATCCGATCATGGTCTTCGCCGGCCTGTCACCGGGGGTGGTGCTGCGCTCGATCCCGGCCGGCCTCCGGTGGGCACCACGATCGTGGCGGGACGCCTTCACCGCCTGGACGGCGAACGACGCCCCGGTCAAGGACGTGCCGGTCGCCCGGATGATCGAGGCCGGCCTGCAGGCCTACGTGACGAAGCTGCCCGCCCCCACCCGCCCGAGCGAGGAGCGGCTCGCCGCGGTCCGGCTGCCGGTGCTGGTGCTGATGGCCGGGAAGTCCCGGCTGCACGACGCGGCCGAGGCCGCCCGGGTGGCGCGGCGGACCCTGGTCCGCGGAACCGTGAAGACCTATCCGGAGGCGTCACACGCGATCAACGGCGAGTACCCGCGCGAGATCGCCGCCGACGTCGCCGCCTTCATCACCTGACGGCCGCGGACCAGGACGCCGGCCCCGGCGGCGACGTGCCGGCGGCCCATCAGCCGGCGGCCGGGGTGCGCAGCTCGCGGGTGAGGTCGGCCGGGGTGGTCATCGGGGCGCGGCAGGTGAAGCGGCGGCAGACGAACGCCGCCGGCTCGCCGTTCACCGGGCCGCGACCTTCCATCAGCGGCACGCCGCCGTCGCCGAGCGCGATCACCGTCCCGGGCGGCGCCGCCATGAGGGCCGCCCGGTGCAGGGCGGCGGTCCGCGGGTCGTCCGGCGCCCCGGCGATCGCCACCTCGACCGGCCCGGCCAGCGCCGCCTCGGTGACGGCCAGGCCCCAGCCGGCGAACCGGGCGTGCCGGTCGGCCAGCGCGGTGACCACGCCGAGCGCGGCCTCGGCCGCCTCCCGGTGGCGAGCCGACCCCGACAGCGCGGCGTAGGAGAGCAGGGCGCCCGCCGCGGCGAACCGCCCGGACGGCGTGGCGTTGTCCGTCGGGTCCTGCGGGCGCTGGAACAGCCGCTCGCCGTCGTCGGGGGTGTCGTAGAAGCCGCCCGCGCCGTCGGGGAAGCGGGCCAGCACCGTGTCCAGCAGCGCGCCGGCCCGTTCGTACCACCGGCTCTCCCCGGTGACCCCGTACAGCGCCAGCAGGCCCTCGGCCACGTCGGCGTAGTCCTCCAGCACGCCCGCGTTGCCGCCGGCCCGGCCGTCCCGGGAGGTGCGCAGCAGCCGGCCGCCGGAGATGTGCACCCGGTCCAGCAGCCCGGCCGCCTCCCGGGCGGCGTCCACCAGGTGCGGCAGGCCGAGCAGCGCCCCGGTCTCCGCCAGCGCCGCGATGGCCAGCCCGTTCCAGGCGGCCACCACCTTGTCGTCCCGGCCGGGACGCACCCGGCCGGCGCGCGCGGTGAGCAGCTCGGCGCGCACGTCGTCGAGCATGTTCCGATCGTCGGGATCGGCGGGCAGCCGCAGCACCGAGGTCCCGTGCTCGAACGTGCCCTCCTCGGTCACTCCGAAGGCCGCGGCGGCGAAGGCGCCGCGCTCGGCGCCGAGCACCTCGCGCAGCTGGGCGGGTGTCCAGACGTAGAACCGGCCCTCCTCGCCCTCGCTGTCGGCGTCCAGCGCCGAGGCGAAGCCGCCCTCGGGGGTGCGCATCTCGCGCAGCAGCCACCCGGCGGTCTCCAGCGCCACCCGCCGGGCCAGCGGCGACCCCGACGCGCGCCACCAGTGCGCGTACACCCGCAGCAGCAGGGCGTTGTCGTACAGCATCTTCTCGAAGTGCGGCACCACCCAGCCGGCGTCCACGCTGTAGCGGGCGAAGCCGCCGCCGAGCTGGTCGTAGATGCCGCCGCGGGCCATCGCCTCCAGGGTCGCCTCGGCCATCCGGGTCGCCTCCGGGGTGCCGTGGCGCAGCAGGAATTCCAGCACCATGGACGGCGGGAATTTGGGCGCGCCGCCGAAGCCGCCGCGAGCCGTGTCGAACGTCCCGGCCAGGTCGCGCACCGCCGCCTCGGTCACCTCGCGGCCCGGCAGCGGGCCGTCGGGGAGCGTGCCGGTCCCGGCCAGGGCCGCCACGACCTTGGCGCCCTGGGAGACCACCGCGTCCCGCTCGGTGGCCCACGCCTCCGAAACCCCGGCGAGCAGCCGCTGGAAGTGCGCGCGAGGGAAGTAGGTGCCCGCGTAGAAGGGCTCGCCGCCCGGGGTGGCGAAGACGGTCATCGGCCAGCCGCCCTGGCCGGTCATCGCCGTGGTGGCGTTCATGTACACCGCGTCCACGTCCGGCCGTTCCTCGCGGTCGACCTTGATGTTGACGAACCCGTCGTTCATCATCCGGGCGGTGCCCGGGTCCTCGAACGACTCGTGCGCCATCACATGGCACCAGTGGCAGGCGGAGTAGCCCACCGACACCAGCAGCGGGACGTCCCGGCGCCGCGCCTCGGCGAAGGCCTCCTCGCCCCACTCGAACCAGTCGACCGGGTTCCCGGCGTGCTGGAGCAGGTACGGGCTGGTGGCGTGCTGCAAGCGGTTCATCGGGTCCCCTCCCCGTGCGGGCCGCCGGACGCGTGGCGGCGCGGCCGCACCCATTCCCCGTTCTTCTCACCCTAGACCGGCCGCCGCGCGTCCCGGCGGCCGCCGAGGTTCACCGGTAGGCACGCGCCTGGAGTCCGTACAGCTCGGCGTACAGGCCGGCTGCGGCGAGCAGGGTGGGGTGGTCGCCATGCTCGGCCACCCGCCCCCGGTCCAGGACGACGATCTTCCCGGCCATCTTCACCGTGGAGAAACGATGCGAGACGAACAGGGTGATCGCGCCGGACCGGCGGCCGGCCGCGCCGGAGGACGCGGCGTAGCGTTCGAACAGCGCGTGCTCGCCTGCCGCGTCCAGGGCGGCGGCCGGCTCGTCCAGCACCAGCAGCAGCGGGTCCTCGCGCATCAGGGCGCGGGCCAGGCCGAGCCGCTGCCACTGGCCGCCGGACAGCTCGGTGCCCGGACCGTAGCCGTGCCCGAGAAAGCCGGCGAGCCCGCCCGGTACGGCCGCGACGATCGGGTCGGCCTCGGCCCGCCCGATCGCGCCCCGGACCGCCGCGTCGTCGGCCAGCCGGGGCAGGTCGCCGGTGCCCACGTTCTCCCGCAGCAGCAGCTCGAAGCGGGCGAAGTCCTGGAACAGCGCGGCCACCCGGGGCCACCAGTCGGTGACCGGGACGGCGGCGAGGTCGACGCCGTCCACCAGGACGCGGCCGGAGGTGGGCCGGTAGAGGCCGCAGAGCAACTTGACCAGCGTGCTCTTGCCGGCGCCGTTTTCGCCGACCAGTGCCACCGAGCCGCCGGCGGGGATGGTGAGGCTGACGTCGTGCAGCACCGGCCGGTCGGTGCCCGGGTAGGTGAAGCCGACGTTCTCCAGCACGATGCCCTCGCGCAACCGGTCGGGGACCCGGGCCCGCGCGGCCGCCGGACCGGGCCGGGCCGCCGCGCCGCCGGGCGGGAGGGCCGGCGTGGCGGTGGCACCCGCCGGACCGGGCGTGGACATGGCGCCGGTGGCGGAGACGGTGCCGGCGGAGGACACACCATCGATGGGGGACGGGGTGCCGATAGGGGACGGAGTGCCGACGGGAGACACGGTGCCGGCGGGGGCGACGGCGCCGGCCGATGAGGTGGTGCCGGCGGCCGGCCGGGGAGCGGCCAGCGCGGTGAGGCGGTCCAGGGTGCGGGCGGTGCCGTGCAGCGTGGTGAGCAGGGTGGCCACCCCGGCCACCTGCGCACTCACCTGGACGGCCAGCGCGATCACCATGATCACATCACCGGCGCCGGCCCGGCCGGCCACCGCCTGCCACAGCAGCAACGTGACCGCGCCGCCGTAGGCGACGGCGAAGGCGAGCTGGCCGAGGGCGTTGAGCGCGGCGGCCCGCAGTTGCGCCCGGCGCAGCGCCGTGCTCGCCGCTCGCCACGACCGGTCGTGCTCGTCCAGCAGCGGCCGCTCGGCCTGGAACAGCCGGATCTCCTTGATCGACGCGGGGTCGGTGGCGAGCCGGAGCAGATGGCGGGTGCGGCGGGTGTGCTCGGCGGTCTCCTCCTTGGCCCGCTCCACCAGCCCCTGGGCCCGCCGGCCGATCAGCACCGACGGTACGGCCGCGAGCGGCAGCAGGGCGAGCAGCGGGTCGAGGGTGGCGAGGAGCACCGTGGTCACCACCAGCTGGAGTCCCAGCCCGCCGAGCTGGAGCACTGACTCGACGGCGGTCCGGGTCCGGCCCAGGTCCTCGCGGACGAGGTTCACCGTGTCGGCGAAGGCGGGGTCGTCCAGCCGCTCCAGGCTCCCCGGCCCGTTGACCTGGGCGATCAGCTCCTCGTTGAGCGTGCTCTCGGCCAGCTCGCCGACCTCGAAGTAGTACAGATGCGCGAAGTGCCCCAGCATCAACTCCATGATCAGCAGCACTGCCACGGCGCCGGCGGCCAGCGCGGCGGGCCCCGCCCGCCCGGCGACGGCCGCGTCGGTGAACTCCCGCAGCCCGGCCGCCGCGAGGGGAGTGGCCAGGTAGCCGGCGCCCATCAGCGCGATCGCCTTGACGAGGCGGGCGCGGTCGGCGCCGGCGGCGATCCGCAGCACGAACCCCGCGGTGGTCGCGATCCACTTCACTTGCCCGCCTCCGTTCCGGTCCGGAACCGTCGTGCCTGCAGGTGGAACAGGTCCGCGTACCGGCCGCCGGCCGCCAGCAGTCCCTGGTGATCGCCCTGCTCGACCACCCGGCCGTGTTCGAGCACGGCGATCCGGTCGGCCCGCCGCACCGTCGAGAAACGATGCGAGATGATCAGCGTGGTGAGTCCCGCGGTGATCGCCAGGAACCGGTCGTGGAACTCCGCCTCCGCCCGGACGTCCAGCTGGGCCGTGGGCTCGTCCAGCACCAGGATGGACGCGCCCCGCTCGACGGCGAGGAACGCGCGGGCCAGCGCGATCCGCTGCCACTGCCCGCCGGACAGGTCCCGCCCGCCCGCGTACTGGCGGGACAGCGGGGTGGCCAGGCCGGCCGGCAGCGCCTCGATCACCTCGAGCGCGCCGGCCCGGCGGGCCGCCGCCAGCAGCGCCGCCTCGTCGTCCAGCGCCTCGGGGGCGCCGAGGCCGATGTTGACGCCGGCGGGCAGCTCGTAGCGGATGTAGTCCTGGAAGATCACGGCGATCCGCCGCTGCCAGTCCCGCGGGTCCAGCCGCCGCAGGTCCTCGCCGTCCACCGTGATCCGGCCCTCGCCCGGGTCGTACAGCCGGGTCAGCAGCTTGACGAGCGTGGTCTTGCCCGCCCCGTTGAGCCCGACGATCGCGGTGGACCGGCCGGCCGGCAGTTCCAGGTCGAGCCCGGCCAGGACCGGCCGGTCCTTCCGGTATCCGAAGCCGACGCCGTCGAAGCGGATGGCCCGCCGGAGCGGCCGCGCGGCCGGCGGCGCGCCGCGCGGAGCGGTGGTGGTGGCGGTGGTGGCGGCGGCGGACACCCGGCTCTCCAGCTCCACCAGTGCTTGATAGGCGTTCAGCCCGTACTGGGTCTGCACATCGCTTTCCGGGAAGAAGGCGCCGAACCGGATGGCGACCATGGACGCCTGCAGGGCGACCGAGAGTTCCAGCAGGCCGAGCCCGCCCCGTGCGGCGGCCTGCAGCAGCACCCCGCCGCCGGCCAGGCCCACCATGCTGTATCCCACGTAGGGCCACAGCAGGATGCGCCGCCGCCCGGCCCACAGCGCCCGCAGGTATTCCCCGGCATCGTCCCGGTGCCGCCGCCGGTACCAGCCGAGCAGCCCGAGGACGCGGAACTCCTTGGCGGCGGTGACCGCGGTGCCGGTGTCGCGCAGGTAGCCGACCCGGCGGCGCGGCGCGGACAGCTCGTGCCACAGCCGGCCCAGCCGGCCGAACGAGCCGCGCTGCCCGCGCCGGATCGCCAGCGCGGTGGCCGCCGCGACCCCGGCCGCGGCCGGGGAGAGCACGATCGCGACCAGGACCGCCGCGCTCGCCAGGTGGGTGTACCGGGCGATCAGCGTGATCGTGCCGGCCACCGCCTCGCCGGGGGTGGGCGGCAGCCGGCCGAGACCGTCCCGCGCGTCGCCGATCCGGCCGGCGACGTCGTCCCGTTCGAGGAGTTCCATCGGGGCGTCGGTCAGGGTCACCGACATCAGCCGCCGCGCGCACCGGGCGTCCACCCGCCGCGCGATCACCTCGCCCGCCGCCGCCTGGAACGGCACCAGGCACTGCTGCAGGACGTAGGCGCCGACGGCGACGGCCAGGGTGGCGCCCGCGGCCGCCAGGCCGCCGGTCGCGGCGAGCGCCGGAACCCGGCCGAGCAGCACGCTGGTGGCGACGATGAAGCCGGCCGGCAGCAGCCCGAGGATCACGTTCAGGAGTACCGCGGCGGCCAGCGGGCCGGCCCCGGCGTACGGCAGCAGCCGGGCCACGGCGGCGTGCCGGCCGGTGCGGGCGGACCGGCCCGGCCGGCCGGGCCACCTGGGCGCCCGGGTCACCGGTCCCGCCGGCGCGCCGCGGCCGCGATCTCGGATACACTCGGGCGCAAAGCTGCGACGAAGCCAAGTAGGCCTGGATCAGGCGAGTCAGCAGAGAGCCGCCGGTGCTGGAAAGGCGGCCTCGCCCCCCGGCCGAAGACCCTTCCGAGCTGCGGGGAGGAACGACGGCACCGCCAGGGCGGCCGTCCAATGCCCCGCCGGACGGCCTCCGTGACCGGGCCGCGACGAGGCCCCGCCGGCGGCGGGGCGAAGGTGCGGTGGCACCGCGAGTGCAAGGTCCCTGCTCGCCCGCGCCTGCCAGGGACTCCAGGGCGTTCTGACGGCGGAGTTTCCATGCGTATTCTTTCCTCCCAGGTGGCCGAGCATGTCGGGGAAACGGTGTGCGTCGCGGGCTGGCTGCACCGCGTGCGCGCGCTGAAGTCGGTGACCTTCGCGGTGGTCCGCGACCGGGCCGGTCTGGTCCAGGTGGTGGCCGCCGACGCCGAGCTGGTCAAGCGTCTCGGCGAGCTGCCGGAGGAGACGGTGGTCGAGGTGGAGGGCACCGCCACCGCCAACCCGCAGGCGCCCGGCGGCGTGGAGATCACCTCGCCGGTGCTGCGCGAGCTGTCCGACCCCGCCCTCACCCCGCCGTTCGACATCTACCGGCCGGTCGTGACCGCCGCGCTGCCCACCGTGCTGGACAACGCCGCCGTGACGCTGCGCCACCCGCGGCTGCGGGCGCCGTTCGAGATCTCCGCGGCCTCGGTGTCCGGGTTCCGCGGCGCGCTGGAAGGGCTCGGTTTCACCGAGATCCACACGCCCAAGGTGGTCTCCTCGGCCACCGAGTCCGGCGCGAACGTGTTCAAGCTCGACTGGTTCGGCCGCAACGCCTACCTGGCCCAGTCGCCGCAGTTCTACAAGCAGACGATGGTCGGCGTCTTCGAGCGGGTCTTCGAGGTCGGGCCGGTCTTCCGCGCCGAGCCGCACGACACCGCCCGCCACCTCGCGCAGTACACCAGCCTGGACGCCGAGCTCGGGTTCGTCACCGACCACCGGGACGTGATGGCCGTGGTCCGCGACGCGGTGGCGGGAATGGTCGCCGCCATCGCCGAGCGGGCTCCGGCGGCGGTCGAGCTGCTGAAGGTGGAACTGCCCGAGGTGCCGGCCGAGATCCCGTCGATCCACTTCGCCGACGCGCAGGAGCTGCTGGCCCGGGAGACCGACGAGGACCCGCGCGGCGAGCCGGACCTCGCCCCGGCGCACGAGCGCTGGTTGTGCGACTGGGCGGTCCGCGAGCACGGTTCGCAGTTCCTGTTCGTCACCGGCTACCCGATGGCCAAGCGGCCGTTCTACACCCACCCCGACCCCGAGCGGCCGGAGTTCTCCAACAGCTTCGACCTGCTCTTCCGCGGGCTGGAGCTGGTCACCGGCGGGCAGCGGCTGCACCGCCACTCCGACTACCTGGCCGCGCTGGCGGCCCGGGGCGAGAGCCCTGAGCCCTACGCCGGCTACCTGGCCGCGTTCGCGCACGGCATGCCGCCGCACGGCGGGTTCGCGCTCGGCCTGGAGCGGTTCGTCGCGCGGATGACCGGTGCGGACAACATCCGCTGGACCACGTTGTTCCCCCGCGACCTGCACCGTCTGACCCCGTGACCGGCACGCCCCCCACCGGCCCGGCGGGGGGCGGCGGAGCCGGACCCGGTTCAGGCGCACAGGTGCCGCTTCAGGCTGTACAGCGCGGGCCCGGCGAGCAGCGCGGCGACGGCGAGCAGCCAGGCGAGGTGCCCGGCGGCGGCGCGCAGGTCACCGGTGGTGACCAGCGCCCGGGACAGCGCCACCCCGTGGTACAGCGGCGTGGTCTCGGCGAACGCGCGCAGCGGGGCCGGTAGCCGCGCCACCGGGAAGAACACCCCGCTCAGCAGGGTGAGCGGGGTCAGCACCAGCGTGTAGAAGTAGGAGTAGGCGTTGATGGCCCGCACCACGCCGGTGAAGATCAGGCCGGCGCACGCGAAGACCAGCCCGAGCGGGAGCAGGGCGGGCACGGCGAGCGCCGCGGTCGCCGCGGGGGCGTGGCCGAGTGCCGCGACGATCCCGAGGTAGACGGCGGTGTAGACCAGGCAGCGGGTCATCGCCCACAGCAGCTCGCCGAGGGCGATGTCGGCCGGCTCCACCGGGCTGGTGACGGCGGCGTCGTAGCTGCGGGCGTGCCGCAGCCGGACGAACACGTTGTAGGTGACCTCGAAGACGGCGCCGTTCATGGCGGTGACCGCGAGCAGTCCCGGCGCGACGAAGTCCGCGTACGGCGCGCCGAGCGCGGCGCCGTTCACGTAGTACCCGAGACCGATGCCGAGGGCGGCCAGCGAGAAGACCGGCTCGAAGAAGTTGGGGACGATGGTCGTCTTGTAGGACTTGCGGAACAGGGTGAGGTCGCGCCACCAGATCCGGCCGGCCAGCCGGAGGGACGGCCGGGCGACGGCCCGGCGGGCGCGGCCCGGTGGTGGTGGCGGGGCGGCCTCGGGGCCGGGCGGTTCCTCCCGGTCCAGCACCTGCAGCGCGTCCTGCAGCGAGCTCGGGCGCACCAGCGGCGCCGCCACGGCCGCCCCGCCGTCCAGGGCGCCGTCCAGGGCACCGTCCGGGGCGGCGCCGGCGTCGAGCCTGTCGGGGGAGTCGGTGAAGACCAGCAGGCGGTGGCCCATCCGCAGGCTCGGGCGCCCGCCGGCCCAGGCGGGCGCGGGGGCGTCCCGCCGCGCGAGGTCCAGTTCCACCACGTAGGGGGGCACCGTCGCGGCGACCAGCCGCCGGGGGCAGCCGGATCGGCGGATCCGGCCGGCCCGCAGCACGGTGACCGTGTCGCAGAGCCGCTCGGCCTCCTCCAGGTAGTGGGTGGTGATGACCAGCGTCTTGCCGCCGGCGCACAGCGTGCCGAGGAGCTCCCACAGCAGGAGCCGGCTCTCCACGTCCAGCCCGGTGCTCGGCTCGTCCAGCAGGATCAGCTCGGGGTCGTTGACCAGGGCCCGGGCGATGAGCAGCCGCCGCTGCATGCCGCCGGACAGGGTGTCGGGGCGGGCCCGCGCGTGGGCGGTGAGGCCGACGGTGTCCAGCAGCTCGTCGGCGCGGGCGGCGGCGTGCCGGCCGGACAGGCCGTGGTAGCGGCCGAAGGTGGTGAGGTTCTCCCGGACCAGGATCTCGTTGTCGTAGGTCATGCCCTGCGGCACCACGCCGATGCGTGCCTTGACCTGGCGTGGGGCCCGCGCGACGTCGTGGCCGAGGACGCGGAGCGTGCCGCGGTGCGGGGCGAGCGTGGCGCTGATCATCCGCATGAGGGTGGTCTTGCCGGCGCCGTTCGGCCCGACCAGGCCATGCCGCTCGCCGGCCGGGACGGTGAGCGAGATCCCGTCGATCGCGACGTGGGTACCGTGCCGGCGATACAGGTCGCGGCACTCGATGGCCGGCGGGCGCCGGCGGGCCGGTTGCGGGGTGTCGCGCGTGGTGACCGGGGGTTTAGGGCTGACCGAATCAAAAACACTCAACGGTTGAAATACCTCTTCGTGAAGGTCGTGACGGTTCGGCGGCCGGTCCGGAAAGTTCCACCGGCCGGGTCGGTGGCGGTGGGACGGCCGGCGTGCCACCCCCGCGATCCGGCGAGCCGCCGCATTGGCATTCGATCAAGAGAACCGTATTCGACATACCGAATGGAGTAAACAAGACATTTCTGGCGTGAGCCTCCGGGAAAACCCTGAAGTTCTGCCATAAACTAGTGCTCTTCGCTCGATGGCGATGGTGATTCGCTCCACCGCCGGTGCCGGCGGGCGGGGCCGGCCCCGAGAGGAACCATGGACGTTTTCGGCCGGGCCCATGAAATAGGCACGATCGCGACCTGGATCGGCGACGCGGCGCCCGGCCCCCGGGTGGGGGTGCTCGTCGGTGATATGGGTGCCGGCAAATCGACGATCTGGTCCGCCGCGCTCGCCGCGGCCGGGTCCCGCCGGGTGCTCGCCTGCCGGTCCGACCCCCGCGAGACCGATCTGGCCTACGCCGGCCTCGGTGACCTCGTCCGGGGAGTGGAGGACTCGCCCGCGGTACGCGACCTTCCGGCACCGCTGTTCCGGGCGCTCGCCACGGCGCTGTGGTGGGAATACCCCGGCAGCGTGCCCCCCGACCGGCGGGCCGTCGCGCTCGCCGTGCTGGAGATGGTCCGGAGGCTGGCCGCCGACGACACGGTGCTGATCGCCCTGGACGACCTGCAGTCCCTCGACCCGGCGACCGAGGTCGTCCTGTCCTTCGTGCTGCGCCGCCTGGTCCACGAGCCGGTGAAGGTGCTCGCCACCGTGGGCGGCGGCCCGCACGGCGCCGACCACTGGCCCGCCCTCACCCAGGTCGTGCCCGCCGACCGGGTCACCCGCTGGGAGACGCCTCCGCTGTCCCTGGACGCCCTGGCGACGCTGGTCGAACGGCGGCACGGGACGGTCCTGACCCGGCCGGTGCTGCGGCGCCTGCACGAGGCGTGCGGCGGGAATCCGCTGTTCGGCCTGGAGATGGCCCGGCTGTGGGCCGGGCCGCCCGGCCCGGGCGGCGACCCGCCGCTGCCGGACAGCCTGCGCCACCTGCTCCGCGCCCGGATCTCCGCGCTCTCCGCGGAGGCCACCGAGGCGGCACTCGTCGTCGCCTGCGCGGTCCGGCCCACCGTGGCCATCATCGAGCAGGTGACCGGCGAGGTGACCGGGCTCGCCGAGGCGGTCGCCCGGCAGGTCATCGTGCTGGACGGTGAGACGCCGAGCTTCCGCAACCCGCTGTTGCGGGCCGCCGTGCTGGACGCCGCCGGTCCGCTGCGCCGGCGGGAGACCCACCTGAGGCTCGCCCGATCGGTGAGCGATGTGGAGGAACGGGCCCGGCACCTGGCCGTGACCACCAGCGGCCCCGACGCCGCGGTGGCCGTCACCCTGGACGCCGCCGCCCTGATCGCCGCCGGCCGGGGCGCCGCGCTCGCCGCCGGGGAGATGGCGGCGCACGCCGCCCGGCTGACCCCCGCCGACCAGCGAGAGATCGGCCAGCGCCGCCGGTTCACCGCCGCCCGCCATCTGATCGCCGGCGGCGACGGGGCGACGGCGCGCACCGTGCTGGAGGAGGCGCTGGCCCACTGCTCGCCGGGCCCCGGCCGGGCGAAGGCGTACTTCCTGCTCGGGCAGGCGATCTTCTGCGCCGGGGACGTGCCAGGCTCGATCACCCCGTTGCGGCAGGGGCGCGCCGAGGCCGCCGGCCAGGTCGAACTGGTCATCCCGATCACCGCGGTCCTCGCCTACTTCTGCATGCACCACGGTGACCTGCCGGCCGCCGTCGCCCAGGCCCGGGAACTGCTGTCGCTGGCGCGCGGCGCCGGCGACGCCGCCACCGCCGAGGCCGCCACCGCCATCCTGGCGGTGCTGGAGTTCATGGGTGGTGGCCCCGCTCCCGACCTGGCGCTGCCCGTCCACCGCCGCGGGCCCGACCCTCAGGCGCCGTTCCTGGTGGCACTGCGGATGCACGGCTATCTGAGCCGGAGCCGGGGCGACCTGCCGGCCGCCCGCGCCGCGTTCGGCGCGCTGCGCGAGGCGCTCGCCGACACCGGCGCCGCGGACTCGGCCGGCTGGGAGACGGCCTGGGCGGCCGAGGTGGAGTGCCTGGCCGGCGACCTGCGGGCCGCCGCCCGGCACGCCGATCTCGCCGCCCGGGCCGGGCAGGCGAGCGGCCGGCCCTCCGGCGCCGCGCTGCTCGCCGAGGCGCACCTGCTCGCCCGGCGCGGCGAGCTGGACCGGGCCCGCCGGCTCGCCCGTGACGGGCTCGCGGCCGCGCAGGCGGCGGGCCACCGCACGGCCGCGATCGGCGTGCTCGCCCTGCTGGGCTTCATCGAGCTGTCCGACGGCGATCTCATGGCGGCGCTGCGCCGGCTGGACGCCGCCGGCCGGTTGGCCGGGTCGCTCGGCGTCGTCCTGGACACCGTCCACCCGGCGGCGGGCGCCGACCACGTCGAGGCGCTGGTGAAGCTGGGACGGCACGACCAGGCCGCCGAGCGCGCCGATCGGCTGCACCGGGCCGCCCAGGCCGCGGGCCGCCCGGCCGTCCGCGGGCTGGCCGGCCGGGCGCGCGGCCTGCTGCTCACCGCGACCGGCTCGCCGAAACGCGGCAGCGGCGAGCTGCGGGCCGCCGCCGGGGAGTTCTCCGCGGCCGGCATGGCCTTCGAGCTGGGGCGCACGCTGCTCGCGCTGGGCGAGGCCGAGACCCGGCTGCGCCGGCGGGAGGCGGCCCGGCGGACCGCGGCGCGGGCCGGGGCGATCTTCACCGAGATCGGCGCCGACGGGTGGGCGGCCCGCGTGAGCTTGCGGGCACCGCTGGCCACCCCGGGATTCCTGACCCGCTCCGAGGCGCGGGTGGCCTTGCTGGCGGCCGAGGGCCGGACCAACCAGGAGATCGCCGGGGAGCTGGCGGTCGGCGTGAAGACCGTGGAGAGCCACCTGTCCAGCGCCTACCGGAAGCTCGGAGTGCGCAGCCGCACCGAGCTCGCCGTCCGGATGGCCGCGGGTCCGGACGCCGAGCGGCCGTCGTTCCCGGCCCGGCCGGAACATGTATAGGGGTTTCCCCAATGACTCGGCAAGCGGCCCGCTGTTTAATCGAGCTCTGCCGAACCGGTCCCGACATCGGGCGACGGAACCGCCGAAAGGAGTGGTAGGCGGTCCTACCTGATCCGGTTCGCCCGGACCCTCGCCGGCATGCTCGCCGGAATTCGAGGTTCCACGGCAAGCGATCAACTCCGCGAACGGAACGGACAATGTCATGCCAGAATCGCGTGAGCCGCTGACCGACATTTCGGTGGTGGAACTTTCCGACGAGGAGAGAGAGCTTTTCCGGTCGGAGATCACCCCGGTGACCGCCAACCCCTATCAGGCATTCGACCCGTTTATCGACCAGGTGCGCGAACGGCCGCGCGCGCTGCCCGAGCGGATGCGCTCGGCGCTCGCCGACCTGCGGGCCGCCCGGGGGCCGGGCGCGCTGCTCGTCCGAAACCTGCCCATCCCCCACGATCTGCCGCCCACCCCCCGGCGATCGTTCGCCGCGCTTCCGGAGATCCGCGCGGTGGGCACCGAGGCGGTCCTCGCCTGCGCCGCGGACGCGCTGGGCGAGCCGTTCAGCTACCTGGAGTGGGACTCCGGGCACCTGGTGCACAACAAGTACCCCATCCAGGCCCACCGGGACCTGCAGTTCGGCTCGAACGCGGTGGAGTTCCTGCTGCACACCGAGACGCCGTTCCGCGACGTGTCACCCGACTACCTGGCCCTGCTCTGCCTGCGCGCCGACCCCACCGGCCGGGCGAAGACCCGGGTGGCCGACATCCGCCGGGTGGTGGGCACGCTGAGCGAGGCCGAGATCGCGGTGCTCGCCCGGCCGCGGTACGCCTTCGAGACCGACAATCCGGTCGTCGTGCTCGACGGCCGCGGGCTGACCGAGCCGCAGCCGATCATCAGCGAGCGGGACGGGACCCGGGTCATCGAGTACGTGGGCGACCTGGTCGCCACCGACGCCGAGTCGCAGCGGGCGCTGGACGACCTCGGCCGGCGGGTGCTGGCGACCGCGGTGGACATCGCCCTGGAGCGGGGGGACCTGCTGGTCCTGGACAACGGGCGCGTCGTGCACGGGCGCAACGCCATCGTCCCCGCCTACGACGGCACCGACCGCTGGCTGCAGCGCATGCTCGTCACCACCCGGCTGCTGGACGGCACGCACCGGGCCGAGGGGCGGCTGGTGTCCGACCGGCGGTACGCCAACTACCCCACCGACTACCGGCAGGCCCTGCGACAGCCCGCCGCCCGGTCCTGACCGGCGCCACCGCGAAAGGAGGACCCGCGCATGTGGAATGGTCATCCGGTCGTCGACTCCGACGGGCACGTGGTCGAACCGGGCACGCTGTGGACCGAGTACATCGACCCGGAGTTCCGGGAGAACTGCCTGCGGGTGGAGCGCGATCCCGCCGACGGGGACCGCCTCATCATCGAGGGACGGCCGTCCCGGCTGATCCGCCGGCTCGGCGGCGTGCCGTACGACCCCGGCCGCCCGATCGTCGACTGGAACACGCTGCGCCGCGGCGAGTACGCCTCCTACCGGGAGTCGAGCCCGCCCGCGTCCTACGACGGCCCGGCCCGGCTGGCCTGGCTGGACGCCAACGGGATCGAGGCCACCGTGCTGTTCCCGTCGCTCGGGCTGATCTGGCCGCGCGAGCTGGACCCGGCCTCGCCGTACGCGGTCGCCCACCTGCGCGCCTACAACCGGTGGATCACCGATTTCGCCGCCGCCGCCCCCGACCGGCTGGTCCCGGTGGGGCAGCTGGCGCTGTCCCCGCACGCGCCGGTCGCGGCCGAGGTGGCGGCGCTGGCCGGCGCGGGGTTCCGGCACGTGATGCTGCCGCACGGCGTGGCAGGCGGCCTGGACGGCCTCGACCCGTTCTGGGCGGCCGTCCAGGAGCACGGCATGGTGGTGCACCTGCACAAGGTGGCGGTGCCGCACCTGCTGCCGATGCCGCTGCCGACCAGCATCTCCGCGCCGGGCGCGGGCGCCTTCTTCAACCACGTCAACGAGATCCTGCCCGGGCAGCTGTTCCTGGCCGGGCTGCTGGACGCCCGGGTCCCCGACCGGTACCCCCGGGTGCGGTTCGCCTTCCACGAGTGCAACATCGGCTGGCTGCCCGCCTGGCTGGAGCGGGCGCAGGAGTCGTTCGAGACGCTGCGCGAGACCGGGCGGCCCACTCCCGACCACCCGCCGCGGCACTACCTGTGCGACCGCGACGACTTCTTCTTCTCGACCGGGCTCGGCGAGCGGCTGGACGCGCTGCCGGAGGAACTGCACCCCCGGGTCCTGCTCGCCACCGACTTCCCCCACCCCGGCACCCCGTTCCGCCCGGCCGAGGAGTGGGAACCGGTGCTCGCCGGGCTGCCCGCGGGCCTGCGCCCGGCACTGCTCGGCGGCAACGCCCGGCGCCTGCTCGACAAGTGAGCTCGCCGGTCCCGGCGACGCCATCCTGCGACGGAGGATCACATGCCACGAGGCACTCCCCGTGATTCGCTGACTCCGCTGACCCTGGCCAATCTCGACCGCGTGCGCGTCGAGGAGGTCTTCCGCCTCGGCGCGCTGCGCGACGGCGTGCGCTTCGCGACCACCGCGATCCGGCTTCCCCTGCTGGGCCAGGTGCTGCCGCGGGTGGAACTCGTGATCAGCGGGCCGGACTTCCAGAAGAAGATCACGGTACGGGTGAACCAGTCGTCCCCGTTCGTGTTCGACGGCGCGCGCCTGCGCGCCTCGCTCAACGGCGCTGAACGGGAGGTCGCCTGCGAGCAGTTCGTCGACGACGACCGGGCGCCCACCGGCATGTACAACTTCGGGCTGCTGCGGGAGAACGGCACCCGCAGCTTCGTCTTCGACTACCACACCTACTGCGCCTACTCCTGCGACTTCTGCTTCAAGGAGAGCGAATGGGAGGTGCTGGCCGTCCAGGGCACCCGGACCGGCACCTACCAGGCCAACTTCGACAAGTGCCTGGAGTACGTGCGCGACCACGCCACCGACTTCCACACCAAGTACGACATCGTGTGGCTGTGCACCGGCAGCATCACCAACGAGGACCTCGAACTCGACCGGCACCGCCGGATGGCGCGGGCGCTGCGCGAGGCCGGCTACCGGGAAGGCGTCTACGTCTCGCAGGTGATCCCGCCGAGCCTCATCGGTGACCACGCCCGGCGGATCGAGTACCTGACCGCACTGCGCGAGTCGGGCGTGTCCCGGTTCAACAGCGGTATCGAGGTGGTGCGGCCGGACTACCGGCGCCGGCTCATCCACGGCTACAAATCCGGCATCACCTTCGAGGACTACGTCGACGTCTTCACCGACGCGGTCGAGGTGTTCGGCGTGCACAACGTGGGCAGCTGCCTGCTGGCCGGCATCGAACCGGCCGAGGACACCCTGCGCGGCCTGCGGACGATCGCCGAGCTCGGCGTGGTCCCCTCGCCCACGGTGTTCACCGCGTTCGTGGTCAAGCAGCAGCAGATCCCGTTCGTCTACGACCTCGACGGCCTGATCGACGTGCACGTCCGGTTCAACGAGATCATCGACGAGTTCAAGCTCCCGGTGTTCTCGGGGGTGTTCAGCCTTGCCTGACACCCGCCGCGGCGCGCGGCTGCGGCTGCCGCCGGGCCAGGCCGCGGAGGTGGCCCGGTGGTCGGCGGCCGGCGCGTCCGGCGCCTACGGCGGCGACCGGCCGGCCGGGGAGCCCGCCGAGGCGGCCGTCCCGGAGTGGCCGGCCGGCCTGGTTCCGGAGGTGGCCGCGGCGGCGGCGCGCTTCGGCCGGGACCTCGGCGCGGCGGGCGTGCTGCGCGTCGCCGGGGTGGCGGTCCCGGCCGGCCTCCCGCCGACCCCCGGCCGCCCGTACGTGGAGGTGCGCCGTCCGGTCGGCACCGAGCGGCTGCTGCTGGCGCTGGCCGGCCTGGCCGGCGAGGTGATCTCCTTCGCCGACTGGCACGGCGGCGACCGGGTGCAGAACCTGTACCCGCTGCCCGACCAGGCGACCGGGCAGAGCGCGAGCAACGCGGTCCACCTGGAGATGCACACCGAGACGGCGTTCCGGCCGAACACCCCCGACGGGGTGATCCTGCTGTGCCTGCGCCCGGACCAGGAGGCGCGGACCCTGGTGTGCGACCTGCTGGACCTGTGGCCGCGGTTCGACGAGGCCACCCGGCGCGCGCTGGCCGAGCCGGCCTTCGCCTTCCGGCTGCCCGGCGGCACGACGACCGAGCCGAAACCGGTGGTGACCCGGTGGCGCGACCGGCCGCGCTTCAACTACGCCGACGCCCTGTGCGCCACCGGACCCGGTCACGACGCCGCGCTGCGGACCCTGCGCGAGGCCATCGCGGCGGAGGCGGCCACCGTGACCCTGCGGGCCGGCGACCTGCTGTTCATCGACAACGTGCACGTGGTGCACGGCCGGACCGGCTACCGGCCGCGCTACGACGGCACCGACCGCTGGCTGCAGCGCTGCCTGATCCGGGCCGCTCCGGTGGGGGCGAGGTGACGGATACCGCGCCGCCGGTCCGGCTCGGGCTCGCCTGCACCGGCTGGATCGCCGACTGGGCGATCCACCGGCCGATCCGCGACGGCTCGCCCGCCGTGGTGGCGTTCGCGGCCTCCCGGGACGCCGCGCGGGCCCGCCGCTACGCCCGCGCCTGGTCCGTTCCGGCGGCCGGCGGCTGGGCCGACCTGCTCGCCCGCGACGACGTCGACGCGGTCTACCTGGCCACGCCCAACGCGACGCACCTGCCGCTCGCCCTGGACGCGGTGCGGGCCGGCAAGCACGTGCTGTGCGAGAAGCCGCTCGGCCGCGACCCCGCGCTGGTCGCCGCGCTGCTCGCCGAGGCGCGCCGGCGGCGGGTGATCGTCCGCGAGGCGTTCCACTACCGCGCGCATCCCGCCGTCGCCGCCGCCCTGGCGGCGGTGCGGGACGGGGCGGTCGGCGCCGTCCGCCGGATCGACGTCCGGTTCGGCTGGCGGCTGGAGCGGCCGGGCGACATCCGGCTGTCGGCGGCGCTGGACGGCGGCGCGGTGATGGACGTCGGCTGCTACGGCGTCGACCTGGTGCGGCACCTCACCGCGGCCCCGGTGGAGGTGACCGGCGCCCGCGCGGAGATCGGCCGGACCGGGGTGGACCTGACCGGGGTGGTGGCGCTGCGGTCCGGCCCGGTGCGGGCCCGGCTGTGGGCCTCGCTGCGGGCGGCCGGCCCGGTGTGCGCCGCCCGGGTCACCGGCAGCCGCGGCACCCTCGGCCTGCGCGCGCCCTTCCTGCCGGTGCTGCCGGGCGGCGCCGCACCGGTCCGGCGGTTCGCCGCCCGGTGGAGCCCGCGCGCCGGCGCCCCGGACCCGGTGCCCGGATCCGACACCTCCTACCGGTACCAGCTGGACGCGTTCGCCCGCGACGTGGCGGCCGGCCGGTGGGAGGCCGACGACGGCATCACCGACCGGGCCCGGGCGCTCGCCCAGGTCCGTGCACGGATCACAGGAGAAAGATGAGCAACCTCTGCGACGTGGGCGTCGACCCCCGCTGCTGGTATCCCGCCTGCCGTACCGACGAGCTGCGCCCCGGACAGGCCATCGAGGTGCGCTTCCTCGGCCGCTCCTACGTCGTCTTCCGCGACCGGGCCGGCGCGGCGCACTGCCTGGACAACGCCTGCGCGCACCGCCGGGTGGCCCTGCACGAGGGGGAGGTGCGCGACTGCCGCATCGTGTGCCCCTACCACGGCTGGGAGTTCGGCCCGGACGGCGCGCTGGAGCGCATCCCGTACTGGGAGGAAGACGAGGAGCTGCCCCGGCTGCGGGTGCGCGGCTTCCCGGTCACCGAGCGCAGCGGCCTGGTGTGGTTCGTGCCCGAGCCGGTGGACCCGCTGCCGCCGCCACCGCCGGACACCTCGGCCTGGGACGACGGCGGCGAATGGTTCTCCTTCCGCCAGGACCGGGTGTTCCACAACCACTACGGCATCGGCCTGATCAACGGGATGGACTACACCCACTTCCACCTGCACCGCAAGTACCAGCCGTGGTCGCGGCTGCGGCTGCTCGGCCTGACCGCCGACGACGGCCGGGTCTCCGGCTCCTACGAGGTGACCAGCGGGCGGGGGCGGGCCGAGCGCGTGCTGCGGCTGCTGCTCGGCGCCGACCGGGCCGCGCCCACGGTCAGCCACCCGCTGGAGGTGCACTACGACTACCCCCACCACCAGGCCGTCCTCGGCGACGGCATGGTGGTGTGGGTCTTCTTCCGGCCGGAGGAACGCGACCGGGTCACCGTCTACATCACCCTGTACATCCGGGCCCGGCGCGGCACCCGGCGGCTGCGCCAGGTCGCCGAGCCGTTCTTCCGCCGCCTGGTGCTCGCCCGCATCCAGGAGCAGGACGCCTGGATCGGCGTGCGCGAGCAGGTCGCCTGGGAGAGCCGGCCTGACGAGCCGCGCTGCGAGCTCAACCCGGTGTCGGCCGCGGCCGAGCGCCTGCTGCGCGCCCGCTGGCAGTCCTACGCCCGGCAGGCCGGGCCGCCCGCCGGGCGATGGCCCGCCGCCCGCCTGCCCGGACCGGACCGGCGTACCGCGTCGCTCGGGGTGGAGCCCGCGTCGCTCGGTGCGGAGCCCGCGTCGCTTGGGGCGGGGCCCGATGAGAACGCCTGACCGGCGGACCGCCGGCGACGGCGCGGCCATCCACGCCCAGGCCCTGTCCAAGGCCTACGGCTCCGGCCGGGGACAGGTGGCGGCCGTCCAGGACGTCAGCCTGAAGGTCGGCGAGGCGGAGTTCCTGGCGATCCTCGGCCCGTCGGGCTGCGGCAAGACCACGCTGCTGCGCATGGTGGCCGGGCTGGAACGGCCCACCACCGGCACGGTCACCTGCTGGGGCGGGCCGCCGGCCGCGCTGGCCCGGCAGCACCGGATCGGCATGGTGTTCCAGGACCCGGCGCTGCTGCCCTGGGCGTCGCTGCGGCGCAACGTGGAGTTCGTCTACCGGGTGGCCGGGCGCCGCCCGGACTCCGACCGCGTCGAGCAGGCTCTGGAGCTGGTCGGCCTGGCCGGGCTGGCGCACCTGCGCCCCCACCAGGCGTCCGGCGGGATGCGCCAGCGGACCGCTCTGGCGCGGGCCCTGGTCATGGAGCCGTCGCTGCTGTTGATGGACGAGCCGTTCGGCGCGCTGGACGCCATCACCCGGCGCCGGCTCAACGGGGAGCTGGAGCGCATCTGGAGCGCGGTCCGGCCGGCCACCATCCTGGTCACCCATTCGGTGGAGGAGGCGGTGCTGCTCGCCGACCGGGTCGTGGTCATGTCCGGCCGGCCGGCCACCATCGTCCGGGAGATCACCGTGCCGCTGCCGCGGCCGCGGCCCGCGCCCGCCGACGACGCGCTGCGGGACGCGGTCCGCGAGTGCCTGGAGGCGCTCGATGGCTAGCCCCCCGCCGCGGCGCGCCGCCGCGGGGCCCGCCCTGATCCCGGCCCTGCTGCCCGCCCTGTTCCCGGCCGCCGCGCTGCTCGCCGGGCACCGGCCGGAGCCCGGCTGGGCCGGCGAGGTGGCCGCCGTGCTGACCGGGCGCTGGGAACTGCTGGCCGGCGCGGCGGGCGTCACCCTGCGCGCGTCCGCGGCCGGCCTGCTGGCCGGAACGGTGCTCGCGGTGGTGGCCGCCTGGACGGCGCGCGCCGCCGCCGGCACCCGCGTCCCCCTGCAGCACCTCATGCTCGTCTGCTACGCCGTCCCGCTGGTGGCGGTGGGGCCGCTGCTGACCGCTGCGCTGGACCGGGCGGCGATCCCGGTGATCGCCGCGGCGATCAGCGTGGCGCTGCCGGTCTTCTCGGCCGCCGAGGCCGGGCTGGGCGCGGTGCCCGGCCGGCTGCGCGACCTGCTCGCCGTGCACGGCGCCGGGCGCCGGCGCGCCCTGCTCCTGCTGGAGGCACCGGGCGCGTTCCCCTACCTGATCGACGGCGTCCGGTTCGCGGTGCCGGGCGCGCTGCTCGGCGCGCTGATCGGCGAGTGGTTCGGCGCCGAGCGCGGCCTCGGCGTGCTGCTGGTGTCCGGGCTGCGCGAAGGGCAGGACGGCCTGGTGGGAGCGGTGAGCGTGCTGGTGGTGGCGGTCTCCTCGCTGGTGTACGCGGTGTTCACCCGCTGGGCGCGGGCGGTGCGCCGCCGGCGCGGGATGACGGGACGCCGGACATGACCGGTGTCCGGCGGCTGCTCGGCTACCTCCTGCTGCTCGGCGTGCTGGCCCTGACCTGGGTCGCGGTCCGGGCCGGCGGCGCGGTGCCCGCCCTGCTGGTGCCCGATCCGGGACGGGTGGCACGCAGCCTGGTCACCAAGGTCCTGCTGGATCCGGCCGCCCTCGGTCTGACCGTGGTGCGCGCCACGGCCGGCACGGCGCTCGGCCTGGCCTTCGGCACCGCGCTCGCCCTGGCCGCCCACCTGCTGCCGATCCTGGAGCCGTTGACCCGGGCCGGCGGCATGATCATGCGGTGCGTGCCGGTGCTCGCGCTCAGCCCGCTGATCGCGACGCTGTTCGGCTACGGCGGTCCCGCGGCGCTGGCCACCGCCACCATGATGAGCTTCTTCCCGGCATTCGCCCTGGTCGGCGCGGCGCTGGGCCAGGTGCCGCCGGCCCTGGCCGACGTCATCAGGGTCGGCGGCGGCGGCCGGGGCGTCGTCCTGCGTCACGTCTCGGTCCCGGTGGCCCTGCCGGAGTTGGTACAGGCGGCCAAGCTCACCTCGTGTGTCGGCGTCCTGGCCGCGCTCACCGCGGAGTTCCTCACCGCCAACGACGGCCTCGGCGCACTGCTGGCCCGATCGCAGGGACTGCTGGACACCGCGACGGTGTGGGCGATCCTGCTCACCTCGCTGGCCACCTCGCTGCTGGCGTACGAGGTGCTGGACCTGGCCGAGCGCCGCACCCGCGACCGTCTCTCCCTGCACAAGAACTGAACGCACGAGAACGAGAAAAAGGATGGCACCAAGGGTGGAACAACTGACCCGGCGCGGTTTCCTCCGCACCACCACGGCTCTCGGCGGGCTCGGCGCCGCGGGAGTGCTCGCCGCCTGCGCCGCCGCGCCCGGCGGCGACCGGCCGGCCGGCAGCACGCCGGTACGGACCCAATTGTCCTGGCTGAAGTCGGTCACCTTCGCCGGCTTCTACATCGCCGAGGACCAGGGCTACTTCGCCAAGGAGAAGCTCTCGGCCCCGTTGCTGGCCGGCGGGCCGAACGTCCCCGACACCGCGAGCGTCGTCACCGCGGGCGGCGCCGACGTGGCGCTGCTGGACTTCGCCGCGCTGCTCAAGGCGCGCGAGAACGAGGCCGACCTGGTCGCCATCGGCGCGGTGTTCCAGGAGACCCCGGGCGGCTTCGTCAGCCTGGCCGAACGCCCGGTCCGCACCGCCGCCGACCTGGTCGGCCGGCGCATCGGCCTGTCGCCGGGGGCCGAGGTGCTGGTGGAGGCGATCCTGAAGGTCAACGGGCTGCCGAACAAGTACGAACGGGTCCCGGTGGGGGCCGGCACCGCGGCGCTCACCAAGGGGGACTGCGATGTCATGGCGTGTTATGTCACCGCCCAGCCGCTGGCGCTGGAACAGCAGGGCGTGAAGGTGGTCAGCGTGACCCAGGGCAGGCTCGGGCTGCCGGACTACGCGCTCGTCATGGCGGTCCGCCGGGCCGACCTGCGGGCGGACCGCGCGCGGTTCGTCCGCTACCTGCGGGCCGTGGTCCGCGGCTACCAGCACGACCTGCGCGACCCGGCCCTCGGCGTCCGGCTCACCCTCGACAAGTACGGCAAGGATCTCGGGCTCGACCCGGCGGCCGTCCGGCGGGAGAACGAGGTGCAGGCCGACCTCATCCGCGGCACCCAGGACGCCGAGCGCGGTCTGTGCGCCATCGACCCCGCGCACCTGTCCGGCCCGGTCTACGCCGGGCTCCGCGCCCGGGGGATCACCTCGCTGCCTCCCGTCTCGGAGCTGGTGGACACCGGCGTGCTGCGCGAGGCGATCAGTGGCTGAGCGGCCGCGGCCGGACGTCTCGGTCATCATCCCCACCTACAACCGCGCCCGGGAGCTGGCCCGCACGCTGCGCACCCTGGCCTGCCAGGACCTGCCGCCGGACCGCTACGAGGTGATCGTCGCCGACGACGGCTCCACGGACGACACCCGCGCCGTCGTGGCGGCCCAGGACGAGGCGTTCGAGATCGGCTACGTCCACCAGGAGGACGACGGCTTCCGGGCCGGGCAGGCGCGCAACCTCGGCGCGGCCCGGGCCGCCGGGCGGATCCTGGTCTTCCTGGACAGCGGGACCCTCGCCACCCGCGGCCTGCTCTCGGCGCACCTGGCGGCGCACCGGGACGCCGGCCAGGCGGTGATCGGCTACATGTTCGGCTACGACCACGACCTGGCCGGCCGGATCGGGCCGGGCGACCTCGACCGCGACCCCGACGAGCTGGCCGGCCGGCTGCTGGAGTCGGGCCGCCATCTCGACATGCGGGAACCCACCTACCGCGAGCTCGGCGACGACCTGACCCGGTACGCCGCGCCGTGGATCTTCTTCTGGACCGGCAACGTGTCCGTCGGAGCCGACGAGTTCCGCTCGGTCGGCGGCTTCGACCCCGATTTCGTCGGCTGGAGCGGTGAGGACGTGGAGCTGGGCCGCCGCCTGTACGAGAAAGGGCTGGCGTTCCGGCTGGCCCGGGCGGCGGCGATCGTGGAGATCCCGCACGAGCGCGACCTTGCGGCGCTGCGGCCCAGCTATGAGGCGCACGCGTTGCTGCTGCTGAAGAAGCATGTCGACCCGGTCGTCGAGGTGTCGACCGTCTGCTGGGCGCACGAGTTGCACCCCCGGCTGGCCGAGCTGCGCGCGGCGACGCCGCGGCGGCTGGCCCTGGCCCGCGCCCGCGTCGGCCCGCCGGGCGGCGCGCCGGCCGGGCCACCGGCCGGGGCGCCGGGCACGGTGCTGTTCGGCGCCGACTGCCTGCCCGGCACCGGTGGCGCGGTCTGCCTGGAGCCCGATCCCGGCCTCGCCCGGCACGTCCGCCGGCACGCCGCCGGCACCGAGGTGCTCCCGCTGTACGGCATGCGCACGCTGTTCGACGCCGGGACGTTCGAGCGGGCCGAGCTCGCGGCGTCGCTGCGGGCCTATCCCCGCTGGGCCGTCGGCCTGCTGGAGCGGGAGGCGGCGCGGATCGCCCGGGACGTCTGGTGGCGGCCCGGCGGGCCGGACTCCGGCCCCGCCGGGGGCGACCATGCGTGACGCCGCGGCCGGCCCGCGCGTCAGCGTGGCGGTGATGTACCACCCGGACCGGGCGGACCGGATCCCCCGGCTGGCCGAGGCGTGCCGGCCGCTGCGGCCGGTCCCGGTGCCGGACCCCGATCCCGGTTCCTTCCCCAGCCCGCTGCGCACCGCGAAACGGGCCTGGCAGGCCTACGACCCGGCGGCCACCCATCACCTGGTGCTGCAGGACGACGTGCTGCCGGTGCCCGGGTTCGCCGGGCACCTGCTGGCCGCGGTCGATGCCCGGCCCGACGACGTGCTCGCCCTCTACACGCACTGGAACTCCCCCTACAACTCCTACGCGGTCCGGCAGGCCGCGGCGGCCGGTGCCGCCTGGGCACGGCTGGTGCCGGGGGAGTGGGCGCCCGCGCAGGGCCTGCTGCTGCCGGTGAAGCTGGCCGCGGACCTGGCCGGTTACCTGGCGGCCGTCCCGGACGAGGTCCGCGACGACGACACGGTGATCGAGCTGTTCCTGCGGGAACATGACCGGTGCGTGCTGGCCACCGTCCCGCACCTTTTGGACCACGACGAGACGGGCAGCGTCGCGGGCAACGACGCGCACGGGGTGCGGCGCGCCACCGTGTTCCTGCCCGGTGCCGAGCTGCGGCCCGAGCGCTGGCGGGCGGCGCCGCCCGCCGACAAGGGGGCCGTGATGCGCGCCGCCGGCGCGTCCGGCTGGGACTTCTCGGTGACGTTCGCCTTCTCGACGTGCTTTGTGGGTTTCCTGCGCCCGGCGGGCGGAGAGTGCGTGCGGCACCCGTTCGGCCGGTGGAGCGACTGGTGCGGCGTGCTCGGGCTCACCCGGCAGGAGGTGCTCGGCGGGCCGGACCGCCCCGCCGCTCCGGTGCTCGACCCGGCGGCCGTCGCGGAGTCGCGGGCCGCGGTGGAGCTGCGGGCGGCCGCCTACCTGCTCGGCCTGGACGCCGGCCGCACCGGCCACCCGGACCCCGCCCCCACCGGGCACCCGGACGGCGGCAGCACCGGCCACTCGGATGCCGGCGGGCCGGACGCGGGCGCGCTCACCGGGCCGTTGCGGCGGGCGGCCGTCGCCGGCTGGGTCGGTTCGGGGCTGCTGCCCGCCGACCACGCGGCGCTGACCCCGGCCGGCCGGGACGTGCTGATCGACCTCGGCGTCGCCGCGCTGGAGCGAGGTTTGGCGGCCGGCCGGCGGCGCGGCACCGCGCCGCCGAGCAGCTGGTACGAGGCGGCCGATGCCGCACCGGACGGCGCCGCACCGGACGGTGCCGGCCCGGATCTGGCAGACCTCGTCCGGGCACTGGCCGGACGGGAGGCCGCGGTGTTCCAGCGGACCACCTGCCACCCGCCGCCGCTCGACGTTGTGGTGGAGACCTGCCCGGCGTGCGGGGCCGGCGCGGGCGCCGGCGCGGCGTACCTGCGGACGGTGGAGTTCGGCGAGACGCGGGCCGGCCCGTCGCACGGAGCGCACCCGTCCGGCGGCGCCTGGCTTCGGATGCTGGGCTGCGAGGCGCTGCCGGTGCACGCCCTCACCATGATCGCGGATCTGCGCGAGCGGCGGCCGCTGCTGACCGGCGAGTTCGTCACCCGGGCGGCGTTCCTGGCCGGCCAGGGGTTCCGGCTGGACCGGCTGGATCCGGCGGACGCCCTGCACGCGGTGGACGCCGCCGAGTCGCGCTCCGATCCGCGGGCCGGGGCGGTGGGCGGCGTGCCCATCCGGGTGCTGCCGGTGTGCACCGGCCCGAACCCGTGGGCGGCCGGGACGGCCGGCGGGGTGGCCGGCGCCGGGCCGCTCGGCCCGCACGCCAACGGCCCCGGCTGGACCGAGATCACCCGCGCCTACACCGCGCATCGCGACCGGCTGGTGGCCGACCGGCTCACCGAGCTCACCCAGGCCGGCCCGGCCGCGGGAGAGCGGCTGGACGCCCGCCGGTTGGCCCGCCCGTGGTGATCGGGCCGTGATGCTGGAGCCGTGCCGATCGGGCCGTGGGATCAGGGCCGTGCCTGCCGGGCCGTGCCTGCCGGGCCGTGCGGTGCCGTGCGGTGCCGTGCGGTGCGGTGCGGTGCGGTGCGGCCCGAGGGTCCGGGAATCCGGGTGGTGGCGGCCGGACCCGGTCACGCGGTCAGCCGGTCGCGGTGACCAGGTAGGCGACGCCCAGCAGGATCGCGACCGGGATCAGCCACATCACGACCTCGATCGCGAACTCCTTGTTCATGCCACTTCCTCCTGGGATCAC
Source organism: Sphaerisporangium rufum (assembly GCF_016863395.1). Classification (GTDB taxonomy): domain Bacteria; phylum Actinomycetota; class Actinomycetes; order Streptosporangiales; family Streptosporangiaceae; genus Sphaerisporangium; species Sphaerisporangium rufum. The sequence continues at coordinate 87,569 of NZ_BOOU01000041.1, read as the reverse complement.
GGTGACCGGTACGGACCGGGATGCAGCCTAACGGGTCCCTGGTGCAAGGGTGGTTTGCGCCGTTCCCCGGGCCGCTCGCCCGCGAACCCGGCCGGTGCTCAGCCGGGGAACAGGTGCGCGTTGGCGGCGCGGGCCGGCGCGGCCAGCTCGGGGAGTTCGACGACCTCGACGCCGGCCGCGCGCAGCGACTCGGCTCCGGTGCAGTCGGCGAACAGGTCGGGCTCCCGCCAGGCGAGCACCACCCGGCGCAGGCCGGCGTCGATGATCAGCCGGGCGCAGCCGCGCGGGCGGGAGGCCCGGGTGGTGCACGGCTCCAGCGAGGTGTAGATCGTCGCGGTGGCCAGCCGGGGATCGGCCGGCGTGATCTTGGCCAGCGCGGCCTCCTCGGCGTGTTCGCGCGGGTCGCTCTCGCGGGAGTGGCCGGTGGCCAGCACCTGGCCGCCGGCCGTGACGATCAGCGCGCCCACGGCGTACGCGGTGGTGGAGACCGGGCAGCGGCGGGCCAGCGCGACCGCCTCGGCCAGATATCGCCGGTCGGCCGCCGGGTCGCCGGGCACACCCGGCACGGCCGGGTCCTCCCGGGCCTCCAGAAGATCACGGTCCTCTGGGATGTCATGGTCACCCCGAAGATCGCGGTCCTCTGGGATGTCATGGTCACCCCGAAGATCGCGGCGCTCTGGGATGTCGCGGTCGCCGGGGATGTCGCGGCTCTGGCGGCTCGCCGGGTTCTGCCGGATCTCCGGGATGTCACGGAACTCCGGCGCCTGCGGCGTCTCGGGCGTCTCGGGCGTCTCGGGCGATCCGCCGGCGCGCGGGCCGGTCACCGGGCGTCCTGCGCGGCGCCGGCGGCCGGGCGGTCCGGCGCGGCCGGCGGGACCAGGTAGCGCAGCAGGACCACGTCGCCGATCGGGCGGGCCTCGGCCAGCCGCAGCCGGTCCTGCGGCCCGTACCGGAAGGCGCCGGCGCCGACGAAGCGCGGCGCGGCCGGGTCGCCGACGAAGAACGGGGCGACCACCAGGTGCAACTCGTCCACCAGGCCGGCGGTGAGGAACAGGGTGTGCACCGCGGTGCCGCCTTCGACCATCAGCCGGCCCACCCCGCGCCCGGCGAGATCGGCGAGCACGCCGGGCAGGTCGATCGGGTCGCCGGCGTCCACGACGGTGGCCACGCCCGCCAGGCGCTCCCGGGCCGCCGGGGCCGCCGGGCCGCGGGCGTAGACGAGTTTCTCGACGTCGCCGAGGGTGAAGAAGCGCCGGCCGGGATCGAGGTCGCCGCCGGCGGTCAGCGTGACCTTGCGCGGCGTCTCGGGCAGGCCGCGCCGCGCCCGGGCCGCCCGGCGCTCGGGGGAGCGGACGACCAGCCGGGGGTCGTCGGCGCGGACGGTGCCCGCCCCGACCAGGATCGCGTCGCAGCCGGCCCGCACCTCGTCGACCCGGTCGAAGTCGGCCGCGTTGGACAGCGCCAGCGGGCCGCTCGCACGGTCGTCGATGAAGCCGTCGATCGACATGGCGGCCGACAGCAGGACGTACGGGCGCTCGGCCACCGGCAGGACCTCCTCAGGCGGACTCCTGCCATCATGCCGCACCCGGCCGCCACCCCGGCCGTCCCGGGCGAGCCGGCGGGGGCGGTGTCAGCGCCCGGCGGTGACCGGTGGGTGGCCGGCCGGGCGCGCGGGGCGGTGCCGTCTCAGGCGGCGGCGGGGAGCATGCGGCCGATCCAGACCTGGACCAGGCGGATGACGATGGCCTCGACCAGCATGACGGCGGCCTTGGCGAGCACGGAAGCAAAGAAGCTGGACATTGGAACCTCACGAAGGGGGAGCTGTGCCTGTTTTATACAGGATTAGTGTCGTTCGTGACTAGATGTCCAGATGTCGGGGACGGCTCGGTGAACACCTGGTGAACGTCGTCTTCCCCCGGGGACAGCCACCGGCCGGCCAGCGCGGCGAGCGTGCCGCTGCCCAGACCGATCGTCCAGCCCACCGGGCCCACCGGGCGGCAGCCGAAGACCTGGCTGACGCCGGGCGCGGAGACCGCGGCCACCAGGCAGCCCAGCGAGATCGACGCCGCGACGATCACCGTCCGGTCCCGCCCGCCGACCAGCAGCGTCTGCACCAGCTGGGCGGAGACCAGTCCGATCAGCCCGACGGTGTCCGCCCGCCGCTCGCTGCCGGTCAGCCGCGCGAAGATCCAGGCGCCGGTGGCCGCCGCCGCCGTCGTGGCGGCGCGCGTGTAGATGTCCCGGGTCAGCGCCGCGCCCAACGACGCCTCCGGCCCCTCGTTCAGCAGCTTCTCCGGGCTGGTCGCGGCCGGCGGGCGCACCGCGATCGCCAGCGCGGGCACCATGTCGGTCAGCAGGTTGACCAGTAGCAGCTGCCGGGCGTTCAGCGTGTTGTGCCCGGTGAGCAGGTTCGACCCGACGGTGAAGGCGATCTCGCCGAGATTGCCGCCCAGCAGGACGCCGAGCGCGTCGCGTACCGAACTCCACATCGCCCGGCCCTCCACGATGGCCTCGACGATCGTCTCGATGCGGTCGTCGGTCACCACCACGTCGGCCGCCGCCCGGGCGGCCGGGGTGGCGTGGCTGCCGAGCGCCACGCCGACGTCGGCCAGCCGGATCGCCGGGGCGTCGTTGGCGCCGTCCCCGGTCACCGCCACCACCTTGCCGGCCTTCTGCAGGCCGGCCACGATGCGCGCCTTGTGCGCCGGGCTCACCCGGGCGAAGACCGACACCTGCGGCAGGACCCCGGCCAGCGCCTCGTCGTCGATCCGGTCCAGCTCCGGGCCGGTCATGATCCGCAGGCCGTTCAGCACGCCCAGCTCGGCGCCGATGGCCTCGGCCGTGCTCGGATGGTCCCCGGTGATCATCACGACCCGTACCCCGGCCCGGACCAGGCGGCCGACGCTGCGCGCGGCGGTCGGCCGCACCGGGTCGGCCAGCGCCAGGAAACCGAGGAAGGTCAGGTCCGCCACCCGTGCCTCGTCCAGCTCCTGGCGGGCGGAGGCGGCCCGCTCGGCCACCGCCAGCACCCGATACCCCTGCTGGGCGAGCTGGTCGACCTCCTTGCCCAGGCTCTGCACCGCCTCCTCGTCCACCGGCATCACCACGCCGTCGCTCAGCATGCCCGTGCACCGGGTGATCACCACCTCCGGCGCCCCCTTGACGCTGAGGAGCAGCCCGCCGTCCGGCCCGCCGGTCCGGCCGAGCACCGCGTGATACCCCCGGGCCGGCTCGAACGGCAACTCGGCGATCCGCTCCCACCCGGCGAGCCCTTCGGCGGGCGTCACCCGGGCCCGCTCGGCCCCCTCCAGTACCGCCCGGTCGGTGAGATGCGGGATCACCCGCTCGCCGTCCGGCTGCGGCCCGGCCCGCAGCGCGGCGGCGAGGATCGCCCGGCAGCCGGCCGGCAGCGCGTCCACCGGATGGTCGACCCGCCCGTCGGAGACCCGCCGCAGCGTGATGCGTCCCTCGGTGAGGGTTCCGGTCTTGTCGAAGCACAGCACGTCCACCCGGCCGAGCGCCTCGATGGTGGACGGGTTGCGCACCAGCGTCTCCCGGGTGGACAGCCGCCGGGCCGCGGCCAGCTCGGCCACGGTGGCGATGAACGGCAGCCCTTCGGGGACCGCGGCCACCGCCAGGCTGACCGCCGGGGCGAGCGCGGTGGCCAGCGGCGAGCGGCGCAGCAGGCTGGTCAGCAGCAGCAGCATCCCCGACCCGATCGCGACCGGCATGATCTGCCGGCTCAGCGCGCGCAGCCGCAACTCCACCCCGGTGGGCGGGGCGACCACCCGCTTCCCCTGCTCGGCGGTGCGCCCGGCCTCGGTCGCGGTGCCGGTGGCCACCACCACCGCCAGGCAGAACCCCGCCGCCACCGTCGTGCCCTGGTACACCATGGAGCCGCGGTCGGCCACCGCCGGCGCGGCGGTCGGGGCCGGCGACTTGGCGACCAGGCCGGACTCCCCGGTGAGCGTCGACTCGTCCACCTCCAGGTTGCGCGCCTTGATCACCCGGCAGTCGGCGGGGACCGCGTCCCCGGCGCGCAGCTCGATGACGTCGCCGCGTACCAGGTCGTCCGCGGTCGCCGGGCACGGCCCGTCCGGCCGGCGCAGCCGGACCGGGACGGCGGTGATGTCCGCGAGCCGGGTGAGCGCCCGGTCGGCGCCCTGGCGCTGCACCCCGCCGATCAGCCCGTTGACCAGCATCACGCCGGCGATGAGCACGGCGTCCAGCGCCGAGCCGATGGCCGCCGAGACCCCGGCGGCGGCGCCCAGCACCGGGGTGAGCGGATTGGCCAGCTCCTCGGCGGTCGCCCGCAGCAGCGACGGCGGCCCCGGCGCCTCCCGGCGGCGGCGGTCCGCGGTCCGGCGGCGGGCCGCCTCGGCCGCCGGCAGTCCGGCCGGGCTGGACGACACGCGCTCCAGCACGTCCTGCGCCGGCAGCGCGTGCCAGGGCGTGCCGTCGTCGAGGTGCGGCATGGTGTCGCGGCCGAGGTCGCGGCCGGACCACACCCCGGCGGCCAGCGCGACCATGGAGATGAAGTCGCCGGCCAGCTGCACGCGACGCACCGAGCCCGCGGCCGGGCCGAGCAGGCTCACCGTCCCGGCCAGCGCGGCGCCGCCCGCCGACACCTTCATGCCGCGCCGGCTCGCCTTGCGGGCCGGCCCCAGGCAGGCGAGTGTCAGGTAGGCGGCCTCCGGCCCGCCGACGACGTCGGCGTCCCACGGCGGCCGGCCGGGCCGCAGCAGCACGCCGATGCCGAGGTCGGCCTCGCGCAGCCCTCGGCGCGGGCGGTCGGCGACCAGCACGACGCCGTGGCCGGCCGCCTGCAGGGCCCGGACCGTGGCCGGCAGCCGGGTGCCGCCGCCGACCGGCGCCCCGGTGCCGAGCCGCCAGGCCAGCGTGGGGTCGCCGCCGGCGACCAGGACCCGGCAGGTGCGGCCCGCCGCCTCCACCAGCGCCTCGGCGTACGACCGCAACCGGGGGACCAGTCCGGCGTACGCCACCGGCGTGCCGCGGAACGTCACCACGAACGGCCGGACCCCCTGCTCCGGCCAGTGCGCGGCCTGGTCGGGGACCATCTCCCGCGGCTCGGCGGCCCACCCGTCCTGGACGCGCCGGCCGGCCGCGTCCCCGCCTTCCAGCAACGCGTAGACGCGCGCGTGCAGTTCGTCGGGGTCGATCGAGGTGGCGGCCGGCAGCGGGACCACCTCGTGCACCGTCCAGGAGTCGGCGGTCAGCGTCTCGGCGTCGAAGACGACCGTGTCCAGCCGGTCCATGGACCGCATCGCGTCGCGGTCCAGCACCAGCCCGCCGCGGTGGGCCACCGCCCGGCCGGCCGCGCTGACGAAGGCGTCCCGGCCGAGCCGGGCGGCCTTCGGGGTGCCCGCGATCAGGGTGGCCAGTGCCCGCTCCTGGTCCCGGCTGAGCAGCGCGGTCACCCCGTAGGAGGCCAGGGCGGCGATGCTCACGCTGTCGGCGTACCGCTCGATCGGCCCGTAGGGCAGCGGCACCGGACGTGGCGCGGCGGCCGCGCGGATGTACCGGTAGGCGCCCCGCCGGGCGGCGAAGTCCTCCTCGCGGGCCCGCCAGGCCTGGTGGCCGGCCACCGCCTCGGCGAGCCGGCCGGCGGCGGCCAGCGAGTCGATGAACAGCGCGAACGGCCGCAGGGCCAGGGTCTGGGCGGCGTAGCGGGTGGTGGCGAAGAACACGTCGGCGCCGGGCCGGCCGATGCGGCGTTCCAGCTCGTGCCGCACCCGCGGGGTCGACTCGGCCAGCTGCAGCAGCGCGGGCAGCGCGGCCGGGGCCCTGGTCAGCTGGAACGCCTGGCCGGCCGCGGTCAGGCCCACCCCGATGATGCCGGCGCCAAGCTCGACCAGGGCGCGGGCCCGATTCTCCTTGGCGTGCCGGGAGGTGCGGTTGCCGGCCTCATGCTCGGCGTCACACTCCTCCACGGCCGCGACCAGCGCGCCGGTGTCCACCTCGGCCCGGTCGCAGCCCACGTACACGAAGCCGAGCGCGCCGTTCACCTCGGCCCGGGCGACGCCCGGCAGGCCGCGGAGCCGCTCCTCCAGCGCGCGGGCCCGGCGTTCGGTGCCCGGGCCGCCGATGTTCCGCAGCTCGACGCGCAGCCCGCCCGCGCAGTCGTGCACCTGGCGCGGGCAGGGCAGCAGGCCGCGCACGGCCTCCGGCAGCAGGGACGTCAGCGCTGCGGCCGGGCCTCTCAGATCAGGCAGCGGGAACACGAACGCCTCCGATGGACCGGGTGCCTACATGCCGATCAGGCCGCCTCCCCTCGCGCGGCCTGATCGTTCGCCGGTAAGTCTCCCCAGGTCAGGAGCTTGTCTACCCCTCCATGCCGTGTCCGGACTTTTCCGTGGAGTTCGCCGGTGCCATCATCGGGCGCGGCGGGACCGCCGGGAAGGCCTGGACCGGCCGCATGGCGGGCGGCGGAGCGGGGCGGCCGGCGGCCGCGGAACCGGCGGCGGCCGGCATGCGCTGGGCGGGGGCGGCGGTGGCCGGCACCCGCGGGGCGGCGGCGGTGCCCCGCCCGGCCGTACCGGCGGCGGTGCGCCTTGCGGTGGTGGTGGTCCGCCCCGTGGTGGCCCGCGCGCCGGTGGCCCGTCCGGTGGTGGCGCGCGCGGTGGTGGTCCGTCCGGTGGTGGCGCGCGCGGTCGTGCCGGCCGTCCGCCTGGCCGTGGTGCCGGTGGTGCCGGTGGCGCGCTTGGCCGCGGTCGCGGGCCGCTTGGTGGCGGTGGTGCGCTTGGCGGTGGTGGCGCGCGCGGTGGTGGTCCGTCCGGTGGTGGCGCGCGCGGTCGTGCCGGCCGTCCGCCTAGCCGTGGTCCCGGTGGTGCCGGTGGCGCGTTTCGCCGCGGTCGCGGGCCGCTTGGCGGCGGTGGCGCGCTTGGCGGTGGTGGCGCGCTTGGCGGTGGTGGCCGATCGCCTGGCGGTGGTGGCGGTCCGTCCGGTGGTGGCGCGCGCGGGCGTGCTGGTGGTCCGCCTGGCGGTGGTGCCGGTCGTCCGCCTGGCGGTGGTGCCGGTCGTCCGCCTGGCCGTGGTGCCGGTCGTCCGCCTGGTCGTGGTGCCGGTGGTGGCGCGTTTCGCCGTGGTCGCGGGCCGCTTGGCGGCGGTGGCGCGCTTGGCGGTGGTGCCGCCGGACGTGCTCCGCGACGTCGCCGGCCTGGTCGTGCGCGCGGTCGCCGGCTTCGCGGCCGTCCTGGACGTGCGGGCCGCCGCCGTCCGGCCGGTCGTGCGGGCGGCCGTGGTCGTCCGCTTGGCAGCGGTGGTGGTCCGCTTGGTACCGGTGGCCGCGCGCGACGTACCGGAGGCCGTGCGCGACGTCCCGGTGGCGGCGCGCGCGGTGCCGGTGGCCCGCGTCGCCCGGGCGGCGGCCGTCCGCGCGGTGCGCCGGGCCGCGGTACGGGTGGCGGTGCCGCCGGCCCGGGCGGCTCCGGCCAGCTGGGCGGCGACCTGGGACATCGCCGGGCCGGCCGCCGCCCGCCCGCCGTTGCGGGCGCGCTGGGCGATCAGGGTGCCGACCCCGATCGCGGCCGCCACCGGCCACTCCACCAATCCGAGCGCCGCGAGCATGCCGAGGGCTCCGTAGTAGGCGATGCGCTCCGTCGGTGGCAGGAAGGTGCGGGCCGTCTCCACCGCCCGCTCGATCTCCTGCGTTCGGGACTGCCGTGCGCGCGGCATGTGGAACAGGTGCGGCATCGCCATTCGCGGCAGATGCGGGCGGTGAACGTGCAGGCTGGCGACGGGCGTGTCGAGCGTGATCAGATCGCCGTCGGAAGCAGCTGCCGACCGGGTGCGGTCGCGGGTCGAACGCGACGTCTGCGTCACGGCCATTGCCCCTCCTCAAGGTGGGTGTCCAAATCGTGATTTCACCCTTTGCCCAGGTCAGGGGTGTTGGGTAGGGCCTTTCGTCCCGTCAAAAAGGTGCTGGCGCCCGGGTTCGCGCCGCGTCCGGGCGACCGGCGGCCGCGGCTGTCGTCACCCCGGCCGCTGGGCGTAGGCTCACCGAGCGTGAGAATCGATCCCGACTTCGTCGCCGAGCACGCCGGGCGGCCGGCGGCCGCGCTCACCCGTCGCGACGTCGCCCGTGCCCTGCTCGCGGTGCCCAGCGGGCACGCGCTGGTCGCGCTGCCCGACCTGCGCCGCGCGATGGGCGCGGCGGGCAACGGGCTGTCGCCGGAGTTCTGGGAGTCGGCGCGGGCCGCGCTCACCGGCATCGAGTCCGGCGCCGCGACGGTGGGCGACGTGCAGCGCTGGCTGGAGTCCACCGGCTCCGAGCCCATCCTCATCACCCGCGGCCACTTCGTCTGGCCGGACGAGGAGGAGCGCGGGCCGGTCGCCGGCGAGATGTACGACCTGCTGGTGGCCCACCTGGAGGAGCACGTCGCGCGCGGTGCCATCGACCCCGACCGGCTGGCGGCCGGTGACCAGGCGGCCCGGCGGGAGTACGAGGCGGTGCAGGACCGCTGGCTCAACACCGCGCTGCCGGACGGCCGGGTGCCGGCCGAGGCGGTCGAGGACGAGCTGGACGAGGGCCTGACCGCGTCCTTCGACGAGGAGGAGGCGTTCGCGCTCGGCGAACTGCGCCGGCTGCTCGCCGACCTGCCCGAACCGGAGCTGCCGGCCGGCGAGCTGGCCGCCGCCGCCGCCCGGCTGCGGGCGTCGCTGGCCGAGTCCGGCTACCCCGGGTCGGTGCTGCGCGCATGCGCGGGCTTCGACGGCGCGCCGCCGGCCGACGACACCGAGCTGTGGCTCGCGGTGGCGGCGGGCATCGCGGCGCCGCTGTCCGACCTGGCGGACGAGGACCTGGCCGGCGAGGACGGTGACGGTCGCTGGGACGTCGACGGCGCGCTCGGCGAGGAGGAGTCGGTGCTCGCCGCGCTGTGCACCATCCACCACGCCGACTGGCTGGCCGCCGTCGCCGAGCTGTCCCGCCGCGGGCCCGGGGTGCTGGCCTCGCCGGAGCGCATCGCCCGGTTCGTGGCCGAGTCCGAGGACATCGACGTCGAGATGGACGAGCCGGATGACCTGCGGACCACCGAGGCGCTGTTCCGTTCGGTCACCCCGCTGTGGCGCCACCTCGGCATCGTGGACGAGCACTCCGTGCTCACCCCGCTCGGCCGGTGGGGCCTGCCCAGGGCCCTGGAACGGGCCTGGTCACCCGACTGACCGCCGCGCCGCCGGGTGCCGGGCCGCGGTCCGGACCAAAAGGACCGCCACGGCGAGATAGGCGAGCCCGCCGAGACACGACTGCACGATGGTCGCGGGCAGATACCGGGGCGGTCCGTCGGAGATGACCGCGGGGACCGGCTCGCCGCCACCGCCGGCGACGAAGAACGGCATTCCGAGGGACGTGACGACCATCAGCAGCAGGATCGGACATCCCACGGCGCCGGACCAGACCAGCAGCGGCGCGGACACCCCCGCACGCCAGGCGATCAGCGAGGGCGCCGCCAGCGCGACCGCGGCGGCCGCCAGCAGCGCGGCGTACACCCAGCCGCTGTCGGCGACCCCGGTCAGGTAGCTTTCGCCGGTGCTCGCGTGCCGGGCCGGGTCGAAGTCCAGCCGGGCGATCCGGCGGGCCTGGTCCACCGCGACCATCGTCAGCACGGTCATGTTCAGCCCGGCCAGCGCCAGGTGCCCGGCGGCCAGCGGCACCGCGGCCGGCGCCGGTGCGGTCCGCCGGCCGGCCCCGGCGCGGGTGGCCCGATGGACTCCGGCGAGGTGGGCCAGCGCGGCGGCGCCGAGCACGGCGCCGCGCACCGGGGCGTACCAGGTCGCGAGCTCCATCTCGGGGAACTCGCCGCCCCAGTCGGACGGCACGCCGACGAAGGCCACGCCGAGCAGGCAGCCCAGGTAAAGCGGCGTGCACAGGCCCAGCAGGAGCCGCCCGATCGCGGTCGCGGCCGGCGAGCCGCGCTTCAACAGGAGTGCCACCCCGGCGAACAGGACCGCCGGCACCGCGAAGAGCACCACCACCCACAGCGTGCAGGTCGCGGCGATATCGTCGTGTCTGGCGGCCAGGACCCACGCGTCCGGCGGGGTCTCGAAGGGCCGGATGGCGCCGGGCGCCGCCTCGGCCAGCGCCAGGCGGTCGATGGCCAGGACCGCCAGGCCGCACAGTGCCATCCGCCGGGACAGGGTGAACGCCCGGGCCGCTCGGCGCCCGCCCGTCCCGTCCGCCGCCATGGTCGCAGGATCTCACGTCGAGGGCCGGCGGTGCAGGCCGGCGGGACGGCCGGGGTTCCGCCGGGACGAGGGCCCGTGGAACGGCGGGGATCAGTCGGGGGCGACGAGGCCGGCGTACTGCGGGTGGCGGTCGATGTAGGCGGCGACGAAGGGGCAGCGGGGCACCACCGTCTCGCCGGCCGCCCGGGCGGCGTCCAGCGCGGCGCCGACCAGCCGGCCGCCGAGACCTCGGCCCTCGAACTCGGGGGACACCTCGGTGTGTGTGAAGACCAGCCGGGTGCCGCGCCGGCGGTACTCGGCGAACCCGGCGAGCCGGCCGGCCACCGTGATCTCGTACCGGGAGGCGTCGGGGTTCTCGGCCACGGTGACGGCGTCGTCGGCCGGCCCGCTCTCGGCCGCGGGGCCGGTCATCGGGCGTCGCCCGGCCGGTGGCCCGGCTCGTCCGTCTCGGGCCCGGCGGCCCCGGGCTCGGGCCCGAGGGTGCCGGTCTCGGAGCCGGGGGTGCCGGGCTCGGGCCCGGCGGTGGTCTCGGAGCCGGGGGTGCCGGCCGCTCCGCTCTCGCCGGTGCGCCGGCCGGCGCCGATCTCGGCCTCGCGGGGCACCTCGATCTTGGACATCTGCTTGTTCATCGACTTCACCAGGAAGTAGAGCGCGACGCCGATCGCGGCCACGATGATGAAGGCGACCCAGCCCGGGCCGACCGGCGCCGGCGCGGCCGCCAGACCCGGCGCGGCGGCGGTCACGGGTGCGGTGAAATCAGTCACCCGTCAAGTCTGCCACCGGCGGGTCCCGCCCCCGCCGCCGCCCGCCCCGCCGGTTCCCGCGCGGCGCCGCCGGACGACATCGGCCGTCTCGACGACCGAGATCGCCAGTGCGTTCGAGTCCACGAGGCGGTCCCCGAGCCGGGGCCGGCGCGGGCGGACGCGGCGGGCGACGGCCCTCCGGCACGGCGCGCCGGCCCCGGCACCGGGCTGACGATCGGCCGAAGACGGCCTTCCCAGGTGCGCGGCCGGCGCCTGGCCGCGCGTTTCGGGCCGGCGTTCAGACGGCGCGCGAGACCTCGCCGGCGTGGATGCCGGTGAACAGGTCGCTCTCCGGGAGCTCGGTGTCGACCAGGGAACGGGCCAGGTGGTAGTCCTCGGTGGGCCACACCTCGCGCTGCAGCTCGCGCGGGCAGACGAACCAGAAGCCGTCCGGGTCCACCTGGGTGGCGTGCGCGAGCAGGGCCAGGTCGCGGGTCTCGAAATGGTCGCCGCACGGCACCCGGGTGGTGACCTCCCACTTCTGCGGGCGGTCCTCCCACCGGGCGATCCAGTCGGCGTACGGCGAGCCGATGCCGCGCTCGGTCATCGCCGCGTGCAGCGCCTCGAACCGCTCCCGGGTGAAACCCATGTGGTAGTAGAGCTTGAGCGGCTGCCAGGGGTCGCCGAGGCCGGGGTAGCGGTCGGGGTCGCCGGCCGCCTCGAACGCCTCGACGGACACCTTGTTGGTCATGATGTGGTCGGGGTGCGGGTAGCCGCCGTCGTCGTCATAGGTGAGGATCACGTGCGGGCGGAACTCGCGGACCGCCGCCACCAGCGGGGCCGCGGCCGCCTCCAGCGGCTGCAGCGCGAAGCACCCCTCGGGCAGCGGCTCGTTCTCGTCCTCCGGCAGCCCGGAGTCGACGAACCCGAGGAACCGCTGCCGCACGCCGAGGATCTCCCGGGCCCGGTCCATCTCCTGCCGCCGGACCTCGCTGATGTCGGCGAGGATCTCCGGCCGGTCCATCTTGGGGTTGAGGATCGAGCCGCGCTCGCCACCCGTACAGGTGGCGACCAGCACCTCGACACCCTCGCTCGCGTAGCGAGCCATGGTGGCGGCACCCTTGCTCGACTCGTCGTCTGGGTGCGCGTGAACGGCCATCAACCTCAGCGGTGCACTCACGGCTCGGTTTCTCCTCGGATGGGACGGACAGCTCCCCCAAGGGGAGAGGCTGGTCACTCCTGGGGCGACGCGGAGGGCGAAGCCCCGTGGGGGACAATTGTCTCCTGCAACACCGATCCACCGCTGGGAGATTCCGCCATGGCCGACCACGACGCCGGTTCGCCGGCGCCGGTGCTGGGGACGCCCGCCGATTATCCGGCGCGTCCCCCAGATAAGCGGCGAACCTGGCAGACCGTCCTGCTCATCCTGTTCGCGGCCGTCCTGGTGGCGGCGATGGGCGGCTGGGGCTACGTGATGATGACCGCGCGGCCGGACACCCGGGCCACCGTGTTCTCCTTCGACCCGGCCGCCGACCAGGTCATGGTCACCTTCGAGGCGCACCGGCCGGAGGGCCGCGGGATGGTCTGCCGGCTGCGCGCCCTGGACGCCCGGCAGGCGGAGGTGGGCGCGCGCGACGTCCGGGTGCCGGCCGGCGAGGGTGACGTACGCCTCACCGAACGGCTGGTGACCAGCGCCCGGGCCACGACGGTGAGCGTCCAGGGCTGCTATCTCGTACACTGAGACTTTTGGGAAAGCGTTCGACCGGGATAACTTGTTAGTCTCCCGGAATTCGAACGCTCGCAACTCCGATGAGCACGCAAGGAGAACCCGTGGTCGACTCCCGCGAAGAGAACGTCACCTGGTTGACGCAGGAGGCGTACGACCGCCTGAAGGCGGAGTTCGAGTATCTCTCGGGGCCCGGGCGCGTCGACATCGCCAAGAAGATCGAGGCGGCCCGCGAAGAGGGCGATCTCCGCGAGAACGGCGGCTACCACGCCGCCAAGGAGGAGCAGGGCAAGATGGAGGGCCGCATCCTCCAGCTCCGCCAGCTCCTCGACCAGGCGCGGGTCGGCGAGGCGCCGCGCACCGAGGGCGTGGTCGGCCCGGGCATGACGGTGACCATCCGCTTCGCCGGCGACGACGACGAGGTCACCTTCCTGCTGGCCTCCCGCGAGGAGAGCGGTTCCCCGATCGACGTCTACTCGCCGCAGTCGCCTCTCGGCTCGGCCATCAACGGCAAGAAGATCGGCGAGCGGGCCACCTACACCCTGCCCAACGGGCGGGAGAACACGGTCGAGATCCTGGAGGCCGTCCCCTACATCGGCGGCTGACGCGCGCCGTCCCCCTTGCCACACCGATCCGCCGGAGACGGGTTCCTACCGGCGGATCCTTGATGTCCGGTCCGAAACACCGGACATCCGCCGCGGATTTCGCGACAATCGGGCGTAGGGAGACGGCGTACGTCTGGACGAGCGGTCAGGTATGCGGCACTCTCAGACGTCCGGCACAGGCATCGGGGAAGAGGGGTGGAACGTGCTCGATCGGCGACCGCGGGGATCGGCCGTCGTCCGAGAGGCTCCCCCCTGGGGGCAGGTCCGGGCGCCCGCCGGCCCGCAGTGGCCGGCGCGCGTCGTACGGCGCCGCCTGGTCCCGGTCGTGGCCGGCGCGCTGATCGCCCTGCTGGCCGCCGACGTGATGGTGCTGCGCGACATGGACGCCCACCACACCGCGGCGGCCGAGGCGGCCCGCCGCGCGCGGCCGCCGGCCCGCGATCCCGGATACGTGGCGGCGGCCCGCGAGGTGCCGGCCGCGCCCGCCGCGGCGGCCGTGGCCACCCCGGCCCCGGTGGCACCGCTCGGCGCGCCGCGGGCACCGCACCTGTTCGTGGTGTCGTCCCGGACGCTGCCGGAGGCGGCGGTGCGCCGGGTGCGCGCGGCCCGCGGCGTCCGGGCGGTGGAGGCGGTCGACGCCGCCGACGTCGCGATGGACGGCAAGCGCGTGCAGACCATGGGCGTGGACCCCTCCACCTTCCGCGCCTACACCCCCCGGTCCACCGCCCGGTCCGACGCGCTGTGGAACAGCGTCGCCGCCGGTGACGTGGCGGTGTCGTTCATCCTGGGCAGCGACGGCGGCGTGAAGCTCGGGTCCACGGTGACCGCGGGCCCGCGGCGGCTGCGGGTCGGCGCCTACGCGACCATGGGCATGGGCTCGATCAACGCCGTGGTGTCCCGGGACACCGCGCGGGCGCTGGGCGTCCCCGAGCGCAACGGCCTGGTCGTGAGCGCCCCCGGCGCCGACCTCACCCGGCTGCGCGAGCGGCTTTTGAAGGTGCTGCCGAAGGGCAGCCAGGTGGCGCTGATCAACCCGGTGCTGCGGCCGCCGGCGCGCGGGCGGACCTCCTGGCCGACCGGGTCCTACATCGCGGCGGACCAGATGAAGGCCATCCTGGCCGCCGCGGCGAGCAAGCTGGGCCGGCCGTACGTCTGGGGTGCGGAGGGGCCGGACACCTTCGACTGCTCGGGCCTGGTGCAGTGGGCCTTCCGGCAGGCCGGCGTGGTCATGCCGCGGGTCACCCACCAGCAATGGGCGACCGGCCCGCAGGTGCCGCTGTCCCAGGCACAGCCGGGTGACCTGCTGTTCTGGCGCAGCGACCCGACCAACCCCGGCTACATCTCGCACGTGGCGATCTACTGGGGCGACGGCAAGATGCTGCAGGCGCCGCGCACCGGCGACGTGGTGAAGTTCTCCCCGGTCTACACCCGCAACCTGGCCGGCGTGGTGCGGGTCGTCCCGTCGGTGGCGGCCCGGGTTCGCTGACCGCGCCCGATCCGCTGACACTGCCGGGTCCGCTGACAGTGCCGGGTCCGCTGATCAGGCCGATCCGCTGACACTGCCGGGCCCGCTGATCGGGCCGGACGCCACCGCCCCCGGGACACGTGGAGCCCCGGGGTGCCCGGAACGCCTCAGAGCGGGAGACCGGCCTCCAGCAGGGCCAGGGCTCGGTCCATGAGCTCGGGCAGGGGTTCGGCGCCGCCGGACCCGGCCCAGCGTTCGACGGTGGCGATCCAGGCGCCGGTGACGGCCCCGGCGCAGACCTGGACGTCCAGGTCGCCCGGTGCGCGGCCGGTCCGCCGGGCGATGACGCCGGCGAGCATGGCCATGGTGTTCACCTGGCCCTCCAACTGGCGGGCGCGCAGCGCGGGGACCGACCAGACCAGCCGGACCCGGCGCAGGATCGTCTCGTGGTCCTCGGCGAAGACCTCGTCGAACACCTGGCGGACGGCCCGGCGCATCGCGGCCAGCGGGGGCATCGACTCCGGCTGCGCGAGGAAGGCCGCGGCCAGCAGGGGGTCGTAGTCGTCCCGGGCCACCACGTCCTCCTTGCTGGGGAAGTAGCGGAAGAAGGTGCTCGGGGAGATCTCCGCGGCCTCGGCGATCTGCTCGACCGTGGTCGCCTCGTACCCCTGCTCGGTGAACAGGCGCAGGGCATGCTCCTGCACGGCCCGCCGGGTGCGGGCCTTCTTGCGTTCCCGGAGGCCGAGATGGCCCTCGGTCCGGGCTGGTGAGCTCATCTTCCGATTCTTGCCTGCCGGAGGGGTGCTGGTCTCCTCCCGCGCTGCCCGGTCCGGCCCTCTTGAACCGGGCGGCCTGCTATGTAATGTTGATTACATGGAAAACGAAGAAGCAGTGATCGTCGCCTGGTTCACCGGGCGGCTGCCCGACGGGTGGTTCTCCGGGCCGCCGGAGTTCCAGCTGGACCGCGAGGAGGTCTCGATCGTCGGGACGCTGCCGGTCCCCCAGCCTGCCGAGGGCACCGAGGGAGCCGAGCGGGCGGCGCTGATCGAGGGACACGTCCAGCGCTTCCGCGAGGAGACCCGGGAGCGGCGCATGGAGATCGCCCGGGAGGCCGAGCACCGGTTCCGCCGGAAGGTGTCCTGGGGAGCCGTCTGCGACGACCGCACGGTGATGTTCACCACCCTGTCGGTCCCGGTGATGACCCGGCTGCGCCAGCAGGAACGCCGGGTGCTGGACACCCTGGTGGCCGCCGGCGTCGCGCGCAGCCGCAGCGACGCGCTCGCCTGGTGCGTGCGCCTGGTCGGCACGCACACCGACACCTGGCTCGCTGACCTGCGCGATGCGCTCCAGCATGTGGACCGGGTGCGCTCCGCCGGCCCCGACCTCGGCCAGTAAAATGGTGTGAACCAATCCTTTAACAGGTCCAGACCATTCCGATTGGCCTATACCAATGTGTGGGCTCCGGTCGCCGGGTAAGAGGGGGCGGTGGCCGGGGCCGCTTTTTTGCCTCGGTCAGGTGTGGGTAAACTCCCACGCACCATCGCGTCCCCTGCCTGCCGTTACGTCGCTCGTACGGGCAGCGGACAGGGGTCACGGCGGCGCCGGGAATTCAATGAGTGGAAAAGGGAAATGAAGCGGCTGCGAGCGATCTCCTCTTTTGGGGGACCCTTGGGCCGCATTTTCATCGACTGGTCTACGCCAATTGGATCCCGCGCGGTTTGTCGTTAATGATGACTGGCCTGAGAGTAAGGAGCCGGCCCCGTGTCAGTTACCAGTGAAACGCCCGCCCCGACCTCCCACGCCGCCCTGGCCGCCTGGGTACAGGAGATCGCCGAGCTGACCCGCCCGGACCGGGTGGTCTGGTGCGACGGCTCGGAGACCGAGTGGACGCGCCTGACGAACCAGCTGGTCGCCCAGGGCACCTTCGTCCGGCTGGCCAAGCGCCCGAACAGCTTCTACGCCGCTTCCGACCCCTCCGACGTCGCGCGGGTGGAGGACCGCACCTTCATCTGCTCGGAGGATCCGCAGGACGCCGGCCCGACCAACAACTGGATCGCGCCCAAGGAGATGCGCGAGACCTTCGACGAGCTGTTCGCCGGCTGCATGCGCGGCCGCACGATGTACGTGGTGCCGTTCTGCATGGGCCCGCTGGGCGGCGAGATCTCCCAGCTCGGCGTGGAGATCACCGACTCGCCCTACGTCGCGGTCTCCATGCGGATCATGACCCGGATGGGCGAGGAGGCGCTGCGGCTGATCGAGGAGCGCGGTGACTTCGTCAAGGCGGTGCACTCCGTCGGCGCCCCGCTCACGCCCGGGCAGCAGGACGTGCCCTGGCCGTGCAGCACCACCAAGTACATCAGCCACTTCCCCGAGACGCGGGAGATCTGGTCCTACGGCTCCGGCTACGGCGGCAACGCGCTGCTCGGCAAGAAGTGCTACGCGCTGCGCATCGCCAGCGCCATGGCCCGGGACGAGGGCTGGCTGGCCGAGCACATGCTCATCCTGAAGCTCACCCCGCCGGACGGTGCCACCCGGTACGTGGCCGCGGCGTTCCCGTCCGCCTGCGGCAAGACCAACCTCGCCATGCTCCAGCCCACCATCCCCGGCTGGAAGGTCGAGACCGTCGGCGACGACATCGCCTGGATGCGGTTCGGCGCGGACGGCCGCCTGTACGCGATCAACCCGGAGGCCGGCTTCTTCGGCGTGGCGCCCGGCACCGGGCAGTCCACCAACGCCAACGCGATCCGGACGCTGTGGGGCAACAGCATCTTCACCAACGTGGCGCTGACCGACGACGGCGACGTGTGGTGGGAGGGCCTCACCGACGAGCCGCCGGCGCACCTCACCGACTGGCGCGGCCGGGACTGGACGCCGGACTCGCCCGAGCCCGCCGCGCACCCGAACGCCCGGTTCACCACCCCGGCGGCCCAGTGCCCGACCATCGCCCCCGAGTGGCGCGACCCCAAGGGCGTGCCGATCTCGGCGATCCTGTTCGGCGGGCGCCGGGCCACCGCGGTGCCGCTGGTCACCGAGTCCTTCAGCTGGCAGCACGGCGTCTTCCTCGGTGCCAACGTCGCCTCGGAGAAGACGGCGGCGGCCGAGGGCACGGTGGGCGAGCTGCGGCACGACCCGTTCGCCATGCTGCCCTTCTGCGGCTACAACATGGGCGACTACTTCGCCCACTGGCTCAAGGTCGGCGCGGCCGCCGACCCCGGCCGGCTGCCCCGCATCTACTACGTGAACTGGTTCCGCAAGGACGCCGCCGGCCGGTTCCTGTGGCCGGGCTTCGGGGAGAACAGCCGGGTGCTCAAGTGGATCGTCGACCGCCTCAACGGCGCCGCCCCGGCGGTGGAGACGCCGATCGGGCTGCTGCCGCCCAAGGAGGCGCTGGACACCGAAGGGCTGGACATCGCGCCCGCCGACCTCGACACCCTGCTGTCGGTGGACACCGAGGTGTGGAGGCAGGAGGCGTCGCTGATCCCCGAGCATCTGGAGACCTTCGGCGATCACCTGCCGGCCGAGCTCTGGGATGAATACCACGCGCTGGTCAAGCGGCTGGGCTGACCCGGCGGGCTGGGAACGGGCCGCCGGGCCGCGCACGTACGCGGCCTGGCGGTCCTCGCCCTCGACGAGGCCCCCTTGCCCGATTCGGGACGGGGCAAGCGCCCGGGCACGTGATAATTGCGTGTGGTCAGCGTCCCGGAGCGGACGAGCGGCGAAGGGGAGACCTCCATGGGCGTGCGCGATCTCGTGTACCGGCTGTACGAGCGCAGGCTGGAGCGCAAGCTGTCCCCAGGGCAGATACCCCGGCACGTCGGCGTGGTCGTCGACGGCAACCGCCGCTGGGCGCGGGCCATGGGCCTGCGCGACGTCAGCCACGGCCACCAGAAGGGCGCGGACAAGATCTCCGAGCTGCTGGTCTGGTGCCGGGAGGCCGGGGTGGAGGTCGTCACCCTTTGGCTGCTGTCCAACGACAACCTCACCCGCCCCAAGGAGGAGCTCGACCCGCTGATCGAGATCATCGAGGGCACGGTGCAGCGGCTGGTCGCCGGCGGCTGGCGGGTGAACACCATGGGCGCCCTCGACCTGCTGCCCGATCGGACGGCGCGTGTCCTTAAAGATGCGAAAGAGGGGACATCCAGGCGTCCTGGGCTGATTGTGAACGTTGCGGTTGGGTATGGAGGAAGGCGTGAGATCGCTGATGCGGTGCGCTCCCTCCTCCAGGAGCACGCCAGCAAGGGCGCCAGCATCGAGGAGCTCGTCGAGGTCCTCGATGTGGAGCACATCGCCGAGCATCTCTACACGCGCGGCCTCCCCGACCCGGACCTCCTCATCCGCACCTCGGGAGAGCAGCGACTCTCCGGATTCCTGCTCTGGCAGAGCGCCCACTCGGAGTTCTACTTCTGCGAGGCCTACTGGCCCGACTTCCGCAGGGTCGACTTCTTGCGGGCGCTGCGATCGTACGCCGCGCGGCACCGGCGGTACGGCAGCTGAGACGCCCCATGACCGCCCCCGGCCGTCCACCGACCGGCTGTTGGGCAGGGACGTTTCACGACGTACCTTAATGAGTAGGCAGTCCATCCGGCCTACTTCGGGAGAGGGTCCGCCCTTGCGTCGCCAAACGACGAGGAGGGCCGGCATCCGGCGTCGCCTCGCTCCGGCGGCGGCACGAGAACGGATCCGGTCCGATCACCACCTCATCTGGCAGGGCGCGCGGTTCCGGCGCCCGGGGGAGAACGCGTGGCTGTGTCCTCGAGCAACCCGTCCACTACCTCTGACGGCCCGTCGTCCCGGCGGACCTACATTGTGGACACCTCCGTCCTGCTCGCCGACCCGGCGGCGATGAGCCGCTTCGCCGAGCACGAGGTAGTACTACCGATCGTCGTCATCACCGAGCTGGAGGCCAAGCGGCACCACCCGGAGCTGGGATACTTCGCCAGGAAGGCGCTGCGCTTCCTGGACGACCTGCGGGTGCGGCACGGCCGGCTGGACGAGCCGATGCCCATCGGAGACGGCACCATCAGGGTCGAGCTCAACCACAGCGATCCCGCGATCCTGCCGGCCGGCTTCCGGCTCGGCGACAACGACACCCGCATCCTGACCGTGGCCCGCTCGCTGGCCGCCGAGGGCTGTGACGTGGTGCTGGTCTCCAAGGACCTGCCGATGCGCGTCAAGGCCGCCTCCATCGGCCTGGCCGCCGAGGAGTACCGCGCCGACCTGGTCGTAGAGTCCGGCTGGACCGGCATGGCCGAGCTCCAGGTGACCGACGAGGACGTCGCGACCCTCTTCGACAGCGGCTCGGCCGAGCTGGAGGAGGCCCGCGAGCTGCCCACCCACACCGGCCTGCGGCTGCTGTCCAGCCGCGGCTCGGCCCTCGGCCGGGTGCTGCCCGACAAGTCGGTGCGCCTGGTGCGCGGCGACCGCGAGGTTTTCGGCCTGCACGGCCGCTCCGCCGAGCAGCGCATCGCCCTCGACCTGCTGATGGACCCCGAGGTCGGCATCGTCTCGCTGGGCGGCCGGGCCGGCACCGGCAAGTCGGCGCTGGCGCTGTGCGCGGGCCTGGAGGCCGTCCTGGAGCGCCGCCAGCACCGCAAGGTGATCGTGTTCCGCCCGATCTACGCGGTCGGCGGCCAGGAGCTCGGCTACCTGCCCGGCTCGGAGAACGAGAAGATGGGCCCGTGGGGCCAGGCGGTCTACGACACCCTGGGCGCGGTCACCACCCCCGAGGTCATCGAGGAGGTGCTGGACCGCGGCATGCTGGAGGTGCTGCCGCTGACCCACATTCGCGGCCGGTCCCTGCACGACGCCTTCGTGATCGTCGACGAGGCGCAGTCGCTGGAGCGCGGCGTGCTGCTCACCGTGCTGTCCCGGATCGGCGCCAACTCCCGGGTGGTGCTCACCCACGACATCGCCCAGCGCGACAACCTGCGGGTCGGCCGGCACGACGGCGTGGTGGCCGTGGTCGAGAAGCTCAAGGGGCACCCGCTGTTCGCGCACGTCACGCTGACCCGCTCCGAGCGCTCGCCGATCGCGGCCCTGGTCACCGAGATGCTGGAGGACATCACCATGTGATCCCGCCCGGGGACGGGCGCCTTCGCCGCCCGTCCCCGGGCTCCGCCCTTCCCGGGCGCCCGTCTTCAGGTCCACCCTTCCCGGCCTGCGCTTCCCGCCCGTGCTTCCCGGCCTGCGCTTCCCGGACGCCGTGGCGGTCGGACGCGACCCGGTCCGGCGGCCGGCTCAGGGGGGCAGGTTGACCGTGTCGGCGGCCAGGTCGTGGTACTCCCGGCAGGTGTGCTCGCCGAGGGCCGTCGGCCCGCCGTTGGTGGTCTGGGTGATCTTCACCGCCCAGATGTCGTCCCGCAGCCGGGCGGTGCAGGTGATCTGCGCCACCGCCGTCCGGCTCAGCCGCCCGGGGCCGTTCACGATTACGTGCAGCCGCAGGCCGACCGGGTTCTCCGGGTCGTTGCGCACCCCGCTGTTCACCCCGTACCTGCTGAGGACGCTCTGCTCCAGCCGGTACCCGTCGAGCGCCGTGCCCAGCCCGTCCCCCGGCCGGCGGCCCAGGTCGAACAGCGCCGCGATCACGTCCTCGGCCGCCGCGGAGGCCGTCGCGACCTTCTTGGGGGCGAGCCGCCCGTCGCGCAGCAGGTAGACCGTCGCCACCGCGCCCTTGGCGCTGATCACCGGGGCCGGCCCGCCGTCGATGACGCCGGTCGGCTGCACGCCGCACCCCGCGGCGCAGGCCAGCACGGCCGCGGCGGCCGGCGCCGCGAGCCGGTGCCGCCACCCGCGCCGGGCGGGCGCGTCGAGCACGGGTGGGGTCATGGGCGGGGGATCCAGACGACGAACTCGGTGCCGGGGTCGCGCGCCTCGACGCGGATGGTGCCGCCGTGCAGCTCGGCGTTGGCCTTGGCGATCGCCAGCCCCAGGCCGCTGCCCTCGCTGCGCGCCCGCCCCGCCCCGGCCTTGTAGAAGCGCTCGAAGACGTGCGGCATCGCCTCGCGGGGGATGCCCTTGCCGCGGTCGCGCACCCGCACCTCAAGGCCGCTGCGCAGCACGCGCGCGGTGACCGTCACCGGGGGCGCGCCATGGTGCAGGGCGTTGCCCATCAGGTTGGCCACGATCACATCGAACCGGCGCGGATCCAGCCAGAACGACAGGTCGGCCGGCACGTCCAGCCGGATCCGGCCGGTCCAGCCGCGGATCTCCAAGGCGTCGGCCAGCGCGGTGCCGACGTCCACGTTCTCCCGGACCAACACGGCGGTGCCCGAGTCCAGCCGGCTCGCCTCGATGAGGTGCTCCACCAGCACGCGCAGCCGGTCGATCTCGCGGACCACGATCTCGACGGCCTGGCCGGCGTCCGGCGGGAGCCGTTCGGCCTCCTCGGTGAGCATGTCGGTGACCGCCGTCATCGCGGTGAGCGGGGTGCGCAGCTCGTGCGACACGTCCGCCACGAAGCGCCGGGACATCGCCTCCAGGGCGCGCAGCTCCGAGACGGTGCGCTCCAGGGCCGAGGCGGTGTCGTTGAACGTGGCGGTCAGCCCGGCCAGCTCGTCCCGGCCGTGCACCGGCAGCCGGGTGTCCAGCCGGCCGGCGCCCAGGGCGCGCGCGGCCTCGCCGAGCCGCCGTACCGGCAGCAGGACGCTGCGGGCGGACACCAGGGCGACGGTGAGGGCGATCGCCAGGGTGATCCCGGACGCCTGGGCGAGCGCGGTGCGCAGCCGGGAGAGCACCCCGTCCTCCTCCTTGAGGGAGACGAAGACGAAGACCGACATCCCGGTGCGCCGCACGATGCCGGTCGGGGTCTGCCGGTAAACGTCGGTGGCGATCAATCCCCACGGCTCGCCGTTGATCGACCGGCGCTGGTAGGCCATCCGGCTGCCGGCCGGCCGCCGCAGCGTCGCCGGCACGTCGTCCAGGCCGAACCTGGCGCCGCTGCTCAGCCGTACCTGGTCGCCGTACCGCAGGACTACCTGCCGGTCCGGCCCGCCGAGGGCGCCGGCCAGGTCGTTGAGGTCGCTCTCGGTGACGACCGACTGCGGCCACAGCAGGTCGGTGGTGCCGATCGGCAGCGAGGTGCGCCGCAGCACGTCGCGCACGTCCGCCAGCGCGGTGGTCTCGGCCCGGTCCAGCAGGGCGCGGCGCACCAGCTGGTATCCGATGCCCGCGACCAGGGCCGACGCCGTCACCGCGACCAGGACGAAGGTGATGACCAGCCGGCCGCGCAGCCCGGTGGGCCGCCGGCTGCCGATGCTCACGGGGGGCTGAAGCGGTACCCGAAACCGCGCACGGTGTGGATGTAGGCGGGCTCGGCCGGCACCGGCTCGATCTTGGCGCGGATCCGCTGCACGCACGCGTCCACCAGCCGCGAGTCGGCGACGTGGTTGTGGTCCCAGACCGCGCGCAGCAGGTAGCGGCGGTTGAGCACCTGGCCGGGGTGGCGGACCAGTTCCAGCAGCAGCCGCAGCTCGGTCGGGGTGAGGTGGATCTCGCGGTCGCCGAGGGTCACCTTGAGCGCGCCGCGGTCGACGACGAGGTCGCCGAAGGAGATGCGGTCGGCGGACGCCGATTCCAGCCGGCGCAGCACGGCGCGGATGCGCGCGTCGAGCACCCGCGGCTCGACCGGCTTGACCACGTAGTCGTCCGCGCCCGCCTCCAGGCCGACGACGATGTCGAGGTCGTCGCCGCGCGCGGTGAGCAGGATGACCGGCAGCGGGTCGAGCCGGCGGATGCGGCGGCACACCTCCACCCCGTCGATGCCGGGGAGCATGACGTCGAGGATGACGATCTCCGGGCGGCGGGCGCGCACGTGGTCCAGGGCCTCCTCGCCGGTCGCGTACGCCGTGACGGTGTGGCCCTGCCGGCTCAGCGCGAGCTCGAGGCTGGTGCGCACGGAGGGGTCGTCTTCGACGAGAAGGATGCCGGCCACCCGGACATTATTGCTGAAAGCTCGTGATCCTCTTGCGTGTCATCGAACCGTGACGCGGCGCGGACGTGGTCCGCACAGTGACCGGGGACCCTGAAGAGGCCTACGCCGCGTGCCGGACTCGGGGGCCGGCGCCCGGTGGTCCCGCCCACCACCGTGCGCCCCGGAGCGACCGTCCGCGCGCCGTTCCGCCGGCCGGGGAGCCGGAAGACCGGCCCGAGGTTCGGGTGCTGTGACGAAAATCACACGAACCCGGAAAACCCACGTTATCTACCAGATCCGCGACAGTCCGCCGTTGCCATTCATCCCAACTTCTCCGTTCCGGTTGCAAAGCACCCCCCAAGACACGGCAAGCTCGTCAATCGTGAGCTCAGGTCAGCGATTGCGGGACAAGCCAGGCACCGACGAGTACGCCCGGCCGCCACGCGGGCGCGCCCGCCAGCGCGGGTCACTGCTGACTCCCAAGCGCGTGGCGGGTGCCGGCGTCTCGCTGGCGCTGGTCGGTGCGCTCGGTGTGTTCACCGTGCGCACCATGCAGGAGAACGCCGAGCTGGCCCGCACCACCAAGCCGCTGCTCTTGGACGATTTCAGCCGGATGGCCGGCGACCCCTTCGCGCCCGACCCGAAAGCGGACGCGCTGAAGCTGCAGGCCGCGCAGGCCGCCCGGGCCCGGGCGCTGCAGGACTCCCGGGACGACGGCGCGCCGAAGTGGAGCCCCATCAAGATCGTGAAGAAGGCGCCCGGTGGCGCCGGATTCAACGCCTCGGCGTTCCCGCCCGGCTCCAAGCCGAACCCCGGCAGCAACAAGGCCATCGGCCAGAAGATGAACGCCGCCCGCGGCTGGGCGAGCGAGTGGGGCTGCCTGGAACGGCTGTGGGACAAGGAGAGCGGCTGGAACGAGCGGGCGATGAACCGCAGCAGCGGCGCCTACGGTGTCCCGCAGTCCCTGCCCGGCAGCAAGATGGCCAGCGCCGGCGCCGACTGGCAGACCAACCCGGCCACCCAGATCAAGTGGGGTCTCGGCTACATCGCCTCCCGCTACAAGTCTCCGTGCGGCGCTTGGGCGCACTCCCAGTCCGTGGGCTGGTACTGACACGGCACCGCACCGGCCGGTGCCCGCGCCCTTCCTGCCCGGCGCGAACTCTTAGTCAGGGTTGCTTGAGGTTTCGGCAAGCCTGACGCCGTTTCACCGCCGTCCGGCGCACGCTGGCCCGCATGGGTGTCAAGGTCAGCGTGGTGGTGCCGGTGGCGGAGCCGGGGCCGGACGACGACGCGTTCGACGCGTGCGTCCGCTCGCTCCTGGAGCAGTCGCTGCCCTCGGACGAGTACGAGGTGATCTTCGCCGATGAGGGCTGCGGGGAGGCGACCCGCGAACGCCTGGACGCCGTCGCCGCCGTCCGGCCCAACGTCCGGGTGCTGCACCTGGACGACGCCGGCGGGCACCCCGGCCGCGGCCGCAACGTCGGCCTGGCCGTCGCCCGCGGCGACTACGTCTACCTGCTGGGGCAGCAAGACCGGCTGGAGCGGGTCGCGCTGGAGATGATGCACCGGGCCGCCACCGAGACCGACGCGGACATCCTGATCGGCCGGCTGGTCCGCGGGGACAACCCGCCGCCGCGGGTGTTCGGCCGCAACCGCGAGCGGGCCGACGTGCTGGCCGACGGGCTGCTCGGCCTGCCCACCGCGCACAAGCTGTTCCGCCGCGCCTTCCTCGACGGCCGCGGCATCCGCTTCCCCGACATCGACGCCGGCCCCGCCGAGCAGGCCTTCGTCGTCCGGGCCTACCTGGCGGCCAAGGTGATCGCCGTGCTGGCCGACCAGGTCTGCTGCCACCTCGGCCCGGCCCCCGAGGCGCCACCGGAGCCGCGCGCCCACGTCGCCGGGCTGCGCGCCGTGCTGGACGCCATCGACGAGTGCACCGACCCGGGGGAGACCCGCGACCGGCTGTACGCGCACTGGCTGCGCACCGGCGTGCTGCGCCCGCTGGGCGGGCGCCGGCTGCTCGCCGCCCGGCCGGACCAGCGGACCGCGCTGCTCGCCGCGCTGCGCGAACTGGCCGCCGAGCGCCTCCCGCCGAGCCTGGACCGGCACGTGCCCGTCCACCTGCGGGCCCGCGCCCGGTTGCTGCGGGCCGGCGACCTGGCCGGCCTGGTGGCGCTGGCCGAGGCCGGCCGGGGGGCCGGTGTCCGGGCCGAACTGCGCGACGTGTCCTGGGACGACGGCGTGCTCGACCTGGACCTGGCGGTGGAGATGGTGGACGGCGCCGGCCGGCCGGTGACCTTCCGCGCCGACGGCGACCGGCTGCTGTGGGTGCCGCCGCTGCCAGGGCTGGCCCTGCCGCCCGACCTGGCCGACGTGACCGGCGCCGTGGGCCAGGCCCGGATGGAGGTCTACGTCCGGGACGCCGACAACGGCCTGATCTTCTTCCTGCCGGTGTCCGGCGAGGTCTGCCGGTCCCGGGAGGGCGACCGGGTCCGCCTCTGGGCGGTCGGCCGGGCCCGGCTGGACGTGGACACCGCCGCGCTCGGCCGGCCGCTGCCGCGCGGCGAGTGGGAGGTGCACGTGCGGATGTACAGCGGCGTGCAGCAGGCCCGCACCCGGGTCGCCGGGCAGCGCGGCAGCCGGCTGAGCTGCGTCGGCATCCTCGCCGGGCGGCAGCGCCGGCTGGCCATCCCGTGCTGGTCGGAGCGGCGCGAGCTGAGCGTGTGCGTCGAACCGCGCTCGTTCGCCGACTCCATCCGGCTGGTGTCCCCGGCGGCCACCGCGCTGCACCGCGAGGGCGGCGTGTTCGTCGTGCTGCCGGTGCCCTACGTGCCGCCGAGCGGCGGGCCGCCCGCCGAGCTGGTGCTGCGCCAGATGGCCGCCCGGCCCCGGGACGTCAGCGTGCCCGCGCTGGTCGAACCCGGGGTGCCCGGGCGGTTCCCCGGCCAGCTCGTCGCCCGGGTCGCCGTCCGCCGGCTGCCCGGCGAGGGCCACCTCACGCCCGGCCTGTGGACGCCGGCGCTGCGGGTGGACGGCGCCGAGACCGACCTGCGCTTCCTGCTGGAGGTGGGCCGCAGCGGCCGCACTCGGGTGCAGTCCGCCGGCGAGCCCGGCACCCTGGCCGCCCGGCCGTCGCCGCTGGCCCGGCTGGCCGCCCGGCTGCCCGGCGGCCCGTGGCTGCTGCGCCTCGGCCGCGCCCTGCACGATCGCTACCTGCCCGCCCCGCCCACCACCGAGACCCCGAAATGACCCGGGCTCAGCTGCTGATGGCGGGGGCCTGCCGGAGGTAGGTCCGGTCGGTCACCTGGCCGAGCAGGAAGGCGGCCAGGTCGGCGCGGCTGGTGGAGAGCGAAAGGACGCCGTGGCCGTAGTGGCCCACCTTGACGTCCCCGCCCGCGGGCCGGTCGTTCAGCTTGGCCACCCGGACCAGCGTCCAGTCCAGGTCGGCGACACGGACCAGCTCGGCGGCCCGGCGGACC
Source organism: Sphaerisporangium rufum (assembly GCF_016863395.1). GTDB lineage: Bacteria > Actinomycetota > Actinomycetes > Streptosporangiales > Streptosporangiaceae > Sphaerisporangium > Sphaerisporangium rufum. The sequence continues at coordinate 60,440 of NZ_BOOU01000041.1, read as the reverse complement.
TCCCGATACGGCTTCGGCGCGACGGTCCGGACGAACCGGGCCAGCGCCGCGAACTTCGCGTCCGGCCGGTCCCCCGGGTCCGGGACGCTGCACGTCGAGACGACCACCAGCCGCCGCACGCCGGTCTTCTCCATGGCGGCGATGATCCGGCGGGTGCCGTCGCTGACCGAGCCGACCCCTTCGATCACCGCTTCGGCGTCCTGCACGGCCCGGACGATGGCCGCGTCGTCGTCCATCCCGCCGGCGACGACCGACAGCGCGGGATGCGTGATGCTCAGCCGGCCGGGGTTGCGGGCGTAGGCGGTGACGGTGTGCCCGGCGTCCAGGGCCCGGCGGACCAGCAGGTGGCCGGTCCGCCCGGTCGCGCCGAAGATCGTGATGCGCACTGTCGCTCTCCTGTCCACCGGGGTGCCCGACAACCGCTAAAGAAGCTTAACTGCTAAAGAATCTATAGTGGTACTAGAATGGTCGTCAACATGGACCAGGTCAGCGACACCCAGGTAGCGCGTTGCATGCAGATCCTGTCCGTCATCGGCGATCTGTGGACGCTGGCCATCGTCATGACGCTGCAGGCGTCGGAGATGCGGTTCAACGAGTTGCAGCGGGCCATCCCCCGGGTGAACGCGGTGACGCTGAGCGGCCGGCTGAAGAAGATGGAGGAGGCCGGCCTGGTCAGCCGGACCACCGAGTCGCGGGGCCGGCAGTCCACCGTCTACGCGCTCACCCCGCTCGGCGAGCGCCTGTCCCCGATCATGGACGCGCTCCGGCAGGTCGCCCTCGACCTGGAGCGCTCCGGCTACGCCCCGCCCGGTCCCCCCGCCTCCCGCCTCCTGCCCCGGCGACCGGACGACAAAGACCAGCCGGGCCCCTGACCGCCGGAGTCCGTCCAAGCCGTGGGGTGGTATCCTCGCGTCATAAGCCCCGGTGATGCCTCTGCTGAGCACGCAGCCGGGGCACAGCCTTGTCTGGGCCGGTCGAATCTCACCATGTAGCCCAAGATCGTGCAGGGCATTCGGCGGGGAAGGATGCCGGCCAACCTCTTACGTCGCATTTGCGGCGACTCGTGATGCCTCACCGAGCGAGTTGGATGCACGAGGAGAGGCCACCTGCCGCCCCAGATCGGATCCGCGGGCGAGGGAAGCAGCGGATCGGCCCGGCTTCGCGTTCACAGGACATGAACCGCGAGATTCTCCGGCTGGAGACCACCGCACCCACCTCGGTGCCCGCGGCCCGCTCCCCGGACGCCGGGCTGGTCGCCTTCTACCGCGACCATCGGCTCGACCTGGTGCGGCTGGCGGTGCTGCTCGTCGGCGACCGGGAGACGGCCGAGGACGTGGTGCAGGACGTGTTCGCCCGGCTGCACGCCAGGTGGCGGCCGGGCGTTACCACGCTCGCCTACGTCCGGACCTGCGTGCTCAACGGATCCCGGTCGGTGCTGCGCCGCCGGGCGGTCGCGCTGCGGCGCACCGAACGGGTCACCGACCTGGCCGACTCGGCGGAGACCGCCGCGCTGATCGGAGAGTCCCGGCGGGAGATGCTGCTCGCGCTGGCCCGGCTGCCGCGACGCCGCCGCGAGGTGCTGGTGCTGCGCTACTACCTCGACCTGCCCGACGCGGAGATCGCCGAGATCCTGCGCATCCGGGAGAGCACCGTGAGATCCACCACCGCCCGGGCACTGGCCGGGCTGCTTCGCGAACTGGGGGACGACACCGCATGAACGACATCGAGGACCGGCTGCGTGACGCCATGACGGCCCGCGCGAGGACCATCGACGACGACACCCGCCCGCTGCCCCCGCCGCACCGTACCGTCCGGGGCCACCCGCTCCGGGTCACCGCCGTCGCTCTGGCGCTCGCCGTGACGGTGCTCGGCGTGGTCCGGTTCGCCGCCGTCTCCGCCGGAGGCGGGCAGGAGAAAATCGTCGCCATGTCGCTGAGCGGCGCGGCATCGTCCGACCGGCCCGAGGTCGCGGTCTTCCTCTGCAAGGACGACGACGCCTTCCCGGGCTGTGCGGGCGGGGCGATCACCGCGGCGGAACGGGAGAACCTGCAACGCGCCATGACCACCCGGCCCGAAGTGGAGAGCGTCGCCTTCGAGGACCGGAAGCTGGCCTGGGAGAGTTTCCGGCGGCGGTTTCCCAAGTATGCGGACGAGGTGAGACCCGAGGACATGCCCGAGTCCTTCCGCCTCCAGCTCAGGCCGGGGGCGAACATTCCGGCCGTGGCCCAGGCGCTGAGCGAGCTGCCCGGCGTGTCCAACAGCGTGGACCAGTCCTGCATGGCCGATCGCGGCTCGTGGTGGGGGGTGATCGCCTACTTCCTCGGCCTGGGTGACCAGTGCACCTTCCTCGGTAAGGGCCGCTGACCCGGTTGACCTTCACCTTCGGGGATCACCGGCAGGGACACCCCCGCCGCCGGGTTCGCCGTCCCGTTACGCTGATCGGCGCCGGCGGCCTGCACGCCGCCGGCGCCGATCGTGGCGCCGGCCATTCCCGGCGGGGTTCGGGGCGAATCTCACCACGTCACCGGGCGCCCTCTGGCGTCCGGTGGGCCGCTTGCCGGGTAGCCGGGGCCGGGGAGAGTTCGAACCACAGGGTGTGGGCGGGCGGGTTCGCGGTGAAGCCCCAGCGGGTGGCCAGCGCGCGGATCAGCAGGATGCCGCGCCCGGAGGACTTCAGGTCCTCGGGGTCGCCGGCGAGGCTCGGGATGGTCGGGGCGCCCTCGTCGGCGACCTCGACGCGGACGTCGCCGTTCTCCTCGACCGTCACGGTCACCCCGATGGTCGCGGTGTCGGTGTACACGACCGAGTTGGTGGCCGCCTCGGACAGCAGCAGGACGGCGTCGTCGCAGCGCGGCCGGCCGTCCAGGATCTTGCGCAGCCAGCGCCGCGCCTCGGCCACCGAGGTCTCGGTTGCCGGGAAGTCGGCGGTCTCGATGCGCCGGGGAGTCTCGCTCACGTGGGCGTCCTGGTGGCTCAGGCGGCCGGGGCGGCGGGCCGGGGCCGGGCGGCGGTGTCCCGCTCGGCCTCGCGCATCAGGGCGCGCAGCTCCGGCGCGGTGGCCGCCTCGATGATCAACGGCTCCGCGGTCGGGAAGACGGCGAGCGCGTAGAAGCGGCGGCTCCACGGGCCGTAGATGACCGTCCAGTCCGGCTCCAGCCGGTCGACCAGCACCGCCGCCGCCCGGGCGCCGGGGTCCGGTGCGCCGGGCTCGACCGGCGCGTAGGGCCGGCCGGCGGTGTGCCTGCCGCGAGGGCGCCCGCTCCGGCGCCACAGGTTTCCAAGACGTCGCACGCCGCCGTCCCTGCCTTCCTGATCAGGGATCCGCCCGGCCTCGCGGTCGCCGGTCGATCCCGCCGATTTCCCTTCGCTACCGAAGGTAGCGGTGTCATCATTGTGGGTGATCGATCGTGCTGGAAGCGTGACGAAGTGGCAGCTACGTGGTCCACGTCCATCGAGGAGGCGGTCATGGCGCAAGACCCGATCGACCCGCACGTGTCGCCCTGGCACCTGTTCGGCGCGGTGATGCGGCACTGCCGGGAGAGCCGGCCGAACCTGTCGTTGCGGCGGGCGGCCCTGGCGTTGCACGTGGACTTCTCCAACCTGGCCCGATGGGAGCGCGGCGAGCGGATGCCCCCGGCGGAGCTGGTGCCGGCCCTGGACCAGGTGTACGGCGCGCACGGCATCCTCACCGCCCTGTACGACAAGCTCACCTCCCCGGACACCGTCACCGGGTCCGCCTCGGGTACATGCTGGGCGAACCCCGCATATCCCGCCGGAGGTGACGACATGGAACGTCGGGCCATGCTCCACCTTCTCGCCGGACTCGGCGCCGTCACCCCGTTCGGCGCGGTGGGCTCGTTCGGCGCGCAGTCCGAGCCGCTGCGGCAACTCCTCGACGCCTCCCTCGGCCGCGAGCATCGCAGCCTGGAGGACTGGGAACTGGCCTGCGCCGACCACCTGCACGCGATGCGCACCCGGCCGCCCGCCCAGGTCACCGCCGACCTGCTCATCGACCTGCACGCGCTCCACCGGCAGCTGGCCGCCGCCGGCCCCGCCGACGCGGTCGAGCTGCGGCGCTGCCTGGCGGTGCTCTCGTCCATCCAGGCCAACGTCCTGACCCGCCTCGGCGAGCACGGCACCGCCCTCCGCTGGTGGCACACCGCCCGCCACGCCGCCGACACCTCCGGCGACCTGGACCTCCGGCTCATGGTCCGCGGCGAAGAGGCCGGCCACGGTCTATACGGGCAGCGCCCCCCAGAGGCCATCCTCCAGCTCGTGCGTGACGCTTGCGAGCTCGCCGGCGGTCAGAACGTCGACCTGCTGACGACCGAGGTCAAAGCCCTCTCCATGCTCGGCCGGCACGACGAGGCACTCGACAGGCTGAACGCTCTCCACGCTCTCGCCGACAAGGGCGTACATCGAGACCCGTACGGCTTCTGGAAGCTGAACCAGCTGCACTTCGCCGAGAGCTGGGTCTACGCCGCGGCCGGTGCGGAGGAGCCAGGGCGCCGGGCGCAGGAGAGCCTGATGAAGCTCACCCAGGACTACCAGTACTGCGCCAACGTCCAGCTTCACCAGGCCCTGTGCACGGTGGTCCGGGGCGGGGTGGACGAGGGGACGCGGCAGGCGGCGGCCGTCATCGACGCGCTCGCCCCCGGCTACCGCACCCGGCACATCCTGGAGACCGCCCACCTTGTCCTGCGCGCTGTCCCCCAAGCCCAGCGCCACCACCCCGCCCCCACCGACCTCCGTCAGGCTCTGGCCGCCGACCCCTCCGGCAACGCTTGTACCACCCGCCCATATGGTGGCACATCAGGAAAGAGATGACCGGAATCGGGGCCGGGGTTCGCTGCGTCTCTCGGCCCGCGCCACCTAGACTGAGACTATGAGCGCGATGCGCGAGGAACTGCACCACCTGGTGGACCGGTTGCCCGAAGCCGAGCTTCGGCCGGCGCTGGAACTCATTCGCGGTCGACTGGATGAGCCTGCTGCCAAGGGGCGAGATCTTCCGTTTTTCGCGTCGTTCGATGCCGAACCGGATCTCGCCGCCCGTCATGAAGAGATTCTGCGTTTCGAGATGGGCCGCTGACGTGCTCCTGTGCGACACGGGAGTCCTACTCGCTGTAGGCAACGCCAAGGATCAGTATCACAGGGCCTGCATCGGTCTGCTCCGAGAGGCTGAAGGACCGCTTCTCGTGCCGTCTCCCGTCATGGGAGAGGTGGGCATCTCTTGGAGTCGCGGGTCGGTCCGCAGGCCGAGATCGCGTTCCTGAAGTCATTCGGCGGTGATGGATTCCAGGTGGCCGAGCTGGAAGATGAAGATCTCCCCCGTATGGCGGAACTGGTCGAGAAATATGTCGACCTTCCTCTTGGATTGGTGGACGCCGCCGTGATCACGATTGCGGAGAGGCTGAAACTGCGAGAGGTCGCGACGGTCGACCACCGGCATTTCCGGGTGGTGCGCCCGCGCCACATCGAAGCCTTCAAGCTGCTTCCTTAGGTCGAGCGCGAGCGAGGGGTAGAACGCCAGGCATTCAAGGTCGCGTCGCCTGGTGGGGCCGCTCGGCCGTGATCAGGGCCCATCCGGCGGCCCGGAGCAACTTGGGAACCGCCACCCGTCCCAGGCTGCGGTCGACGAAGAACCTACGCGGCTGTTCGAGTGGCGACACGGAGAGCGTCCTCGACCTCGTCCCGGCTGAGTCCGAATTCCTCGGCCACCACATCCACGGGTTCTCCGGCCTGGAAAAGATCGATGACGTCTTCCAGCTTCGCTCCGCCGTGCGTGAAGCGAGGACGTCCGAAGGCGTGCGCGGCGTCGACCGTGACGGTGGCGGTCCGGTACTGGGGCAAGGTGATGACTTGGGCGTATCCGTCCGAAGCGAAGTCGACCCGGCGAAGATAACTGGCGACGATGTCGGAGAACACGCGCTGGTTGTTACGGACGACCACGAGTTCCCGGGCCGACTCATCACCGACATGTTCGGCGTAGTCGTACAGAACCTCGGCGCCATCAGTGAACAGACGCCTGCTGGCCAGGGCATGGGCGAGCCCGAGTTCCTCCTCCAGCGCGTCGATCGCCGGCCTGATGCGCTGCAGCGGCACGCCTGCCTGGCGGAAGGCGGCCAATGCGAAACCTTCGGCCAGCCCGATGAACGGTACGGCGGCCTCGTTCGGCCGATCAGGACGCGCCGCGGTGATCACGGGTTTGCCTTCGATGGCGCGTCCGTCACGCCGGCGCCGCTGATAGCCGAAAGCCCAGGTCGTGAACGTGGACGGCGGCACGGCAAGGTAACGGGCCGCCTCGGCGATGCCGTACAGCGGTGTCGTGAACCGATCGATGACCATCCGCACCTCCTGGACAGTCATCGTCTCAGACGAAGCCGGTCGTCGTAGGAGCACGACGCATGACGGGCGAGCTGGAGCTCCGGATTCCTGCCGGGCCGGACATGCGGCCATAGCATCGATTCCGTGATCGTATGGCTGAACGGCACTCACGGTGCGGGCAAGACGACGACCGCCGCGCTCGTGCAGCGCCTGATTCCCGGTTCGCGGGTGTTCGACGCCGAGAAGGTGGGCGAGACGCTCATGGACATCACGCCGGGCCTGCCGGCGACGGACAACTTCCAGCACTGGCCGCCGTGGCGGCCGCTCGTAGTGGAGACCGCCCGGCGCGTACTCGCCTACACCGGCGGCACCCTGGTGATGCCCATGACCGTCCTGGTCGAGGAGTACTGGCGCGAGATCAGGGCGGGTCTCGCCGAACATGCCGTTCCGGTGCGGCACTTCGTTCTCCACGCCGACCAGGACACCCTCCGCAGGCGCATCGAGGGGGACACCGTTCTCGCCCTCCGCCCCTCGCCCTTCCGTCTCGCCCATCTTGAGCCCTACGCCGAGGCGGTCCGCACCTGGCTCCCCGGCGAGGCCGAACTCGTCGACACCACGCACCTGACACCCGAACAGGCCGCGCTGCGGATCGCCGAGGCCGTCAACGGCTGAGGTCCGCTGTTCGAAGCGGGTCATCGGCGCGGACCAATCGCTAAGGTGTCCACCTCGGTCGTGAAAGGAACATCTTGTCGAACTCCCCCTGGTTATCGAGGCCGGCGTTGTCGCTGTGGATGGCGGCCATGGCGGTCGCCGCCTGGCCGTCCTGGGAGGAGTGGCGCTTCCGGCTCCAGCCAGGGGAGGTCGAGTTGACCTATTGTGCCGGCTTGGGGCCTTGGGGGATATCGCCGCTCGAACCCCTGCGCAGTGATCTCGACATGGTCATGGAGAACCTGGTGGCCGCGGCCGTTCCGGCGATCCTGGTCGTGATGGGATTTCTCGCCTGCCTGCGCCGTCCGGATCTGTGGCAGGCGGGTCGGCGAGCGGCAGGTGGCCTGGTGCTGATCGCCGTCCTGGAGCCGGCCACGCCTGCCTACGCCTCGCCGGACGCCTGCGGCGTGATCCCCCTGCTCAGCGCCGAGTGGTTCGCCACGATGATGGACGCCTGGGGAAGCACCCAGTGGTGCCTGTTCGGGGCCGCCGCACTCGTACTGGTCGCCACCCGGATGACGAGCACCGCCCCCTTGCCGCGGCCGGTGGCCGCCCGGCCGGCCGGGGTGACCTGGCACAGGCCCGCGGCGTTGCTGGTGGACTACACGATCGTTGTCGCCACGTTCACCTTCGCCGTCCCGCTCTTCCTGCTCCTGACCGGCCTGGAGGGGTTCTTTTGGTTCCATGTCGAGGGAGGGGTGGTCAATGCGTTGCGCCTCCTATCGGTCGCCCCCGATCCGGAGCGGTTGATCGGCGTCTTCTTCATCTTTCTGTACTTCTGGGGGCAGCACCGCCGGTGGGGCCGGACCCTGGGCAAGCGACTGTTGCGGATCCGGCTGGTGTCCGTCGATGCTGCCGGGCAGCCGGCGAAGCGCAGGACGGCGCTCCGCACGCTGCTCTTTCCGCTTCTGCTGTTCGTGCCGGTCATCGGGCCGCTCGCACTCATCGCGGACGTCCTGTGGGTGATCCTCGACCCCGGAGATCGAACGCTGCACGACCGGTTGGCGCGCACTGAAGTCGTGCGCCGGATCCCGGACGCCCGACTCCCGGCCTGATCGCTCTTCCGGCGGAACGGAGTGGGCCCGGGGGCCGGCCAACTGGGGATCCGCTGTCCGAGCCCGCGCCATAGGAGGGTGGCGCCTTTGGCGCTCATTCAGGTGGCGGGGGAGCCCGGGGTGACGATGCCGGTCTCGTAGGCGATGATCACTGCTTGGGTGCGGTTGGCGGCGTCCAGCTTGGTGAACAGGTTGCCGACATGGGTCTTCACCGTCTCCAGGCTGATGACCAGGCGCTGGGATATCTCGGTGTTGGACAGCCCGGTGGCCATCAGCCGGAGGATCTCGGTCTCCCGGCCGGTGAGCCGCGGGTGCCGTACGGCGGCAGGCGGGGCCGGGCGAGCGGTGACCAGCGCGCGGACCGCGTCCGGGAACAGCAGCGACTCCCCGGCGTCGAGCAGCCGGATGGCGTGCGCGATCTGCGAGAGTCTGGCGCGTTTGAGGAGGAACCCGGCGGCGCCCGCACGCAGCGCGTCGTACACGTGGTCGTCGTGCTCGAACGTCGTGATGACCAGCACCTTGGGCGGCTCGGCCAGCTCGGCGCGCAGCAGTCCGGTGGCCCGGATGCCGTCCAGCTTCGGCATCCGGACGTCCATCAGCACGACGTCCGGGCGGCGCTCGACGACCAGCGGCAGCACTTCGGTGCCGTCGGCCGCCTCGGCGACCACCTCCAGGTCGGGCTCGGTGGACAGCAGCGAGCGCAGGCCGGTCCGGGTGAGCTCGTCGTCGTCGGCGATCAGCAGGCGGATCACGGGGTGGACCCTAGCGGCAGCCGGGCGGCGAGCCGCCAGCGGTGCCCCGCGTGATCGGTGACCGGGCCGGCGGTGACCTCGCCGCGCAGCACCTGGACCCGTTCGGCGATGCCGGCCAGGCCTCGCCCGCCGCGCCCGCCCGCGACCTCCGGTACCCGGCCGGCCGCGATCGGGTTGGTCAGCTCGATGTCCAGGTGGTGCGGGCCGACGTCGATCCGGACGGTGACCTGGCCGGACCGGCGTATCGCGTTGGTCAGCCCCTCCTGGACGATCCGGTACGCCTCGCGGGACACGGCGGCCGGCACCTGGCGTGGATCGCCGGTGAGCGTCACGTCGACCGGGGTGCCGCCGCTGCGGACCCGGTCCAGCAGCGGGTCGAGGTCGGCCAGCGTGTACTGCGGCTCCCGTGGCGAGGCGCCGTCGCGGAGCACGCCGAGCACGTGGTCGAGGTCGTCCAGCGCGGTGCGCGCCGCCTCCTCGATGCCGCTCATCGTGTGCCGGGCCCGCTCGGGGTCCGACTCGACCAGAGCGCCGGCCACCGCCGCCTGGATCGTGGTCGCGGTGAGGGTGTGCCCGATCGAGTCGTGCAGCTCCCGGGCCAGCCGGTTGCGCACCGCGAGCCGGTCGGCGTGCCGCCGCACGGCCGCCATACGCTCGGCGGCGCTCGGGCCGAGCAGGTACGGCGCCACCCGGCGCAGCGCCGCGGTGTACCCGGCGCCGGCGACCCCGGCGAGCGTGACCAGCCCCAGCGCCACGGCCAGGGTCCAGCTCCCCGGCAGGCCGCCGCTGATCGTCGGTGACATGCCGGGCAGCACGAGGTCGCCGCCACCGCGGGCCCAGATGGCCGGCAGGGTCACCGCCGGCAGCAGGGCACCGAACACGACGCTCAGCAGCGCGGCGCCGGACACGGCGTGCAGCAGGGTCCAGCCGGCCGAACGGAGCCGTACCGGCCGGCCGCGGGCCGCCGGCGCGACGGGGAACGTGGTGCGCAGCAGCGCGTTGCCCAGCCGGATCGCGACGGGCCGGGTGACCCCGACCAACCCGCCCAGCAGGACGAGCAGGACCGTCGTGGCCGCGAACACCTCGGTGCGGACCGGGGCGGGGACGGCCAGACCGGCCACCGCGCCGCCGGTCGCCGCCGGCAGCCAGATCGCGGCGCCGATGATCGCGTGGACCCAGCCCAGCAGGTAGGGGACGGGTGCCGGAAGCCTGTGCGACATGCGTCGATTCTGCTGGCCGGGCCGGTCCCGCACCTCCCACCCTGGAGCCATTTCCGGCCGGCACTCCGGTGCCGGTCCAGATTCGCCCCCGATCGCCAGGTGCCGGGACGTCGCGGTGCGACACGGTGTTCGCCGTCCTGTTCCCTGTCGTGAGGAGCGTCGCGGTGCGCAACCGTGGAGTGATCGTCTATCTGGTGCTGACGTTCGGCCTGACGTGGTCGCTGATGGTCGGGGTGCGCTTCGGCCTGGGGATGCCGCTGGCCGACCCGCGGGCGCAGCTGTTCTTCGCGTTCGTCCCGGCGCTGGTGGCGATCGTCGTACGCCGCTGGGTGACCCGGGAGGGGTTCGCCGACGCCGGGCTCGCCCTGCGGCTGCGCGCGGCCTGGCGTTACTACCTGATCGCCTGGTTCGGCCCGCTCGGGCTGCTCGGCGCGGGCATCCTGGTCGCGGTGGCCGGCGGGTGGTATTCGCCGGACACGAGCGCGTTGCGGGACTTCGCGCCCGGCGTGCCGCCGGTGGTGCTGATCGCCCTCCTGCTGATGGTCGCCCTGGCGCTGACTCCGGTGTACTGGGGTGAGGAGTTCGGCTGGACCAGCTACCTGCGGCTGCGGATCCACCCCGGCCGCCCGCTGCTCGCCACGCTGGCGACCGGGTTGATCTGGGCGGTCTGGCACTTCCCGCTGGCGTTCCTCGGCTACGCCGACTACCGCAACGTGCTCATCGGCCTGCTGTGGTGGACCGCCGGGTTCGTCTGCCAAGAGGTCATGCTGACCTGGCTGCGGCTCCGGTCCGGCACGATCTGGACGACGAGCCTGGCGCACGCGGGCAACAACATGGTGCTGTCGCTGGTCGCCGACATCATGCTGAGCGGTGGCGCCGGCCTGGACGATCTCGTGGTCATGCCGATCATGCTCGTCCCGCAGCTCGCGGTGGCCGCCTGGATCCTGCTGTCCGGCCGGTACCGCGCGGCCGCCCCGGCGGCCCCGCCCGCCGCCGTGCCCGTGGCGTCGGGCCCGCGCCTCGGGGCCGGCCACGCGCCGGACTGACGGCCGACGCCCCCCTCTGGCATCGAGGTCAGGGGCGGTCGCCGGCGTGGTCGACGAGGCGGGTCTCCAACTGGGCCGTCCAGGTCAGCGGGGTGCCGGCCTTGACGAGCCGCTTGCCTTCCTGGCCGAGGTCCCAGGTGCGGTCCGCGGTCGTCACCCCGTAGGTGCCGAGGAACCGGTAATCGTCGGGGCTGAGGATCAGGTCATATCTCAGGTCCCGGCTCGAATGGCTGAAAGCCACCCCGTGCCGGCCTGCGGCATCGGCGGCGTTCTGGGTCACCGTGACTCCAGGGATCATCGGGAGCGCGCGGAACAGTGCGGCACGGACCCGGGCCGGCAACTGCTGCTCGCCCATCAGCTGGTAGATCGCTTTGAAGCGCAGCTCGTCCTTGGACGGTGGCGGCCCGCTGGTGACCTGCAGATCGGGCAGCGCGGCGCTGATCCGCTGCAGCAGGCTCTGCGGGGTCACCGGTTCGGCGTCGAGCCGGTCCGCGCTCAGGCCCGGGAAGGTCCCCTGCTCCAGCAGCCGGCCGTCGGTGTACCAGGCGGTCCGCTGCCCGTCGACGCTCGCCCACTGCTCCCAGTCCTCGAACCGGCCCGGGTCGACACCGACACCTTCTGGATCACTGATCGCCGCCTGGCGCTGCTTGATGTAGAGCCACTGGCCGGCGCGGGCTTCGGGCACCGGCGTGTCCTCCGCGGCCCGCGCGGCCCGCTCGCCCAGTTCCACGACTCCGGCCACCGGCGTCGTCTCCGGCTGTCCTCGGGTCATCACCACCCCGGTGCCGGCCAGCACGGCGAGCATGGCGGCAAGGGCCGGACGCCACCGGAGTTTCGGCCGGGGACGCGACCCGGGGGCCTGGGCGGCGTTCATGAACGCGTGCCGGGCCGCGTCCCGGGCCGCCGGGGTGATCTCGGGCAGGTCGCGGCGCAGCGTGCGCACCGCCTCGAACTCGTCCATCACAGCTCCTTCTTGATCGTCTTACGGGCGCGGTGCAGCCGGGAGCGCACGGTGCCCACCGGGACGCCGAGCGCGTGCGCCGCCTCCTGGTAGCTGAGGTCCTCCCAGGCGATCAGCAGCAGCACGTCGCGTTCGCCACGCGACAGCCTCGCCAGCGCCCCCGCCAGCCGGCGTTCCTGGCTCTGCGCCGCGACCCGGTCGACCAGCTCGTCCTCGATCGACGCGCCGATCGGGTCCACCCCGGTCCGGGCGAGGGCGCGCAGGAACCGTTCCTCGGCCCGCCGGTGCCGGGCGATGAGCCGGGTGGCGATGCCGTACAGCCAGGGCCGGGCCATCCGGTACGCCTGGTCGTAGTTCTCCCGCCGCCGGAACGCGGCCAGGAAGGTCTCGGACACGATGTCGTCGGCGTGCGGCGTCCCCAGCCGCCTGGACACGTACAGATGGATCTGGGCGACATACCGCTCGAACACCGCGCTGAACTGCTCGGGGTCGGCCACGGACCGCCTGATCAGTTCGGCGTCGTCCAGCTCGGCCGTTTCCACTGCATCCACGAGTCTCCTTCATCCGCCTGCCGGTCACCCGGTTGTCTCCCGACCGGCGCCAGGCGGTTCCCGCGGAGCGTGAATCGCCCGCCGGTCCGCTCATCGGCTCAGGTGCGTGTCGTCCGTTCCGCGGCGGGCCGGGTCGGTCGGTGGTCGAGCTCCTGGTGGAACGAGTTCGGGTCGGACACCGAGGGGATCACCCGGTCGGGTACACGAAGCGCCCCCGGCCGGTCGTCTGGCGGGGGCGCGCGATCGATGGTGATCTGCGGGCGCGGGCGGGGGTCGGCCGCCGCGTGATGTCAGATTCGGTCCGGCTGGTCGGGGGCGGGGGGCGGGGTGGTCATGGCGAGGACGTCTAGGGCGGCGTCCAACTGCTCCTCGGTGAGGCGGCCGGCCGAGACGTGGCCGCGTTCCAGCACGACATCCCGGATCGTCTTGCGCTCCTTGAGGGACTGCTTGGCGATGCTGGCCGCCTCCTCGTAGCCGAGGTGCCGGTTGAGCGGGGTCACGATGGACGGCGAGCTCTCGGCGTACTCGCGCAGCCGGTCGGCGTTGGCGGTGATGCCGCTGACGCACCGGTCGGCCAGCAGCCGGGACACCCCGGTGAGCAGCCGGACCGATTCCAGCACGTTGCGCGCCATCACCGGCATCATCACGTTCAGCTCGAAGCTGCCGGAGGCCCCGGCGAAGGTGACGGCGGCGTCGTTCCCGATGACCTGGGCGGCCACCATGCACGCCGCCTCGGGCACCACCGGGTTGACCTTGCCCGGCATGATCGAGGACCCGGGCTGCAGATCGGGCAGGTTGATCTCGCCCAGCCCGGCCCGCGGGCCCGAACCCATCCAGCGCAGGTCGTTGCAGATCTTGTTGATGGACACCGCGACCACCCGGAGTTGCCCGGACAGCTCGACCAGCGCGTCCCGGGCGCCCTGCGCCTCGAAGTGGTCCGGCGCCTCCCGGAACGGCAGTTCGGTGGCCTCGCGCAGCTTCTGGACGACCTCGGCCGCGAACCCGGGCGGGGTGTTGATGCCGGTGCCGACCGCGGTGCCGCCGATCGGCAGCTCGGCCAGCCGGGGCAGCACCGAGCGGACCCTGGCCAGGCCGTTCTCGATCTGGGTGGCGTACCCGCCGAACTCCTGGCCCAGGGTCACCGGGGTGGCGTCCATCAGGTGGGTGCGCCCGGCCTTGACCGTCCGCTCGAACTCCAGCGACTTCTGCCGCAGCGCGATGGCCAGGTGCTCCAGCGCGGGCAGCAGCTCGTAGGCGACGTCGATCATCGCCGCCACGTGGATGGACGTCGGGAACACGTCGTTGGACGACTGGGACGCGTTGACGTGGTCGTTCGGGTGCACCGGCCGGCCCAGGCGCTTCTCGGCCAGCGTGGCGACCACCTCGTTGGCGTTCATGTTGGACGAGGTGCCCGACCCGGTCTGGAAGACGTCGATCGGGAACTCGCCGTTCCACTCGCCCTCGGCGACGTCGGTGGCCGCCTCGGAGATCGCCTCGGCCATGTCCGGCTCCAGCACGCCGAGCTCGCCGTTCACCTCGGCCGCGACCGCCTTGATCAGCCCGAGCGCGGCGATGTGCGCCGGCTCCAGGCCGCGGCCGGATATCGGGAAATTCTCCACCGCCCGCTGCGTCTGCGCCCGCCACTTGGCGGCCGCCGGGACGCGCACCTCGCCCATCGAGTCGTGTTCGATCCGGAAGTCTTCCATGCCTCCAGTCTCACCCCTGCCCCCGCCCGGCGCGGCACCGAGCGGGGTGAGCCTGCCCGCCACATGCGGTTCATCTCCGGTGGCCGTCCGCCACCTCCGGCCGGAACCGGTCCGTCCCGGCGAGAGGTGACGGTCAGCCGGAGATGGCGGCGAAGATGAGCAGGACGATGGCCAGCAGGCCGATCAGCGCCACGGTGAGCAGGATGATCATGCCGACCGGGCTGCTGCCGGATCGAGCCGGTTCGGCGCCCTGCAGGGCGAACAGGTCGGTGCCCAGCCCTCGGGAGCCCGCCGGTGCCGCGGGGCCGTCCGGCGATGCGGTGGTGGCCGGTTCCGCTGGATCCGCCCGGTGCTCCGCCGCGGCGGCCGACCCGGGGCCGGTCCAGGGCGGGGTGCTCCCGGGCGTGGCGGCCGGCCCGGCCGCGCTGTCCGGCGCGGATGCGGTCGCCGGCCCGGTCCCGGGTGGCGGGGTGCCGCCGGGAGCGAATCCGCCGGGTCCCGAGGCCGGTCCGGGCCCCGGAGCGGGACGGCTGCCGGGCGCGGCCGGCGGCGCGGGCGGCAGCCCGGGGCCGGACCGTAGGGCAGTGCCGGTGGGCATGCCGTGCGCGGGGCGCCGCACCACGGTGGTGGCCCGGTCCTGGTCGGGCAGCTCGCCATCGGCGGCCGGCCCGGACGGCGCCGAGCCACCGGAGCCGCCGGGGGAGCCGGAGCCACCAGGGGCACCGGGGGCGCCTGGGGCACCGGGGGAGCCGGAGCGGCCGGGGCCGCCGGGCGTCGCCGGGCGGGCCGGTGCGGCGGGCGTCGCCGGGCGGGCGCCCGCACCCGTGGCGGCACCCGCCCGGCCGGGCCCGGTCGCCTCCGGCGTCCCGCCGGCGGGGATGGCCAGGCCGCCCTTCGGGCGGATGATCACCATCGTCTGGTTCGGATCGACGCCGTCCGGCTCATCGTCATCGATGCCGCCCGGTGCGGGACTCCGGGCCGGGTCCAGGCCGGACGAGGCGGCGGCACCGGTGCCCTCCGGCACGCCGGCCGGCCGCGCGCCGGTCTGACCGGGCCCGCCGGGCGGCGGACCGCCGGGGCGCGCGGGCGGGCGAGCGGTCTCCGGGCGGCCGCCGGGCTGGCCGGCCGCCGTCGAGCCCCCGGGACGGGCCGCGGCGGCGCCGGGGCGGGTCGGCGGGTCGGCGGGCGGGCGGGTGGCGGCCGGGCCCGGGGACGGGCGGTGCGGCCCGGCCGGGGCCGGCCCGGCGGGCGGCGGGACGGGGGAGCCGGACGGGGTGCCGGCGACGGCGCGGAGCAGGGCGAGGGCGCGGTCGTGCGGCACCCGCCTGGTGTGGTCCTTCTCCAGCAGCGCCTCCAGCACCGGGCGCAGCGGGCCGGCCTGGGTGGGCGGGTCGGCCTGCTCGGTCATCAGCGCGGCGAGCGTCTCGCTGACCGACCGGCGCTCGTAGGCGGGGCGCCCTTCCACCGCGAAGTAGAGGGTGGCGCCGAGCGACCACAGGTCGGACTCCGGCCCGGTGTGGTCGCCGCGGGCCCGTTCGGGCGCGGTGTAGCCGGGGGAGCCGATCACCATGCCGGTCTTGGTGATGGTGCTGTCCCCCTCGGCCTTGGCGATGCCGAAGTCGGTGAGCACGACCCGCCCGCCGTCGGTGAGCAGCACGTTGGCCGGCTTGACGTCGCGGTGCAGCACGCCGCGCCGGTGCGCCTCGCGCAGCGCGTCCAGCAGGTCGACGCCGATCTCGGCGACCAGCCGGGGCGGCAGCGGCCCCTCCTCATCGATCACCTGCTCCAGCGACCGGCCCTCGACCAGCTCCATGACGATCCACGGGCTGCCGTCGACCAGGATGGCGTCGTGCACGGTGGCGACCGACGGGTGGGAGATCTTGGCGGCGGCCCGGCCTTCCCTGATCATGCGTTCTCGCAGCTCACCCCGCTGGTCGGGGCGCAGCCCCGGGTCCTGCCGGATCTCCTTGATCGCGACATCCCGGCCGAGGAGGCGGTCATGGGCGCGCCAGACGGTGCCCATCGTCCCGCGGCCGAGCGGGGCGATCAGCTCGTATCTGGCGGCGAGCAGCCGCGTCTGCTGTTCCGGCATGACTAAGAAGATAGCGATACCCGGCTGAGAATCGCTTTCGCCTCACTTACGCATGTATTTGGGCCAGAACCGGCGAGGCACTACCAGCCGCATGAACTCCGACAACTGGCGCATCACCCCCGGCTGCGGCGCGGGGGCGCGGCGGCGGCCGGGGGCGGGTTCGGCCTGCTTGCGGTGCGTGCCCTCGGTGCCGCGGCGCTGCGCGGGCACCTGCCCCGGCCGGCCCACCTCGCCGGACGGAGCCTGGTCCGGCTGCCCCGCCGGGACGTGCGGCGGGCGTTCGGCGCCCGCGCGGTGCTGGCCCCGGTGCGCCGGACGGCGGCCGGTCACCGGCAGCCCGGGCAACCCCGGCAGCCCCGGCAGGCCGCGGCCGCCGCCGCGCGGCGGGGTGGTGGCCTGGGTGGACATCCGGCGCGGTGGCCCGCCGAGCGGCTCCTCGGCGGCGCCGCCCGCGGCCACCCGGGCGAGCATCAGCGCGGCCCGGGAGGCGTCCAGCCGGACGGCGGGGTCGATGCGCAGCAGCCCGGTGAGCACCGGGGCGAGCGGTCCGGCCCGCTCCATCGGGATCGGCTCGCCGCTGGTGAGCGCGGCGAGCGCGGCGGCGGCGGTGCGCCGGCCGTGCAGGCCGCGGCCCTCGACGGCGGTGTAGAGGGTGGCCCCCAGGGACCACAGGTCGGCGGACGGGCTGGCCCGGTCGCCGAGGACGCGTTCGGGGGCGATGTAGCCGGCCGAGCCGAGCACGATGCCGGCCTGGGTGATCGATGCGTCGCCCTCCAGGGCGGCCAGCCCGAAGTCGGTCAGCACCGCCCGGTCCTCGGTGACCAGCACGTTGCTGGGCTTGACGTCGCGGTGCAGGATGCCCTTGCCGTGCACGGCGCGCAGCGCGGCGAGCACCTGGCGGCCGATCTCGGCCACCCGGCGGGGCGGCAGCGGGCCCTGCTCGCGGACCAGGTCCTCCAGGGAGCGGGCACGCAGCAGCTCCATGACGATCCACGGCCGGTCGTCCTCGGTCACCACATCGAAGACCGTGATCAGTGACGGGTGGGCGACCATCGCGGTGGCCCGGCCCTCGCGCTCGGTGCGCGCGCACAGCTCGGCGCGCAGCTCCTCGTCCAGCACCAAGGGCAGCCTGACCTCCTTGACGGCCACCTCGCGTTCGAGCAGCTCGTCATAGGCGCGCCAGACCGTCCCCATCCCGCCGCGCCCGACCGGCTCGACGAGCCGGTATCGCGAGGCAAGCTCGTATCCGGCCGGGGCGCGCATGAACGGCAGCTTACCTATTCGTTTGTCACCGCCTGTAGAGGCCATGCCGATTCTCTGTTGAGATCTTGTGTCAGGAAGTACTTACGTACCGGATTCTCAGCGCCGCCGGCCGATGCTGAGCACCGGGCCGGCGGTGTCTTGGAAGAAGTCGCCGCCCTTGTCGTCCACCACGATGAACGCCGGGAAATCGACGACCTCGATCTTCCATACCGCCTCCATGCCCAGCTCCGGATATTCCAGAACCTCCACCTTCTTGATGCAGTCCTGCGCGAGCCGGGCGGCCGGGCCGCCGATCGAACCGAGATAGAAGCCGCCGTGCGCCTGGCAGGCGTCGGTGACCTGCTTGGAGCGGTTGCCCTTGGCCAGCATGACCAGCGACCCGCCGGCCGCCTGGAAGCGCTCGACGTAGGAGTCCATCCGGCCGGCGGTGGTCGGGCCGAACGAGCCGGAGGCGTAGCCTTCCGGGGTCTTGGCCGGGCCGGCGTAGTAGACCGCGTGGTCGCGCAGGTAGGCGGGCATCTCCTCGCCGGCGTCCAGCCGCTCGGCGATCTTGGCGTGCGCGATGTCCCGGGCCACCACCAGCGGGCCGCTGAGCGAAAGGCGCGTCTTGACCGGGTGGCGGGACAGCTCGGCACGGATCTCGGCCATCGGCCGGTTCAGGTCGATCGGCACCACGTCGCCGGACAGGTGCTCGTCGGTGGTGTCGGGCAGGAACCGCGCCGGGTCGGTCTCCAGCCGCTCCAGGAAGACCCCGTCTGCGGTGATCTTGGCGAGCGCCTGCCGGTCGGCGCTGCAGGAGACCGCGATGGCCACCGGGCAGGAGGCGCCGTGCCGGGGCAGCCGGATCACCCGCACGTCGTGGCAGAAGTACTTGCCGCCGAACTGGGCGCCGATGCCGAGCCGCTGGGTGAGCTCGAAGACCTTCTTCTCCATCTCCAGGTCGCGGAAGCCGTGCCCGGCGGGCGAGCCGGACGCGGGGATGGCGTCCAGGTACCGGGCCGAGGCGTACTTGGCGGTCTTGAGCGCGTACTCGGCGCTGGTGCCGCCCACCACCACCGCCAGGTGGTACGGCGGGCAGGCGGCGGTGCCGAGTGAGCGGATCTTCTCCTCCAGGAACTCCAGCATGCGGCGCTCGTTGAGCACCGCCTTGGTCTCCTGGTACAGGAACGACTTGTTGGCGCTGCCGCCGCCCTTGGCCATGAACAGTAGCTTGTACTCGTCGGGGTGGCCGTGCGGGTCCTCGGCGTACAGCTCGATCTGGGCGGGCAGGTTGGTGCCGGTGTTCTTCTCGTCCCACATGGTCAGCGGGGCCATCTGCGAGTAGCGCAGGTTGAGCTCGGTGTAGGCGTCGTACACGCCGCGGGCGATGTGCGCGGCGTCGCCGCCGTCGGTGAGGACGTGCCGGCCGCGCTTGCCCATCACGATGGCGGTACCGGTGTCCTGGCACATGGGCAGCACGCCGCCCGCCGAGATGCTCGCGTTCTTCAGCAGGTCGAGCGCGACGAACCGGTCGTTTCCGCTGGCCTCCGGGTCATCGATGATCTTCCGGAGCTGGGCCAGGTGGGACGGGCGCAGGTAGTGGGAGATGTCGCGGATCGCGGTGGCGGTCAGCAGCCGCAGCGCCTCCGGTTCGACCTCGAGGAACCTCCGGCCGGCCGCCTCGACGCGCCGCACCCCCTCGGAGGTGACCAGGCGGTAATCCGTCTCGTCCGGCCCCAGTGGAAGCAGGTCGGTGTAGTCGAATCCGGGCATCCCTCAGGCTCCTCCGCGCTTCGCCGCCGTCGTTCCCAGTGCAGGGTACGGCGCGGCGGCCACTTCTCCTGACCGGGGGTTGTCCACTGTTGGGGAAATGATGGGCAATCAGTGGCAACCCTGGGCGTTTTATAACTCGAAGTCCCCTTTATAGCCGTTCGATAATCGAGTTGAAGCGAGCGTGATGGGAGGCGGCCATGGACATGGGCTACATCGTGGTGGTGATCCTCGGTGTGATCGTCGTGGCGTCGGCACTGGGTGTCGCGCTGGTCGCCATCGTGCTGCACGGCATCCACGGCGATCCGGTCGAGTGGCCGGTCAGCGAGCCGCGGCAGCCGGCCGGACCGCGACGGCTCGCCCCCCGCCGGCGCGTCGCGTCGCTGACCGCGGCGCGCGACGACGGCACCAGGCATCCCGAGTGGACCGGCGGCGAGCTCGCGGGCGAGGACCTGCGGCCGGTCGGCACGCACGAGGAGAAGCACGCCGTGCCCGGCAGGGCACGGTGGTGGTGACGCCTGGCGTCCCACCGGCGGACCCGGACCGCCCTACCACGCCGGAACGTCCGGGTCCGCCACCAAGCCCGTGGCCTGGGCGGCTTCGCGCCGTCCAGGCCACGGTCATTTGCCGGCATTAATGCCGCGATTCTCGACAGCTCATCCGAATGTCCGGACAAAGTCTTGACGGTGGACATCCCGGTACGTAGAAGATGGGGGGCGGGTCCGGACGAGCTGAGCGCGGAGGCGGCATGCGGGTAGGTCTTGTAGGTCTCGGCCGCATCGGCGCCTTCCACGCGGCGACGCTCGCCGCCCATCCCGACGTCGGCGAACTGGTGCTCGCCGACGCCGACGAGGTGCGGGCCAAGGAGGTCGCCGGCCGGGTCGGCGCCGCCACCGGAGACCCGTTCACCGCCGACGCCCTGGTGGTGGCCACGCCCACCGCCACGCACGCCGCGCTGATCCTGCGCGCCTGCGCGGCCGGCCTGCCGGTGTTCTGCGAGAAGCCCGTCGCCCCGGACCTGGCGGAGACCGAGCGGGTGGCCGCCGAGGCCGGCCGGGCCGGCGTGCTGGTGCATATCGGCTTCCAGCGCCGCTTCGACGCCGGCTACGCCGCCGCCCGCCGGGCACTGCGCGGCGGCGAGCTCGGCGACCTGCACCGGGTGCACATGCTGACCGCCGACCCGCGCCCGCCCGCCGCCGAGTACATCCCCCGATCCGGCGGGATCTTCCGCGACTGCCACATCCACGACTTCGACGCACTGCGCTGGGTGACCGGCCGGGAGGTCGAGTCGGTGTTCGCCATCGGCGCCAACCGGGGCGCGGAGTTCTTCGCCGCGGCCGGCGACGTCGACAACAGCGCCGCGCTGCTCACGCTGGACGACGGCACCCTGGTCACCATGCAGGGGTCTCGGTACAACGGGGCTGGGTACGACGTCCGCATGGAACTGGCCGGCACCCGCCGCACCCTCGTCGCGGGCCTGGACGACCGCGTGCCGCTCGCCTCGGCCGAACCGGGTGCGGGCTACCCGCCCGGCGAGCCGTGGCCGGATTTCGGCGCGCGGTTCGAGGCCGCCTACGTCGCCGAGATGGACGCGTTCCTGCGCGCGGTGCGCGACGGCGGCCCGAGCCCCTGCCCGGTGGACGACGCGCTGGCCGCGCTGCGGGTCGCCGAGGCCGCCGAGGCGTCCCGGCGCGCCGGCCGTCCGGTGCGGGTCGCCGAGGTGACCGCGTGACCGGCGGGCCGCGGATCGCCGCGGCGCCGATCTCCTGGGGCGTGTGCGAGGTCCCCGGCTGGGGCCACCAACTGGACCGGGACCGGGTGCTCGGCGAGATGCGCGACCTCGGGCTGGCCGCCACCGAGCTGGGCCCGGACGGCTTCCTGCCGCCGTCCCCCGAGCGGCGCCGCGCGCTGCTCGACTCCTACGGGCTGACCGGCATCGGGGGGTTCGTCCCGCTGGTGCTGCACGAGCCGGACCACGACCCGCTGCCGGAGGCGCGGGCCACCTTCCGCGGCTTCGCCGAGGGCGGGGTGGACATGGTGGTGCTCGCCGCGGCCACCGGGGTGGACGGCTACGACGAGCGGCCCGCCCTCGACGCGGCCGGCTGGCGGGCCCTGCTCGGCAACCTCACCCGGCTGGCCGAGGAGGCCGGCCGGTTCGGGCGGGCCCTCACCCTGCACCCGCACGTCGGCACCATGATCGAAACCCGGGACGAGGTCGACCGGGTGCTGGACGGCTCGTCGGTGCCGCTCTGCCTGGACACCGGGCACCTGCTGATCGGCGGCACCGACCCGCTGGACCTGGTGCGCCGGGCCGCCGGCCGGATCGCCCACGTGCACCTGAAGGACGTGGACGCCGCGCTGGCCGGCCGGGTGCGGGCCGGCGAGATCACCTACACCGACGCGGTGCGGGCCGGCGTCTACCGGCCGCTCGGCCGGGGCGACGTGGACGTGGCCGGCATCGTCGCCGGGCTCGGCGCGGCCGGTTACCAGGGCTGGTACGTCATGGAGCAGGACGTCGTGCTGGCCGCCGAGCCGCCGCACGGCGGCGGCCCTCGCGCGCAGGTCGCCGAGAGCCTCGCCTACCTGGCCGCGCTGCCCGGCGGGCCGGCCGCGGGCGGTGCCGGGTGACCGAGGTGCTCACCATCGGCCGGGTCGGGGTGGACATCTATCCGCTGCAGGTCGGCGTGTCGCTGCGCGAGGTGGAGACCTTCGGCAAGTACCTGGGCGGCAGCCCCACCAATGTGGCCGTCGCCGCCGCCCGGCTGGGCCGCGCCGCCGCCGTCATCACCCGGACCGGCGCCGACCCGTTCGGCGCGTTCGTCCACGACGCGCTGCGCTCCTACGGGGTGGACGACCGGCAGGTGACCGAGGTGCCGCACCTGCCGACCCCGGTGACGTTCTGCGAGATCCACCCGCCCGACCACTTCCCGCTCTACTTCTACCGCCACCCCAAGGCCCCCGACCTGGAGATCCACCCCGAGGAGCTGGACCTGGCCGCCGTCCGGGACGCCGGGCTGTTCTGGGCCACCGTGACCGGGCTGTCGCAGGAGCCGTCCCGCGCCGCGCACTTCGCCGCCTGGGAGGCGCGCGGGCGGGCTCCGCTGACCGTGCTGGACCTGGACTACCGGCCGATGTTCTGGGAGTCGGCCGCCGAGGCCGGCCGGTGGGTGCGCCAGGCGCTCGGGCACGTCACCGTGGCGGTCGGCAACCTGGACGAGTGCGAGGTCGCGGTCGGCGTCCGCGAGCCGCGCGCGGCGGCCCGGGCGCTGCTGGACCTGGGCGTGGAGCTGGCCGTGGTCAAGCAGGGGCCGGCCGGGGTGCTCGGCATGACGGCCACCGAGACGGTGGAGGTGCCGCCGGTGCCGGTGGAGGTGGTGAACGGCCTCGGCGCCGGGGACGCCTTCGGCGGCGCGCTGTGCCACGGCCTGCTCGCCGGCGGCGACCTGGCCGAGGTGCTGCGGTTCGCCAACGCGGCCGGGGCGATCGTCGCCGGCCGGCTGGCCTGCGCGCCCGCCATGCCCACCGCCGCCGAGGTCGAGGCCGTGCTGGCCGGCCGGCTGGACATCGCCGCCGGCGCGCCGCTGCCCGGAGCCGGCCGTGCGTGACGAGGACCGCCGCAAGCTCGCCGAGATCCGCGCCCGGCACCCCGGCCGGATCGCCGAGGCGGCCGCCGAGCGCCGGCGCCGCCCGCTGCTGGCCGGGCGCGAGCAACTACTGATCATCGCGGCCGACCACCCGGCGCGCGGCGCCCTGGGCGTGCGCGGCCGGCCGATGGCGATGGGCAGCCGGATCGACCTGCTCGACCGGCTGCGCGTGGCGCTGGCCCGCCCCGGCGTCGACGGCCTGCTCGCCACCCCCGACGTCGTGGAGGACCTGCTGCTGCTCGGCGCGCTGCACGACAAGATCGTCATCGGTTCGATGAACCGTGGCGGCCTGCACGGCACGGCCTTCGAGTTCGACGACCGATTCACCGCCTACGACACTGGTTCGATCGTCCGGATGCGGCTGGACGGCGGCAAGATGCTCTGCCGGATCGGGCTGCGCTCCGCCGAGACCGCCGGCACCTTGGAGGCCTGCGCCCGGGCGATCACCGGCCTGGCCGGGGAAGGGCTGGTCGCCATGATCGAGCCGTTCTGGTCGCACCGCGACGAGGGGGTGGTGCACCACGACCTGTCCGCCGAGGGCATGATCCACGCCATCCACGTCGGCCAGGGCCTCGGCGCCACCTCCGCGCACACCTGGCTGAAGATCCCGGTGGTCGCGGACATGGAGCGGGTCATGGAGGCGACGACCCTGCCCACCCTGCTGCTCGGCGGCGACCCCTCCGCCGCGCCGGACGACGTCTACGGGTCGTGGGGCAAGGCGCTGCGGCTGCCGGGCGTGCGGGGCCTCGTGGTCGGCCGCGCGCTGCTCTACCCTCCTGACGACGACGTCGCCGCGGCCGTCGACATCGCCGCCGGGCTGCTGGAGGTCCCCTGATGTCCCACATTCCCGCCGGTGCGACCGCCGCCGCCCCCTGGGCGCTGCGCGTCACGCCCGAGCTGGCCGGCTGGACGTACGCCGGGCTGCGGGTGCTCAACCTCAGCGGCGAGACGGTGGAGTTCGACACCGGCGAGGAGGAGATGCTGGTGCTGCCGCTGTCCGGGTCGTGCCAGGTGGAGTGCGAGGGCACCACCCTGGCGCTGCGCGGCCGCGAATCGGTCTTCACCGGCGTCTCCGACTTCGCCTACCTGCCGGTCGGGGCCACCGCCAGGGTCACCGGGCACGGCCGGTTCGCGCTGCCGTCCGCCCGGGCCGAACGCCGGCTCCCGGTGCGGTACGGCCCGGCCGGGCGGGTGCCGGTGGAGATCCGCGGCGCCGGCCAGGCCGCCCGGCAGGTGAACAACTTCTGCGCCCCGGACGCCTTCGAGTGCGACCGGCTGGTCGCCGTCGAGGTGCTCACCCCGGAGGGCAACTGGTCGTCCTACCCGCCGCACAAGCACGACACCGCCGGCGCGGGCGAGGCGGTGCTGGAGGAGATCTACTACTTCGAGGGCGGCCCCGGCTACCAGCGGGTGTACGGCTCGCCCGGCCGGCCCATCGACGTGCTCGCCGAGGTGTCCTGCGGCGACGTGGTGCTGGTCCCGCACGGCTACCACGGCCCGTCGATGGCCGCCCCCGGGTACGACCTGTACTACCTCAACGTGCTGGCCGGCCCGGCCGCCGAGCGGACCATGGCCTTCTGCGACGACCCCCGGCACGCCTGGATCAGGGACACCTGGGCCGGGCAGGCCGCCGATCCGCGGCTGCCGATGACCTCCGCCCCGAAGGAGGGCTCATGACGACCGTCCGGCTGACCGTGGCGCAGGCCCTGGTCCGCTTCCTGGCCGCGCAGTGGAGCGAGCGCGACGGCGTCGAGCAGCGGCTGATCGCGGGCTGCCTCGGCATCTTCGGGCACGGCAACGTGGCCGGCGTCGGCCAGGCGCTGGCCGAGAGCGGCGCCGGCCTGGCCGACCCGCTGCCGTACTACCTGGCCCGCAACGAGCAGGCCATGGTGCACACCGCGGTGGGCTTCGCCCGGGCCCGCGACCGGCTGTCCACCTTCGCCTGCACCACCTCCATCGGCCCGGGCGCCACCAACATGGTCACCGGGGCGGCGCTGGCCACCATCAACCGGCTCCCGGTGCTGCTGCTGCCCGGCGACGTGTTCGCCACCCGGGCGGCCGGCACCGTCCTGCAGGAGCTGGAGGACCCGCGCTCCTACGACGTGGGCGTCAACGACTGCCTGCGGCCGGTGTCGCGGTTCTTCGACCGGATCCACCGGCCCGAGCAGCTGCCCGCCGCGCTGCTCGCCGCGATGCGGGTGCTCACCGACCCGGCCGAGACCGGCGCGGTCACCATCGCGCTGCCGCAGGACGTGCAGGCCGAGGCCTGCGACTGGCCGGCCGCGCTGTTCGACCGGCGGGTGTGGCACGTGGCCCGGCCGGTCCCGGACGCCGCCGCGCTCACCCGGGCCGCCGCCGCGATCCGGGCGGCCCGCCGGCCGCTGGTCGTCGCCGGCGGCGGCGTCGTCTACAGCGAGGCGTGGGCGGAGCTGGCCGGCTTCGCCGCCGCGCACGGCGTCCCGGTGGGGGAGACCCAGGCCGGCAAGGGCGTGCTGCCGCACCACCACCCGTGCGCGCTCGGCGCCATCGGGCACACCGGCACCCCGGCGGCCAACACGATGGCCCGCGAGGCCGACCTGGTGCTCGGCATCGGCACCCGCTACACCGACTTCACCACCGCCTCGCGCACCCTGTTCGGCGACGCCCGGTTCGTGAACCTCAACGTCACCGCGTTCGACGCGGCCAAGCACGCCGGCGAGATGCTCGTCGGCGACGCCCGCGAGGGGCTCGCCCTGCTGCGCGCCGCGCTGGCCGGCTGGACGGCCGACCCGGCGTGGACCGCCCGTGCCGCCGAGCTGTCGGCCGCCTGGCGGGCGCGGGCCGCCGAGCTGACCGGTGGCGGCACGCTCACCCAGCCCGTGGTGCTCGGCGCGGTCAACGACGCCGCCGGCACCGACGGCGTGGTGGTGAACGCGGCCGGCTCCATGCCGGGCGAGCTGCACAAACTGTGGCGGTGCGCCGGCCCGAAGTCCTACCACGTCGAGTACGGCTACTCATGCATGGGCTACGAGATCGCCGGCGGCCTCGGCGTGAAGTTGGCCGCGCCGGACCGCGAGGTGTTCGTGCTGGTCGGCGACGGCTCCTACCTGATGATGGCCCAAGAGATCGCCACCGCGGTGCAGGAGGGCGTCAAGCTCGTCGTGGTCATCGTCGACAACCAGGGCTTCGCGTCCATCGGCGGGCTGTCGGAGTCGGTCGGCGCCCGGCGGCTCGGCACCGCCTACCGCGCCCGGATACCCGGCGGCGGGCTGGACGGCGACCGGCTGCCCGTCGACCTGGCGGCCAACGCGGCCAGCCTGGGCGCCGACGTGCTGCGGGCCGCCGACCCCGACTCGCTGCGCGCCGCGCTCGCCAAGGCCCGCGAGGCCACCCGCACCACCGTGGTGCACGTCGAGACCGTGCCCGGCGCGGCGCCGGAGACCACCGCCTGGTGGGACGTCCCGGTCGCCGAGATCGCCGCGGACCCCGGCCCGCGCGAGCGCTACGAGCAGGCCAAACGCGCCCAGCGCCCCTACCTGTGACCCCCCGCCGCCGGGCTAGGCGGGTTCGGTCCGGACGGGGGCGGGTGATGGGGCGGGGACGCGGGGGCGGAAACCGCCGGCCAGCACGATGATCGCCGCGGCGAGCAGCAGCGGCGCGGCGAACGCCACCCGGTAGCCGGCCGGGTCAGCGATCCCGCCGACCAGCGCGGCCCCGGCGACGAAGCCGACATAGTTGAACATGTTGACCCGGGCGACGGCCACCGCCGCCCGTGCCGGGTCAAGCCGCCCGGCGGCCGAGAACGACTGCGGCGCCACCACCGACAGCCCTACCCCTGCCAGCCCGAACGCCGCCACCGCGAGCGTCGCGTCCGGCGCGGCGACCACGCCGGCCAGCCCGAGGGCGGCCAGCGCGCCCCCGGCCCGGACGATCGCCGCCGGGCCGAACCGGCGGACCGCCCGGTCGCCGCCCACCCGGACCAGGAAGGTGGCGGCCTGGTAGGCGCCGAGCGCCCAGGGGACCAGCGCGGCCCCCGCGTGCAACTCCTTCTCCAGGTAGACCGAGCCGAAGTTGGAGATCGACGCGTCCCCCACGTACAGGAACGCCATCGCCAGGCAGAGCGGCAGGATCGGCCGCCACGGCATCCGGCGGCCGGACCGCGCCTGGTCGGCCGGGTCGTACGGAGAGCGCGGGACCTCCGGGCCGCCGCCGGTCGTCGCGAGGTGCTCGCCGGCGTCCCCGGCCGGGGGGACGTGCTCGTCGGCGGTCCGGTACAGCACCGGGGCGGCGATGCCGGCCACCACGGCGGCGGGCACCATCGCCGCCGCGAAGGTGGCCGGCAGGTCCAGGCCGAGCCCGCCGGCCACCGACGCCCAGCCCGCGCCCAGCACGGCCGCCGCGCTCCACACCGCGTGGAAGCCGGTGAGCACCGGCCGGCCGTACCGCCGCTCCACCGCCACCGCCTGCATGTTCATCCCGGCGTCCACCGCGCCCAGGCACAGGCCGAACAGCACGTTCGCCGCGACCAGCGCCGGCACCCCGGGCGCCAGGCCGGCCAGCACCACCGCCACCGCGGCCAGCGGCTGGGCCGCGCGCAGCACCGGACGGCTGCCGTACCGGCGGGCCAGCTCGCCGGCCAGCACGCTGCCGAGGCCGGCGATGACCGGCACCGCCAGCAGCAGGATCGCCAGCTCCCCGTCGCCCAAGGCGTGCCTGCGCTGCAGCGCGGCCACCTGGGTGAGCAGGGTGGCGAAGGTCAGCCCCTGCACCGCGAACACCGCGGACACCGCGAGTCGGGCACGCCGGTCACGGGAAGCGGGCACCACGGCCTCCGGAGAACATGAGCCAGAGTCAGATCCGGCCAGGCTACGAGCCCCGTCCCCCCGGGTCAACGCCCTGGGTCGTCGTCCGCCAGGTGGTCAGGGCCAGATGCGGTCGGGGCGGGGGAGGCCGGGCGGGGGGTCGAGCCGGACGGCGCGGAAGTCTCGCACGGTGAAGCCGTCGACGAGGTGCCCGTCGTGCCGCAGGAAGCCGACCAGCGCGGCCACGGCCTGCGCGCCGCCGGCCGCCCGCGCGTGCCCGGTGAGCAGGTAGACGCGGGTGGCGGAGAGCTGGTCCAGCAGGTAGTTGCGGCCGTGCCGGCGGACCTCCTTGAGCGTGCGGACCGGGATCGCCGAGTGCGCCTCGAACCACACCGCGACCTCCCAGATCGGCAGCGTCGGCTCGGCGTCACCGGACAGCTGGTAACAGGGAGCGCAACCGTGCCGGGCGTCGTACCCGTGCGGGCACGCCCAGTACGCGGCGTCGTCCCGGACGGTCACCAGGTCGGCTCCTTCGGCAGCGGGCGGGCCGGCACGGCCGTCGCGGCGGGCGCCGGGGTGCCGCCCGCACCGCGACGTGCGGTGACGGTACGAGCCCAGTCTCGCCGATC
This sequence comes from Sphaerisporangium rufum, assembly GCF_016863395.1. Taxonomy (GTDB): domain Bacteria; phylum Actinomycetota; class Actinomycetes; order Streptosporangiales; family Streptosporangiaceae; genus Sphaerisporangium; species Sphaerisporangium rufum. Next base: position 31,959 of record NZ_BOOU01000041.1, on the reverse strand, counting down.
CGGCGCCCCACCTGGGCACGATGACCAAGGGAAAGGGGCCCGCCGGGTGCCGGCGGGGTGATCCGGTCGCCCGTCCGGGTGCGGAACGCCGGCGATGGGAGTCCGCCGGGTGCCGGGCGGTTCGCCGTCCGGGCCCGGTGGCGGAGACGAAGGCGCTCGCCGGCGGCCGGAGGGGTGATCCGGTCGCCCGCCGGGTCCGGGGGAGCGGGAGCGGGGGGTACGCCGGAAGCCGTGGGGGTGATTTGCCGGTCCGTCCGGGACCGGGTGGCGAGGCAAGGGGGTCTGGAGCGCGCCGGACACCGCTTTCCGGGTTACTGTCGAAGCGTGGACGCGTGGCGCGGTGCGAGTCGGCACCAGTTGGCAGGCCAGTGGCGGCGGCAGGGCGCGCCCGCCCTGCGGCAGTTGATCTCCGGGGTGCTGGCGAGCACCCAGCCCGCGCCGACCGCCGGCACGTACGAGCTGCGGGCCTCCGACGAGGACCGCGAGCGGGTGGCGGCCGTACTGCACGACGCGGTCGCCGACGGCCGGCTCCGGCCCGACGAGCACGAGGAGCGGGTGGAGGCCCTCTACCGCGCGCGCACCTTGGGCGAGCTGGCCGCCCTCACCACTGACCTGCTGCCCGAGCACCAGCAGCCGCTGCGCGCCGACGGGCGCCCGGTGATGGCGGTGTTCCAGGCCGAGGAGCGCAGCGGGCGGTGGGTGGTGCCCTCGGTCTACCCGGTGACCGCGGTCGGCGCCGGGGTCACCCTGGACCTGCGGGAGGCGCTGCTGCAGAGCAGCCACGTCACCGTACAGGCCCGGGTGGTCGGCGCGACCCTCACCCTGGTCGTGCCGCGGGACGTGCGGGTGGTCGTCTCCACCACGGGCATGCTCGGCGGCCGCCGGCATCACGTGCCGGTGGACGCGCCGCCCGGCGCGCCGGTGATCGAGGTCACCGGCACGATCATGATGGGCAACGTCGTCGCCAAGGCGCCGAAGCCGCCCCGCGCCTCGCGCTTCGGCCGCCGCCGCCGCTAGGCCGGCCCCGGCGCCGCACGGCACCCGGCCATGGCCGGGTGCCGGATTCGCCGCGGCGGCGGGCACCGGATGGGCGAAGCCCGGGTCGACGTGGGTGAGCGGCGTCAGGTGGCGGTGTCGAAGTTGATGGCGCTGTAGGCGCGCAGCTTCCAGAGCTGGTGCTCGCTCTCCACCTTGCGCACCGTGCCCGACCGGCCGCGCATGACCAGCGAGCTGGTGACGGCCGCTCCGCTGCGGTAGCGGACGCCGTACATCAGCTCGCCGTCGGTGATGCCGGAGGAGGCGAAGAACACGTCGTCGGAGGTGACCAGGTCGTCGGTGGTCAGCACCCGGTCCAGGTCGTGCCCGGCGTCCAGGGCGCGGCGCCGCTCCTCGTCGTCGCGCGGCCACAGCCGGCCCTGGATGACGCCGCCCAGGCACTTCAGCGCGCAGGCGGCGATGATGCCCTCCGGCGTGCCGCCGACGCCGAGCATCAGGTCGATGCCGGTGTCCCGGCGGGCGGCCATGATCGCGCCGGCCACGTCGCCGTCGGTGATGAACTTGATGCGGGCCCCGGTCTCCCGGATCTCCTTCACCAGGCCCTCGTGGCGCGGCCGGTCCAGCACCACCACCGTCACGTCGGACGGCGAACACGTCTTGGCCCGGGCCACCGCGGCGATGTTGGCGGCCACCGGCGCGTTGATGTCGACCGCGTCCGCCGCCTCCCGGCCGGTGACCAGCTTGTCCATGTAGAACACCGCCGACGGGTCGTACATCGACCCGCGCGGGCTCACCGCGATCACCGAGATGGCGTTCGGCATGCCGAGCGCGGTCAGCCGGGTGCCGTCGATCGGGTCCACCGCCACGTCGCAGGCGGCGCCGCTGCCGTCGCCAACCCGCTCGCCGTTGAACAGCATGGGGGCGTTGTCCTTCTCGCCCTCGCCGATCACCACCGTGCCGTCCATCGACACCGTGTTGATCAGCTGGCGCATCGCGTTGACCGCCGCGCCGTCGGCGCCGTTCTTGTCGCCGCGGCCGACCCACCGGGCCGCGGCCATGGCGGCCGCCTCGGTCACCCGGACGAGTTCGAGGGCGAGGTTGCGGTCGGGGGCGCTCTCGCTGGTGGCGAGCGCCGGCGGCACGGACGTCTGTTCCGACATGGTGACAAGCCCCTCAGATATGTACGAACGCCGATCGGGACGCCCTGTACTGGACCTACCTGGTTCCCTGCTTTCTAATCCAGCCTGGGCCAACGATCGTAGTTGCCGCCCTCCGGCGGGGAGCGGGCGGCTACTGTCGCCTGCATGAGCAGCGACACGGAACGACAGGTGACTGTGCGCACCTCGGAACGCGGCGCCGCCACGCGCGGCGCGCTCCTGGACGCCGCGAGGGAGATCTTCGTCTCCCGCGGGTTCGCCGAGACCGGGGTCACCGATGTCGTCTCCCGGGCCGGCGCGAGCGTCGGCAGTCTTTATCACCATTTCTCAGGAAAGGCGGATCTTTACCTGACCCTGTTCGACGAATTCCAGGCCCGGCAGACGCAGCGCACCAAGCAGGCCGTCCAGGCCGCGCGCGCCGAGGGCGAGACCGACCCGATGCGCCTGTTCGTCGCCGGCGCCCGCGCCTACCTGGAGGGCTGCTTCGACGAGCGCGAGCTCGCCGCGCTGTTCCTGCGCGGCGACGGCCCGCCCGGTTTCGAGGTCGTCATGCGGGACCGGATGCGGCAGTGGGCCCGCCGCAACGCCGCGCTGTTCGAGGACGACCGCGGCGCGCTGGTCACCGTGGTGACCGGGGCGCTGGCCGCCGCGGTGTCGGAGGTCGCGCTCGCCGAGGACGTGGCCGCCACCCGGCGGCTCGCCGAGGACGTCCTGACCATCATCGGGCGGATCCGCCGCCCCTAGCCGCGCCGCGCGAGGGAAGTCCGGTCCGGGACCGCTGCCACCGGCCGGTATCCTCCCTGGTTGTGCGCCGCTTCACCGAAGGTTTCCACGGCTACGCCTTCGCCGTGCTGCTCTGTCTCGCGATCGTCGGCGTGCTGCTGCTGATCAGGCCGATCCAGGCGCCCGAGCACATCCCCAAGGTCGACTACACGATCAGCCTGGCCAACGTGCGCCGGGCCGCCCCGTACGAGGTGCGGGTGCCGAAGGCCGTCCCGGCCGGCTGGGTGCCGACCAGCTCCACCGTCGAGACCAGCCCGCACGTCACCTGGCGGCTCGGCTTCGCCACCGCCCGCCGCTCGCACGCCATGCTGGCGCAGAGCGACGAGCCGGGCCACGAGTTCGCCAACCGGATGGCCAACAGCGACAAGAACACCGGCAGCCGGCAGATCGGCGGCGCCACCTGGCAGGAGCGGTTCCGCCCGGACAAGAAGCAGCGCTCGCTGGTCAGCATCGGCCCGGACGTCACCGTCGTCGTCACCGGCCTGGCCGGCTGGGACGAGCTCGCCCAGCTCGCCGCCACCCTCCAGCCGCTGCCCCGGCCCACCGCCGCCCCCTCTCCCGCCGCGTCCTGAGCCGGTGGCGTCCGGCGCCCGCCGCCGGTCAGTGCACGGCGCCGAGCCGGTCGAGCAGCAGGGCCAGCCGGGCCTCGCGCCCGGCGGGGGGAAGCCGGCCGGCGCGGGACAGCGCGATCAGCCCGTGCAGGGCGCTCCAGACGACCTCCGTCAGGATCTCCGGGTCGCCGCGGCCGGCGAACCGGGCGACCCCTGACAGCAGCGCCTGGAAGCCGGCCCGCAGCGGCTCGGGGGTGTCGTCCTGGCCGAACGGCAGGTCCACGGCCATCGTGAACATGGCGTCGTACAGCGCGGGGTTCTCCTCGGCGAACGCCAGGTAGGCCCGGGCCAGCCCCTCCAGCGTGGCCCGCGGCTCGTCCGCCGGCGTCGCGGCGCGCAGTCGCGCGGCCAGTTCCGTGAAGCCCTCCAGCGCCACCGCCGCGACGATGGCGTCCTTGCCGGCGAAGTGGCTGTACAGGACCGGCTGGCTGTACTCGATCTCGTCGGCCAGGCGGCGGGTGGTCACCGCGTCCCAGCCCTCGGACTCGGCCAGCGTGCGTGCGGTCTTGAGGATCAGGTCGTGGCGCTGGGCGCGCTCGCGTTCTCTGCGCTGCTGGGTGGACACTCGAAAAATTCTAGCACCGCTAGCTAATTGAGCGGCGTTAGGCTAGCGTTGCTAGAAATTCTAGTAATGAACATAAGGAGACAACATGGTCATCATCGCCACCTGGCTCGCCGGACTGGTCGCCCTCGGGATCATCCTCATCGGCATCCGATTCCTGCTGCGGCCGGTCGCGTCGGCGGAGGGCTTCGGGGTGCCGGTGTCCATGAACGCGTACCTGACCGTCAAGGGCGTGCGGGACATCACGGCCGGGCTCGTCGCCCTCCCGGCCCTGGTGACCGGGAACCAGCACATGCTCGGCTGGCTGGTGCTCGCCAGCGTGTTCGCCCCGGCGGGCGACATGGTCGTCGTGCTCCGGAACGGCGGGCGGCGGGCGGTGGCGTTCGGCGTCCACGGCCTCACCGCCGCGGTGATGGTGGCGATCGCGGCGGTCCTCATCCTGGGATGAGGCGCCCGTCGAGCGATGTTCCAGGGGCCGTGGCGGCGGCGCGGCGGGCCGGCCACGGCGCGATCGCCGTCGGCGCGGGCCTCGCCCGTCGGTACGGCCGCCGCGTCACGCGCCGCCGGGGCGTATCGCCGGCCCCGGCCGGTCGCGCGGCAGGCCGGTGCCGGGGCCGGTCAGGTGCCGGTCAGGTGCCGGTCAGGTGCCGGTCAGGTGGCGGCCCGGGGCCGGCGGGCCGGGCCCGGGTCAGCCGGCCGGGGTGTCGTTCTGTCCGCCCACCTGGTCGGCGAGCTTCGCCAGGCTCTCGTCCAGGGTGCGATCGACCTGGTCGGCCGGCGGCGCGTGGCTCTCGTCGAAGAACGACAGGTGCACGGTGACCTCGCTGGCCCCGGCACCGCTGTCGGCCACCTGCAGCCACCCGCTGTAACCATCGGTGTCCCGGGTGCCCCACTCCAGGCGGAGCTGCTCGGGCACCGCGCGGAACAGCGCGCGGGCATCCTGCCCGCTGCCGTCCTCGTGCACCGTCACCGCGGGCGGGTCGTCCGCGCGCACGTGCAGCTCACCGGGCAGCCAGGTGTCCAGCCGGTCCAGGTCGGACGCCTGCTCGAACACCAGCTCCGCCGGCGCCGGCATGGTACGGGAACGCTCGAACTCGCTCATCGCCGATCACTCCTCGTCATCACGGTTCGACCGGCCCGTACCCCGCCTGCCGCGGTCCATCCGCCCGCCCGGCGATCTTCACGGCGTCTCCCGCGGGAGGGATTCAGAAGGGCGTCTCGTCGGCCGGGGCGGGGCCGTCCTCGCGGCGGGCCATGGCGGCGGCCAGCCGCACCCGGGCGCCCTGCAGCCACTCCGCGCAGACCGCGGCCAGCCGCTCGCCGCGCTCCCACAGCTCGATCGACTGCTCCAGGGTCAGTCCGCCGGCCTCCAGCCGCCGCACCACCTCGGTGAGCTCCTCGCGGGCCTGTTCGTACGTCGGCGTCCCCGCCTTCTCCTCAGCCACGCCCCCACCCTACGGGCATCGGCCCGCCCGCCGCCCGCACGGCTCGGACCTGGACGTACCCGCCCGCGCTCGGGCGCGGCCGCGAGGTTGGACGCCGGCTCGGACCCGGGGTTCCCGGCCCGCCTCGGGGGCCGGCGCCCGAGGCTCGGCGCGATCAGGAGGCGGGCGGTTCGGACACCACGACCGGCACCCGGTCGTCGGCGAACCGCACGGTCAGCGGCTGCCCGGGCGCCAGATCGGCCGCGCGGCGCACCACGTCCCCGGCCGGGTGCTGCACGATCGCGTACCCGCGCTCCAGGGTGGCGGCGGGCGACAGCGCCACCAGCCGGGCGCGCAGGTGCTCCAGCGAGTCCTCGGCCCGGTCCAGCGAGGACGACAGGGAGCGCCGCGCGCGGTCCCGCAGCGCCTCGGCCTGCTCGGCCCGGCGTTCGACCTCGCGGACCGGATCCGCCAGCGACGGCCGGGAGCGCACCGCGGCCAGCCAGGACTCCTCGCGGTCCAGCCGGCCGGTGACCACCCGGCGTCCCCGGTCGCGCAGCTGGCGCACCAGGGTGAGCTGCTCGCCGACGTCCGGCACCACCTTCTTGGCCGCGTCGGTGGGCGTCGAGGCCCGGACGTCGGCCACCAGGTCGAGCAGCGGGCTGTCCTGCTCGTGCCCGATCGCGCTGACCACCGGGGTGCGGCAGGCCACCACCGCCCGCACCAGAGACTCGTCGGAGAACGGCAGCAGGTCCTCCAGCGACCCGCCGCCCCGCGCGATCACGATCACCTCGACCTCGCCGTCCGCGTCGAACTTGCGCAGCGCCTCGGTCACCTCGCCCACCGCGTACGGCCCCTGCACGGCCACCGGCTCCACCTTGAAGCGGACCGCCGGCCAGCGGCGGCGGGCGTTCTCCAGCACGTCGCGCTCGGCCGCCGAGTCGCGGCCGCAGATCAGCCCGATGGTGCCGGGCAGGAACGGCAGGCGGCGCTTGCGCTCGGCGTTCGCCAGCCCTTCGGCCACGATCACCTGGCGCAGCCGCTCCAGCCGGGCCAGCAGCTCGCCGACGCCCACCGGGCGCATCTCCAGCGCGGTGAAGGCGAACGACCCCCGGTTGACCCAGAAGTCCGGCTTGATCAGCACGACGACCCGCGCTCCGTCCACCGGACGGGGGACGGTCGCCTCGTACACCCCGCGCGGGCAGGTGACCCGGGCGGACACGTTGGCGACCGGGTCGCGCAGGGTGAGGAAGACCGTGCCGCCCCGGGAGGACAGCTCGGTGATCTGCCCCTCGGCCCAGACGGTGCCGAGCTTGCCGATCCACTGGGCCACCATCTGCAGCACCGAGCGGATCGGCAGCGGCTGCTCCGGTGAGGTCTTCGCCGTCATGCGGGCAGCCTACAAACCATCACCGGCCTGGCCGTGTCGCCCGGCCTGGCCGTGTCGCCCGGCCTGGCCGTGTCGCCCGGCCTGGCCGTGTCGCCCGGCCTGGCCGGGTGGCCGGCGGCCGGGCGGCGCGGATTCACTCGCCGGTCTCCATCTTGGCCAGCCGCCGGGCGTACATCTGCATGACGTCGTCGCGCGCCGAGGTGCCGCGCTCGTAGTCGATCATGGCGCGGAGCTGGTCGGCGGACTTGCCGCGCATCCGGGCCCGCAGCGAGGCCACGGTCAGCTCCGAATAGCCCGGCAGCGGCTCGGCCAGGGTGGCGGCGGTGCCCGCCGGGGAGTCCGCATCCGCGACTCCGGCCGCGGTGGGCGGTGCGGCGCGCAGCGCGTCGGCCAGCTTCCCCTCGCCGGCCCCGGCCGTCGCCGTCCCGGCCGCGGCGGCTCCGGCGGCCGGCGCGGTGGCGGGCTTGGCGGCGGGCTTGGCGGTGGCGGCGGTGGTGGGGGTGGCGGCGCGGGTGGTCCGGCGCCTGGCGGTCCCGGTGCCGGCCTTGCCCTTGGCGCCTTCGCCCTTGGCGCCCTCGGTCGGGACGCCTTCGCCCTTGGTGCTCCCCGCCGCGGCACTCTCGGTCGTGGTCGCGGCCTCGGTCGTGGCCGCGGACCTGGTGCCGGTCCCGGCGGCCGCGGCCTTCGGCTTCGCCGCGGCCTTCGGCTTGGCGGCCGGGCCGGTCGTCGCGGCGGTCTTCGGCTTGCGGGCGCGCGCGGCCGGCTTGGCGGGCGCCGCGGCGGGGCCGGCGACCGGCTCGGCGGTCTCGGTGGGCTTGATGGGTTCGGCGACCGGCTTCGGGGCCTCGGCCACCGGCGCGGGAGCCTCCGCGACCGGCTTCGCCGGCTCGACGACCGGCTTCGCCGGCTCGGCGACCGGATGAGCGGCGGCGGCCTCGGGCTCGGCGGGCTTCGCCGGCTCGGCGGCGGCGGTCTCGGGCTCGGCGGGCTTCGCGGCCGCGGCGGACCCGGCCGCCGGACGCGCCGGAGCCGCGACCTCGTCCACCGGCGCGGGCGGCTCGGCGGCCGGCTCGGCGGCGGTGGCGCCGGCCTTGGCCGGTCCGGCGGCCGGCTTCGGGGTCTCGGCGGCCGGCGCCGGCTCGGGGGAGGGTGCGGGCTTCGCCGCCGGCGCCGCGCCCGCTCCCGAGGCCTGCGCGGTGCCCGAGGACCCGTTCAGCCCGTCCGGAGCGGCGGCCGGGCGGAAGATCACCGGCTCGCGCCGGGCCGGCTTGGCGGCCGGCTCGTCGCGGGCCTCCTCACGCTCGTCCGGTTCGGTCACCACGACCGGCCGCGCGGCGTCGGCGGCCTCCTCCTCGCGCTCGTCGCGGAACATCCGCTTGATGCCCGAGCGGATGCGGTCGCTCAGCATGAGCGCCTGGCCGACTCCGCCGAGCGCCGTCTGCAGCACGTTGAGGGGGAGGTCCTTGGCCTTGTCCTTCAGCTCACCCGGCCGGACGTTCTTGGTGAGGCTACGGACGATGTCACTGACTGACATGCCGGCTCCTAAGGGGTCTGATTTCCGGACGACCAGTCGTGTTTCGGACTGTGCCGCATGAGGTCGAGGGCGGACGGGACACCGTCGCACGCCCCTTCAAGCATAGGAAAGCAGAAAAACAGGGCGGGCCGGTGGAACTCGGCGGTCCGCGGCAGTAGGGATCCGCGGAGCACATACCATGAGGACATGGTTTCCGAGACCCTCCCGGCCCGTCGTGTCCTGGTCGCCAAGCCGCGTGGTTACTGCGCGGGCGTCGACCGCGCCGTCGAGGCGGTCGAGAAGGCGCTGGAGCTCTACGGCGCGCCGATCTACGTGCGCAAGCAGATCGTGCACAACACCCACGTGGTCAGAACCCTCGAGGAGCGCGGCGCGATCTTCGTGTCGGAGACCGACGAGGTGCCGGAGGGCGCGATCGTCGTCTTCTCGGCGCACGGGGTCGCCCCGGCCGTGCACGAGCAGGCCGCCCGGCGCTCGCTGAAGACCATCGACGCCACCTGCCCGCTGGTCACCAAGGTGCACAACGAGGCCAAGCGGTTCGCGGCCCGTGACTACGACATCCTGCTCATCGGCCACGAGGGCCACGAGGAGGTCGAGGGCACCGCCGGCGAGGCACCCGACCACGTCCAGCTGGTGGACGGGGTGGCCGGTGCCGACTCCGTCCAGGTGCGCGACCCCGACCGGCTCGTCTGGCTGTCGCAGACCACCCTGTCGGTGGATGAGACCAACGAGACCGTCGCCCGGCTGAAGGAGCGGTTCCCCAACCTCCTCGACCCGCCGAGCGACGATATCTGCTACGCCACGCAGAACCGCCAGGTGGCCGTGAAGGAGATCGCCCGCGAGGCCGAGCTGGTCATCGTGGTCGGCTCCACCAACTCCTCCAACTCCAAGCGGCTGGTCGAGGTCGCCAAGGACGCCGGCGCCGACGCCGCGTACCTGGTGGACGACGCCTCCTTCGTCGACGACGGGTGGCTGGCGGGGGTCGCCACGGTCGGCGTCACCAGCGGCGCCTCGGTGCCCGAGGAGCTGGTCGACGGCGTGCTGGCCTACCTCGCCGAGCGCGGCTTCGCCGATGTGCGCGAGGTCGAGTCCGTTCCGGAGAACGTCCGCTTCGCGCTCCCGCACGAGCTGCGCCGCGACCTGCGCCCCGCCGCCCGCTGATCCGCCCGGCACCGCCGCCCGGCGCGCCGGCGCCGGGTCAGTCCGTGGGCTCGCGGGGCGAGCCGTACACCCGGGGTTCGAAGTAGCCCTCCGGCTCGGGAGCGTAACCGGACCCGGCCGCCGGCCGCCGCCGGGCACCCCGCCGCCCGCCCGGGCCCTTCGCCTCCCGCTCGCGGGGCACCGGACGGGTGGCGCCCTCCGGCCCCGCGGCCGGGACGCCATCCCCGCCGGGCCTCGCGGAGCCCGAGGCCACGCCGCCGGCCCTTCCGGGCGCCGGTGTCCCGCCGCCGCCCGGCGTTTCGCCTGCCACGCCCCTGGCCTTCCCGGGTCTCGCCGTCCCGCCGCGCGGCCTTCCGGGTCCTGGCGCAGCGCCGCCCGGCCGGCCGGGCGGCGGCGCCGCACCGGCGGCTGCACCGGTGTCCGGCGCTCCCGCCGGGGCGGCGGCCGCGTCGGGCCGCGCGGCCGCCCGGCTCGCCCGCACCTCGGCCCGTATCTCGCGGACGTTGGCCGGCAGCCCGCGGAACCACGCCACCGCCAGCACCAGAGCCGAGCCACCGAACAGCCACGGGGCACCGGCCGACAGGCCGGTGACCAGGCCCAGCCCGAGCGCCTGTACCAGCGACGGCGCGCCCAGGGCGCCCGTCAGCGCGCTGACCAGGGTGGCGGCGAAGAAGATCACGGGTGGGGTGACCACCAGGGCCAGCAGGTCGCGGTGCTGGACCAGCAGGACGGCGCCCAGGCAGGCGCCGCAGAACACCAGCCCGATGATCATCGCGACCCCGGTGATCTCGGCCGCGATGGTGACCACCAGAATGAGCGCCGCGGCGCCCCGGGCGGTCAGCCGCAGTCCTGGTCGCACTCGCTCCTGTGTCGCCACTGTCGCCCCCTCCGGCCCCGGTCGCCGGTATCGCGGCCGGCGGCCGGCCCTACGACAAGTCTCGCGCCAACTTACCGTTCAGGCGAGGCCCGGGGAACGAGCTTGCCGTCTCTTCACCGGGCGCTTGCCCGACCTCTGCTACCGGCTCCGGATCGCCGTCCGGATCGCCGTCCGGATCGCCGTCCGGATCGCCCGGCACGGGCGCCTCCCGAGTCCCGGAGATCTGGGCCACGTCCGTCTGATCAAGGCCGTCGGGGGCCGGGCCGTCCAGCAGCTCGGGCATGGACGGCCGGCGGGGCTGGTCCTCGACCAGCTCCGGCTGGGGGAGGTCCCCGTCCACCACGCCCAGGTCGTTCAGCCGCCGGGCGCTCACCAGAACCCGGCTCTCCAGCGAGCCGACCGTCTTGTTGTAGGCGACGACCGCGCGGCCGAGCGCCTTGCCCACCGCATCGACGTTGCGGCCGAGCGCGCCGAGCCGCTCGTACAGCTCCTTGCCCAGGTCGAACACCGCGCGCGCGTTGGCGCTCAGCGCCTCCTGCTGCCAGGCGTACTGGGCGGTGCGCAGCATGGTGATCAGCGTGGTCGGGGTGGCGATGTGCACCCGCCGGCCCATGGCGTGCTCCAGCAGCGCCGGGTCGCGCTCCAGCGCCGGGGCCAGGAACGCCTCGCCCGGGATGAACAGCACCACGAACTCCGGCGCCGGCGAGAACGCCTGCCAGTACGACTTGGCGGCCAGCCGGTCGACGTGCTCGCGCAGGTGGCGGGCGTGCGCGTCCAGCCGGTCCTGCTGCATCTCGGCCTCGCCGGCCTCGGCGGCGGCCAGGTAGGCGGCCAGCGACACCTTGGAGTCGACCACGATGTTCTTGCCACCGGCCAGCCGGACCACCATGTCCGGCCGCAGCACGCCGTCCGCGGTGGCCGCGCTCGCCTGCTCGTCGAAGTCGCAGAACCGGGCCATCCCGGCGATCTCCGCGACCCGCCGCAGCTGCAGCTCGCCCCACCGGCCCCGGGCCTCGGGCCGGCGCAGCGCCCGCACCAGCGCCCCGGTCTGGGCCTTGAGCTGCTCGGAGCTCTGCCGGACGAACTCCATCTGCTTGCCCAGCTCCGCCTGGGCGACCCGCTGCCCGGTCTCGCTCTCCCGCAGCCGCTCCTGCAACCGGTCGAGGGTCTCGCGCAGCGGGCCGACCAGGTTCTCCACCGCCTGCCGGCGCTGTTCCAGGTCGCCGGCCGCGTCCGCGCGCACCGCCGCCAGCCGGCTCTCGGCCAGCTCCAGGAAGCGCAGGTTGTTGACGTCCAGCGCCCGGTTGGACAGCGACTGGAACCGCTGGGCCATCTGCTCCTCGACATAGGCGACCTTCTCCTCGGCCGCCGCCGCCCGCGCCTCGGCCAGCGCCGCCCGGCTCTCGGCCGCCGCCGCCCGGGACCGGCCGAGCGCGAAGCCGATCACCAGGCCGGCGGCCAGCCCGGCCAGCAGCTGGAAGGCCAGTGTCGTCACGTCCACCTCCCGCATGATTCCAGTCCCCGGGGCCCGCCGTGGGCCTCCGAGTCCGTCGCGCGTGTCCGATCCGCGGCACGCGCCCCGTAAACTCGGCAGACGTGAGCCTGAGCATCGGCATCGTCGGACTGCCCAACGTCGGCAAGTCCACGCTGTTCAACGCGTTGACCAAGAGCGGGAACGCCCTCGCGGCGAACTACCCGTTCGCCACCATCGAGCCCAACGTGGGCATCGTCGGTGTGCCCGACGCCCGCCTGGCGAAGCTCGCCGAGATCTTCAACTCCGCGCGGGTGCTGCCGGCCAAGGTGGAGTTCGTGGACATCGCCGGCCTGGTCAAGGGCGCCTCCGAGGGGCAGGGCCGGGGCAACCAGTTCCTGGCCAACATCCGGGAGACCGACGCCATCTGCCAGGTCATCCGGGTCTTCACCGACCCCGACGTCACGCACGTGGACGGCGACATCTCACCCGCGCGCGACATCGAGACGATCAACACCGAGCTGATCCTGGCCGACCTGCAGACCCTGGAGAAGGCGCTTCCCCGGCTGGCCAAGGAGGCCAAGTTCAACAAGGAGCGCAAGGCCGCGCTGGAGGCCGCCGAGGGCGCCGCCAAGATCCTCGACTCCGGCACCACCCTGTACGCCTCCGGTACCGACCTGGCCGACCTGCGCGAGCTGCACCTGCTGACCGCCAAGCCGTTCCTGTACGTCTTCAACCTCGACGCCGACGAGCTGGAGGACGCGCCGCTGCGCGCTAGGCTGGCCGAGCTGGTCGCGCCGGCCGAGGCGGTCTTCCTGGACGCCAAGATCGAGTCGGAGCTGGTGGAGCTGCCGGACGACGAGGCGCTGGAACTGCTGCAGTCGGTCGGCCAGGAGGAGTCCGGGCTGAGCCAGCTGGCCCGGGTCGGCTTCGCCACCCTCGGCCTGCAGACCTACCTGACCGCGGGCCCGAAGGAGAGCCGGGCCTGGACGATCCGCAAGGGGGCCACCGCGCCGGAGGCCGCCGGGGTCATCCACACCGACTTCCAGCGCGGTTTCATCAAGGCCGAGGTCATCTCGTTCGACGACCTGGTGGCCGCCGGCTCGATGACCGCCGCCCGCGCGGCCGGCAAGGCCCGCATCGAGGGCAAGGACTACGTGATGCGCGACGGCGACGTCGTGGAGTTCCGCTTCAACGTCTGAACCGGCGTCGTCCGCGCGCGGTCATCGCCCGGCCGGCCGGCCACCCGCTCGGCATCGCCATCTCCGCCGGCCGCTCGGGTCCGGCGGCGTCCGGTGCGGGCGCCGCGGGGGTCAGGCCGGGTGGACGGGTTGCTGCAGCTCGGTGACCCAGTCCGACTGGTCGGTGCCCTTGGCCTCGACGTGGACCTCACGACAGGGACCGGCGGGGGCCTGGCCGTTGGCGGTCAGCCACGCGTGCAGGCCGGCCCAGGTCGCCGCGATGCCCTCCATCGCGCCGAGATGGACGGCGCAGACCGCGGCGGCCACCTCGGGCAGATCGATGACCTCCAGACCGGGCACCGACCCGCCGGTGAAGTCGTAACCGCACAGCACGGACATCCCTTCGTCATGGCCGTCCCAGACGGAGACACCGGTCTGAGGGCAGGCCCCCGCGGCGTCGATCGCCTGCGCGGCCCGCTCGAAGAGCGGCTCGACGACCTCCGCGGCGTTCTGGTCCTCCGGGACCACCGCGCGCAGGCCGGCGAGCCGGCGTGGGGGCAGGGTCTTGGTGACGTACTCGGTCTGCGGCATGGCGGACTCCTGTTCGATGAGGTGGAGACGGTGCTCGACCGAGGCCAGCGCGGACCGTGCCCGCTCGACCTCGACGGCCAGCTGGCTGCGACGCAGCCGCAGCATGCCGCGCAGCTCGGTCGGGTCGAGCCGGTCGCCGAGGATCCGCTCGATCTGCCCGAGGGTCAGGCCGAGGTCCTTCAGCGCGACGATCCGGTGCAACCTCGCCAGCTGGTCCGGGGCGTAGTCGCGGTAGCCGCTCGCGGCGTCCACCTGCGCGGGCCGGAGCAGACCGATGGCGTCGTAGTGCCGCAGCATCCGCACCGACACCTGGCCCAGCCGGGCGAAGTCCCCGATTTTCATGGTGACCATTGGTAGCGCCTCACGCCGTGTCAGGGTCAAGACCGGATGCGAGTCGAGGACGACCTGTTCCGGTCCGGGCGGTCCCGCGTGGCGGAGCCGGCTGTCGGAACTCGACGCCGGCCACGGCCCGGACGACCTGCCGGACGCCTGGCCGCGGCGGGCGGACCGTGAAGCGGCGGCCCGCCCACCTCCCGAGGTGGCCGGGCCGGACGAGCCGGAGGGGACTACTCCTGGACGAAGGCGAGGATGTCGGCGTTGAGGACCTCGGGGTGGGTCGACAGCATGCCGTGCGGATAGCCCTCGTAGGTCTTGAGCGTGCCGTTTTTGAGCAGTTCGACGGACTTCGGGGCCGAGTCGGCGTACGGGACGACCTGGTCGTCGGTGCCGTGCATCACCAGGACGGGGACGTCGATCTTCTTGAGGTCCTCGGTGAAGTCGGTCTCGGAGAAGGCCTTGATGCACTCGTAGTGGGCGTTGGCCGCCCCCATCATCCCCTGCCACCACCACCGGTCGATCAGCCCCTGGGACACCTCGGCCCCGGGCCGGTTGAACCCGTAGAACGGCCCGGCCGGGACGTCGATGAAGAACTGGGCCCGGTTGGCGGCGAGGGCGGCGCGGAATCCGTCGAACACCTCGATCGGGGTGCCCTCGGGGTTGGAGTCCTTCTTCACCATGACCGGGGGCACGGCCGCGACGAGCACGGCCTTGGCGACCCGGCCGGGCTCGGCCCGCGCCACATACCGCGCGACCTCGCCGCCGCCGGTGGAGTGCCCGACGTGCACCGCGCCCTGAAGATCCAGCACGCCGGTCAGCACGCTGACGTCGGCGGCGTAGGTGTCCATCTCGTGGCCGGTCGCCGGCTGGCCCGACCGTCCGTGCCCCCGGCGGTCATGCGCGATGACGCGGTATCCCTTGTCGAGGAAGTACAGCAACTGGGCGTCCCAGTCGTCGGAGCTGAGCGGCCAGCCGTGGTGGAAGACGATCGGCCGCGCGTCCCGGGGACCCCAGTCCTTGTAGAAGATGGTGGTGCCGTCCGGCGTGGTCACAGTGCTCATATCGGTTCCTTCGCTGATCGCGCGGTCGATGATCGTGAACCGGGCACTCGCCGGCAACGAGGTCAGGCCGGCCGCCACGGCCTGGACGCGGGCCATGGACTTCGTCCGCCGGCCGGAGCACGAGATTCGCGCAGATGCGCCCGGTGGTTGAGTGGTACCCCGGGCTCGGCTCGCGCACCACCTCGAAACCACCAGGACGGCCCGAGTGAGCCGGTCGGTCACCCGACGAGGGCCCGAGGGTCGCGCCCGTTGATGTTACTAACATCAACGTTAGTAACATCGATGTTAGTAACACGTGCCGAGTTCCCCCGCAGACTCAGGCGCGCACGGTGCTGGCGGCGAGCGGAATCGACTCTCCGGGACTGGACGCGGCTACGGTCCGGGCGACCTGCTGGCCGCCTGGCCGCTGTGAGCGGACCGCGGGCCCCGCGGCCCGCTAGCGCACGAGATCTTCGGGGTGGGGGGCGGCCTCGACGATGTGGGCCAAGGCGTTCTTGAGGTCCTGGAGGCGGCCGGCGCCGACGACGGCCGCCCAGCGGGCCTCCATCTCGGCGAAGTAGGCGTCGCTGACCTCGGCGGCGCGGGTGCCCCGGTCGGCGTAGACGACGACGCGGCCCCGGCCGTCGGCCGGGTCGGGCACCCGCCGCACGTAGTCGCGCTTCTCCAGGTACGCCACCAGCTCGCTCATCGCCTGTGGGGTCATTCCGGCGCGGCGGGCCAGCGTGCCGGGCCGGGTGCCGTCGCAGTCCATGAACCGGAACACATTGAGGCAGTGGGTGGGCCGCAGGTCGTCGTACCCGGCCTGCACCAGGTAGCGGTACAGGCCGTCCAGCATCAGGTCGAACGCCGCGCTGATGAGCTGCGGCATGAACGGCTCCGGCCTTGCAGATACTTCGGACACCTTATAAAGTCACCTTCTAAGGTTACTGAACTAGTGTCACCATATCTGATCGGGGGCCGTCATGTCTCAACCACAAGAGCCGTCCATCTCCCGCCCGACCACCGCGCGGTCCCGTCCGACCTGGCGCAAGGTCGCCCGGGTCGTCGTGGCGGCCGTCCTGATCCTGCTCGGCGCGCTGTGGACGTTGCAGGGGACGGGCATACTCCGGATCGAGCCGATCATGTGCGTCGCCGACTGCCGGCCGGTCACCGGCGGGTCGGCCGGCTGGACGGTGGCCGGCCTGGTGACCCTGGCCATCGGGTTGCTGGTGCTGCTCAGGCCGCGCCGGCGCTGACCGGCTCGACCCCTGCCGGCCGGCGCCGGCGGCCGGGCGCGGCCCGTGCCGGCGGGAGGGGCGCGTCCGCGCCGGTGCCGTCACAGGGCGGCGGACAGGGTGTCCAGGAAGCGGCGCACCGCCTGCTCGTCGCGCTTGTAGAAGTGCCAGGGGCCGATCTTCCGGCGGGTGACCAGCCCTGCCTGGTGCAGGATCTTCAGGTGGGCCGAGACGGTGGGCTGCGACATTCCCGCGCGGTCCTGGATGACCGACACGCACACGCCCTCCACGTCGAAGTCGCCGACCGCCTGGGGCCCGAAGTTGCCGGCCGGGTCTTTGAGCCAGCGCAGGATGTCCAGCCGGGCGCCGCTGGCCAGAGCGCGCAGGACCTCCGCGTCGACCCGCAGTTCCACGTCGCTCATGAGAACAGGGTACCCGCGAACCCGTCTAGATAGAGATATCGCTATTTAGCTATATAGCGATGCTACGATGGGCGTGCGCCGGTTGATCACGGTCGGCGCTGCTACCTACCCGGGCTCGCATCGGCCCGGCGGCACAGAGGGGTATCACCATGCAGATCGGCGTTCTGGGGACCGGGCGGATGGGAGTCCGGCTGGCGGCGATGTACGCCGCGGCGGGCCACCAGGTCGTGCTCGGCTCCCGCGATCCGGCTCGGGCCGGCAAGATCGCCTCCGGGCTCGGCCGGGCGAACCTCACCGCGGGAGGATACGAGCAGGCACTGGACGCACCGGTGGTGCTACCGGCGATCTTCATCCGGGACGGGCTGCTGGACCGGCTGGAGGCCATGCGGGACGCGCTCGCCGGCAAGATCCTGATCGACATCACCAACCCGTTCAACGACGACTACACCGACTTCATCACCCCCTGGGACACCAGCGGTGCCGAGCAGATCGCCGCGCGCCTGCCCGAGACCCGCGTGGTGGGGGCGTTCAAGAACGTCTGGTGGGAGGTCTTCGACGCCCCCGAGTTCGACGGCACGGTCAGCGACGTCTACGTCGTCTCCGATGACGAGGAGGCCAAGGGCCAGGTCATCGCGCTCGGGGAGGGCACCCCGTTCCGCCACCTGGACGCCGGGCGGCTCGCCAACGCCCGCACCGTCGAGCGGATGACGCTGCTCAGCGGCGAGCTCGGCCCGCGCTACGGCTTCTTCCCGCGCATGAACTACAAGCTGCTCGGCGAGCCGTGGACCCCCGGCCAGGCCGACCACACCGTGGGCCCGCTGATCGCGTGAGCGGCGTCCTCGGCCGCCTGGCGGCCGCCGGCCTGCACCTGCCGGAGCCGCCCGCGCCGCTCGGCGCCTACGTCCCCGCCCGGGCGGCCGGCGGGCTGCTGTTCCTCAGCGGGATGCTTCCCCTGCGCGACGGAGTCCTCATGGCCGCCGGGCGGCCGGGACAGGCACCTGACCTGGAGCGGGCCAGCGACGCGGCCGCGCAGGCGGCACTGAACGCGCTGGCGGTGGCGCACGCGCACACCGGGCTGGACGCCGTCGCGGACGTGGTACGGCTGGCCGTGCACATCGCCTGCCCTCCCGAGTTCGCCGGGCACGCCGCCATCGCCGACGGCGCCTCGCGGGTGTTCGACGTCGCCTTCGCCCCCGCCCGGCACAGCCGGCTCGCCTTCGGCGCGAGCTCGCTGCCCGCCGGCGCGCCCCTGGAACTGGAAGTGGTCATGGCCCTGCGCTGAGCGGCCGCCTCCGGAATCGGTGGTGCCGGCCGCCCCGTGCGCGGGGCGGGGGCGGCCGGCACCGCTCACCCGGCCGGTCCCCGAACGTCCCGGGGAGCTCAGCCGGGCGCGACACGGCCCCCGGCGGGCCGGTCACCGGAGCCGCGGATGCCGCCGTTCCCGCCGCCCGGCCGGGGCCGCAACCGTCCGGCCACGACGAGCAGGGCGGCGCAGGCGACCAGGATCGGCCCGGCGACGGCGGGATCGTAGTGAGAACCGCCGTTGGGGAACAGCCCGTCGCTGACGTTGACCATGTCGTGGAACAGCACCGCGCCGAAGACGCTGCCCCCGTCGTGGACGTAGAGTGTCACGATCATCACCCGGATCGCCACCGTGGCCACCCCCTGCCAGGCCACCCACATCCAGTCGTGACCGGTGTGCCAGGGCAGCACGTGCACCGCCGCCCACACCACGCCGAGCAGGACTCCGGTGCCGAGCGTGCCGTAGCGCCGTAGCAGCGGGTCGGTCGCGTACCCGGTCCAGCCCGCCTCCTCGCAGACGGCACCGACCAGGAACGCCAGGGCCAGCAGCGGGATCGCCGCCGGCGGGATGTGCGGCTCGGGCAGCGGGCGGCCGGTCGCCCGCATGACGAGATAGGCGAGGGTCAGCGAGGCCGGCATCAGCAGCACGAGTGGCACGTACCAGGCCCGGCGGGTGATACGCCGGTGGTCGGCGAGCCGGGCCAGCAGCCGCCGGACCCCGATGGCCCCCTCGGCGCGGTGTACCAGGAGGGCGGCCACCACGATCGGCGAGACGAACTGCAGGGCACTGGCCGGCAGGTTCATCGGCAGCCAGGGAAGGGGCCCCGCCACGATGTCCAGTGCCCAGAACGGCACGCCGGTGACCGCCATCAGCAGGCAGAACAGCAGCGGCGAGCGGGACGGCGGCATGATTCCGCCGGCGGTCGCCTCGCGGCGGGGGCCGCTCATCGGTGCACCGGGGGCGCGGACACTCGGCGCGCTCCACACGCGTCCATCGTGGCCGAACCTACCAGGTGGCCGGACATTATGATCACGCCGGTTCAGCGGCCGATGCGGGCGGCGGCGGGTGATCCGGGGGTGGGGAACCAGCGCAGGACGGCCGCCGACTGGCCGAGCGTCCACAGCGCGTTGCACACCCAGTACACGAGCAGCGCCACCGGGACGACGCCGCCCGCCACCAGCAGCCCGAGCGCCGACAGCGTGGGCATCATCTGCTGCGCCCGCACCATCATCTCGGGGGCGTCGGCGAGCACGGTGTTCGGCGCCACCAGGTACCGCTGGGTGACGTACGACAGCAGGGCGGCGGTGCCGGCCAGCCCGGCGACCACGAGCAGGTGCGTCCAGCCGCCGCCCAGATAGCCGCGCTCGGCCAGCGGGACGCCGAGCAGGGTGGCCGTGCCGAGCGACGCGACCAGGTCCGGCCCCAGCGCGCCCACCGGCACTCCGGCCGCGACGTCGGAGAGCAGGTGGTACAGGGCCATCCAGAACGGCAGCTGCACCAGCGCCGGCAGGCAGCCCAGCCGGGACATCCGGTGCTCGGCGGCGATCCGGCGCCGTTCGGCCATGAACGCGCGCACGCTCTCCGGGTCCTTGCGGCCCCGGTGGCGCCGGGCCAGCTCGTCCAGCCGCGGCCGCGCCCGGGCGGCGGCGTGCGCCGAGCGCACGCCGTACGCGGCCAGCGGAAGGATGGCGAGCCGGACGGCGGTGACGACGGCGGCGACGCACAGCACCCAGGTGGCACCGGACGCCGGATCGGCGCCCAGCGAGGTGAGCCCGGTGTGGGTGGCCGCGGCGACGGCGGCCAGGGCATGCGAAAGCGGATCGAGCAACGACATGAAGGGATCTCCTGGACGAGAGACGGGAATGGGCCGTGAGGCTCGCCCGGGGGCGAGCGTCAGGCCGGTCCAGGAGCGCGGGGCCGCAGCGGGTGGTGCACCGGGTCGGTGACCCGGCCGGGCAGCACGGGGGGCGGGTCGTCGCGGCCGGGCGGCACTGTGCTCACCGCGCGGGCCGCCAGCGCGCCGCAGCGGTTGGCCACCCGCACCAGCACCGCCAGCGACAGCGCCATGGTGAGCACGGCCAGCGTGACGTTGCCCGGCGCGTCGGCCGCGAGCAGCGCCGGGGACAGCAGGATGAAGGCGACGCCGGCCACGGCGGCGAGCAGCACGCGGACGCGCGCCGCGGTGTCCAAGGCCCGCCGGTTCATGCCTTGATCCTACGCACCGCCCGCCGCCCACGGCGGGCCGGGTCCGTCGGCGCCCGGCGCCGGTCGTGCGGTACGTGCCCGCGCCCGGGAGTCCAGGCATCCTTGACCGGCCCCCGCGGATCGCGCGACCGGCCCGTTCAGTGCTCCCGGTAGAAGTCGGCGAGGGCGGTGAACGCGGCCTTGGGCTCCCAGGGCAGGTCCGGGTAGGTGGCGCCGAGCCGGTCCTCGTACACCTTGACGATGCCGTAGCTCGCCAGGTCGAGGTCGTCGCGCGGATCGCCGTCCGGGCGGTGCACGTGGTCGTACAGCGCGAAGGTGAACACGAACGCGGCGTCCACGCCGCAGGCTTCGAAGACCTCCAGCAGCTCGCGGACGTAGGCAGCCTGGCCGGCCTCGTCGCGGGCGTACTCGCCCTTCAGCCGGACCGGGCCGTCGTCGTCGTACTCGACGATCTCCAGGCCGCTGGCGCCCCGATCGCCGGCACCGCGGTAGCCGGCCGAGCCGAACTCGGTGATCGCGACCGGCCTGCCCTGCGCGACCAGGGCGCGGACGCCGTCGGCGAACCGGCCGGCGACCTCGGCCGTCCGGTAGAGGTCCACGGACGTGATGTCGAACAGGGTCCAGTCGACGCGCTCCAGCGGTACGGCGGCGTAGGTCAGCCGCCCGCCGAAGCGCTCCCGGACCAGCGGGACGGCCTCGCCCAGGAATTCGTTGACGCGGTCGCCGACCTCGCCGAGCCGCTCGCGGAGGAAGTCCGGTCGAAGGAGCGCCGCGACCCGCTCGTCGATGCTGCCGCCGGGCACGAATCCCGGGTTCATCAGGCTGAGCTCGGCACCGGTGACGAACACGACCTCGGCGCCACGTCGCCGGAGCCGTTCCGCGCGCTCGGCGCAGTCGGCGAACATCGCCAGCATCTCGCCGGCGGCCAGTTCGAGCGGGTAGGGAGAGAACCAGACCTCCAGCCCGAGATCGGCGGCGTACCCGGCCGCGAGCTCGATCCGGTCCGGGTCGCCGCCCATGACACGCACCGCGGTGCAGTGCAGGTCGTCGCGGATGACGCGCAGCTCGCGCTCCACCACGCGCGGGTCGAAGTGCCGGCGAGAGGTCTTCCCGTGCCGGACGAACCCGGTGTCGTAACTGATGCCTTTGGCGCGCATGCGTCATCGCTTCCCTTCGCCCGATTTAAGGTACGTAACGTACCTTAGTTGCCGGACAATGAGCTGGGCAACCAGAATGGCAAGGTACGCGCGGTACCGAGCAAGGAAGGGGAACATGGCCGACGATCCGGGAACGCGGTCAGGAACGGGACAGACACGCCGGCGTGGCGCCGCCCTGGAGGAGGCCATCCTGCGGGCCGCGGTGGACGAGCTCACCGAGTCCGGATACGCCGCCCTGACCATGGAGAAGGTCGCCGCTCGGGCCGGTACGAACAAGAACGCCGTCTACCGCCGCTGGCCGAACCGCCTGGCACTCGGCATCGCCGCCTACCGGCAGCTGTCCACGACGGTTCCGCTCCCGGACACCGGCGAGCTGCGCGGCGACGTCCTGGCGTTCCTGCGGCTGGCCAACCGCCACTGGAGCTCTCCGCTCGGCGCGATCCTGCGCGAGCTGCTGTCGGCGGCCGGCGGCGCTCCGGAGCTGCTGGCCCGGATGCAGGGCCAGTCCGGCGACGCCGCCGCCGCGCCCTGGCTGACCATCCTTGGACGTGCGGTCGCCCGGGGGGAGGCGGCGCCCGAAGCGCTCCATCCGCGGGTCGCCACGGTGGCCATCGTCCTGCTGCGCAACGAATACGTCGTGCGGGGCGTCCCCACCGCGCCGGACGAGGTGCTCGTCGAGATCGTCGACGAGGTGTTCCTGCCGCTGGTGCGCCGGCGCGGCCCGTCCTCCGGCTGAGCGGTGACTCTGTCCCAGCAGGGCCGGTTGCGGATGGAAGCGCTGATCACCCTCGGCCGGCTGGACGACGCCGGCCCTTGGTGGTCGCGCGCGGCGCCGGTCGAGCTGCCGCCCGAGCCGGAGTGCCTGCTCGCCCCGCCCGAGGCGCCGGGCGGGATCGCCGTACCGCTGATGGGGGTGCTCGAAGTGCGCATCCACCCCGGCCACCTCGGCTTCGGCCTGGGTGACGGGCGGCGGGACGGGGTCATCGGCAGCTGGCAGCGGCTGGCCGACGGCTCGGACTGGGATCCGGTGAGCCTGCTGGTCGCCCTGTACGCCGTGCCGCCGGTCACCTACAACCTCGACCTGCCCGGCTGGATGCCCACCATCCAGCTCTCCGCCTACATCCGCCGGCTGCCCGCGCCGGGGCCGCTCCGGGTCCGGCTGGCGGCCACCGACGTGGGCGGCGACCGCATCGACCAGTCGGCCCAGGTGTGGGACGCCAAGGACCGGCTGATCGCCCAGTCCACCCAGCTCGCCGCGGTGCGGGTCCCCGCGGCCTGACCGTCCGCCGGCCGGCACGCGTCCCGGACCCGGCGCCCGTCCCGGACCTGGCGTCCGTCCCGGACCCGGTGCTCGGTCACCTCCGGTGACGTCCGGAACCTCGACGGCCCGCCGGGCGGGCGGTGTGGTGCCGGTTCGCCGTCCGGCGATGTCCGGAACGCCGGGCCGGTTCCGACGTCCCCTCCACAGAACGACCCGTGGAGGAGAAACGTCATGAACACCAACGAAGCCCTGGCCGGCCGATCCCCGGCGGCCCGCCGGATCGGCACGGCCGCCCGGTGGGTGCTGCAGATCGTGCTCGCCGCGCAGTTCGCCGCGGCCGGCCTGCTCAAGCTCGCCGGCGACCCGCAGATGGTCGCCATGTTCGGCCAGATCGGCGCCGGCCAGTGGTTCCGGTACCTGGTCGGCGTGCTGGAGGTGGCCGGCGCGGCGGGACTGCTCATCCCACGCCTGGCCGGCTGGGCCGCGCTCGGGCTGGCCGGGCTGATGGCCGGCGCGGCGGTGACCAACGTCGCCGTACTGCACACCGGCCCGCTGCTCCCGCTCGCCTACCTCGCCGCCGCCCTCCTCGTCGCCTGGCTGCACCGCGCCCGGCTCCGCCACGCGATCGACCGCTGACGCCCGGCGGCCGGCACGGGACGACGCCGGCACGGGACGACGCCGGGGCGACATCCCCGGCGCGGCGGGGGCCATCCCGAGCCGCGATTCTCCGGGCCGCCCCAGAGACATGGCGGGCGCCCGGATGATCGACTGGGTCCCCTCCGACGAGAGGAAGCAGACGATGCGGCAACACGATCGGCGGGCGATGATCGGCACGGCGGCCGCGCTGGTCGCCGGCGGCGTCTCGGTGACGGCGGCCGGCCGGCCGGCCCGGACCGGGACCTCCGGAGAGCAGGCCCGGGAGTCGTTCAAGGTGGTGGACCGCCGGGGCCGCCAGCGGTTCCTGGCCAGCGCCGCCAAGCCACCCGTGATCATCGGCGGGAAGACGTACCCCGCCGACCAGCGCCAGGGACCGGACGGCACCTATCTCATCTTCAACGATGAGGCCGGGAACGAGAAGGGCGGGATCATCGCCTCCTCAGTGGGGGCGAGCCTCTCGCTGGACTACCCCAACGCGCAGGCGATCACCGTGGCCACCCGCTGGGCGGGCACGAACGGCGCGGCGGTGCTGGAGATGAAGCAGATGCCCGACCCCGCGCTCCCGCCCGGCCAGGTGCCCGCCACTCCCGCCCGCGTCCAGCTCGGCTACAGCACCCCGGATGGGACTTTCCTGGTGCTGAACGACTCGCGCGGCCGGCCGCGGATCGTCCTGGAGATCGACGGCGACGACCGGCCCACGATCAAGATCCTGGACGCCGCCGGCGAGGTGGTCTCCCGCCTCCCCGCGGCCTCCGGCACCTCGTGACCCCGGCCGGCGATCACCCGTGGCGGTCGTCGTAGAACCAGACGGCGGCGATGAGGGCGCACAGGCCGATGAAGACCAGCAGGGTGGCGGCGGGATGGTGGCCGGTCACGCGGTGAGCGCGAGCAGGGCCAGCGACTCCTGCGCGGCGATCTCGCCGCACAGCTGCGGCCAGTCGTCGCCGTCCACCGTACGGGCGGCGCCCAGCTTCTCCGCGGCCTCCCCGAACCGCTCCTGCCGGGTGGCCCACAACCGCCCGGCATCCGACCGGAAGATCCGCCATCCCGGAACGGTGTCCCGGGGTGCGGTGGTGATCGCGTCATTGGACATGGGTGTACTCCTGCGCGTTCTCCGGGCCCTGCGGTTCTGTGCACATCGCCGACAGGGCGCCTTGTGACGGACGCACCACGCTGAGTAGCGAATGCGTGCGGCGAACGTAGAACGCGGAGCGCGGAACGAGTTTCACAGCCCTGTGAAACTCAGGCGGCAAATCCCCCCATACGGCGGGCGAGCAGGCGTAGCTGTGGCGAAAGCCGGCGCCGTACGTCCAGCAGGCGAGTCACCGTCTCGCGGGCCATCGGATGATAACGGGTTCGCTGCGCCGCGAGCCGTTCCGCGGTCAGTAGGCTCTGAAGGGCCTGGTCCCACCTGCCCGCCCAAAGCCATGCGCGGGACAGGTCGATGTAGTGGTGGGAACTGCGTTCGGCGGCCAGCGACGCCGGCAGTCGCAGGCCCGCTCCACGCCGGATCGCCTCGTCGGCGTCTCCCAGTTCCACCGCCACGGCGACGTCATGGATAGCGGCGTTGGTGGGTCCGAACAGCAGGTCGTAATCCTTGGTGTCCACTCTCACCCGGGTCGCGAGTTCGTGCGCTGCCGACATATGGTCCCAGGCCAGGGTGGCCCGGTTCGTCTGTGCCGCGAGGACCGCCGCGCGCAGGTGGACGGTTCCCCGGACACTCAGAGTGGGGCTGTCGGACCGATCGGACTCCAGGGCCGCGCGTACGTCGTCCAGTAAACGGAGACCACCGTCGTAGGCGCCGGAGGCCACGAACGCCATACTCCGCCGCATGCGGGCGACATGAGGAAGCAACGGATCGTCGGTGTGCCCGGCCGCCCACGCCAGGCGTTCGACGGCGATGTGGAAGAGGTCCAGGTACCCCAGCTTGTACGCCATCGAATCAGCGGCGCTGTACGCCGTGGTCAGCAGGTGGAAAGCGGTCGAACGGTCCTCGCCGCCCATCGTGTGGACATGGGTGATCAGCTCTTTGATCAGCGACGGCAGCGCAGTACCCAGCTCGACATATCGCGCTCCCTGCCGTAGCCGGGTGCAGCGGTCGACTTCCCGTCGCAGTTCGTCCAGCGGGCGAGGTGGCACATCGCGCCCAGGGGTGACGTCCCAGTACACCAATGCTTCCCGAATGTCGGGGATCGTGGCGTGTATGCGGTCGGTCGCGGCGGTCCGGCCGCGATACGGCTGCCCCGTCAGCTCGGTCACCTCGACATGAAGCGCGCGGGCGACGGCTCCGGTGAGCGAACGGGTGGCCGGTTTGTGGCCACCCTCCACCTGGCTGATCAGGCTCTTGGAACAGGGGACCCGATCGGCCAGTTGCTGTTGGGTCAGGCCGCGAAGTTTGCGCGCATAGGCGATGCGCCGCCCGATGGTGTCATCGGCGAATCCGGCCGTTTCACGCTCGCCCATCGGTTCCGCCCTTCCGTCAGGCTCGAACGGCTCCCAGGTTAAGGCGCGCCACCGTACTTCTCCACGGCCTGCCCGCGCAGGCGAAAGGGGAATCGGCGGCTACCGGTCAGCGGTAGGCGGCGAGGGCTTGGGCGGCCATGGAGGCGGTGAGGTCGGGACGCCCGTAACCCGAGGTGCGCAGGGTCAGGTAGACGGTGAGGGTGACGTTGCCCTGGCGGATCAGGATCTGGCTGCGGTACAGCGGGGTGTCGACGATGACCTCGCGCCGGATGTAGCTGAAGGACTCCTCGCCGAGCTTGGGACCCTTGCGGACCTTCGTCCCGGGATTGCGGCGCGGCTCCTCGGCCATCGTCTTCAGCATGCCCAGGTACATCTGGTGGGCCTGGTCGGCCGTCGGCATGCGGGTGGCGGTCACGTTGATGAAGGAACCGGTGTCCTCGCGCTGCCACATGCACGCGGACTTGGTGAGGAAGCGTTGCTTGGCCTTGCCGCCGAGGATCTTCGTCGCCTGCTGGACGCTCAGCAGGCGACACGCCTCCGGTTCCTTGGTATAGCGGATCTGATCGTCGCGGGCCTTGGCCGGATTCTCGCGTCCCGCCTCCGGCGTGGCGCGTCCGGTTCGCGCCGCCCCGGTCTCCGGCAGGACGGTGTCCGGTTCGCTCAGCACCCACACCAGGGCGGCGCCGCCGACCACGATGGCGACGCACACCGAGATGGCCAGGCCGGTGAGCAGCGGCGAAAGGAACCCGCCCGGCGCGCGCCGGCCGCGGCGGGTGGGCGGGACGGCGGACGGCCCGGGCCGCCCGCTGCCGGGGAAGCGGGCGGATC
The DNA here is from genome assembly GCF_016863395.1 of Sphaerisporangium rufum. GTDB lineage: Bacteria > Actinomycetota > Actinomycetes > Streptosporangiales > Streptosporangiaceae > Sphaerisporangium > Sphaerisporangium rufum. The sequence goes on along the minus strand of NZ_BOOU01000041.1, from coordinate 5,317 downwards.
CCGGTGCGCCCGCCGGCCCGCCGGACGGCCGCACCCCCGGGTGAGGGCCGGCGAGGTGCGGCCCGGGCCATCCCGCGGCGACGCCCGGCCCGGCCGGCGGGCGCGGGCCGCCGTGCGACGGGATGCGCGGATCGGAGGCGTGCGCGCCGCCGTGCGACGGGGCGCGCGGCGCGGAGGCGGCCGGGCCGCCGTGCGGCGGGGTGCGCGGTCCGAGGTCGTGGGGCGGGGTGCTCGATCCCGAAGGGTACGACCGCCCGGGCGGCGGGGTGTGCGGTCCGGAGGCGTACGGCGAAGGGTGCGGTCCGGACGGGTGGGCCAGGTCGGGCGGGACCGCGGCAGGCGATCCGGCGGCGGGCCGGCCGGCGCCGGCGGCGATGGGGCGGAGCAGGGCGGCGGCGCGGTCGGCGGGCAGCCGGCGGTCCGGGTCCTTCTCCAGCAGGCCGGTGATGACCGGCGCCAGCGGCCCGGCGTTGCGCATCGGGTGCGGCTCGTACAGCAGCACCGCGGCCAGCACGGCGGTCTGCCGTTCCCGCGCGTAGGGCGACCGGCCCTCGACCGCCGCGTACAGGGTGGCGCCGAGCGACCACAGGTCCGACTCGGGGCGGTCGTCGGCGCCCTGCAGGCGTTCGGGGGCCATGAACCCGGGCGAGCCGGAGACCAGGCCGGTCTGGGTCAGCGTGCTCTCCCCGGCCAGCACGGCGATGCCGAAGTCGGTGAGGACCACCCGCCCGTCGTCGGTCAGCAGGATGTTGGCCGGCTTGACGTCCCGGTGCGTGATGCCGAGGCCGTGCGCGGCGGTCAGCGCGTCCAGCAGCCGCAGGCCGATGGCGGCGACCCGGCCGGGCGGCAGCGGGCCGTGCTCGCGCACCGTCTGGTCCAGGGAGTGGCCGTGCAACAGTTCCATGACGATCCACGGCCGGTCGCCGTCCACCACGACGTCGTGCACGGTGACGATGGACGGGTGCGCGCGCAGCCGGGCGGCCGCGCGCGCCTCGCGCAGGGTGCGCTGGAACAGCTCCGCGGCGGCGGCCTCGTCCAGGTCGGGCGGCAGCCGTACCTCCTTGACGGCCACCTCCTGTTGCAGCAGCTCGTCGGTGGCCCGCCACACCGTGCCCATGCCGCCCGTCCCGAGCGAGGACGTCAGCCGGTACCGCCCGGCGAGCAGGTGGTCGGAGGGCACGGAGGGTGCGGTCACGAAAGGGAACATAGCGCCCGGCAGTCCGGTGTTCCCGGCGAATCGCCCCGGACGCCGGGACTGCGGCGCGCCGGAGGCGGTCGGCGGATAGCAATGCATGGCCGTCAGGTAACCGGGCTCGTGGGGCCGCGCCGCGTAGCGTGCCATGCGGGCGGGAACGGACCATGCGGGTCTCCCGCCGGCGCGGAGCCCGGCCGGGCTCTCGCCCGGTGAAGGGCGGTGACGGACGGACGAGCGTCAGGAGGCAGGGTGCGGGCGGTCCACGGTTCCGGTCGCCATGCTCCGCGCTCCGGCTGCCACTCCCTGTCCGCCGAATCCCGTTTTTCGGACATTTCCCCTGTTTGTCGCCCGGTTCATCGCCGTGTTCCGCGATGTGCCGGCGGCCCGCCGGAAGGGGCTTCTCCGTCCGTCCGGCGTACCCGCGCATGCCTGCCGATCCGGGGGTTCACTTCGCAAAACCGCAGGAAGACCGACTTGGTCTGCTACGGCGTTGCCTGCAGCATGGGCGCGACTTTCCTGAGACAATTGGTGAGGCCGCTAAGGTGAATACTTCACCATGGTCGACAGGATCGAAAGTAAGACGACAGCGCGCCGGCCGGGGGGACCGGCGTGAGCGGAGGCGTGATGGCTCGCAGGTCGAACGTCCAGCACGGTCCGCGGACCGCTGGCGAAGCCGACCCTTCCACGTACCCTCTGACGCCCTACGATCCCGATCCTGAGCCCATGCCTGGGCGAGGGCGGGCCGCGCCGCGCCGCCGCGGCGGGTGGTCCGGCGGCGGCGGGCGGTGGCTGGTGTGGATCGGCCGGGCCGTGCTGTGGGCGCTGATCGTGGTGATCGTCGTGAACGGCGTGCGCGCGCCCATCGAGCGCTTCACCCAGGGCGACCAGCCGACCGGCGCACCGGTCGCGCCCACCTCCAGCGGTTTTCCGGAGGCGGAGGCAGCGGCGTTCGCCAACCAGTTCGCCCTGGTCTATCTGAATTTCGACGGCACCAAGCCCGACCAGCGCATCCAGCGATTGAAGCCATTCGTCGCCGAGGGCGTCGAACAGCTGGGGTGGAACGGTCTCGGCAGGATGGGGGCCGGTGCCGCGCAGTTCAGCGGCATCGAAGTGCTGGACAAGCAGAATGCCGTGGTCACCGTGGTGGTGCAATCCGAAGCACAGCGGTGGAAACTGTCGGTGCCGCTTTATTACGCCGATGGGCGGTTCGTGGTGAACGGCCGCCCGGCGCTGCTGCCGGCCGGTGGCGCCGCGGCGCCGCCCCAGCAGCCCGAGCCCGACCGGGACGAGAGCACCGAGGCCGAGCTGCGCCCGCAGCTGGAGGGCTTCTTCAAGGCGTACGCCGCCGGCGACGACACCCAGCTGCAGCGGTTCGTCGCGCAGGGCGTGACGCTGGACGGGTTCGGCGGCAAGGTGACGCTGGACGACCTGGCGAGCGTCGTGGCCCCGCCCGGCGGCACCACCCGCGAGGTCATGGCGAAGGTCGTCTGGAGCCTCGCGGGCAGCGGGAGCCCGTCGCCCGGGCCGAATTCCACCGATCCGGCCGCGCAGGCGGGCACGCTGGAGCAGGCGTACCGGCTCACCGTGGAGAAGCAGGGTGACAACTGGTACGTCAAGGACATCCGTGGCGCTACCCGGCCGGTGGAGTGAGACCGGGGTGGCGAGGGGCAGCGAGGAAGGGTCGATGGGAGCGCGCGGATCCCGGACCGGCCGGCAGGCCGGCCCGCGCGACCACGAGCAGGAGGGCCAGAGTTGATAGTCAGAACGATCATGGAGGGCGCGCTGGAGGCCATGGCGCCCTCCGCGCCGCCCACCGGCGGCGTGAACACCGCGGGGCTCGCGGACTTCCTGCGAAAGTTCTTCGCCCCGCTGTTCCTCGTCGTGGTCTCGGTAGTGGCGATCTTCTTCCTCTTCACCCGGGAGATCACCAGGTTCGTCCAGTTCATCATCCTGGCGATCGCCATCGGAGTGATCTTCTACGTGCCCAACATCATCGAGGTGACGGCCCGGGCGATCGCGGGGGCGCTCGGCATCAAGTGACCACGACCGGATGCCTGTGACACGGAGAGGAGGATCGGGTGGACCTGCCCACGTACACCAACATCTGGCGGATCGAGAAGCGGCTCTACAAGCTGTACGACCTCCGGCTGCCGATGCCGCTTCCCATCGTGTGGATCGGTGTCTTCCTGGGCGTGCTGGTCCCCTGGTCGCTCCTGCTCGCCCTGGTGGGCGTCCCGCTGGAGACGCCGTGGCACGTGCTGTACCTGGTGCCGCCGGGCATCGTCACCTGGCTGTCCACCCGTCCGGTCATCGAGAGCAAGCGGCTGAACGAGCTGCTGCAGTCGCAGCTCCGCTATATCGGCGAGCCCAAGGCCTGGTGCCGGCTGGCCCCGGTCGAGGAGCCGGACGAGATCACCTTCACCGCGCGCGTCTGGCGGGCCGGCCCGCAGGCCGCCGCGGTCCTGGCCGCCGGCACCGCACCGGCGGCCGCCAGGGCCCGCCGCGGCGGCCGGGCCCGGCCCAAGCACACCGCGCCGCGGCGGCGGGCCGGGCTGCCCGCGCTGCCCGCGTCCGGCGCCGCCGGACGGCTGCCGTCGGTCAAGCCACAGCCGCGCCCTGAGCTGCCGGCGCCCGGCGAGATCCGGCCCGCCGTGGCCGCCGCGGCGGCGGCGGTCACCACGCTGCCGGCCGTCGAGCCGGGGCCGGTCGGACCGGATCGCGCCCGGGTCACCTGGCGTGGCACGGCGGCCGGCGTGCCCGTCACATCACATCCGGTGGTGGAGCCGACCCCCGGGCCGCCGGTCTCCCGCCCGACGGTGGAGCGGACCCGCCGAGCGGGGATCTCCCGCCCGGTGGCCGAACCGGCCGGCGGACCGGCGGTGCCCCGCCCGGCACCCGGCCGGGACGACCCGCCCGGCGTCCCGGCGCCGCCCAGGCCCGGGCGGGCGCTGGGTCGGGCGGACCAGGCACCGGCCCGCTTCCAGGACCCGGCCCCGGTCGAAGAGCCGCCCCGTACTGAGGAGCCGGCCCGCGCTGAGCAGCCGGTCCGCATCGAGGAGCCGGCCCGCGTTGAGGAACCGGCTCGGGTCGAGCAGCCGGTCCAGGTCGAGCAGCAGGTGCGTGCCGAGGAGCCGGCCCGCGTTGAGGAACCGGCCCGTGCCGAGGAGCCGGCCCGTGCCGAGGAGCAGGTGCGTGCCGAGGAGTCGGTGCGTGCCGGGGAGCAGGTGGCCGGGGAAGACGGGGCGGGCAACGCGGAGCCGGGGCCGTATCGGCCGGCGACCGTGCCGCCGCCGATCGGCACCGAGGCGCTCCGTCGGCTGCGCCGGCTGGCGGCCTCGGCGGAGAGCCGCCGCGCGTCCGGCGGCGCCACGCCGGAACCGGCGTCCGAGTCCGCAGCCGACCCCACGGCCGCCACCGATGGTCCAGCCGGCCCCCAGGTCGTGCCGGGCATTCCCCGGGCCGGCCAGGCGCGGCTGGGCAGTACCGGATTCGTCGAACGCTCGCCGTTCCCCGCCGAAGGCATCCCCCTGTTCCGCGACCCCGCCCCCGCGTCCTTCGGTTCGGTGCCCGAGCCCGCCGCCCTCGCCGCGGAGCCGGCCGGTACCGCTGCCGAACCGGCTGGTACCGATGCGGAATCCGCCGGTACCGCTGCCGGACCTGCCGCCGCGGGTTCGGCCGCTGCCGCCGCCGAGCCTGAAGTCGCGGCGCAAGAGCCCGCCGCCGTCCGGCAGCGACCGGTCACCGAGCCGGACGCCGGACCGGACGCCGGGCCGGACACGCGCGACGCCGGACGGGAGGAGCCGGTCGCCGGTCCCGTCGAGGCCACCGCACCCGTCGCTGAACCGACGCCGGCGGAATCGGCGGACGAGCCCGAGCGGCCGGCGGTGTCCGGTACCGAGACGGTCCCGCCGGCCGGCAAGGCGCCACGAGCCGGCGGGCCCATCTCCTCGGGCCGCCGACCGCGTGCCATGCCGGACGACCGGGACCAGCACCGCAGGGGGCAGCCACCGCGACCCGGCGGTCTGGCCTCGCGGCCCACGCCCGCCCACCCCGCCGTGATCCCGCCGGCGCGGCCTCCGGCGCGCCCGGTGCCCCCCGCCCCGGCCCGGTCGGCCGAGCAGG
>NZ_BOOU01000040.1 GCF_016863395.1 Sphaerisporangium rufum | reverse complement strand
GGAGCGAACCGCCGAGCAGGCGCCGGCCGAGCCGCCGGCCAGGTTCGGGCGGGTCCTCGGGCCGGCGCCGCGGCAGATCGACTGGCCGGTACGGCCGGCCGCCGGCCAGGAGGCGGCCGGTGCGCCGGGACGCCCCCCGGCGGAGCCGCCCGCCCGCCCGGGCCCCGTGGTGGGCTGGCCGGTGCCGTCCGCACCCGCGAGCGAGCGGCCGGCGGTGGAAAGCGAGAGTGGCCGGCCGGCGGAGAGCGAGGGCGGGCGGCCGGCGTGGCCGTCGGCGGCGAGCGAAAGTGGCCCGTCGGCGCGGCCGGGCACGCAGAGCGAAGGCGGCCGGTCGGCGTGGCCGGGCACGGAGAGCGAAGGCGGCCGGCCGATTCGGCCGGGCGTGCAGAGCGGAGAAGGGCGGCCGGAGGCCGGTGCCGCGGGAACGCGGACCGCGGGGACGGGGACCGCGGGAGAATGGCCGGCGGCGGAGGCACCGGCCACCGAGCCCGGTACCCGGACCGGGCGGGAGGAGAGGCACGGGCGGGGAGTGCCGCCGCTGTCGATCCGGGCGGTGCCCGGCGCCGGCGGCACCGCGAGCCCGGCCGCGCCGTCGGTGCCCGGAGCGCGGCCCCCGGGCGGCGAGGAGCCGCGGGTGCGCCGGGTGGAGTCGGTGGTCGGCCGCGAGCAGTCCGGCGGCTGGCGGCGGCTGGCCCAGGTCGTCGTGGGCGGCGGCGGGCCGAGCCGCCAGGACGGCCTGGAGGCGGACGAGGCGCGGGCCCGGACGCCGTTCACCGGCAGCCGCCGGGTCGTCGTCCTCGGCTGCACCGGCGGCGCCGGGCAGACCACGACGGCGCTGATGCTCGGCCACACGCTGGCGCGCTATCGGGACGGCCGGGTGCTGGCGGTGGACGCCGGCGTCGGCGACCACACCATGACCGGCCGGATCGCCGCCGAGTCGCCGGAGTCGCTGACCTCGCTGATGGCCTGCCTGGACGGCATCAGCGGCTACCTGAGCATGCGTTCCTACACCACCCGCTGCGACTCCGGACTGGAGGTCATCGGCTCGGACGCGGACGCCGCGGCGGCCCGCCGGCTGGCCGACCGCGGGTTGTTCTCCGAGCGGCGGCTGGCGGCGGCGATGCGGGTGCTGGACCGGCACTACAACCTGATCGTGGTCGATCCGGCCGCGGCGGTGGCCGCCCGCATGCTGCCGCACGCCGACCAGCTCATCCTGGTGGCCCCGGCGAGCGAGGACGCCCCGGACGCGGTGGCGATGACCTTCGACTGGCTGGACGGGCACGGGTCCGTCGAGCTCCGCCGCCGCGCGATCATGGTGGTGAACGGGGTGAGCCGGCGCAGCATGGCGGGCGTCGAGCAGGCCGAGGCGGTGGCCCGCGGCCGGTGCCGGGCGATCGTCCGGGTGCCCTGGGAGGACGAGCTGGCGCCGGGCCGGCCGGGGCCGGCACAGCCGGGCCACCTGCGGCCGGGCGGGCGCCGGGCGTACGTCGCCCTGGCGGGAGTGGTGGTGAGCGGGCTGGCGGCCATCCGCCGTCCGAGCGAGGAGGAAGTGGCCCAGTGACCAGCAAGCGACCCAGGCGCGCGGATCGGGCCGGCTGATGGGCCGGTCATCACGGTCGCGCAGCCGGCTGGCCGTCCGCTACTTCGACGACCGTGTCCTGCTGACCGACACGGCCGCCTGGGCCTATTTCCGGCTGCCCACGGTGAGCTACGAGTTCGTGACCGCCGAGGAGCGGGAGGCGCTGGCCACCAACATCACGATCGCGCTGGCCGCGATCCGGATGAGCGACGCGGAGGTGCACCTGCGGGTGGCGCACCGGGCCTACCCGGCGGCGGAGTGGGCGATGGCGCTCAACGCCACCTCCGACGAGGGGGAGGGCTGGCGCGACTACCTGGAGGAGATGTACCGGCACGTCTGGGCCAAGGACTTCTGGACCAAGGAGGTCTACCTCGGCGTCCGGCTCGGCCCGCGCGGTGCGCAGCTCGGCACCGGCGTGCTCGCCCAGATCTTCGGCTTCTACCAGAAGAGCGAGCGGTCCCTCGGCATCGAGGACGACCAGATCCCGGCCACCGAGATCGCCAAGTGGACCGAACAGGCCGAGCGGCTGGGCCGGGCGCTGTCGTCCAGCGCGCTGTACGCCCGGCACGCGACCTCCGGCGAGGTGGCGTGGCTGTTCCGGCACGCCGCGTCCGGCTCGCTGGGCGACCCGCCGCCGTCGGCCACCCCGTCCCGGCGGTGGGGGAAGGGCGAGGTGGAGTCCCTGGTGGAGGGGCAGATCCACAACGGGCGGTCGTTCCTGCGCATCGAGCAGCCGGCGGGCGACTCCTACGTGGCGCACCTGTCGTTCGCCCGGTTCCCGGACCTGATGCCGTTCCCGGACGGCGAGCCCTGGCTGCACTTCATGGACCAGTTACCGTTTCCGGTCGAGGTCAGCTCGCGGATGCGCCTCATCCCGCCGGTGAAGGCGAGCAAGGACGTCGCGCGCAAGCTCGCGCACGCCCGTGACATGGACATCCACATCCGCGAGGCCGGGGCGGAGGCGCCGCTGGCGCTGGCCGAGCAGATCGACGCGGCCCGCATGCTGGAGCACGGCATCACCAAGGAACGGCTGCCGTTCGTGTACGGCTGGCACCGGCTGATCGTGGCCGCGCCGACCGAGGAGATGTGCGTGCAGCGGGTCGAGGCCGTCGTGGAGCACTACCGCGACATGGGCATCGACATCGTGAACTCCACCGGCGACCAGTTCTCGCTGTTCTGCGAGTCGCTGCCCGGCGAGCGGGTGCGGGTCAACGCCTACGCCCAGCGGCAGCCGCTGCGCACGATCGCCGGCGGCATGGCCACCGCCACCGTCGACCTCGGCGACCGCGCCGACGAGACCGGCGCGGGCTGGGCCGGGCCGTACATCGGGGAGACGCTGGGCCGGGCCCGGGCGATCGTGCACTTCGACCCGCTGGTCGCCGCGACGCGCAACCGCCCGACGGCCATCGCCATCACCGGCGAGCCGGGCGGCGGCAAGACGACGCTCGCGCTGCTGCTCATCTACCAGATGGCGCTGCGCGGGGTGACGGTCGCGGTGATCGACCCCAAGGGGGACGCCGAGTCGTTGGTCGAGTTGCTGCGCCGCCGCGGGCGCCGGGCGCGGGTCATCCCGCTCGGCTCGGCGGCGCCCGGGCTGCTGGACCCGTTCTCGTTCGGCGACGACATCGCGACCAAGAAGACCATGGCCACCGAGACGCTGCGGCTGCTGCTGCCCCGCATGTCGGAGGAGCGGGAGTCGGCGATGATCCAGGCGGTGGCCACGGTGTCCAACGCGCCGGACCCGTCGCTGGGCAAGGTGGTCGACCACCTGGAGCAGGCCGAGGACGCCGCGTCGCGCAACCTCGGCGCGGTGCTGCGCTCGATGGCCGAGATGCACCTGGCCCGGCTGTGCTTCGACGCCTCCGGCGGCGAGCAGATCGACACCGAGGGCTGGACCACCGTGTTCACCCTGGGCGGGCTCACCCTGCCGGACGTCGCCACGGCGCGGGACGATTACTCCTACGAGCAGCGGCTGTCGGTGGCGCTGCTCTACCTGGTGTCGCAGTTCGCCCGCCGGTTGATGAACGGGCTGGACCGCCGGGCGCCGAAGGCCATCTTCCTGGACGAGGCGTGGGCGATCACCTCCACCCCGGAGGGGGCCAAGCTGGTGCCCGAGGTCTCCCGGATGGGCCGCTCGCGCAACACCGCGCTGGTGCTGGTGTCGCAGAACGCCGGCGACCTGCTGAACGAGCAGGTCACCAACTGCCTGTCCTCGGTGTTCGCGTTCCGTTCCACCGAGCGGGTCGAGGTGGAGAACGTGATGGCGCTGCTCGGCCTGGAGCCGTCGGAGGAGCACAAGGCCGCGCTGCGCGCGCTCGGCAACGGCGAGTGCGTCTTCCGCGACCTGGACGGGCGGGCCGGCCGGATCGGTGTCGACCTCATCTCCGAGGAGCTGCTGCGGTGGCTGGACACCAATCCGACCCACGACAAACCCGGCGAGAGCCTGCATGATCCAGGTGGGCGGGCGAGCAGGTCGGCGCAGGAGGTGCGGTCATGAGAGACCCGGGCGGCGAGACGGCGGACGGACCGGGCCCGCGGCGGGCGGGCCCGGCGGCCACCGTGGTCACGGCGGACAGCATGGTCACGGCGGACAGCATGGACCCGGCGGGCACCGTGGGCACGGCGGACACCGTGGAACCGGCGGGCGCGGGCGGGCGGGCGGGCCGCTCGGCCGGCCGGCGGGCGCGGGCGGCGGGCCGGTGGGCGCGGGAGACGTGGGCGGTCTGGGGGATGTGGCCGCTGTGGGTGCTGGGCGTGCGGGGGGCGGTGCCGGCGGCGAGGGCCGGCGCGGTCCCCGGCGCCCGCCGCCCGGCCGGCCGGTCCCGGACCCGGCGGCAGCGGCTGCGGCGCAAGGCGCTGGTCGTGCTGGCGCTGCTGGCCGGCGTGCTGGTGGTGCCGATCGCGTTCTCACCGGGCGTGGCCGGCGCGGCGGGGCCCTGTGACCTGTCCCCGGACCTGGCGCCGGAGATCGTCGGCGCGGGCGTGGACGGCCTGGTCAAGCCGCCGCCGCCCGACTCGGCGGCCGGCGCCGAGCGGACCGCGCCGACCGGGGCGGTCGCCGCGACCGGGGTGACCGGGGCCGACGCCCGGGTGCCCGAGCCCAAGACGAACTACGAGCGGTACGGCATGGCCGGCCAGTTCTGGCACACCTACGGGCTCGGCTGCACCGACGTGGCGGCGGTGCTGGGGAACGCCTGGGCGAACACGGTGTTCACCTGGGCCAAGGACATCGACCGGATGACCATCACGACCTACCAGGCCGCCGCCACCGAAGGACCGCTCCAGTCCATCAAGGACGTGGTCGACGACATCGTCACCAACCTGGCCGAGGCCATGTACTGGCCTTACCTGCGGGTGATCATCCTGCTGGCCGCGGTCTGGCTCGCCTGGTACGGGCTGATCCGCAAGCGCGCGAGCACCACCGCCGAGGGCGTCATCTGGATGATCCTCGCGGTCACCGCGGCCGTGTGGTTCTTCAGCCGGCCCGGGGACTTCACCGGCCTCGGCAAGGAGGTCACCGACAAGACCGGCGAGGTCGTCAACTCGGCGTTCAGCGGGCTGCCCGGGGCCGGCGGCGCGTCCTGCCTGCCGCTCAAGGGCCAGGCCGACCCCAAGGCCGGCCCCGGCGGGTACGGGCAGAGCGGCACGCCCGGCGTCGACCAGAACGCCGACGCGCTGTGGTCCACCCTGGTGTGCAAGCCGTGGCTGATGGGCGAGTTCGGCACCGCCGACGCCCGGGCCCCGGTCGTCGCCGTCATGGCCCCGAAGCTGCTGGACATCCAGGCCACCGACCTGCAGGAGCAGGCGTCCGGGCAGAAGGTCGCCTCCGACGCCCACCAGGCCAAGTACGAGCAGGAGGTGGCCAAGCCGCTGGAGAGCACCCCGATGTTCTTCCTCTTCCAGGGCAAGGACTGGAGCAGCAGGCTCGGTATCGCGATCGGCGCGCTGCTGGCCGCGATGGTCGCCGGCGTGCTCATCTTCCTGGTCGCGGTGTCGCTGATCGCGCTGAAGGTCGGCTTCCTGCTGCTGCTCATCCTCGGGCCGGTCTTCCTGCTCATCGGCGTCCATCCGGGCACCGGGCGCATCATCGCCATGCGCTGGGTGGAGATGCTGATCGGCACGCTGCTCCGGCAGGCCGTGCTCGCGCTGGTCCTCGGGGTGCTCGTCTACGGCTACGCGCTGATCATCGCCACGAACCTGCCGTGGGGCATGCAGATCATGTTCATCGCGCTGCTCACCATCGCCGTCTTCTTCTACCGGCGGCCGTTCCAGCATCTGTTCTCGTCCATGGACGGGCACACCCTGGCCACTCGGATGCTCGGCGAGGCCACCACCGCGCCCACCCTGTCCCGGGCGGCGAACGCGCTGCCGCCGGTGGCCAGCGCGCGGGTGGGCCGCTGGGGCCTGCGCAAGGCCGAACCGGTGCTCAACGCGGCGGCCATGGCGGCCGGCGGCGCGGCCGCGGCGGCCGCCGCCTCCGGCGTCGCCCAGGGCCGGGTGCGCGGCGAGGAGGTGCCGGGCGGTGCCGGGCAGCAGTCCGGCACCCGGGTGCCGGTCGGCGCCCAGCCGGTCCCGCTGGACGGGGACGGCCAGACGGGCGTGCGGCGCAAGGCGACCGGGCGCGGCACCGCGGTGCCGAGGACGGGCGCGGCCCCGCCGCTCAACCTGTCCGGCCGGCCCGGCGGCCCGGCGGGCACCGGCCCCCGCCCGGCGGTCCGGCGCGGCGCCGCCGGCGGTTCCGGCGCGGCCGGCGGTTCCGGCGCCGGCGGCGGGTCGGGTTCCGCCGGCGGGTCGGGCTCTGGCGGCGGTGCGGGCGGTGGCTGGTTCGGCGGGCGGCCCGGCGGCGGCTGGGCGTCCCGGTCGGCCGCGGCCGGCCCGGCCGGTGGCGGTTCGCCGTCCGGCGGGTCGTCCGGTGGCGGTACGCGCCGGTCGGAGGGGGCCCGCGGGCCGCGCTCCACCGCCGGCGGGCCGCGCGGCCTGCTCGGCGGGTCGTCCGGCGGCTCGTCCGGCCGGGCCTCCGGCGGGTCCGGAGGACGGTCGTCCGGCGGGTCCGGGTCGTCCGGCGGGCGGTCGTCCGGCGGGTCCGGGTTCTTCGGTGGCGGGTCGGGCCGGTCGTCGAGCGGCGGTTCGTCCGGTTCATCGGGTTCGTCGGGCGGCTTCTTCGGTGGCCGGTCCTCTGGCGGCCCGCCGTCCGGTTCTTCGTCCGGCGGGTTCTTCGGCGGGTCCGGGCGGTCCGGCGACGGCCGGGCGGCCGGGCGGTCCGGCGGAGACCAGGCGCCGCCGCTCTGGCTGCCGCCCCGCCCGGCCGCGGGCCGGGGCGAGAACGAGTCGTCGCCGTTCTGGCTGCGCGCGGCCGGCCCTGACGAGGACTGACGATGGCACTGGGCGACGACCGGCGGAAGATCGTCTTCGCCGTGGTGGTGCTGGCCCTGGCCGGGGTCGGCGTCTACCTGTCGCTGCGCCCCGCTGCGGGCGGCGACGGCCGGGCCGAACCGGCAGGAGTGATCACCACCGGGCCGGCGCGGCCGCCGGCCGCCGACCCGCCCGCGGCCAGTCCGGGGTCGTTCGACATCTATTCCTACCTGCCGGTGACCCGGGCGCAGATCGCCGAGGCCGCGGACGTGGCCCGGCGGTTCGCCACCTCCTACGCGACCTTCCGGCACGACGAGGACGCCGCCTCCTACGCCGAGCGACTCAAGGGCTTCACCACCGCGGAGTTCGGCGCCGTCCTGGCCCGGGACGTCACCACGCCCGCGACGGTGGAGCACAACCGCACCGAGCAGATCGTCTCGCAGGGGTCGGCCAAGCTCACCGCCATCCGGGACATCGCCGCCGGGTCGGTCACCGTCGTGGTCACCGCCGTGCAGGACATCACCGACCGCAACGGCACCCGGCGGCAGACCGCCGACTACGCCGTCACGCTCACCCAGGTGGGCACCGGCTGGCGGGTGTTCGACCTGCAACCGGCGACCACCGGCCAGTCCGGGGACACCGGGGGCGGTGCCGAGGGGGAGGGGCAGTGACCTCGCGGGTCCGCATCGCGCTGCTGCTCGGGCTGGCCGGCGTCGTGCTGCTCACGCTGGTCATGGCGCCGATGCTGATGAGCACGTTCCCCTCGTTCCTCGGCGGTGGCTCGCTGACCCGGGACGACTGCGCCGACGACGGTGCCGTCCAGGTCACCAACGTCTCCACCACCGCCAGGTCCGACATTCCGTCCGACTATCTCGAGTACTACAAGAAGTGGGGCAAGAAGATCGGCGTCCAGTGGACGCTGCTGGCCGCCGTCGGCAAGCGCGAGACCGACCACGGCCGGTCCAGCCTGCCCGGGGTGCGCGGCGGGGTGAACTACGCCGGGGCCGCCGGGCCGATGCAGTTCCTCATCAGCACCTGGGGCGGCAAGGCGAAGATCAAGATCCCGTCGAAGTTCAACGGCTACGCCTCCGATGGCGACGACGACGGGATCGCCGACGTCTACAACCCGGCGGACGCGATCCTCGGCGCGGCCAAGATGCTCAAGCGCAACGGCGCCCCGGCCGACCTGCGGCGCGCGGTCTTCGCCTACAACCACGCCATCTGGTACGTCGACCAGGTGCTGGAGATCGCCCGCCGGTACGCGGCGGACGGCACCCTGGACGTGCCGCCGGAGGCCGACCCGGCCTGTGACGAGCCGATCGTGGAAGCGGCGCCGTCCGACCTGGTGGCCAAGATCCTCGCCTACGCGCTCGCCCAGCGCGGCAAGCCGTACATCTGGGGCGGCACCGGGCCGCGCGGCTACGACTGCTCGGGCATCATCTACATGGCCTACCGCTCGGCCGGGTTGTCCATCCCGCGTACCACCTTCGGCCAGTGGCCGTTCGGCCAGAAGGTGGCCAAGGGGGAGGAGAAGGCGGGCGATCTGGTGTTCTTCAACGCCGGCCCCGGCACGTCCTCCAGCAGCCCGGGGCACGTCGGCCTGGTGCTGTCGCCCGGCAAGATGGTCGAGGCCCGCTGCACGCTGTGCGGGCCGATCAAGGTCACCACCTACCGGGACCGGCCGAACATCGTTGGCTACACCCGGCCGCTGCGCAATCCGGCCGTGCTGGCGCAGATCAAGCGCCTGGGCGCCACCTGACCGCCCGCAGCGCCCGCGCTGCCGCACCGCACCGCCCGCACCGCACCGGCCGGCCGCGACACGGCCGGCGGCGGGCTCGCGGCGTGTCCTGCGTGGCGGCGGCCGACTCCCTAGTCTTTACCCGCATGGAGAAGATTGTTGTGGCGGCCGCCATCGTGCGGGACGGCCGGCTGCTCGCCGCGCAGCGGGCCGGCCCGCCCGCCATGGCCGGCGGCTGGGAGTTCCCCGGCGGGAAGGTGGACCCGGGCGAGACCGACGAAGAGGCGCTGGTCCGCGAATGTCAGGAGGAACTGGGCGTCGAAGTCGCGCTGGGCCGCCGGATCGGCGGTGACTGGCCGCTCGGCCCGGGATACGTGATCCGCGTCTGGCTGGCCGGCCTGTCGTCCGGCGAGCCGTATCCGCACGAACATCTGGCGCTCCGCTGGCTCTCCCGTGAAGAACTCTTCGACATCGCGTGGCTGCCGGCCGACCGGCCGATCGTGCATGCGGTCAAGGCGCTCATCCCCGACGGGCGAAGCCGCTACGGTGGAACCTGACAGTTACGCAGCGTGACCGATAAGTCGCGTCTCGTGTCGGGGGAACGGGTGAGTTGCGGTGGTCGAGCGTTGGCGAGTGGTCGGCGGCATGGTGGGGACCGGCGTGCTGGTCCTGGGCGGCGGAGCGGCCGCGAGCGCGGCGGCCCGCGGGCCGGGCGGCGCGGCGGACGCCGGAGGGGGTGCCGATCTCAGCGTGCGCCTGGTGGGTGTGGACGGCCCGGACCGGTGGCGGGCGCCCATCCACCCCGGCGACGTGCTGCGGTTCCAGGTCAGCCTGGACGGTGACGCCGAGCGCGCCAGCCTGGCGGTGACCGCCATCCCGCGGGACGCGCCGGCCTCGGTCGGCTGCGAGAGCTCCCGGGCGGCCGCCGCCGGCCCGGCGGGCGTCGCGGCGGTTCCCGGCTCCCGGGCCGCGGACGCCACCGGCGCGACGGCGTCCCGCCCGGCGGGCGCCGCGAGGACGGCCCCGGCCGGCGCGGCGGGTGGCACGGCGGCGGCCGGCCGGTCCGCCCCGCGGCCCCGGGTCTGCGAGCTCGGCCAGATCGCCGGCACCAAGACGGTGGAGGTGGCGATCCGGGTGCCGCGCGCGGCCCGCGAGGTCGGCCTGTCCGCGCTGGCCCAGATGCGCGACCCGCACGGCGTGCAGTGGATCAGCCGGCTGGCGGACGTCAAGGTCCGCATCGACGGCTCGCCGGCCGCCGGGCGGTCCATGTCCGTCTCGACGTCCGAGGCGTCCTCCATCTCCTCCGGGCCGCCGGTCCCGGGCTCCGGCGACGGCTCCGGCGTTCCGGGTGACGGCCCTGGCCCGGCCGGCTCCCGGCCGCGCGGGCCCGCCGCTTCCACACCGAAGACCGGCTCCGGCACGGTGCCCGGCCCGGCCGCCGGCACCACCTCGGGCGACGGCACCGTGCCGGCCGGCCGGGACGGCCGGACGGACCAGGGCATCGCGGGCTCCGGCGGCCCGGCCCCGCAAGCCGGCACCGGGCCGCGGTCCGCGGTGGCGCCGGACACCAAGAGCACCGGGACCACCCCGGTCCCCGGCGCGGGGACCGATGCCATGCCGCGCGGCACCGGCGGCGCGTTCCCGGCCGGTGGCGGCACGCTCGCCGGCATCTCGGGCGCGGCCGTTCCGGAGGACCTCGGTACGGCGCCTGTGGACGCGACCGGGCACCCCGATGCGGTGCGGCCGGACGCCGCCGCGCCGGGCACGCCGCCCGCTCCGGACGCGGCGGTCCCCGGTCCGGCCGGGAGTGTCCGGCCCGCGGCCGAGGGCGCCGGCGATCCGGCCGGAGCTGCCCCGGCCGGTGCTCTCGCCGGCCCGCTGGCCCCAGGGTCGGCCGGTACCACTCCCGCCGTCTCGCCCGCCGTGCTGCCGCCGGACCCGCAGCTCCCGGGTGCCGGGCAGCAGACGGGCAGTGCCGGAGCATCGGCCGGCACCGCCCCGGCGGTCTGGCCCGCCGTGCCGCCCCGGAGTCCGCAGCTTCCGGGTGCCGGGCGGCAGGAGACGGGCAGCGCCGGAGCATCGGCCGGCACCACCCCGGCGGTCTCGCCCGCCGTGCAGCCCGCCGTGCAGCCCGCCGTACAGTCGGCCGGGCAGCCGGTGGTGCGGCCACCGGCCGGTGAGCCGGACGCCGTCGCGGGGGAGCCGGTGGTCCGGCCGCCGGCCGTCCGCGACGCGGGCACCCGCCGGCAGGGCGAGGCCGGCGACACCGCGTCACCCCTGGCAGTGGGCCACCCGGCGGCGGGGCACCGAGGGCCGGTGTCCGGCATCGCGGCCCGTCCCGGGATCCGGACCCCTGACAGCACCGCAGCGCGGTCGAGGCGCACGCCGTCCCGGCCGGCCGCCGGCGTCCCCGGGCGGCCGGCGCCCGCCGGAGTGCCCGGTCGGTCCCGGCCGGTGCCCATGCCGCCGGCCGTCCGCCCGCCGGTGCCCGCGCCGCTGCCGCCGCCGCTGGCCGCGCCGATGGCCCCGCCCGCGCTCAGCATGCCCATGGCGACCGCGATGCCGCCGGCCGCCGGTGCCGCGGCGCCCGGCGTCCCGGCGCCCGGCCCGGTGCTCGCCCCGGGCGCCGGGGCGCCGGGCCAGGTTCAGCCGCCGGTACCGGGCGCGCCGATGGCTCCTGGCGGGGCTCCGGTGCCCGGCGGCGTACCGGTCCCCGGCCGACCCGGCCCGGCGCCGGGGATGCCGGCGGTGCCGCTGCCCGGTGCTCCGGGCGCGCCGCTGCCGCAGGCGCACGCTCCGGCCAGGCCGAGCCTGCTCGCCGAGGCCCAGCGCGGCGGCATCGACGTGGTGCGCGGCCTGCCGGCCGCGGCGACCGCGGTGCTCCTGCTGCTCGGCGCCCTCGCGCTGCAGATGAGGCTCCGCCGCCGCTGGCAGCCCCGCCCGTAGCGAGGAGGGTTCACCGGCCGCCGGGTGCCTGCCGCCCGGCGGCCCGGCCGCCGTCCGGCACCGAAATATTCGCTCGCCGGGGCGACGCGGCCAGGAGAAACGGGCTGACTCCCCGATCTGTGCCGTCAATCGCCCTTTACTGTTACTTTTGCCAGCCTAATATGGCCTGGACAACATTCGGCGGGAGGGCAGTGGTGAGCGGACGCACGCAGGTGACGGCCGTCTCCGCCGTGCTGGCCGCGCTCGGGCTGACCAGCGTGGTGCTGGTGGCGACGGCTCCACTGACCGCGCCCCGGGCGAACGCGGCCGGCGTCGCGGTGGCGGACCCCACGGTCATCCTGCCGTCCGACCCGTCCGACCCGTCCGCCACGCCGAGCCCGTCGGTCTCGCCGGAGGCGACCGTCGCGGCGGCCGACCCGGACGTGGTCGAGCCGACCGACCCGGACTACACCGACGAGCCGGGCCCGGCCGAACCGGCCGACGAAGAGCCCGAGCCCACGGTCACGATCACCATCACCGAGACCCCCGCGCCCGTCGTCACCCGGACGCGGACGGTCACCCCCACGCCGACCAAGAAGCCGGCGCCCGCGAAGACCAGCAAGGCGCCCACCCCGCCGCCCGCCACCAATCCGGCGCCGATCAGCCCGCCGGCCACCGTGCCGTCGACCGTGCCCACCGCCGCGCCGATCCTGCCGACTCAGGAGCTCAGCCAGCAGCCCAGCGCGGATCCCGAGCCGCAGCTGTCGCTGGCTCCGGCGAGCCCGACCATGCCCGCCACCACGCCGGAGCCCACGCCGAGCCCCGCCGGGTTCGAGGAGCCGGACCCCGACTCGCAGCCGATCGTGATCCGCAACGCCTCACCCGAGTACGACCAGCTCACGCTGAGCCGCAAGCTGGCCATCCCCGGCGTGCTGCTGGCGCTGCTGGTCATGCTGGGCGTCTGGGTGTTCGAGGGCCGCATCCGGCGGATGGCGCACGCGGCCGCGGTCCGCCGCGCCGGGCCGCGCCGCCCGGGTGACGACCTGCCGCCCGGGATGATGCCGATCCCCGGGTATCCCATCCAGCACGGCGGCGCCACGTACGCGCCGATCATCAGCTTCGTACCGGTGCAGGGCTATCCGCTCGCCCCGGGCGACCACTCCGGGTACGGTCCCGCCCTCCCGGCCGGGCCGGCCGAGCCCTGGCCGCCCGCTGACGTGCCGCCCGCCCCTCCCGGCGGTACGGCCGTCTTTCCGGCGGCCGGCGGGGTGCCGGATGCCGGCTTCACCACCGCCGAGGTGATCTCGACGGAGGCGGCCGGGCCCGCCGGGCACGCGAAGCCCCGCACCGGCCTGTTCCGCCGCCTGTTCCGCCGCTCCTGACCCGTCCGGCCGGTCACCGACCCCATTTCTCCGGTTCGCGGCGGCCGTAGTCGACGAGGAGTTCCAGCACCCGCCGCTGGCCCGGGCTCAGATCGGCGAGCATCATCATGCCGAACCGGCCCGCGGCGGCGACGTCGACCTCGGCTCCGGGCGGCGCCGTGCCCGGTCCCAGTGGCAGCAGGTCCGGCAGGCGGGCGTAGAGCCGGCCCGCGGCCTGCTCGACGTCCGGGTCGTCGGCGCCGGCGCCGGCCAGCGCCGCCATCTCGGCGTCCCACTCCTGCCACCGCGAGCCGGTGTCCGGGTCGGCGACGTAGGCGTTCACCACGTCAAGGTCAACTCCGCCGACCCGGTAGCTCGCGGGCGGACCGGCCTGTTCGGTGGCGAGGTGTTGCGAAGCTGGCCTTTGAGACTCCTTTGGGGCTACTGTTGGCCCAACAGTAGCCCCAAAGGAGTCTCAAAGGTGACGTCCTCAGTGCCGGCGCTCAAGAAGATCTTGGCGGGAACGACGGCGGCTAAATGTGAGAGCGAGACGCTCGACTTCAAACAACAGAAGTCCAATCCGAAAGAGGCGTTTCAGGATCTCGCCGAGGCCTGCGTCTGCTTCGCGAATGCAAGCGGCGGTGTGATCGTGGTCGGCGTAGTGGACAACCTGCCCGGCGAAGAGGCCTTCGTCGGCTGTTCCTTGGACACGTTGACTCTTAGGGCGAAGATTAATCAGCTCACCACCCCATCGCTGCTCGTAGAAATAAAAGAGGTCGAGTTCTTCGGCAAGCGACTTTTGGAGATACTTGTTCCCGAGGGCCTGGAAGTATATTCCACCGTGAAGGGGTACACGTATCAGCGGATCGGTTCAGACTGCATGCCGATGCGCCCGCTCGACGTTACAAGGCTGGCGGAGGAACGTCGTGGCTTCGACTGGTCGGCCACTACGAGCGGACGCTCCCCGGACGAGGTCGATCCGCTGGCCCTCAGGTACTGCAGGAGATTGCTCGCCGGTTCGGCGGACCCGTCGCGGCAACGATATGCCCAGTTCAATGATATCGACCTGCTGAGAGCGCTTCACGCGATCGCGAACGACGGGCGACTTTCCCGTGCCGGTGAACTGATGCTGTGCCAGAGCGTATTGAATGCGGTGGTCTACCAGCACAAGCGGACGCAATCCGGTGAGGCGGACGCGATCCTGCGTCTGGGATCTCCACTGGTCCTTGCTTTCGAGGATGTCTTCCAGGCGATCAGAGCCCGGCAGGGGATCACACCGGTGACGCTCGCCGACGGCCGGCAGCTTCAGATCGAAGATTATCCGTCAGCGGCGATCCGTGAGGCACTGGTCAATGCCTTCATCCATGGTGATTGGCGGTTGAAGGCTCCCGTTCAGGTTGAGCATTCCCCTCAGTATCTGCGCATCGATTCCCCTGGGCCCTTGGTGTCCGGTGTGACCACCAGCAATATTTTGACGAGGGGGTCGAGAGCCCGCTATCCCGCTCTGGCCGCAGGCTTCCGACTGCTCGGTCTGGCCGAGGAGGTCGGGCAAGGGGTGGACCGGATGTTCCGGGAGATGATCAAATCCGGACGGGATGTTCCCTTGATCGGCGAAGACGCCGATCGGGTCTCTGTGCTGTTTCGAGGGGAGCCACCCAACACGCGCATAGCGAAGTTCGTGGCTTCGCTCCCCGCGGAGGAGCAGGATGACACGGATGCGATGCTCATCATTCGCATGCTCTGCACGAAGCGTACGGTTCGCGCGTCCGAGGTCGCACCGGTCATACAACGATCGCCGGACGAGGCGCAGGCGGCACTGCGTCGGCTGGCCGCGGAGTCCGCGAGCGTGCTGGAGCCCACCCGGGCCACCATGCAGCACCACTATCCCCTGTACCGGCTGCGGGCAGAAGCGGTCACCCGCCTGGGAAGCGCCGTGGCCTATCACAGTCGCGCGGTCGACGATATCGACAAGAAGATCATCGAACACGTGCAGGACTACGGCGAAGTGAACAACCGCACCATCAAGCGTCTATTCGACGTGGATGTCTACCAGGCGCGGGACATCCTGCGAGATCTGGTCGGCCGTGAACTGCTGACACGTACCTCCGAGCAGAAGCGTGGAACGGCGGTTCGATATGGACCTGGCCCCAAGTTCCCGGTAAAGAACAATCCCTCCAAGAGGCGGCCTCAGCGGCCGCCGACCGGGCACGCTGGTCAACCTACAGACTGAAGATCTGGTCACCTGGTCGGGCCACCGGTCGAAGCGACAGTCGATGCTCCGTCTCTCGGCCGGGTAAGCGCCTTGCAGGAATGACGCACCTGGCCCGCGGCCTGCTCGACGTCCCGGTCGTCGGCGCCATCTCAGGGTCCCGCTCCTGCAGATGGCCAGGACCGGCTCGGGTGGACCGGGCTTTGTCTCCTCCGGCGCCCTCCGGAACGCCGAACGCCACCTCCCCGCCGGGGAGGTGGCGTTCGGCGGGGTGGGCGGGTCAGCCGGACTTGGCGGAGCCGGAGCCGGAGCCGGAGCGCTTGAAGATCTTGTTGCCCAGCCAGACCAGCGGGTCGTAGCGGCGGTCGACGACGCGCTCCTTCATCGGGATGAGCGCATTATCGGTGATCTTGATGTGCTCCGGGCAGACCTCGGTGCAGCACTTGGTGATGTTGCAGTAGCCGAGGCCGTGCTCCTCCTGCGCGGCGTTCTTGCGGTCGGCCACGTCATAGGGGTGCATGTCCAGCTCGGCGATCCGCATGAGGAAGCGCGGCCCGGCGAAGGCCGGCTTGTTCTCCTCGTGGTCCCGGATCACGTGGCAGACGTTGTTGCACATGAAGCACTCGATGCACTTGCGGAACTCCTGGGACCGCTCGACGTCGATCTGCTGCATGCGGTACTCGCCGGGCTTGACGTTGTCCGGCGGCGTGAACGACGGGATCTCCCGCGCCTTCTGGTAGTTGAAGGACACGTCGGTGACCAGATCCTTGATCACCGGGAAGGTGCGCATCGGCGTGACGGTGATGGTCTCGTCCTCGGTGAAGGTCGACATCCGCGTCATGCAGCCGAGCCGGGGCTTGCCGTTGATCTCCATCGAACAGGAGCCGCACTTGCCGGCCTTGCAGTTCCACCGCACCGCGAGGTCGGGGGTCTGGGTGGCCTGCAGCCGGTGCAGGGCGTCCAGGACCACCTCGCCCTCGTTCACCTCGACGACGAAGTCCTCCAGCGCGCCCTCGCCGGCTTCGCCGCGCCAGATGCGGAACTTGGCCTTGTAACCCATCAGGACTCCTTCACGAGCGTGTCGTAGGCCACCAGCTCGTCTTCGGTGAGGTACTTGCTGAGCTCCCCCCGCTCGAACAGGGTGATGAGGTCGTCGCGCATGGCGGGCTGCTCCTGCTCCACCACGCTGACGGCGCCGTCCGGCGTCAGCCCGCACCTCAGCAGCCTGCGCCGCCAGTCGGCGGACATGGCCGGGAAGTCGTCGCGGGTGTGCCCGCCCCGGCTCTCCTCGCGCAGCAGCGCCGCCCGGGCCACGCACTCCGACACCAGCAGCATGTTGCGCAGGTCCAGGGCGAGGTGCCAGCCGGGGTTGTAGATGCGCCCGCCGGGCGCGCCGGTGTTCGCGGCCCGCTCCTTGAGCTTCTCGACGACCTCCAGCGCCTCGCGGATCTCCTCCGACTTGCGGATGATGCCCACCAGCTCGTTCATCGTGCGCTGGAGCTCGTGGTGCACCTCGTACGGGTTCTCCCCGTCGCCGCGCGCCAGCGGGGCCAGCGCGGCCCGCTCGGCCTCGGCCAGCGTCTCCGCCGGGGCGGCCGGGCGGGCGGCCAGCCCGTCCACGTACGCGGCGGCGCCGGCGCCGGCCCGGCGGCCGAACACCAGCAGGTCCGACAGCGAGTTGCCGCCGAGCCGGTTGGAGCCGTGCATGCCGCCGGAGACCTCGCCCGCCGCGAACAGGCCGGGCACCGAGGAGGCGCCGGTGTCGGCGTCCACCTCGACGCCGCCCATGATGTAGTGGCAGGTCGGGCCGACCTCCATCGGCTCGGCGGTGATGTCGACGTCGGCCAGCTCCTTGAACTGGTGGTACATCGACGGCAGCCGCCGGGTGATCTCGGCGGCGGGCAGCCGGCTGGACACGTCCAGGAACACCCCGCCGTGCGGGGAGTTGCGCCCGGCCTTGACCTCGGAGTTGATCGCCCTGGCCACCTCGTCGCGCGGCAGCAGCTCCGGCGGGCGGCGGTTGCCGGCCTGGTCGTCGTACCAGCGGTCCGCCTCCTCCTCGGTGGTGGCGTACTTGTCCTTGAACACCTCGGGGATGTAGTCGAACATGAACCGCTTGCCCTCGGAGTTGCGCAGCACCCCGCCGTCACCGCGGACCGACTCGGTGACCAGGATGCCGCGCACCGACGGCGGCCACACCATGCCGGTCGGGTGGAACTGGATGAACTCCATGTTGATGAGCTTGGCCCCGGCCAGCAGGGCCAGCGCGTGGCCGTCCCCGGTGTACTCCCAGGAGTTGGAGGTGACCACGTAGGACTTGCCGATGCCGCCGGTCGCCAGCACCACCGCGGGCGCGTCGAAGCAGATCAGCCGGCCGGTCTCCCGCCAGTAGCCGAACGCGCCGCTGATCGGGGCCTCCGGTGCCGGGCCCTCCTTGAGCAGCTGGGTGATCGTGCACTCGGCGAAGACCTTGATGTACGCTTCGGGGTCGTCGTGCAGCCGGGCGTCCTCCTGCTGCAGGGCGACCACCCGCTGCTGCAGCGTACGGATCATCTCTAGGCCGGTCCGGTCGCCGACGTGCGCGAGCCGCGGGTACTCGTGGCCGCCGAAGTTCCGCTGGCTGATCTTGCCGTCCTTGGTGCGGTCGAACAGCGCGCCCCAGGCCTCCAGCTCCCAGACCCGGTCCGGGGCCTCCTTGGCGTGCAGCTCGGCCATCCGCCAGTTGTTCAGGAACTTGCCGCCGCGCATCGTGTCGCGGAAGTGCACCATCCAGTTGTCGGCGGAGTTGACGTTGCCCATCGCCGCCGCCGCACCGCCCTCGGCCATGACCGTGTGGGCCTTACCGAACAGTGACTTGCAGACGATCGCCGTTCGCTTGCCCTGCTGCCGCGCCTCGATGGCCGCCCGGAGGCCGGCGCCGCCCGCTCCGATGACGACGACGTCGTATTCGTGACGTTCGATATCCACTGGTGATCCTTAGGCGAACGGGAAGTTGATGATGCCCTTGGCCACGAGCCGCACGTAGAGATCCGCCAGCATGACGGAGTACATGGACAGCCAGGCCAGCAGCATGTGGCGGGCGTTGAGCTTGGACACGAAGGTCCACATCTTGTACCGCAGCGGGTGCTTGGAGAAGTGGTTGAGCCGGCCGGCCGTGATGTGGCGGCAGGAGTGGCAGCTCAGCGTGTAGGCCCAGATCAGCGCCGCGTTGATGAACAGGATGGCGGTGCCGAGACCGAAGTGTCCCCAGTTGCCCTCGGCGTCGCGCAGCGCGAGCACCGCGTCGTACGTCAGCACCGCGCCGATCAGCACCGCGCCGTAGAAGAAGTAGCGGTGCAGGTTCTGCAGGATCAGCGGCAGCCGGGTCTCGCCGGTGTACTTGCCGTGCGGCTCGGCGACCGAGCAGGCCGGCGGCGACAGCCAGAACGCGCGGTAGTAACCCTTGCGGTAGTAGTAACAGGTGAGGCGGAAGCCGGCCGGCAGGCCGAGGATCAGGAAGCCGGGCGGCAGGGTCCACCAGTCGCCGAAGGGGGCGAGGCCCAGGAACCTGGCGCCCTCCGGGCAGGACGTCGCCAGGCACGGCGACGAGAAGGGGGCGATGTACGGCTCGACGAAGTAACTCTTGTCGAAGATCGCCCAGAAGCCGTAGACGAGGAACGACGTCAGGGCCGCGAACGTGATGGCCGGGGCGACCCACCATCGGTCCGTGCGCAGGGTGCGCGCCTTGATCTGGGCCCGTTGCTTACGCCCCGCCGGCTCACTGGTCGGCCGACCGGCCGTTGTCTGGGTCATCGGAGAACTCTCCACCTCCCGGGGACTCCCACCCTCGCGGGTGTGGGGTCCGGGCTTCACGTTTGGCTGGGTGCCGCGCGCGTTGTATCCGCGCGGTCACACAGACGCGCGCGCGCCGGTGGGGGTCTACGTTACGACGGTGTGAACCCTCCGGGTGAGGAGGGTCACTCACTTTTTTCGGCTGACCTGGTGTGATTCCTGTCACTCGCCGGTCAGGATCACGAACGCTGACCTGTCCGAGGCAGCTTGACGACGCTCACGAAGAAGTCGTCGATCTGCCGCACCACCTTGATGAACTGGTCGAAGTCTACGGGCTTGGCCACGTAGGCGTTCGCGTGGAGGTGGTAACTGCGCAGGATGTCCTCCTCCGCCTCGGAAGTGGTGAGCACGACCACCGGGATGCTGCGCAGCGCGGCGTCGGCCTTGATGTCCTCCAGCACCTCGCGGCCGTCCTTGCGCGGCAGGTTGAGGTCCAGCAGGATCAGGTCCGGCCGCGGCGCCTCGGCGTAGTCGCCCTCCCGGCGCAGGAAGGCCAGCGCCTGCTCGCCGTCGCTGACCACGTGCAGTTTGTTCTGCACCTTGTTGTGCTCGAACGCCTCCTGGGTCAGCAGCACGTCCCCCGGGTCGTCCTCCACCAGCAGGACGTCGATGAAGCGGTATTCATTCATGCTCTTCTTCTCCAGGGTTCGCGGGCAGGGTCCACCGGAAGGTGGTGCCCGGACGTTCGGGGTCGGGGTCGTCCAGCCAGATCCTGCCGCCGTGGTACTCGACGATCTTCCGGCACAGCGCGAGCCCGATGCCGGTTCCGGGATAGACGTCGCGCGGGTGCAGCCGCTGGAAGATCAGGAAGATGCGGTCGGCGTACTTGCCGTCGATGCCGATGCCGTTGTCCGCACAGGCGAACTCCCACATCTCGTCCACCCGGCGGACCGAGATGTGCACCCGCGGTGCCGCCTCGGCGCGGAACTTCAGCGCGTTGCCGATCAGGTTCTGCAGGAGCTGGGTGAGCTGGACCCGGCTGCCGAACACCGCCGGCAACTCGTCGTGGGTGACCTCCGCCTCGGTGTCCTCGATCTTGGCCGCCAGGTTGGCGAGCGCCGTCTCCAGCACCTTCTGCATCTCGACGTCGGTCTTCTCGGCGGCCACCCGGCCGACGCGCGACAGGTCCAGCAGGTCGTTGATCAGCAGCTGCATGCGCTTGGCGCCGTCCACCGCGAAGGCGACGTACTGCTTGGCTCGGTCGTCGAGCTGGTCGCCGTACCGCTGTTCCAGCATCTGGGTGAAGCTGGCGACCTTGCGCAGCGGCTCCTGCAGGTCGTGGCTGGCCACGTAGGCGAACTGCTCCAGCTCGGCGTTGGAGCGGCGCAGCTCGGTCGCCTGGTCGGCGAGCAGTTGCTGGGCCTCGGCGGCGCGCCGCCACTCGCGGACGATGCGGCCGCGCATGCTGTCGACGCGGCCGGACAGCTCGGCCAGCTCGGCCGGCCGGTCGACCTGCAGCGGGCGGTCGAACTCGCCGAGGGCGACCGCGCGCACCTGCTGGGTGAGCCGGGAGATGGGCCGCAGCACGATGTAGCGGACGATGAGGGTGAAGGTGATGGCGGCGCCGAGCAGCACGGCGGTCAGGGCGATGAGCAGGGCGTAGAAGGTCTGCCAGCCGGCCTTGAGAGCGGCGCTGCCGGCGTCGTGCAGCCGGGCCAGGTCGTCCTGCTGGGCGTTCAGGGCCGCCCGCACCGCGGTGAAGCGCTCGGTGTTGACCGGGGCGTAGGTGGTGGCCGTCCTGGTCTCCAGCTCCGGGACCTTGGCGATGACCACGTCGGCGTAGTCGCGCCGCCAGGTGGTTATGGTCTGCTCCAGGCGGGCGAGGTCGGCCTTGACCCGCTGGTCGGGGATGCGGCCGATCAGCGAGCGCAGCCTGGCGGCCGCCGCGGCCTCGGCCTGGACGGCCTGCCGGTACTCCTGGAGGTACTGCGGCTCGTTGGTGCGACCGTAGGTGCGCACCGAGCTCTCCTGCGCGGTGAGCGCGGTGGTGATCTCCAGGGTGCCCATGACGGCCGGGTCGACCACGTCCACCACCGAGACGCGGTCGTTACGCATGGAGTCGATGGTGGCGACGGTGAGGACGGCCCCGGTGGCGAAGGCCAGCGCCACCAGCAGGCCGGCGATGAGGAACCATCGCCCGAGGGGCAGCCGTCCGACGCCGCTCGGCGGCGTGGGCGCGGGCAGTGGGGCGGGGGTGCTCAAGTGGCCCTCCGGGGCACGGTGTCGGCGGCGCAGGCGGCTGTGGCGTTCGGGCTCGGACCGCTTCGCGGGCGGTGTCCCGGCCGGCGTCCCAGGCGGTGTCTCAGGTGCGGCCGGGCTGGGCGCGCCGCCCGCCGGGGCGCTCACCGCGGCCGTCGGCCGACCAGCACGGCGGCCAGGTCATCGCTCAGCGCGTCCTGGTGCATCTCGCGGACGGCGGTGATGATGCGGTCCAGGTCGATCTCGCCCTGCTCGCGGATCAGCCCGATGAGCCCTTCGGTGCCCAGCAGGTCCGGTCCGCCGCCGACGGTGGCCTCGATCAGCCCGTCGGTGTAGAGCAGCAGCGCCCAGTCCTCGCCGAGCGGCAGCTCGATCGTGGTCCAGTCTATGCCGTTGAAGATGCCGAGCGGCGGCCCGGACGGCGCGTTCGGCACCACGTCCAGGCCGTCGCCGGGCACCCGGCCGCGCAGCAGCAGCGGCGGCGGGTGGCCGACCACGTGCAGGCGGGCGTGCCGCAGGTCGGGGTCGATGGTCACCGTGCACATGGTGGTGAAGATCTCCGGCGACTTGCGCTCGTTGCGCAGCACGCTGTCCAGGGTGGCCAGCAGCTCGTTGCCGGTGTGCCCGGCGAGCACCAGGGTGCGCCAGGCGATGCGCAGCGCGACGCCGAGGGCGGCCTCGTCCGGGCCGTGCCCGCAGACGTCGCCGATCACCACGTGCACCGAGCCGTCGGGCGTCTGCACGGTGTCCCAGAAGTCGCCGGCCAGCAGCGCCTGGCGGCGCCCGGGCAGGTAGCGGGCGTGGTGCTGCAGGCCCTCGGCGGCCAGTTCCGCGCGCAGCATGGGCACCGGCAGCAGGCCGTGCTCCAGCCGGGCGTTCTCCCGGCTGAGCCGCGTGGCGTCGGCGAGCTTGCGCTGGGCCAGGTCGGCGCGCTTGCGCTCGACGGCGTAGCTGATGGCCCGGGCGAGCAGGCGCTCGTCGACGTCCTGCTTGACCAGGTAGTCCTGCGCGCCGACCGCGACGGCCTCCACCCCCATGTGGGCGTCGTTCAGGCCGGTGAGCACCAGCACCGCGGTGTCGGGGGCCATGGTGAGCACCTGGCGCAGCGCCTCCAGGCCGGCCGCGTCGGGAAGCGAGAGATCGACCACCACGCACTGGACGTCGTCGGTCAGCCGTTCCCGGGACTCGGCCAGGCTGCGCGCCCAGATGATCTTCGGCGGGGTGGGGGAGCCGGCCAGCAGCTCCTCGACCAGGAACGCGTCGCCCGCGTCGTCCTCGATGAGCAGAATCGTCTGCATCTCGGCCGGCGCCGGCGGCGTGCCGGGCGAGAGCGCGGTCACTGAAGCCTCTTGTTGGGTGATGGTCGACCTTGCCTGTTGCCCTGCACCATATAAGGAAAGACGTCTGGACGCATGAATGTACCAAACCGCGACATCACCGGACGAACACGATTGATCGCATGGGGACTCCGCCCTGGCGACCCAGTGCGCGGCGGGTCAGTCACCCGGGAGCCGGACCAGTTCGACACCCTGCGGCAGACATCCTTCCTCGGCGGCTTCCGACAGATAGGAGAGCAGCGTAGCGCGGAAGGCGCGGGCCGCCCGGGTCGGTTCCACGTCCTTGCGGTGAGCGAGCGCGATCGTGCGCCGAAGCCCCGGAGCGAGCGGCACGCCGGCCAGTTTCGGCCGCCCCTCCAGCACCATCGACGGCACCACCGCGACCCCGAGGCCGGCCTCGACGAACCTTAGCACCGCGTCCATTTCGCCGCCCTCGACGGCGAACCGCGGCTCGAAGCCGGCCTGCCGGCACGCGCCCAGCGTGGCCTCGCGCAGATCGTAACCGCGGCGGAACATCACCAGCGGCCGGTGGCGCAGCTCCTCGATCCGCAGGTAGGCCCGGCGCCCGCGCGTCTCGGCCGGCGAGGCCACCACCAGCCGCTCGTTCAGTATCTCCTCGGTCACCAGCGACGGGTCGCTGCTGTGCAGCGGCAGGATGATCAGCGCCAGGTCCAGCCGCCCGCGGGCCAGGTCGCCCACCAGGTCGCGCGAGCCGCCCTCCTCCACCAGCAGGTCGATGCCGGGATAACCGGTGTGGAAGCGCGCCAGCGCCTCGGCCAGCAGGCCCGCGCACAGCGACGGCGTCGCCCCTAGCCGGACCCGGCCGCGGCGCAGCCCGGCCAGCTCGGCCACCTCGCGGCGCGCGGTGTCGGCGTCGGCCAGCATGCGGCGCGCCAGCGGCAGCAGCGCCTCGCCGGCCGCGGTGAGGGTCACGTTGCCCCTGGCCCGGCTGAACAGCGGGGCGCCCAGCTCGGTCTCCAGGGCCTTGATCTGCTTGCTGAGCGAGGGCTGGGCGAGCCGCATCCGCTCCGCCGCCCGGGTGAAGTGCGATGTCTCGGCCACAGCCACGAAGGACGCGAGTTGCTGTAGCTGCACGCCTGCCAGCGTACGGGCGGGGACGGGCCGGGCGGAGCCGGGCGCGCGCACGTCCGCGATGTGAGATTGCTCGCATCGGCGGCGGCCGGCCGCCACCGCGACGGCGCGCGGGGCACCGGGCATGCCCGGCGGCTATCGGTACCAGGCCCCGCATGACTTGGACGCATGCGCGCACGCTGCCTACCGTCGGCAGATGTGACATCGACCATCGAGCGGGGCGCCGCGACCGCGGCGGTGCCCCGGCGCGCACCCGTGAAGAAGGCCCCCACCCCCAAGGCGCCCGGCGGGCGGCGGCGCGGGCCGGCCGGCCTGCTCGGCACCACCAACGGCCGCAAGGCCGTCATGGCGGTCAGCGGAGCCGTCCTGGTGCTGTTCCTCATCGGGCACATGGTCGGCAACCTAAAGATCTTCCTCGGTGCCGGGGCGTTCAACGACTACGCCGCCTGGCTGCGCACGGTGGGCGAGCCGGCGCTGCCCGGCCGCACCCTGCTCACCGTGACCGAGGTGCTGCTGGTCGCGGCGGTGCTGCTGCACATGTGGTCGGCCGTCGCGCTGGCCCGCCGCGCGTCCGCCGCCCGGCCGGTCCGGTACGCCGCCCGGCCCCGGCGGCGGGCCGGCGGGTATGTGGCCCGCACCATGCGCTACGGCGGCGTGATCATCCTGCTGTTCGTCGTCTGGCACCTGCTCGACCTGACCTTCGGCGCGGTGAACCCCAAGGGCGCCGCCGCCACCCCCTATGACCGGATGGTGGCCGGGTTCGACCCGTCGCGCTGGTGGGTGACCGCCTTCTACGTGCTGGCCGTCGCCATGGTCGGCCTGCACCTGCGGCACGGGCTGTGGAGCGCCTTCCAGACCCTCGGGCTGGTCCGGGGCCGCGCGCGCCGCACGCTGAGCGCGGTGGCCGCGGCGTCCGCCGCCGTGCTGGTGCTCGGCTTCGTCGCCGTCCCCGTCGCCGTGATGATCGGAGTGGTGAAGTGAAGTACACGATCGGCGAGCCCATCCGGGACGGCAAGGCGCCCGGTGGGCCGATCGAGGACCGCTGGGACCGGCGGCGCTTCTCCGCCCGGCTGGTCAACCCGGCCAACAAGCGCAAGCTGACCGTCATCGTGGTCGGCACCGGCCTGGCCGGCGGGTCGGCCGCCGCGACCCTCGGCGAGCTGGGCTACCGGGTCAAGTCGTTCTGCTACCAGGACTCGCCGCGCCGCGCGCACTCGATCGCCGCGCAGGGCGGTATCAACGCCGCCAAGAACTACCGCGGCGACGGCGACTCCATCCACCGGCTGTTCTACGACACCGTCAAGGGCGGCGACTTCCGCGCCCGCGAGTCCAACGTGCACCGGCTCGCCCAGGTGAGCGTGAACATCATCGACCAGGCGGTCGCCCAGGGCGTGCCGTTCGCCCGCGAGTACGGCGGGCTGCTGGACACCCGCTCCTTCGGCGGCGCCCAGGTGTCCCGCACCTTCTACGCGCGCGGCCAGACCGGCCAGCAGCTGCTGCTCGGCGCCTACCAGGCCCTGGAGCGCCAGATCGCCGCCGGGACCGTCGAGATGCACACCCGGCACGAGATGCTCGACCTGGTGGTCAGCGGCGGCCGCGCCCGCGGCGTCATCGTCCGCGACCTGGTCAGCGGCGAGATCGAGACCCACCTGGCCGACGCCGTCGTGCTCGCCACCGGCGGGTACGGCAACGTGTTCTTCCTGTCCACCAACGCCAAGGGCTGCAACACCACGGCGATCTGGCGGGCGCACCGGCGCGGCGCCTACTTCGGCAACCCGTGCTACACGCAGATCCACCCCACCTGCATCCCGGTCAGCGGCGAATACCAGTCCAAGCTGACCCTGATGTCGGAGTCGCTGCGCAACGACGGCCGGGTCTGGGTGCCGGTGCGGGCCGGCGACGAGCGGGCGCCGGGCGACATCCCCGAGGACGAGCGCGACTACTACCTGGAGCGCCTCTACCCGGCGTTCGGCAACCTGGTGCCCCGGGACATCGCCTCCCGGGCCGCCAAGAACGTCTGCGACGAGGGCCGCGGCGTCGGCCCGGGCGGCCTCGGCGTCTACCTGGACTTCGCCGACGCGATCGGCCGGCTCGGCCGCGCCGCGGTGGAGAAGAAGTACGGCAACCTCTTCGAGATGTATGAGCGCATCACCGGCGAGGACCCCTACTCCCGGCCGATGCGCATCTACCCCGCCGTCCACTACACGATGGGCGGCCTGTGGGTGGACTACGACCTGCAGTCCACCATCCCCGGCCTGTTCGTGATCGGCGAGGCCAACTTCTCCGACCACGGCGCCAACCGGCTCGGCGCCTCCGCGCTGATGCAGGGCCTGGCCGACGGCTACTTCGTGCTGCCCACCACCATCGGCGACTACCTGGCCGACGGCCCGTTCGGCGCGGTCGACCAGGCCGACGTGGCCGAGGCGCTCGGCGAGGTGACCGGCCGGATCGGCCGGCTGCTGTCGGTGGACGGCACCCGCACCGCCGACTCCTACCACCGCGAGCTCGGCGGCCTGATGTGGGACCTGTGCGGCATGGAGCGCACCGAGGAGGGCCTGCGCAAGGCGCTGGAGCGCATCCCCGAGCTGCGCGAGGAGTTCTGGGCGAACGTCAAGGTGCCCGGCGGCGAGGAGGGCCTCAACCAGGCGCTGGAGCGGGCCGGCCGGGTGGCCGACTTCTTCGACCTCGCCGAGCTGATGTGCCTGGACGCGCTGCACCGCACCGAGTCCTGCGGCGGCCACTTCCGCGCCGAGTCGCAGACCGAGGACGGCGAGGCGCTGCGCGACGACGCGAACTTCGCCTACGTCGCGGCCTGGGAGCACGGCGGCGACGCCGGCCCGGTGCTGCACAAGGAAGCGCTCGACTACGAGTACGTGACGATGACCCAGCGGAGCTACAAGTGAACCTGACCCTGAAGGTCTGGCGGCAGAACGGCCCGGACGACCGCGGGCGGATGGTGACCTACCGGGTCGAGGACGTCTCGCCCGACATGTCGTTCCTGGAGATGCTGGACGTCCTCAACGAGCGGCTGATCCTGGACGGCGACGACCCGATCGCCTTCGACCACGACTGCCGCGAGGGCATCTGCGGCATGTGCGGCATGGTGATCAACGGGGTGGCGCACGGCGAGCAGCGCGCGACCACGACCTGCCAGCTGCACATGCGCCACTTCGCCGACGGCGCCACGATCACCATCGAGCCGTGGCGGGCCGCGCCGTTCCCGGTGGTGAAGGACCTGGTGGTGGACCGGGGGGCGTTCGACCGCATCATCCAGGCCGGCGGGTTCATCTCCGTCCCGGCGGGTTCGGCGCCGGACGCGCACAGCATCCCGGTGAAGAAGGAGGACGCCGACGACGCGTTCGACGCGGCCACCTGCATCGGCTGCGGCGCCTGCGTGGCGGCCTGCCCGAACGGGTCGGCCTCGCTCTTCACCGCGGCCAAGATCACCCACCTGGGCCTGCTGCCGCAGGGGCAGCCGGAGCGGGACGCCCGCGCCGTCGCGATGATCGAGCAGATGGACGCCGAGGGGTTCGGCGGGTGCACCAACACCGGCGAGTGCACCGCGGTCTGCCCCAAGGGCATCTCGCTCGACACCATCTCCCGGATGAACCGCGACTACCTGAAGGCCGTCAAATGACCCGGTGAACGAGCGGAGGAGCCGTACCGGGACCTTCTGGTTCCGGGACGGCTCCCCGTCGCCTCCGCCTGCTGGGGCGCATGGTCCTCACCTCCGCGCTCGGACTTGCCCCGGTCGCCGGGTGCGCCTAGTTGTGATCGGACCGCCAGGTTCCGCAGGTGTTGTAGCCCGCGTCGTCGACGCAGACGCGATAGACGATCGCGAAGTATCCGGTCTGCAGGTTGTACCCCTTGGTGGTCCCGCAGCCGCCGGAGTTGTACTTCTCCTGGCTGTTCCCGCCGTTGATCTGGTATTCGACGTACACGTCGTTGGCGTCGCACTTGGCGTCGTAGACGTCGAACCACGCCTTGCCGGCGTGCGAGCCGTCCGATCGGTTGAACCACGCCTCCGCCGCGCGGGTTCCTCCGGTCTTGACGATCGAGCTGGACGACGCGGCGGCCTGGGCCGGCGTGGTGGTGCTCACCAGGGCGGTGCCCAGCGCGGCCAGTATCGTGATGTTCCTGAGCAGGCGACCCATCGTTCTCGCCCTCTCCTTCGTGCGATCGGGGTGGTGCCTCCGCGCCGGAGGCCCGCCGCTAGTTGTGGTCGGACTTCCAGCTGGAGCAGCTGTCGCTGAACACCCCGTTGTCCACGCAGACGCGGTACTTGATGGTGAAGTATCCGGTCTGCAGGTTGACGCCCATGGTGGTGCCACAGCCGCCGTCGTTCTCCTGGGTGTAGTCCTTCAGGTCGCCGTTGATCGAGTACTGGACGTACACCGGCTCGGCGTCGCATTTGGCGTCGTAGACGTCGAACCACGCCTTGTTGGAGTGGGTGCCGTTCGACCGGTTGAACCAGGCCTCACCGGCGCGGGTGCCGCCGGTCTTGACGATCGCGCTGGAGGAGGCCGCCGCCTGGGCGGGCATCGCCAGATTCACCGCGCCGGCCGTGACCAGGGAGGAGATCCCCAGGTACAGGCCGGCGCGCCGCCAGGTCTTCAATGTCGTCACCTTTCTGGTGGGCAGGCGGAAGCGGCCGCCGGCGAGGGCGCTCGCCGGGGCCGTCGGCCGCTGGGAGAGATGTGTCCTGCCGGTCTGGTCCGCGACGCGGAATGCCATTGGCGAATGCGCTGATTCGCAATCGCCCATGCAGGACTAGTCGCGCAATGCATGACATATCGCTTGGATCATCCTGACATACCCGCCGTTGCGCGATCAACAGCTTTCGGCATGCGGTAAAAGCCTTTTAGGTTCAACCGGATTGAGCCTCGCCGGGCCCGGCGGCCCACCCGTCCCAGCCCGCACCCGTCGGCGCGGGACGGCCCCGGACACGCGTGCGGGGAGCGGCCGGCATCCGCTGCCGTCCGCTCCCCGCGTTCCCCGCCGGCCGCGCCCCCTGCCGCGCGGCCGGTGTCACGGCTCAGCTGGAGGTGCAGGCCGAGCCATTGAGGCTGAAGGCCGAAGGGGCCGGGTTGCTCCCGCTGTGGGTGCCCTGGAAGCCGAACGACGCGGACGCGCCCGGGGCCAGCGAGCCGTTGTAGGACACGCTGCGCGCGGTCACCGAGGAGCCGCTCTGGCTCACGGTCGCGTTCCACGAGCTGGTGACCTGCTGGCCGGCGGAGAACGACCAGGCCAGGGTCCAGCCGTTGATCGCGGCGCTGCCGGTGTTGGTCACGGCGACCTCGGCGGTGAAGCCGTTGTTCCAGTCGTTCTTGACGTACGACACCCGGCAGGCGCCGCTCCCGTTCCCTCCGGTGGGCGTCGGGGTCGGCGTCGCCGTCGGGGTGGGCGTCGGCGTGGGAGTGGGAGTGGGAGTGGGGGTGGGGTCGGACGTGCCGTTGACGGTGATGTTGGAGTTGCCGCTGCTCTGGTAGCCCTCGGTGGCCAGGATCTGGTAGTCGTGGTTGCCCAGCGGCATGCCGGCCCGGGCCCAGGCGTCGAAGTGGTTGCCGGCGGTGATGGTGCCGCCGGTCTTCTTGGACTGGCGGACGCTCCAGTACTGGTTGAAGGTCTGGTTGCCGTCGATGGACGGGGCGTTGTACCGGGTGGTCTGGTAGATGTCGTAGGTGCCGCCGTCGGAGGTGACGGTGCCCTTGAACGTGCCGGTGGGGCGGTAGGTCCCCCAGTTGTCGACGATGTAGTACTCCACCAGCGGGCTGCGGGTCCAGCCGTACAGGGTCAGGTAGGCGTTGCCCGAGGGGTTGAAGCTCCCCGAGTAGGTCACCGTGCGGCGGGTGCCGGGCTTCCAGCCCTTGCCCGCCACGAAGTTGCCGGTGTTGCGCCAGGAGGTGCTGTAGTTGCCGCCCGAGCCCAGCTCCATGGACACGGTGCCCTGGCTGTCGGTCCAGAACGAGAAGAAGTAGCCGTTGTTGGTGCCGGTCTGGTTGGTGGTGACCGCCGCGTGCGCCACGCTCGGCACCATCGCCGTCACCACGGCCGCCACCACCGCCAGCACCCGGACCACCGGCCGGGCGCGACCGCCCGCGCGGCCTCGGACAGGAACGTCGTACATATCCGTGGTACCTCCTCGGGAAGGGGCCGGCCTGGCCGGGGGACCGCCACCGCGCGCCGGTGTCGTGCGCCGGGCCGCCGGCGGAGGGCGGCCGGTCGTGAGATCTCCGGCGACCGGATCGCCGGCCCCGGCCCGGCGATCCCGGCGGCGGTGGCCGCCGACGGCGCAAGTGTTCGCCCGTGTCCCGGAACTGTCAAAGATTCGCCGAAAATTGCGACAGTGATCTTGGCTGCTGATGTGCGTCATCCCTGGCCATCGCCGACCGACCACCGCAATCGGCGAATGCGGGCCGTGAAATTTTCGGGGACCGAGCGGATGCCGGCCGGCTTTGCCCGGCTGTTACCATGACCGGCGCGCCGTCCGCATATCGGGCGCGGCGCACAGCGAGCGGGGGTTTCGTGCACGTCTCTGTCCGCCGGCGGCGCGCGTCGGTAACGCTGGCCAACATCACCTTCGTGCTGGTAGGGATCAACGCCGGGGTGCCCGGCGTGCTGCTGCCCGCGCAGATCGCCGACTACCGCGTCGACAACGCGACGATCGGCCTCACCTTCTTCGCGATCTCCGCCGGGTTCATGCTCGGCAGCTCCGCCACCGGTGCGATGGTTCACCGCCTCGGCGTCCGGGGCAGCCTCGCCGTCGGCTGCGGTGTCTTCGCGCTCGCCGCGTTCTGCACCGCGGCCCGCCCGCCGTTCGCGGCGCTGCTGGCGGCCCAGGCGGTGGCGGGATACGGCGTCGGCGTCCTCGAGGCCGGGCTCAACGTGTACCTGACCCGGCTTCCGTCGGCGACCAGGCTGCTCAACCACCTGCACGCCTTCTTCGGCATCGGCGCGCTGGCCGGGCCGCCGCTGGCCGCCTGGACGCTCACCTGGGCGCCGTGGCCGATGGTGTGGCTGATCCTCGCCCTGCTCGCCGTGCCGCTGCTGGCGGGCTTCCTGCTGATCCATCCGCGCGCCGGCGGCGTGACGGCCCAGGACACCACGGCTCAGGACACCAGGGTCCAGGACATCGAGGCTCAGGGCACCGGGGCTCGGAGCCTCGCGGGCAAGGACACCGCGGGCAAGGACACCGCGGGCAAGGACACCGCGGGCAAGGACACCGCGGGCAAGGACACCGCGGGCAAGGACACCGTGGGCAAGGACACCGGGCGGCCCGATGCCGCCGGACCGGCGCGGGGCGGCCTGCTCGGCCGCGCGCTGCGCACGCCCGCGGTGCTGCTGGCCTCGGCGTTCCTCACCGTCTACGTCGGCCTGGAGCTCAGCGTCGGCAACTGGGGCTTCACCTACCTGGTCGCCGAGCACGGCCAGCCGGTCCTGGCCGCCGGCTACGTGATCAGCGGCTACTGGCTCGGCCTCACGCTGGGCCGGTTCCTGATCAGCCCGATCGCGGCCCGCGCCGGCCTGACGCTGAACGGCATGACCCTCGTCTGCCTGGCCGGGGTCACCGCGGCCGTGGCGCTGATCTGGGCGGTCCCGGTGACCGCGGTGGCGGACGCCGGGTTCGTGCTGCTCGGCTTCTTCCTCGGGCCGCTGTTCCCGACCGCCATGGCGGTGGTGCCGCGGCTGACCGAGCCCCGGCTGGTCGCCACGGCCATCGGCGTGCTGAACGCGGTGTCGGTCGCCGGCGGCGGCGCGCTCCCCTGGGTGGCCGGCACCATCGCGCAGCACGCCGGGGCGTGGACCCTGATGCCCTTCGCCCTGGGACTCGCCCTGCTGCAGGCCCTCCTGTGGCGGCTGACCGCCGCCCGGATGGCCGCCGACCCCGCCGACGCCGCCGCCGCACCCGCGCGGCGGTCCGCCGCCGGCCGGGACGGCCCCCGCTGACCTCCCGGCCGGCGGCTACCGGTCAGCGGTGGCCGGGGTGGCGGCGGGAGCCGGCGCCGGCGGAGCGGTACGGCGGGCGATGGCCGGGCCGAGGGCGGCGACGCCGAGGGCGGCCGCGGTTCCGGCGATCGCGCTGAACCACCAGACCACCGCCGGGCCGGCCGTCGCGTACAGGGCCGTACCGGCCCCCAGGGCGAGGAAGCGGGCGATGCCCCAGGTCCACTGGAAGGCCCCCTGGTAACGGCCGCGGGCGTCCGCCGGGGCCAGCCCGGCGATCATCGCGCCCTGCAGGCCGCCGACCATCGCCTCCCCGGCGGACCACAGAACGACGGTGCCGGCGTAGGCCCAGGCGCCATCCGCCACCCCGGTCAGCGCGACGCCGGCGGAGATCAGCACGCTGGCGGCCACGTACACCGGGATCTGCGGGCGCCGGGCCAGCAGCTGGGTGGCGATCGGCTGCAACACCACGACCAGCACCGCGTTGAGCGTGGCCATCAGCCCGTAGGTGGCGGGCGGCAGGCCGTCGTCGCGGATCGCCAGCGGCAGGCACACCTCGGTGAACGAGTAGATGATCAGTGCGACGCCGAACAGCGGGAGCAGCGCCCGCATCAGCGGGTCGGCCAGCACCACCCGGTAGCCGGACCCACCGGCCGGCCCGTCCGGCCGGGCCGCCGGGCCGCGGCCGGCCGGCAGCAGCGTGGCGGCGATGGCGGCGAAGGCCAGCGCGGTCACCGCGTCCAGGGCGAACAGCAGCCAGTAGCCGTGGCCGGCGAGATAGCCGCCGAGGATGCCGGCGGCCGCGGTGCCGATGTTCACCGCCCAGTGGAACAGTGCGAACGCCGCCCGCCGCCGGTCGGCCGGCACCGCGTCGGTCAGCAGCGCCCCGGCGGCCGGGCCGACTAGGGAACCCGCCGTGCTGAGGAACGCGGCGGCCAGGGCCAGGGTGAGCACGCCCGGCGCGACGAACAGCAGACCCTGGGCCACCGCGGTGCCCGCCAGGCCGGCCAGCATCGTCGGACGCCGCCCCACCCGGTCGGCGAGCAGCCCGCCGACGACCGGGCCGACCAGGTTGCCCGCGCCCAGCGCGCCGAGCACGTACGGGGTCTGCTCGGTGGAGATCCCGCGGGAGGCCAGGTAGAAGACCAGGAACGGGGTCACCACGTAGCCGAGCCGGTTCACCACCGTCCCGGCGAAGATGACCCAGGCCGCGCGCGGCAGCCCGCTGAAGGTGGACAACATGCCGGGATCTTCGGCTCGGAAGTAAACTCGTGGCCACTGATTAAGTCCAGACCGAATCGAAGGGCCTTCCGTGCGCTCCGAACTGGCCTTCTCGGCGGACGACCTGGCCCGCACCCGGTTCGCGGTCTCTCCGATGTGGGAGGTCGTCACCAGCTACCGGCTGCTGCGCGGCACCACCACCCATCCGGTGCACCGCCCCTGGGCCGCCCAGGTGCATCCCCGGGTGGCCGCGGCCGGCCTGTACTCGGGCTGGCTGGCCGAGCTGGTCCCGGCGGGCAGCTACATCCCCGACTTCCTCACCCCGCCGCCGGACGACCCCGCCCCGGCCATCGAGGCGGAGCTGGCCGCGATCCGGGCGACCCCGGCCGAGCATGTCCGCGCCGACCTGGCCAAGCTGCCCGGCAGCCCCCGCCGCCGCGCCCTGGCCGCCGACCCGGCCGGCCGGCTGGCCAAGCTCATCGCGGAGATCGAGGTCTACTGGGAGCTCGCCCTCGCCCCTTACTGGGCGCGGATCCGCGCGGTGCTGGACGCCGACGTGTACCACCGGGCGCGCCAGGCGGCCGAACGCGGGGTCGGGCACCTGTTCGACGACCTGCACTCCTCGCTGAGCTGGGACGACAACACGCTGCGCCTGGTACGCAAGCAGTGCCAGATGACCCGGGAGACCCCCGGGCCCGGCCTGCTGCTGGTCCCGTCCGCGTTCGCCTCACAGAGCCTCAGTTGGATACGGCCGCCGCTGATCCCGCAGGTCGCCTATCGCGCCCGCGGCACCGGCACGCTGTGGGAGCAGCGGCCGTCCCCGCGAACCGACGCGATCGCCGCCGTCATCGGCCGGTCCCGGACCCTGCTGCTCGCCGAACTGGCCGCGCCGGCCTCCACCACCGAGCTGGCACGCCGCACCGGCATCTCGGCGGCCGGCGTCTCCCAGCACCTCACCGCGCTGCGCGAGGCGGGCCTGGTCAGCACGCACCGGGCCGGCCGGTTCGTCCTGTACGCCCGCACCGCCGCGGCCGAGAGCCTCATCACCGCGGCCCCCTGACCGGAGGCCGTTCGCCGCGTCCTCCGGTCAGGGACCTCACCCGGCGGGCCCACCCCCGGCCGCCGGGGCCTGAGCCGGCCACGGGCCGGGTGCCCGTCCGGCCCGCTTAACCGGCCCGCTTAACCGGCCCGCTTAGCCGGGCCTCTTAGCCGGCCCGCTCAGCCGGTCGTGACAGCCGGCCCTCACAGCCGGTCGTCGCCGGGCAGCACCCGGCCCTTCACCCTGGTGACCGTGCGCAGCTTCTTCACCTTGCCGGTCTTCGCGGACGCGCGGTAGAAGGTGATCTTCGTCCGGGTGGCCGTCCGGACGATCACCCGGCCGGCCCGGTCGAAGTTCAGGTCGTCGATGTACCGCCCGCTCGGCAACCGCACGGTCACCGGGGCGGTCGCCCGGCCGGTGCGCAGGTCGAGCAGGCGCAGCCCGCGGCACCGGTCCTTCTTGCAGACCGGTACCGCCGCGGTGACGTGGTCGTTCGCCAGCGCCCACGGTTCCAGCGACGACTTCAGCCGCTTGCGGGCCCGCAGCCCGCGGTCGAACACGACGAGTTCGCGTTCCTTGGCGAGCAGCAGTCGCTGCTGGTCCGGGCTGAACCCCGCGACGGCCCAGGTGTCGTCCTTCTCCGGCGGTCCAGCGGTCTTGCCGGTCCGCAGGTCCACGAAGACCCCCAGTCCCGGCGCCGAGGTCCTGGTGATGACGTAACTCCCGTCGGCCGACACCATCGGCCACTCCTCGCCGACGTTGTCCACCGTGATCCGCCGGGACACCACCCGCTCCCCGCCGCCGAGCATCCGCTCGACCAGCAGCCCGTCGGATCTGCGGTAGTAGAAGAAATGCCGCCCGTCCTCGCTGATCACGAACGGCACCGGATATCCGCTGTTGACCGCGTCGGCGGGCGCCTTGACGAACGCCTGCGGGACGTTCACCTTTCTCCCGTCGGTCAGCACCAGCTGCCAGTCCGGCGCGAGCTTCGCGTACGCGATCGTCGCCGCGGTACCGGCGGCACCGGTCTTGACGGTCGTGCCGGCGGTCGCGGGCGGGCCGATCGGTATCACGGCGGCCAGGAGAAGCGCCGCGACGGCTGTCCGAGATCTCATGCCCCTATGACGCGCGAACTCCAGGAAAAGTTGGAAACCGTGGCCGGGACCGGTCGCTCACCTCGCTGACCTGCGGAGATGACCTCCGGTGGTCGCGGAGCCGGGGGCGCCCGGCAGAGGTCCGCCCGGGTCTCGCCGATGCCGGGGCGCGGCGGATGGCAGCAAGCGGTCAGCGGCGTGCAGCTTGCTGCCGCCGTTCTCTCTGTTCCGGGGCCGGTGAATGCCGGAAAGTTAATGGTGTAAGGACGAAACACCGGCTCCCCGGAAATGAGGAAAAGAAATGAACGCCACCGCCGCCGCCCTCCGCTCCGCCGGCACCACCTGGGACTCGTTCTCCCGGACCGCGGGCACCACCTGGGACTCCCGGACAGCCGGCACCACCTGGGACTCCTTCTCCCGCACCCCCGGCACCACCTGGGACTGAAAAGACGCCCGCACAGCCGAAAAAATCGCTTCTCACTGATTTTCCGAATGAACCGCCGGTCGCGCTGAATTCTTGAACCGGCCGCATATCGAATGACCTGGACTTTCCGGAAGACCGGATGGGCGTACGCCATCCGATGAATCCGACGCAGTCCGCCCCGGCCGCTCCCGCCGCGGAGCCCACCGGCCGGCCCTCCACCGAAAGTGACACCGCCCGTCTCCAACGGACGATGCCCC
>NZ_BOOU01000039.1 GCF_016863395.1 Sphaerisporangium rufum | reverse complement strand
GCCCGCTGCCCACAGTGCCGGACATGTTCATGAACACCGCCACCGGACCGGGCGTCCCTGACCCGACTCCGGCCCGCGCCCACCGCGACGCCTGGCTCCCTGGGCGGCTCGCCGGCGGCACCTCCCTGAGCCTCGGACCGATCCTGTGGTGCGCCGGGCTGCTGCTGCGCGGGAGCGGGCGGCCGGCTTCCTGCTCAAGGGCACCGTGCCGCGTGATCGACGCCTTCGCCGGCCATGCTGGTCCGCGACGCCGGCCGACCGGCCGACCCGTGAGAAAAATCTTGAAAAGAATCCGGGAGCCCTGTCGAGATCCGGTCGTCTCGTTCGAGGCGTAAGCGAACGGGCCCGCCGAACCACTGGCCGGCCCTCCCGCGAAGGAGACCGGATCATGACCCAGCGCACCATCGACACTCCCGCCGCCCGCGCCTGCGACCCCGCCACCAGCCTGACCCGGTCCCTGCTCGGGTACGGCGTGCTGGCCGGTCCGGTGTACGTGCTGGGCTCGCTCGGCCAGGCGCTGGCCAGCGAGGGATTCGACCTCACCCGGCACTCCTGGAGCCTGCTCAGCGCCGGCGAGCACGGGTGGATCCACATCACCGTCTTCCTGGTGACCGGGCTGATGGTCCTGGCGTTCGCCGCCGGCCTGCGGCGCGCCTGGCGCCCGGCCCGCGGCCGGACCTGGGGCCCCCGGCTCATGGCGGCGTACGGTGCCGGCCTGCTCGGCGGCGGGGTCATGGTGGCCGACCCGGCGATGGGCTACCCGGCCGGCACCCCCGAAGGCGTCGCCACGGTCAGCTGGCATGGCATCATGCACCTGGTCTGCGGCGGGCTGGGATTCATCTGCTTCCTGGTCGCGGCGTTCGCCCTGGCCCGCGGGTTCGCCGCCGAGGGGCGCCGCGGCTGGGCCGCGTTCAGCCGGATCACCGGCGCGGTGTTCGTCGTCACGTTCGCGGGCATCGCCTCCGGGGCGGGCGGCCCGGCGACCGTGCTGCCGTTCACCGCCGCGGTGATCCTCACCTGGACCTGGATGGCCGCGCTGGCCGTCCACCTCTACCGGCGCGCCGGCGAGTGAGCCGGGGCGTCATCCCATCCCATAGAAGATCACGACAGTAGGAGATGTACCGATGCGATACCTGGTGCTGCTGAAGACGGCACGGCAGGCCGGCGAGCCACCGGCCGGGCTGATGGAAGCGATAATGAACCTGGGCGGCGAGGCCACCGCGGCCGGGGCGTTGCTGGACAACGGCGGGCTGGCGGCCGGCGACACCCGCACCCGGGTCACCGTCGCCGGCGGCGAGCTGAGCGTGACCGACGGCCCGTTCACCGAGTCCAAGGAGGTGCTCAGCTACGCCCTCTACCAGGTCCGGTCCAAGGAGGAGGCGGTGGAGTGGACCAGGCGGTTCATGAAGCTGCACCACGACATGTGGCCCGGCTGGGAGGGCGAGTCGGAGGTCGTCCGCGTCCTCGGCCCCGAAGACTTCGGCCCGCCGCCCGGCACCCCCTGACCGGCACGTGCCGCCCCGCACGTCCTAGCCGGCACGCCATGACCGGCACATCCTTGCCGGCGCGCCCCGCCGGACCACCGGCCCCCGGTGGCCCGGCGGGGCGTTCA
This sequence comes from Sphaerisporangium rufum, assembly GCF_016863395.1. Classification (GTDB taxonomy): domain Bacteria; phylum Actinomycetota; class Actinomycetes; order Streptosporangiales; family Streptosporangiaceae; genus Sphaerisporangium; species Sphaerisporangium rufum. Next base: position 1,548 of record NZ_BOOU01000039.1, on the reverse strand, counting down.
GGTGGTTGTATCGGCGGATGACGTCGGACGCCGGACGCGCGGAGGCGCACCGCCAGATCGAGGCGGTGTGGCGGCTGGAGTCGGCCCGGATCATCGCCGGGGTCGCCCGCATCGTCGGCGACGTCGGCCTGGCCGAGGAGCTGGCGCAGGACGCGCTGGTCATCGCACTGGAGAAGTGGCCGCGGTCGGGTGTCCCCGACCCGCCGGGCGCCTGGCTGACGGCCACCGCCAAGCACCGGGCGGTCGACCTGGTCCGCCGCCGGGCCACCTACGAGCGCAAGCTGCGCGAGCTCGGCCATGACATCGAGACGCGCGAGCCGGACGCCGCGGCCGACCTGGACGCGGCGCTGGACGACCACATCGGGGACGACCTGCTCCGGCTGATCTTCACCACCTGCCATCCGGTGCTCGCCGAGGACGCCCGGGTGGCGCTGACCCTCCGCCTGCTCGGCGGCCTGACCACCGGCGAGATAGCCAGGGCGTTCCTGGTCGCCGAACCCACGGTCGCGCAGCGCATCGTCCGCGCCAAGCGCGCGCTGGCCGGCCACGGCGTCCGCATCGAGATGCCGGCCCCGCGGGAACTGCCCGGCCGGCTCTCCTCGGTGCTCGGCGTCATCTACCTGATCTTCAACGAGGGGTACGCGGCCACCGCCGGCACCGGCTGGGCCCGGCCCGAGCTGTGCGAGGAGGCGCTGCGGCTCGGCCGGATCCTGGCCGCCCTGCTGCCCGGCGAGCCGGAGGTCCACGGGCTGGCCGCGCTGATGGAGATCCAGGCGTCCCGGATCCGGGCCCGCACCGGCCCGGCCGGCGAGCCGGTGCCGCTGGCCCGCCAGGACCGCCGGCGATGGGACCGGCTGCTCATCCGGCGGGGGCTGGCCGCGCTGGACCGGGCCGAGGAGATCGGCGATGCGGTCGGCCCGTACACGCTGCAGGCCGCCATCGCCGCCTGCCACGCCCGGGCCGCGTCCTGGGCGGACACCGACTGGGAGCGCATCGTGCTGCTGTACGAGGTGCTGGCGCACGTCCGGCCGTCCCCGGTGGTGGAGTTGAACCGAGCGGTCGCGGTCGGCATGGCCCGCGGCCCGGCGGCCGGCCTGGCCATCGCCGACCGCTGCGCCGCCGCCCCCGAACTACGCGGCTACGCCCAGCTGCCCGCGGTCCGCGGCGACCTGCTCGCCCGGCTCGGCCGGTACGACGAGGCGCGGGCCGAGTTCGAACGCGCGGCGTCACTCACCCGCAACGACCACGAGCGGACGCTCTTCCTCACCCACGCCACCGCCTGCGCCCAGGGCGCCTACCCCCAGGAAGCCCACGCCGCCCCCGAACCACCCTGACCTGCGGTGACTTGGTAACGCCCGCCAGGGCTGGCCGCTCAGAGCGGTCATGGGCGGCGCGCTGACGGGCAGGACGGTCCAGCATCGCCGGACGTGGCAGGAAGCGGTCATCCGCGTGCAGCTTGCTGCCGCCGTTTTCTCTGTTCCGGGGCCGGTGAATGCCGGAGAGTTGTTGGTGTAAGGACGAAACACCGACTCCCGGAAATGAGGAAAA